>CATWDJ010000019.1:0-37252 GCA_958349535.1 uncultured Lachnospiraceae bacterium
GCATACAGACCTTGGAGAGGGTCTATAAACACTACTACTATATAATACGAGGAGATAAAAATATGAGTACAGATAGATATCAGAGCCCATTGTCAGAGCGTTATGCCAGCAAAGAGATGCAGTACATCTTTTCACCGGACATGAAATTCCGTACATGGAGAAAATTGTGGATTGCTTTGGCAGAGACAGAAATGGAGCTGGGACTTTCCGAGAACGGAAAGCCGGTCATTACCCAGGAGCAGATTGATGAATTAAAAGCGAATGCAGATAATATTAATTATGATGTGGCAAAAGAGCGGGAAAAACTGGTGCGTCATGATGTTATGAGCCATGTCTATGCTTACGGTCAGCAGTGTCCGAAGGCAGCGGGAATCATTCATCTGGGAGCAACTTCCTGTTATGTGGGAGATAACACCGACATTATTGTAATGAATGAGGCATTAAAATTAGTCCGCAAAAAATTGATAAACGTCATTGACGAACTGGCAAAATTTGCAGATGAATACAAGAATCTGCCAACCCTTGCCTTTACGCATTTCCAGCCGGCACAGCCTACAACCGTAGGAAAAAGAGCAACCTTGTGGATACAGGAATTTTTGTTGGATTTAGAGGATTTGGAATATGTACAGGGAACCTTAAAGCTGTTGGGCTCTAAGGGAACCACCGGAACTCAGGCAAGCTTTCAGGAGCTTTTTGCAGGAGATCAGGAAACCATAGATAAGATTGACCCGATGATTGCAAAGAAAATGGGATTTGAAGAGTGCTATCCGGTATCGGGACAGACTTATTCCCGTAAAGTGGATACCAGAGTGGCAAATGTTCTTGCAGGAATTGCAGCAAGTGCCCATAAAATGTCCAATGACATCCGTCTGTTACAGCACTTAAAAGAGGTGGAGGAGCCATTTGAGAAAAACCAGATTGGTTCTTCAGCAATGGCATATAAGAGAAATCCGATGAGAAGTGAGAGAATCGCTTCCCTTTCCAGATATGTGATGGTGGATGCCTTAAATCCTGCCATTACTTCAGCGACCCAGTGGTTTGAGAGAACCTTGGACGATTCTGCCAACAAACGATTGAGCATACCGGAAGGATTTCTTGCCATCGACGGAATTTTGGATTTGTGCCTGAACGTGGTAGACGGACTGGTGGTATACGATAAAGTTATCCGCAAACATATGATGGCAGAGTTGCCGTTCATGGCTACGGAAAACATTATGATGGATGCCGTAAAGAACGGCGGAAACCGTCAGGAAATGCATGAGAAGATTCGCCAGCTTTCCATGGAAGCAGGTAAAAATGTAAAAGTAGAGGGAAAAGACAACAATCTCTTGGAATTGATTGCCAATGACCCGTCTTTCAATTTGACATTGGAGGATTTAGAAAAATCTATGGACCCTGCAAAATATGTGGGACGAGCACCGTTGCAGGTGGAGAAATTCTTAAATGACGTAGTAAATCCGATTTTGGAGGAAAGAAAGGATTTGCTGGGTGTGGAGGTAGAGATTACGGTTTAACCGGAAACTATGGCTATGCTTGGAACGATTGTAAATACAGCGGCAGTAATTGCAGGAAGTTTACTGGGAATGTTGATTACTGCCCTTACGAAAACATTTCAACTGAATGTGTCGGAACGGTTTTCCAAACGGATTATGCAGGCGTTGGGACTCTGTACCTTGTATATCGGAATCAGCGGAGCCTTGGCAGGAGAAAACACTCTAATACTGATTCTGTCTATGGTTATCGGAACTTTGATAGGAGAAGCTCTGGATTTGGATGAGAAAATTAACCGTCTGGGGGACTATTTGGAAAAAAGATTTCAAGGGACAGGAAAAGATGGAAAAAAGGGGATTGCGGAAGGCTTTGTCAGTGCCTCTCTATTGTTCTGTGTAGGTGCTATGACTATCGTAGGTTCCCTGCAAAGTGGTCTTACCGGAAATCACGAGACCTTGTTTGCCAAATCCATGCTGGACTTTGTGGCAGCCATTGTCTTTGCTTCTTCTCTGGGAATCGGAGTTATTTTTTCGGCGGCGTTTGTGTTTATCTATCAAGGAGCTATCACGGTTTTGGCACAATGGATATCACCATTCTTAACAGATACGGTAATTCAGGAAATGTCCTGTGCCGGCTATGTGATTATTCTGGCACTGGGATTGAATATGCTGGGAATTTCCAAATTTAAGGTGATGAACTTTGTTCCGGCGATTTTTCTGCCGATTCTGTTTTGCCAATTCTTTTAGCATACATAAAATATGAGGATGAGGTTATATTAAGAATAATAAAACTGTCTTGTAAAAAGGCAGTTTTTTTATTATGATATAGGAAATTCTAAGAAAATTCCCTGTATGATAAAAGGCCCCCGGGCAGAAAGGAGACACATATGAATAATTTTTATCCGATTACAGAAGTAAAAGCAAGACAGATTTTGGACTCCAGAGGAAACCCTACCGTAGAGGCAGAGGTAAAGGTGGCAGATTATATTGTGGGGAGAGCAGCAGTTCCTTCCGGTGCCAGCACAGGAAGATTTGAGGCAGTGGAGCTGCGGGACGGCACAACAGAATATTTTGGACTGGCAGTACAGAATGCAGTCCGCCATGTAAATGAGAGAATTGCCAAGGAATTAGTGGGAATGAATGTGTTGGAGCAGGAGAATATTGATGCAAAAATGATTGCTCTTGACGGCACAGAGGACAAGAGTAATCTGGGAGCCAATGCAATGCTGGCGGTTTCTATGGCAACAGCCAGAGCTGCGGCAAATGCTTTGGAGATTCCTCTTTATCGTTATCTGGGAGGATGCCATACCCGTTTACTTCCGGTTCCTATGATGAATATTTTAAACGGCGGAAAACATGCGGATAACACCGTAGATTTTCAGGAGTTTATGATTATGCCTGTACAGGCGGAAAATTTTGCGGACGCTTTGCGAAAATGTGCAGAGGTTTATCACAACTTAAAGAAGATTTTAGATGAAAAAGGACTTTCCACCGGAGTGGGGGACGAAGGCGGCTTTGCCCCAGACTTGCCAGATGCAAAAGCGGTGCTGCGTTTGATTGTGAAAGCCATTGAAGCGGCAGGCTATGAGCCGGATGTGGATTTTAAAATTGCTTTGGATGTGGCAGCCAGCGAGCTTTACAATGCAGAGGACGGAATGTATCATTTTGAAGGAGAAGGGGAGATTAGAGGAGAAGAGGTTCTGCGTGACACCAATGAGATGATTGCCTACTATGAAGATTTAATCGAAGAGTTTCCGATTATCTCTATTGAGGATGGTCTGGATGAGGACGATTGGGACGGATGGAAGGAACTGACCAAACGTCTGGGAGATAAGATTCAGTTGGTGGGAGACGACTTGTTCGTAACCAATACCAAGCGTCTGGATTTGGGAATTAAATTCCATACCGGAAATGCAATTTTGGTAAAAGTAAATCAGATTGGAACCGTGACAGAAGCCATGGATGCCATTGAGCTGGCACAGAAAAACGGATTCAAGGCGGTCATTTCCCATCGTTCCGGGGAGACGGAGGATCACTTTATTGCCGATTTAGCCGTTGCGGTCAATGCAGGACAGATTAAGACCGGAGCACCGTGTCGAAGTGAGAGGGTGGCAAAATACAATCAGTTACTGCGAATTGAAGAAGAGATGAAGGAAGCGGCAAAATATACTAATCCTTTCAATAAAATATAGGTCTTGCACAGAAACTGGAAATATGATATAATTCTTTGAGTTACGTGTGGATAGAGACTACAGGAGGTGTCACTGGTGGCAGTTTTAAAGACAGTATTATCAGTAGTATTAATTATAATCAGTATCATATTGACAGTAATCATTTTGAAACAGGAAGGAAAATCAGCAGGACTCGGAGCTATTGCAGGAGCATCCGATACCTATTGGAGCAAGAATAAGAGCCGTTCCATGGAGGGAATCCTTGTAAAGGTTACCAGAGTTTTGGTTGCATTATTTCTTTTGATTTCGATTATATTAAATATTGGAAGTTTATAAAAATGAGGCTGTCTGTTGACAGCCTTTTTCGTTTAATAGGATAAAACAGGGAGAAAGATGGAATCAAAATTATTGGAAGAACGAAAAAAGAAAATATATGATTTGATGTGCAATGAGCTGTATGTTCCCATGAAGGAAAAGGAACTGGCAATTTTGCTTCAGATACCAAAGGAGCAGAGGCCGGAGCTAAAAGAGGTTTTAGAAGCTCTGTTGGATGAAGAGAAAATTACCATCAGCAAAAGGGGAAAGTATTCCAAGGCGGAGGAGAAAAAAGACCTTGTCAGTGGTGTTTTTGAAAGTCATCCCAAAGGCTTTGGATTTTTGCGGATAGAGGGAGAAGAGGAGGACATCTTCATCCCGGAATCTGAGGTAAATGGAGCCCTTCACATGGATACGGTGGAGGTCAGGGTACTGCCTGCTGCCAAAGGGAAACGGAAGGAAGGAACCATTGTCAGAATTCTGGAGCATGGTACCAATCGAATTGTGGGCACCTATGAGCCAAGCAAAAGTTTTGGGTTTGTGGTGCCGGACAACCAGAAGATTTTAAAGGATATTTATATCCCGAAGGAACGTTCCAAGGGAGCTGTGGCAGGTCATAAGGTGGTCTGTGAGATTACGGATTACGGACAGAAGAATCGGAATCCTGAGGGAAAAGTGGTGGAAATTCTGGGACATATCAATGACCCGGGAGTGGATATTCTGTCCATTGCCAAAGCTTATGATTTCCCCATTGAATTTTCTGAAAAGATGTTACATCAGGCGGAGCGGGTGGCAAAGGATGTCAGCGAGGCAGACCGGGCAGGAAGGCTGGATGTCAGAGACTGGCAGACGGTAACTATCGACGGCGAGGATGCCAAGGATTTGGATGATGCAATCACCTTGACCGAAGAAGATGGCATCTATCAGTTGGGAGTCCATATTGCGGATGTAACCAACTATGTACAGGAGCATTCGGCGTTGGACGAGGAGGCAAAAAAAAGAGGCACCAGTGTGTATCTGGTGGACAGGGTAATACCTATGCTTCCCCATACACTTTCCAACGGAATCTGTTCTTTGAATCAGGGTGAAGACCGTCTGGCGTTAAGCTGTATTATGCGTGTGGATGAAAAGGGAAATGTACTGGATCACAGAATCGCTGAGACCGTTATCCGGGTGGACAGACGGATGAGCTATACCAGTGTGAAAAAGATTTTAGAGGATAGAGACCCGGAGGAATGTGGCAAATATGAGAAATTCATTCCCATGTTTGAGCGGATGGAAAAGCTGGCACAGATTCTGCGGAAAAGACGTATGAAACGGGGCTCCATCGACTTTGATTTTCCGGAGTCAAAGATAGTCTTGAATGAAAAGGGAGAACCGGTTGACATAAAACCATATGAGCGGAATGTGGCAACGAAGATTATCGAGGACTTTATGTTGCTTGCCAATGAAACGGTGGCAGAGGATTATTTCTGGCAGGAGCTTCCTTTTGTGTACCGGACGCACGAAAACCCGGACGAGGAAAAAATCAAAAAACTGGCAACCTTTATCAATAATTTCGGATACAGTATGCATATTTCCAGAGATGAGGTACATCCGAAGGAATTGCAGAAGCTGTTGCAGAAGTTAGAGGGTACGCCGGAGGAGGCACTTCTGAGCCGTCTGGTGCTGCGTTCCATGAAGCAGGCAAAATACACCACGGATTGTACCGGACATTTTGGTCTGGCGGCAAACTATTATTGTCATTTTACTTCCCCTATCCGCAGGTATCCTGATTTGCAGATACACCGGATTATTAAAGAAAATCTGCGGGGAAAAATGAATGAGACAAGAAGAGCACATTATGATAAAATATTACCGGAAGTAGCCAAGCGTTCCAGCCAGAGAGAACGGCTGGCAGAGGAAGCGGAGAGAGAGACCAATAAGCTGAAAAAGGCAGAGTTTATGAGTTACCATATCGGGGAAGAATACGAAGGAGTGATTTCCGGGGTAACCCAGTATGGCATCTATGTGGAACTGCCTAATACCGTTGAGGGAATGGTACGAGTTACAGACATGACGGATGACTATTATGCATATTATGAAGAAAGCTATCAGTTGGTGGGAGAGGTTACCAACCGACGCTACAAACTGGGACAGAAGGTACGCATCCGGGTAAAAGATACCGATAAATTTTCAAGAACCATAGATTTTACATTGGTGGAGGAAGAAGATGGCGAAGGAAAACAGCAAATTGATTGCCAATAATAAAAAAGCCAGACATGATTATTTTTTAGAAGAGACCTATGAGGCAGGAATTGCTCTGCACGGTACGGAGGTAAAATCCCTCCGTATGGGAAAGTGCAGTATCAAAGAGTCGTTTATCCGTATTGAGAACGGAGAAATGATGATTTACGGAATGCATGTTTCTCCCTATGAAAAGGGAAATATTTTTAACAAAGACCCTATGCGTCCGAAAAAACTGCTGATGCACCGGGCGGAAATCCGAAAGCTACAGGGAAAACTGGCGGAACAGGGATATACCCTGGTTCCGGTTCAGGTTTATTTTAAAGGCGGTCTGGTGAAGGTGCAGGTTGCTCTGGCAAAAGGTAAAAAGCTTTATGATAAGCGTCAGGACATTGCTAAGAAAGACCAGCGAAGAGAGGCAGAGCGTGAATTTAAGGTAAAGAATCTTTATTAGTTTAGATAAGAGATTTTGCAAAAAATTCACAGGCTCTTTCTTGACGCAGCAAGGCTGCGTGCATATAATAGATACGGACAGGAGACTGTCTGATTGCATCTAAGATGCGGATAAATTTCATAAGGGGTAGTAATGGTTTCGACAGGGATGATGAAGCTGGAGAAGCGAGTCGAAAGAAGTGGCGTGAAACTTCAAAATTAAAATTAAACGCTGAAGATAATTTAGCATACGCTGCCTAGTTGCAGCAGTCCGACCTAAGGCACTCACACCTTAGGACCCGGGCTTCGACCATGTGAGAAACGACTTATGCTAAGCTTTGCACATAAGGGCGTAGAATGAAGCTACTAAAGCGGCAACTGTGTCTGTTTCAGGTGCCGTGGAGGGAATGTCAAAGGACAGACTACACTCGTAGAAGGACAGGGGATTTGTTTTTGGACACGGGTTCGACTCCCGTCTACTCCATTATAAAAGTCTAGTATTTACTAGGCTTTTTATTTTTTGTGTTGCATTTCGTGTTGCATTTGTACAAAATGAGCATTAGTCTGCTCGATAAATTGCTGTCTATAATCATCCATTGTCCCACGATAAATCTGTTTTAAAACCGCATCACTTGACCATCCGCCGCGTTCCATAATGTACTGATCCGGCACTCCGATTGCGTGCATAACAGAAGCAGAGTAGTGCCGAAGGTCATGAAATCTAAAATGAGGAAGGTCTAATTTTTTAATGGCTCTTTCAAATCGGCTTGTGATAACGTCCGGTGTAATATTAACGATGTACCCACTTTTCGGGAAAAGGTCCGTGACGTAGCTTGGTAAATCAATATATCGGTCGGATGATATAGTTTTGGTTGTCTTTTTTATGAGCTCGCCCTTGTCATTAAATACAGCCGCCTTATGGACGTGTATTACATTACCCTTTACATCCTCTGAATGTAGACCACATATCTCGGAGGGTCTGAGCGTGCCGCAGGATGCCAGATGCGTTGCTATAAGCATATCTTTATCCCCTGTATCATGGAAGTGCTGAATCAACCTACTCACGTCCTCATCAGTCGGCACATAAAAATCCGGTTTAACTCTCTGTGGCAATCTTGTTTTCAATACAATGTCGCAATCGTTTTCATTGAGAATAGCTGACAAAAGACCATGAGCATTTTTGACGGTTTTCGGTGCGTGCTTACAGGAAAATGCATTTACCCATTCTTGGATGTCACGTTGCGTTATTTTGTGGATGTCCAAATCGTCAATCATATCAAAGTACGTGTCCATCTGTTTATATCCTCGTATCGTGGAGGCAGATAGTACATTACTCTTCCGCTCAATGTATTGTGTTCTGGCATCTTTAAAAGAGAGTGGCTTTTTATCTAAGCTGTTACTCGCTTTCTTATTCATTTTAAACTCCGCAACACGTAAATCTAACTCTTTCTTAGTAGGTGCCGTTATAGAAACGTATACACGCCTCATTTTCGGCTTTCCGTCCTTATCCAGTATATTTCTACCCTTCTCGTCTAAAAGTGGCTCTGAGTGGCTATATACTTGCCTACGGAGCGTTCCACTTGGAAGTTCGTACTTTTTACGCTTTGCCATTGTATCTCCTCCTAAAAAAGTGTATAAAAAAGACAGCCTGTCTCTTGCAGACCGTCACCAAGAATGATACAATGTGAGTGAGTTCGAGGTATGCATTCTTGGATGTATACTTGCCGCTCTCGGTATTGCAGTACCGAGGGCGGTTTTTAGTTTGACAAAAATAAATAGTTGACATATAATATACTTAACAAGAGAACCGAAAGCTAGATAAAGCCTAGCCGCCGGTAAGTAAATTGCTAAAGATAGCGCCTTAGTTTACCAGACCGAGGGCGCTATTTTTTTCTGCTTTTGATGTGTAAAACAAGAGTTATAACAGTGCAGAGCATAATCACGAAAGTGAACAAATCACTGTATGTAACCATTGGCACCAGCTCCCTTCTTAAGTATCCGGCAGCCGGCATATCGCCCCTTCAGTTCCCTTGGTAGGTGTATTATATTGTCAAGGTACTTAATTAATTGAACGGCAGTTCTTCATCAATTCCATCTGGAATATTCATAAAACCGTCAGAATTATTTTTATACTCTTCATAATCCCAGACTTTCAAAATATTGGTATTGTAGAAAGTACTGCTTTCACCACATATAGGGCAGTATCTTGCATTTGATGGAAGTACATCATAATTATCACAGTTCTGGTTAGGACATTTATTAATAATGTAACTTCCACAAATTTGGCAGTAATTTCCGTCGATATTTGTTTCTTCATTATGACAGTTTGGGCATTCTTTTAATTTTCCGTTTTCGTGTGTGTCTAATAAAGGATATTTCATACTATCTCCATCTCCCCATTCTAAAGTATTTTTTTTGCCACATATAGGGCAGTGTTTTCCATATCTTTGAATTAAGCCTGTACCGCAGTTTTTACATTTGCGTTTGTAAATGAAATTGTAATACAGATAAAAAATACGATTATCGTACTCGTCTTGAGCGTTTACATGGGACTTCCATTCTACAAATTCATAATAGCGTCTTTTAGCTGCTGGTTCTGATATTTTACACATAACTTTAATATAATTTGCATTTTTGATTTGAAATCCAAGTAGAGCAGCATGCGGAACTAAAATGAGTGAAGCAAAATAATCAGCTTCTTCTTCAAGCTCATCGTATTCGTTATTAGATAACTCATTTCGAAATATTCTTGTTTTTTCATGAGTAATGTGGTGTTCAAGCATTATGTGACCTAATTCATGAGCAATATTCCATCGGTATCTATTGGATGTAGTAATGTTTCGGTCAATATCGTTATAATAGATAATGTAAAAACGGTCATCAGCATAATAGTCAGTACAAGCATCTTTTGTCCCCGTAAATTCCATCATTTCATCATATGATAGAGACATTATCTTCATATGTTTGCTGTATTGAACTAGACGAATATTTGAAAAACTGCGAGCAATCGCTTTTATTTTTACTGGAATATAGGATTGTTTATAATTTCGCAGAGTATTGTAAACAGCCTGTTTTATTTCTTGGCGTCGTTCTAAAGGTATATTAGTCTGGGTCATCCGAACCATCATCCTCAAAATATTCTGAAAAAGAGCGTTCAAGCATATCCATCATAAATTTTTTGTCAGCTTCTGGCATTTTTTGCCGAGCACGTTCGATACGCCTAACATCGGGGTCTTGGTGCTGTTGTACATCATTAGATATAATAGATTCATCCCAACCCATTATAATAGCTGGTGATATATCAAGTGCTTTCGCAAGTTTTACGATTTTGTCTCTTTTCATGTTGGCAATATCCCCGCTTTCCCAGCGTGAAATAGTTGCGGCAGATACACCTACTAAGTGTCCAACATCATCAAGAGTGAGCTGTTTTTCAATTCTTCTATTTTTTAAAATATCTTTTACATCCATAGGTTTTCACCTCTTTTTTCTTTGTGTCTTAATTATAATGTTGTTATTGCAAAAATGCAATACGAAAATGCAAAAAATATAAAAAAATTGCAAAAATGTATTGCGTTTACGTAAATAGTGTGTTATATTGAAATTGCGGAAACGTAAAACAAAAGAAAGGAGCAAATAGGAGTTGTTTAACAAATTAAAGTTCAAGGCAGCGGTAATTGAAGGCGGAAAAACAATTGCAGATGTAGCAGAATACCTTAATATTAACGAATCTACGCTATATCGAAAAATTAATGGTACAAGTGAATTTAGCAGGGATGAGATACAGAATATTTGTGTCTTTCTTAAGTTGGATTCTCCACTTGAAATTTTTTTTGCAAAAGAACTTACGTAAACGTAAAATAGAAAAGGAGATGACAAGATGATAGCACCGAGATACATGACACAACAGGAAAGAGAAGCGTACCGCATTGGATATGAACGTGGCAGACAGGAAGGACTTAATAAAGCATCGCTGCTCATCCAGTTGGTGGCATCAGACAGTAATGAATTTAAGGAGAGTATTCTCCAGAACAGCAAAGAAGCTGTTGAAATGATAAGGATTCTTACAGGGAAAGGCGAATAAAATGAACAATTTAATTAACATCAATATGGACACACAGACAGTGTCAGCAAGAGATTTATACGATTTATTATCGCAGGAAGATGGAGTTAAGGGCACAGAACGCTTTAGCAAGTGGTTTGAAAGATATTCCGGCTATGGATTTGTACAAGGCGTTGATTTTTCAACTCCGAACAAAAAAGTACGGGTTCAAATTGAGGGAACTAGAGAGGTTCAGCGAGAGGTAGATGACATTGATATGTCTGTAGATATGGCGAAGCAGATTTGTATGTTGCAGAGAACAGAAAAGGGCAAAGAAATTCGTCAGTATCTCATCAATTTGGAGAAAGCATGGAATACACCAGAGCAGGTATTTGCCAGAGCACTAAAGATGGCAGACCAGACAATCAGTAGTTTGAAAGACCGATGCAAATTCCTTGGTGGACAGGTTGTAGAACAGCAGAAAGTCATTGAGGAACTTCAACCGAAGGCATCCTATTATGACATGATTCTCCAGTGTAAGGATTTGATAGCTACGACAGTCATTGCAAAGGACTATGGAATGTCTGCGAAGAAATTTAATGTGATGCTTCATGATATGGGCATTCAGTTCAAGCAGGGCGATACATGGGTTCTTTACTCAAAGTATCAGGGAAATGGTTACTTAAAAGCGAAAACTCATAATTATGCAGATGCCGATGGAGTACAGCATTCCAAGGAGCATTCTTATTGGACGCAGAAAGGTAGATTGTTCCTTTACGATTTACTTAAGCAGGAAGATATTTTGCCGCTTATTGAAAGGGAACAGGTGGCATAGATACCACAGATAATGACCATTAAAGAGAATAAGAAAATCAACAATAAAAAGGGAGGTGTAGGAATGCCAAAATTAAAACCAAGTGACTTAGAAATTCAAAATAGAAATACAAGAGCAGTCATTAAATACTGTCAAGAACGTACCGGGGTCACGGATGATGCTTTAGCGAAGAGTATGTGCTGCACAGTTCGGACAGTTCAGAGAAAAAGACAGTATCCAGAGACACTCACTTTGAGAGATTTAAGAGTGTTGTCTAAGGTTTTGAAAATGACGGAAGAGCAGAAAGCGGAGTTATACGGAATGGGATAGGAAGGAGGATAAGCTATGAATAAACGAGATGTTGTTGCTGCCATAGGAATTATACTTTTTATTCTAGGTGCCTGTGGATGTGATGGACAACCTGTAGTTTGCGGAATCGTATCACTAATTGGATTAATGATAGTGTATGCGTGTCAGAAAAGGGAGGAATATGAGAAAAAGAAACGTGATTTTGAAACAAAAAAATAGCACTCATTAACTTTGACGAGTTCCGGTGCTATTTTAACTAAGGATGATACAAAAGTATCCGTTTGTATTTTAACACAAATGGAGATAGATGCCAAGTTGTGTATTTTAAAATCTGTGAATTTTGCAGAGAAAGCACTGTTCTTTAGTAATATTATGATGATCAGTGGAGAAAAAAGTTTAAGAGGAATAAATAGACATATCAGATTATGAGAGGATAACAGAAAATGGAAAACTGTAGTAGCAAGAATAGAAAAGAAATAGCGATGACGAATCTATATGAAGAATTAAATCAATGTACTTTGGAAGAATATGAGAATATTAAGCCTATATTATTGGCAGCAAGTGCATATGATCCACATCTTATGGAGTTTATGAAAAAGATGTTTATTTTGGTTGATGCCAAAAGACCTTTGCTCATAGAGATGAAAGGTGGTGTTGTAGCGTGAGTGAAAGAGATTTATTGAGTTAATACCTAAAATCGCAGAAATGGATGCTGAAGTACAGAAAATGACAGCAGAACAGGATGAAGAATAGCAAGATAAAGAAGTAATAATGATGTTAGAAGTATTGAAAGTGTAAAAGTAGGTGAGTAGGTGGATGGAAATTACATAAAATTAAGCCGTGAAATTCTTGAATGGGAGTGGTATCACAATATTAATACTTGCCGGGTATTTCTTCACATGCTATTGAAAGCAAATTGGAAAAGTGGAAAGTTTGAGGGCACAATGGTGCCACGTGGCTCTTTTATTTCGTCAATCGGAACACTTTCGACGGAGTTAAACCTTACAGTAGATGAAATTCGGACGGCTGTAAAGCACCTTGAGAAAACGGGAGAGATTACCAAGCAAACCACAAACAAATATACCATATTTACGGTAAAAAATTACTGTAGGTATCAAGATGTTACCGAGCAAAGCCCAAACGAATACCAAACAAATACCGAACAAGCCCCATTCTATTCCCAAACTATTCCCAATAATAGAAGAAAGGAAGAAATAAAGAAGGGAAGAAAGGAAAAAGAGAAAAAAGAAGGTACTAACGTACCCAAGAAAAAAGAACCACCTGTGTACTATCCTTCTGACGAGGAATTAGACAAAGCTTTTGCTGACTATGTAGAGATGCGGAAGAAAATAAAAAAGCCAATGACGGATAGAGCAATAGAACTTGCGATGTCTAAGCTACAAAAACTAGCAGCAACATCATCGGGAATGGATAATGATTTAACAATAAAAATTTTGGAGCAGTCTGTAATGAATAGTTGGCAGGGGTTATTTGAACTGAAAGAGGATAAACGTATGATGGATGCTAAAGATGGCATAGATTGGAGCAAAATATGACGAGAGAAGAAACGAAAAAAATTGTGATGATTATATCTGCTTCGTACCCGAACTGGAAACCACAGGACTTGAAATTCACAGTCGATACATGGGCGTTAATGCTTGAAGAATATGACTATAACCAAATAGCAGTTGCATTAAAAGCATACATAGCAAGTGATACGAGTGGATTCGCCCCGAGTATTGGTCAGCTAATAGATAAAATGCACATATTAACGTCTAAAAATGAGATGAATGAGTTAGAGGCATGGAATATGGTTTACAAAGCAATATGCAACTCAGGATATAATTCTGAATGCGAGTTTGCTAAGTTGCCGGAAGCTTGTCAGAGAGCGGTGGGAAGTCCTGCGAATTTAAAAGAATGGGCAATGATGGATATAGATATCGTCCAAAGTGTAGAGCAATCGCATTTTATTCGTAATTATTGGACAGTATTGCATCGTATGCGGGATGAAGAAAAAATGCCAAAAAGTATTAGAAAACTGATAGAGCAGTCACAGCCTAAACAGGAAGCCATAGAGAAAAAAGGAATTACAGAAACGGAGGTAGAAAGAGAAGAAATTCCGAAAGGAACTCCAATGCCGGCAAAAGTTCGTAAGAGGATGGAAGAATTACTAGGGTAGTCAGAAGGTAATTACATGAGAGAATAGCATAATAAAAAGAAGAATACTGAAATGACGAATGAGGAATATCGAGCAGAACTAAAAAATGGTTATTGGTATACATGATAACAGGGTTTTAAGATATTTCTACATATTTGTTTCAGAGAAATTGAAAAGGATGATGTGATGATAAAAACAAAGGAAACAGATTATAAAAAACTTATAATTGGGATGGTTAAAAAAATAGAAAACCAAGGTATTTTGGAATATTTGTATACATTCATAAAATTATTTTTAGAAAAGTGGGGTTAGTATGCCCCACCTCCCGTGTATAAGGTTTTGGCGAAAACATTGAAAAATGGATTATTGGAATGAGGTCATAAGCAGAAATATGAAAAACTGTAGTTTGACTATTCGGAGCTGAAATAGGAGGATGAGAAACTAGAAGATAAAATTGATGAACCTGTATAATTTCTCTTTTTGAAATAAAAAATTGATTAGTAATATGTAAATATTGTTCAGTGCATTCTTCAATGAAATATAGATTCAGTTCTAAGAAAAAAGATAAAACATTTAAATCAATATTAAAAAACGACATCTGGTAATTCAAGAACTGTAAATAGACATAGATAATTAAAGGTAAAAAATGAATTTTTTTCATAATAAAAATCCTTTCTTTTTTACTTTTAATATGTCAGATACACAAGCTAGGAGAGGTATTTTGAAAAGCAATGGAGTAGAGAATGTTATGAGAAATGTAAACAGGTTATAGGGTGTATGAAGAGGAAGGAGAAAGTAAGATAAAAGAATTAGATTACGGAGAAGGATTATTTAGATATGATTGGTAATAAAACACGAGTTCAATCATAATAAGAAAAACACTCATGTGCCGCTGAGTGTTTTCTTCCAAATTTCCCTAAATCCCGCTAACTTAATAGCTTCGTTTCATTGCAATACTTAGTTTTATATGCGGCACCAAATTTTAAATTAATATCCACCTACAATTTAGGTTATGGTTCCGTTTTTATGCCACGCTGTAGGTTTTAAGAATTTAGGTGCGGGCAAATTCAAAACCGCCTTCAAAACGAGCTACCTCCTAATGCGTAGAATTTGCCAATTGGCATATTACAATTATAAATTATTTACAAAATAATTCAAATAGAAATTCAATTTAATCTTGGAAGGAGAGAGTATTGCATCAAATTATAAGAAGTCAGCTAAAGACTTAGCATTTAATAAGGAAAGAGCAAAATATAACAAGCGAATTAGAGAGTTAGAGTCTCAATTAAGAGAGAAAGAAAAAGTGATTGCTTCACAGAATGAAAGTATTGAGCTTGGTTCAGAAGAACTATATCGTCTAAGAGATTGGGTAAGAAGATTGCTTGAATATACGGAACTCTCGGAAGATGACATGAAGAAGTTAATTGATAAAGAGAAAAAATCTGCTGAGATAGTTGAGAATATGAGTAGCATGACACAGATGTTTTCAAAACTAAGTGGAAGGATAACATGGGAATAACTAAAGCGTTGAACGATATTTATATATTTTTGATAAAGCTAAAAATCCAAATAAAGTGTCTGTCGGATGAAGAATTTTACAAACTCCTTTCGGACAAGAAATTGGACTATATGCAAAGATTATATCTATGTTATTTCAGATATATAGGAAAGAGATAGAGTTTAAGGCACATTGAAAATTGAATATTGGCAGGCGGTGTGGTATAATTTTCCTATCAATTTACGAAAGGAAAAATTATAATATGCCAAAGGTAAGTATAGTGGAAAAACGAATTTTTGAAATTGAGGGATTTCAAGTGGATATTACAAAAGATGGTAAAAATGTCCGTGGAGATTTGCAGTTGCCAAAACAATATGAAGCCGAGCGAATGACAAGAAATTCAATGACAGTAGGCGATTGGAAAAATAAATTTAGGACACAATATCCTGGTTATGATGCTGTTGTTTATAAAAATGATGGTTCTAAAGCAAGTGGACAAACAAAGTTGGCAACAGTGAGAGACACATATTTATAATGGTTATACCAACCGTCAATATTCGATGGTTGGTATTTTTTTGCTTAAAAAAGGAGGAATGAGATTGACAACGGAAGAAATAGAGGTTAAAAAAGAATATCTGAGAGGATACGGAAGAGCAGTAAGACAGATGGAGCGTAGCGAGTTAAAGATAGCAGAAGTGCGGTTGAACAAGATATGCCCCAGTGTAAATAACGACGGAATGCCGCACGCACATAGCAACAGTGATTTATCCGGGTATGCTGCATTGCTGGACGAAGAAGAAAAACGGTACATGAAAGCAAGATACGAGAGAATAAAGTTATGCCGTGACATATCAGACAAGATAGAGCGTATGAGTAACGAGGACGAAAAGGATGTCTTGATGTACAGATACATAAAGTTAATGAAGTGGGAAGATATAGCTGTGAAAATGGATTATAGCTGGCAACATTTACACAAAATCCATGCAAGGGCATTGCATGATTTCAAAATATAAAACATGCGATAGAATGCGATATTATATATATGCTACAATGTATGTGGTTGAAAAAGGAGATTGCTTAGGCAGTCTCTTTTTTTTATATCTACCAGGCACATGAAACTTAGGGTGTCCGGGACTTCACAGAAAGGAAAAAATTATGAAAACGGTAAATATACTTGGCACAGAATACACGATATCAGAAAAAGATGAATCAGAAGATAAACTTTTGAAAGAATGTGATGGATATTGTGATAAAACAACAAAAGAAATTGTTATTATGAAAATATCTTCGGATAACTGCAATATACACAATTCCGAATGGTATAGAAAAAAAGTCTTGCGACATGAGATTGTGCATGCATTTCTATTTGAATCAGGATTGCATGAGTGTACAAATAAGAGTGAAGACACGCACGATGAGCAGATGGTAGACTGGATAGCCATCCAATTCCCGAAAATCTTAGAGGCATATAAAAAAACAGGGTGTGTATAGAAAGAAGGTGATCCTGGTGGCACGTAGCCCTAATGAAAAGGCAGAAGAAGCCAAACAGTTGTACAAAAAAGGAATGAAGCTGGTAGACATAGCAGAGAAGTTAGAAGTGCCGGCAGGAACCGTTAGAAGATGGAAAAGCACCTACAAGTGGGATGGCGAACAGAAAAGCGAACGTTCGGATAAAAAAAGTGAACGCTCGAAAAAGAATAAAGGAGACAATAAGAAAGCTATTGCAAAGGAAGTAGAAGAGGTAATACAGAATACCGAACTGACCGACAAGCAACAGCTTTTTTGTATATATTATATCCGGTGTTTTAATGCCACTAAGGCATATCAGAAAGCGTATGGTGTTGCCTATGCGACTGCTGTGGTAAACGGTCCGAGACTGCTCGGAAATACTAGGATAAAAGATGAAATCTTCCGGTTGAAACAAGAACGTCTCAACAGAGAGTTTCTAAGTGAGTCCGATATCTTCCAGAAGTACATGGATATTGCATTTGCAGACGTGACTGATTTTGTGGAGTTTGGAAATGAAGAAATGGATATCACGCTAGACAACGGAGAACAAAAAACAATAACGGTCAGCCATGTCAATATCAAAAATAGCTTTGAGGTTGACGGAACACTCATATCCGAGGTTTCCAGAGGCAAGGACGGTGTAAAGGTGAAACTTGCAGATCGTATGAAAGCGTTGCAGTGGCTATCGGACCATATGGACCTTGCAACAGAGGAACAGGCAGACAATGTCAAAAGTTTCTTAAAAGCAATCAGACCAGATAAAGAAGAGATGGATAAACTGTTTGCTGGGGAGGAAGAAGATGGCGAAGAAGAAAAAGAAAATATCGACGTTTAAATTTGCTCCGTTTTCTGATCAACAGAAAAGACTTATGAACTGGTGGAGACCGGTAGCGAGGTCTAGCAAGAATGATTACGTCATTGCAGACGGTTCTATCCGTTCCGGCAAGACAATAGCTTGTATTTGTGGTTTTTTACAGTGGTCGCAAGAAATGTTCACAGGGGAATCTTTTATTTTAGCTGGCAAGACGATGGGAGCATTAAAGAAGAACGTCATCCGTCCTATGATACAGATACTGGAGGCGTGGGGATGGCCGTACACTTATATCCGTTCCGGTACGGACGCGAGGTTGGAAATTGGAACGAATGTGTATTATCTGTATGGAGCCAATACGGAAGCTGCACAGGATGCTTTACAGGGACTTACAGCTGCTGGTGCTTATGCGGATGAGGCGGCACTATTCCCGCAGTCCTTCATAGACCAGATGATAGGACGGTGTTCTGTAGACGGATGGAAAGTGTGGATGAACTGCAACCCGGAAGAACCACACAGTTATATTAAGGCAGAATTTATAGATAAAGCAAAAGAAAAACGTGTATATCGGTTACATTTCATGATGGACGATAACCTCACGCTTTCTTCTGAAAGAAAAGCCGGGTATTACAGAGCATGGCCAAAAGGCAGTGTATTCTATAAGCGTTTTATCCTTGGATTATGGGTAGCAGCCGACGGTCTCATATATCAGCAGTTCGCGGATAATGTTAAGGACTACACAATAGATGAGGCATGGTTGAAAGAATTAGATGATAATAAGCAGCCGCTGCATGAAATTATGTATGCTGTAATCGGAGTCGATTTTGGAGGAACGAAGTCGGCTCATTCTTTTACCCTTACAGGCTTCACGAAAGGATATAAACAGGTGGTTGTTCTGGATGAGTATTACTGTAAGAAACGCATAAATCCAAAACAGCTTCAGGATGATTTTATAGATTTTGTAAAACGGGCACAGGCAAAGTATAAGGTATATGAAGCCTACTGCGACAGTGCGGAGCAGACGCTGATAGCAGGTCTGGAGACAGCATGTGTACAGAATGGCGTATCTATTGAGATTAAGAACGCTATAAAAGGTCCTATCAATGACCGGATAGCTTTCTATAACAGTCTGATAGCACAGAATAGATGGAAGGTAATGAAGCATTGTAAACACATTATCGAAGCCTTTGAACAGGCAGTATACGATGATAAGAAAAAGAATCAGGATATACGTCTGGATGATGGACTTATGAATGTGGACAGTTTAGATAGCACGGAGTACAGTACGGAAAGTGTGCAGAATGATATCTTATACATAGCAGCATAGGAGAATGAAAATGAGTAATAAGATAAAGCAGTACCTGATGGATAAAAAGTATAATACCGTTTCTGATAAAACCTATGAGCATATTGATAAATGGTTAGAGTGGTATCAGGGAGAAGTAGAAAAATTCCATAAATACAAAGTATTTAACGGAGCCATGACTACAAGCCACAGACGGTATACTATTGGCATGGCGAAAAAGGTATGTGAAGATTGGGCGAATCTTATTCTGAATGAAAAGGTATCCATTAAAGCAGGAGATTATGGGAAGCGTTTAAACGAGATATTGGATTTTAATAATTTTAGGGTAAGAGGAAATCAGCTAATAGAGATTGCTTTTGCTCTTGGTACTGGTGCCTTCGTAGAGTACAAAGACGCAGACGATAATGTGATTATTGATTATATCCGGGCAGATATGATTTATCCGATATCTTGGGATAATGGAAATATCACAGAGTGTGCTTTTGGAACTACAAGAGTTGTTGATGGGAAAGAGCGTATTTATTTGCAGATTCACCGTCTTGGAGACGAAGAATCCGGAGAAAATCCAGATGTTTACTATATCGAAAATAAGTACATAGATGCAGATTCGGGAAGAGAGATTAAAACACCGGAAGGCGTAGAAGAAATCGTAAATACCGGATATGAAAAGCCGTTGTTTCAGATTATCACACCTAACATTTTTAATAATATTGATTTGGACAGCCCGCTTGGAATATCTGTATTCGCTAATAGCATTTCTCAGCTCAAAGGCTGTGATATAATGTATGATTCATACATTAACGAGTTTGTGCTTGGCAGAAAGAGAATCCTCGTCCCTATCTCTGCGGCAAAAATACAGATGCAGAAGGACGGGATTGTAAATCCTACATTCGACCCTGAAGATACCGTTTATTATCAGATGCCGGGAGATAAAGAAGGGGATATAAAGCTGACGGAGGTTGACATGACCATACGTGCCCAGGAACATGAGCTTGGAATCCAGCGAAGCCTCGATATTTTAAGTTTAAAGACAGGTATGGGAACCGGGCGTTATCAGTTCGACTCATCCGGTGTAAAAACGGCTACTGAGGTTATCTCTGATAAGTCAGACCTTTACCAGAACCGGCAGAAGAATGCGATTATTATAAAGACGGCAGTTCTTGCTATGATTAGAGCGGTATCTTTTCTGGATACCGGCACAGAGATAGAAGCTACGGTAGATTTTGACGATTCCATCATCGAGGATACTAATACCACCATCGACAAGAACATTAAACTGGTACAGGCGGGTCTTAGGTCTAAACTGACAGCCATCATGGAAATAGATAAGTGTTCTGAGGCAGACGCAAAAAAAGAATTGGAACGCATAGCGGAGGATGGTCAGATAACCGGACAGGATATTGACTGGACACAGGAAGAAAGCGAAGAAGAGAAAGCCGATGATATTAAAGGTAATGATGAAACCATTAAGATGGATAAAGAGTAAGGTGGTTTAAATGGGCTTACTTGAAAATCAGAAAGCGGCAGAGCCTGTGGATGGAATCTATCAGGATTTAGAGGCACTTCTCATGCAGAACATTGCAAGGCATTTAAAAGACTGGGAACAGCCGATTGATACTGATAAATGGCTGATGCGGAAGTTGGCCGAAATTGGAAAATTAAATAAAGAAAACATTAAAATCATTACCAAAATGTCAGGACTTAGTCAGACAGCCGCAGAGCGTATGCTTACAGAGATGGCAGAAGAAACCGTAAAAAACATTGATCCAGCTTTACGAAAAATGGCAAGAGACGGTATTGCAGGAGAAATGGTCAGGGCTTCTAAGAGCCGAAATGTAAAGCAGGTAATCAGCTCCATGAAGAAACAGGCAAAAGATACGCTCAATATGTGTAATACCACTATGCTTTATAAGGCGAGGGATGCATATTCTGGTCTCGTGCAGAAAATTGCAAGGTACGCAAAGGATATTGAGAATAAGCAGGAGTTTATAGATATCCTGAATATGTATGGAGAGTCTGTAACAGTCGGTGTAGAATCCAGACAGCAGGCAGTAAGGAAATGTATCCGTGAATTTAATGAGAAAGGTATCCCGGCTTTTGTGGATAAGCGAGGAAGGGAATGGACACCTGAAGCATACATTAATATGTCCATGCGAAATACTGCAAGGCAGACAGCAGAGGAAGTCCAGACAGCAAGATGTAAGGACGCAGGTGTAAATCTGATACAGATAGACAGCCATTCCGGTGCACGACCAAAATGTGCAAAAGACCAAGGTAAGATTTTCTCGTTAGATAATACCAGCGGAGAGACAGAAGATTTATATGGAACGAAAATCAAGTACTATCCTTGGAGTTCTTCCAGTTACGGAAAACCAGACGGAATACTCGGAATTAATTGTCGTCATCATAAGTGGCCATTCGTTCCGGGAGTAAATATACAAAGATATTTTCCTACAGAAGATATAAAGGAAAATGACAGGCTGTATAAGGAAACTCAGGTACAAAGGGCACTGGAACGTGATGTCCGGAAGCAGAAAAGGGAGTGTATGCTCTATGATGAGATTGGAGACAAGGATTCATTTGAGAAATCATCTGTAAAGCTTAAATCAAAAGAAGCATCACTCAAGAATTATGTCGACAAAAATTCAAGTCTGAGCCGGAGAAAAGATAGGGAGCAGGTGGTTGGTTTTGATAAAGGCGTCAGTACCAGAACAGTCGAAGTAAATAGGAGCATTAATTCAGCGGTAAAATCATTTGCAAAATCTGGAACTGCTGATATAATCAAGATAGATGCAGAACCTGGAACAGCAAAGTATAGAAAACTCAAAAGAGATGCTATTATTAGTAAATGCGTATCTGAAAATAGACCAATATTTACAGATGATACTTTTGGAAAAATGGCAAGCAATCTACCAAAGAAAGATGGCTATTATGATGTTATAATGCACGGTGCACCGAAGACAGTCCAGATTTTCGGCGAGCGGACAGATGCAAAAACTGTAGCGGAAATTTTAAGGAACAGGAAAGACTATAAAGGAGAACCTATCAGGTTATTATCTTGTTCTACAGGAAAAGGAGAAGATTGTTTTGCACAAAGACTTGCAAATGAGTTACAAGTACCTATAGAGGCACCAAATGATATTATTTGGGCACGAAGTGACAAAACATATACCATAGGACCAACAAAATATAGGAATACAGGAGAAATGATAACATTTTATCCGGAAGGGAAGTGAGTACATGAGGGAAATCAGCCATGTAAGTGAATTTGGGAGTGAGACAGGAAAACCAATCAGAGAAATGATTAGTAATAATGTCATTCCTAAAAAAGAAAAAGTATTAAAGTATTTGAAATCTTTCGAGCCTGATTGTGCAGCGGGGATGTCATTAGTGGATGAGATAACGGGTGATGTTATTAATTCTGGCGTATTAGGATATGAAGATGGAGTATTCTACTGGGATACCAGAGAAATTTATCATTTTGATAAATATAATTTAGAATTGGATACTGATTTTGTGAAACATATATTGGATAATTAAAATCCACTGGTCTTAACAGGTCGGTGGTATTTTTATACACATTTTTAGGAGGTGGTTATATTGATTGTAGTTAGTATAACAGGAAAAGGTATTACAGTAGACGGTCACGCAGGATATGAAGAACCGGGTAAAGATATCGTATGTGCTGCGGTATCGGTATTAACACAGAATCTGATTAAGTCACTGAATGATTTAACAATGGATTCCATTGAGTATCAGATAATACCGGGGCATATTGATATATATTTTAAGAATCTGTCGGAGCAGGGAAAGCTCTTGGTTGATTCTTTTTTTGTTGGCGTAAGTTCCATTATTGAATCTTACGGCAAGGAATACGTGCAAATAAAATAGCATGGCTGCCGACGGGCATTAAGCGGATATTAGGATAGGAGGTACTTAAAAATGAAGTACAAAAACGTAAAAAAGAAATACCAGTCACTTGACTTACAGTTATTTTCAGAAGGCGACGGGGAAAGTGGCACAGACGGAGATGATTCCGGCGAGGGTGACGACCCAGACGATGATGAATCGGACGAAAACGGCGAGGAAGATAAAAAATTCTCACAGAAGGACCTTGACGAAGCCATTAAGAAACGTTTAGCAAGGGAAAAACGGAAATGGCAAAACGAGCAGAAGAAAAAAGCAGACAACGAAGAGAATCCTGAAAATAAAGAGGATAAGGAAAAACAGGAAGCTATCAGTAAGGCGTCCCGGTTGGAAGTAAAGGTTGCCTGTTTTGAGGAAGATGTCGCGAAAGATGCGGTAGATGATGTTGCTGCTCTTGCACACGCCTATATGGCGGCGGATGAAGACCTTGACTTAGAAGAGGCTATCGAAAAGGTGGTAAAAAAATATCCTCAGTTCAAAAAGAGTACGCAGGATCCATATGAGGAAAACGAACCAAGAAAAGCATGGGGCGAGAGACAGAAAGGCACATCGAAGAAAACTTCCGGTGTGGAAGCTGCCTTTCTTAAGAAGAACCCGGGATTAAAAATTGATTAGGAGATGATGAAATGAAAAACAAAATGAACTTACAGTTATTTGCACATGAACATCAGGAGAGATGGTCTTCTTTGGTAGATGCAAAATTAAGACAGACCCTTGTTACCAGGGATAATTACATTTTTAACACAAATTATGAGGGGAAACCGACAGCCGGTAAGGTAAAGATTCCGGTAAGAGATACGGAAGTAACCGTAAAGGATTATAACAAAGCTACAGGAGTAGACCTTGAAACAGGTAATACTACCTATATGGATTTGGAAATTAATCAGGACAAAGCAGTAAACGAACTGATTGATGGATACGATTCCGCATCCGTTCCAGACAATTTAGTTGCTGACCGATTGGATTCTGCCGGATATTCTTTGGCACTCGAAATGGATAAGAAGTCTATTAATGTTCTGGAAACTACTAACGGAGTGAATGTAGCAACAACAAAGACTGCGGCAACAGAAACTACAGCTTATAAAGAAATCCTTGCAGCAAAAACATACCTTGGAAGAAAAGGCGTTCCGCAGGAGGGACGTTGGCTGATTGTATCCCCGGAATTTATGTCTGAGTTAATGATGGATGACCATTTTATCCGTCAGGGAGATTTATCTCAGGAAATGAAGAATGCCGGGGCAGTAGGTGCTGTTGCAGGATTTGCCGTATACGAATCTAACAATATGTCTTATGAGGATACAACCATTACTTCCGGTAAAAAGACTACCACAGAGTTTATCGCTAGTCATCCGAACTGGTGCCACCGTGTTCAGGAATGGTCTGTCGAGGTACATTCTCAGGATTTAAACGGCTCTGGTAAATTTATCGGTGCCTGTGCTGTACAGGGACGTAAAATTTACGGTGTTAAAGTATCTAAGCCGCAGACGGTATACATTAAGCGTACAGAGACTGCAGTCTCTGGAAGCTAAGGAGATGGTTGAATGTCATATGTGACGGAGAATTACTATATTGAAACATTTCTTGGGGAGCCGGTAGATACTGCCGACTTCCCTTCTCTTTCGGAAAGAGCATCAGAGATGGTGGAAGAGATGACAATGTATCGTGTGACCCCTGTAGCAATATTAGCCATGCCGGAAAAAATACAGGAATGTGTGAAAAAAGCTGTGTGTGCTCAGATTGAGTACTTAGATGCTAATGGCGGAAGTGATATGGATAATGGAAATGACTTGCAGAGTGCCGCTCTTGGTAAGTTTAATTACACAAAGGCATCCGGTGCCGATGGAAACACACAACAGTCCATGTATGCTCCCCGTGCCATACGCCTGCTTGCCCCTACGGGGCTTCTTTACAGAGGGGGTGGTGGTTATTAAGGCAATACCAAAGAAGTTACTCATCCATACAGTCACATATGCGAAAAAAGAGAGTGACCGTTGGGGAGAGGAAACCATGAAAGAAGAGAAGGCTTTAAAAAATGTCCGAATGGAACCATCCTCCCGGGTAGTGCGTGATAAGAATAATGCAGAAATACAGCTTGCCGCAACTCTTTTTTATGACTGCCGTAACAGCAGACCGAAAGATATCCGGTTTGAAGAAGACGATATTATCATTTTTAACGGACAGAAACATAGTGTGCAGACGGTGGAACCGTTGTATGCTGGAAAACGTCTGCACCATATTGAAATGGGGTTGATAAAGCATGGCTAAGATAAACACACGAGTGACTTTTGATGCGGTAGTTGCGGCAGCTCTTATTAAGGCAGCAAATAATAAAGCCCTCACGGATATGGGAAATCAGGTATTGCAGGATGTGACAAAGCATGTGCCAAAAGACCAAGGGGCCTTAAAAAATAGTGGACTATCATCATCAGACCGTTCGGCAAAAGACGGAAAATTCACAATGCGATGGTCGACCCCTTATGCTCAGTATCTCTGGCACGGAGATGTCATGTATGGAAATCCGACTAGCCGAACCTATGGACCGGAAAAAATTAGCTTTACAAGTGCCCCCGCCCGTGCTGAATGGGCAAAATATGCAAAAGATGTATATGGAGAAGAGTGGAAGATTGTATATCAGGCAGCATTAAGGAGGCATTTAAGATGACACCACAGACAGAATTACTGGATTTACTGGTAGATACAGCAGAGAAGAATTGTAATCTGGGCACAAATATTTCTTTAGAAGAGTTGGGTAAGTACGGTGGTATTTATGCGGAGCTTGGAGATGGTTTTACAGATACCACGTATTTCAATAAGCAGGAGGTTAAAACAGTACCGGTGCTTTTTTTGTGCCGCCATAAAAAACAGAAGCAATGTTTGGAATGGCTACATAGTATCTGCCATTATCTACAAAGATTAAAAAAATATCCGCAGGGGTTCTGTGTTTCGTGGCTTGATACAACCGTGGCAAAAGAACCGGTTAAAATCGGAAGGGACGAGGACGGAATGTATCACTATTCCTGTATTTTGAATTGTAAAATATTTTATTAGAAGGAGGAGATACCTTGAAAAGAATGGAGTTACAGATTTTTACAGAAACACTACCGGATAATACAATTACGCCGGAGATTAACTATGAGACAGAAGGGTTCATTAATACGGCACCTGGAGCATCAGAACCGGTATGGGCATCCATTTCCGCCTTAACGAAAAATATGGCACAGGCGTTGAATGAAGTATTATATCAGGCTAGCTATTATGCGGATAAAGGCTGGGGCAGTACGGATGTTACCGGAGCACAGCTGACCTTAACCCTTACGGGAGATGTAAAACCAGGGGATGCGGCGTGCGACTATATCACATCAGATAAGGTTATGTACGGTCTTGGAAATGCCAGAAAGACGCATCTGAAGCTGGTTAAAGGTAATAAGTCCATTATCTGGCCTGTCACTTTAGCAAATATCACTCCCGCATACGGAGACAGTAATCAGCCGAATGCATTAACTGTTACCATTCATGGTAATGGCAGACCAACTATTAATACTGTGGACAGTACACAGCAGGAAACGGAATAGGATAGGGGCATTACGCCCCTTAATTCTAAGGAGGAAAAGAAATGGCATATCAAGCAAAAAGAAAAACGATATACGAAGAAGAGTTTCAACTTACGGAGGCGGATGGAACTGTCGTACACACTTTGCACGTATCATTGGACGCCGACAGTATGGTAAAAAAATTAAGTGAGAAACAGCTTGATCTTATCCATGCTTTGAATGCGGTAAAGGATGCTAAAGCAGATGAAAACGGTTTGGAAATACTAGGAAATGCCGTTATTTCTATGCTTGAAGCTGTATTCGGCGTCGAGGATGCGAAAGTGATTCTGGAATTTTACGATAACCGATACATTGAATTATGTAATGAGGTTGTTCCGTTTATTATGGATGTAGTAGTACCGGAAGTACGGAAAATTGCAAAGCAGAATAAGAAAGCCACGCTTTCACAGTATAACCGGAAGCAGAGAAGGACTTTGCAATTTAGAAAGAAGTAGCCTATGGGTGTGTTACTAGATTATTCCGATGAAAGAGTCGGGTATAAAGGAAAAACCTACCGTACTAATACCTCGTATGATACGGTCTTACTTTTACAGAAGTTGTATGATGAGGAGAATTTGGATGCCGGAGAAAAAATTAATCAGGCTTTGAAGATGCTCACCAGAAATACCTTTAAGATATGGCTGCTTACGGATATGGAAAAAGCAGAGCTGCTAAAAAAGATTACGGAGGAAAAGATAAATTTACCGCCGAGACCGAGAGTTGGCAGACAACAGAAGCTGATGGATTTTGAGGCAGACAGTGAGTATATCTATGCATCATTCCAACAGGCTTATGGAATAGATTTATTGAAAGAACGAGGGAAGTTATCATGGAAACAGTTTTGCGAGCTGCTAGATGGGCTTCCGGAAAAGACAAAGCTCCGGGAAGTGATGCGGATACGGGCAATGGAAGTTCCTGAGCCTACACGATATAACCAGAAGGAGCGTCAAAACATTATGGAACTGAAAGCATTCTATGCTCTTCCTGTTAAAGGAAACGGAGGACAGAAAGGCTTAGATATGCTGTTTTCCATGCTTGAGGGGGTGGCAGTACGAGAGAAAAAGTAAAATGTCCTATCTGTGGGCATACCATAAATGTATTTAGGAGTAAAGATGCCAAGTGTAAAGGCATCTTTTTAAAATGTAAAAACCGTGAATGTAGGAAAGTATTTGAACTAAAAATTTAGAAAACAAGACGCTGTGCCGATGTGCCTGTCTTAAAAATAAAGGCAGGTGGATATCATGCCAAAAGGCGAAGTTACCTATGAAATCCGTGCGGACGACAGTAATTTAGAAACAGATTTGAAGTCTGCACAGAAGAAAGTGGAGCAGTCTTCAGAGAAGAGTGCGGATAAAGAAAAGAAAATTGAAAAAGAGAAATCAGAGTCCATTAAGCAGGAACAAAAATCTGTCACGGAAAACCATAAAAACGAAAAACAGAAACAGGAGAAGGCTTCGCAGGATTCTGCAAAGACCTTTAAACAGCTGGCAAAATCAATCAGTACAGATGTGAAAGAGTCCGCATCTAAGGCGAAAGACCATGCATCGAAGTCCATAGAGGCCATAAAGCATCCGATTAAGACGGTATCCAGTTTTTCCAAGGAAAAGACAGCGGATATTAAAGAATCGTTTTCCAAGGCTTTTGAAACATCAAAAGAAAAAGCGATATCCGGTATGGAAAAGACTGCAAAAACCATTTTACATCCGGTGCAGTCTGCAAAAGATGCGGGGGAAGGAATTAAGGAGCATTTCGGTGGGGCCTTTGAAAAAGTAAAAGGTTTCGCAGCAGAGACGGTAAAGTCGATTGACAGTCATATGGCTATTACTATCGGTTCCGCTGCAGCGGTCTCTGCCTCAATTATCGGCATTGGAGTATCTTCTGTGAAAAGTGCAGTCTCTATGGATCAGGCAATGAATCAGTTTATTGCTAGCACCGGAAAAGGAAAAGAAGAGACGGAGCGTTATCAGAACGTCCTGGAAAATATTTATAAAAATAATTACGGCGAGAGCTTTGAGGACATTGGACAGGCAATGGCGGAGGTTTCAAAACAGCTCGGAGATATGGACGATAAATCTTTACAGGAAGTTACAGAGTCAGCTTTTGTCCTCCGCGATACGTTTGAGTATGAGATTCCTGAATCGACCAGAGCCGCCAAGGCAATGATGGATAATTTTGGGGTCGATGGTAATTATGCTATGAATTTAATAGCAGCCGGGGCACAGAATGGATTGGATTATTCCGGCGAGCTTTTAGATAGTATTTCTGAGTATTCAGTGCAATTTGAAAAAGTCGGATTAGATGCGGATGATATGTTCAAAATTTTCCAGAAGGGTGCAGATACTGGAGCATGGAACCTTGATAAAATCGGCGATGCTGTAAAAGAAATGTCTATCCGTGTAATAGATGGTTCGGAAACTACGAAAGAAGGGTTTGAGACTATTGGTCTTAACGCAGACGAAATGTCGGCTAAGTTCGCTGCAGGCGGAGACAGTGCAAAAGAAGCCTTTCAACAGACCATAGATGCCCTTGCTGATATGGAAGATCCATTAGCACAGAATACTGCGGGAGTAGACCTCTTTGGAACCATGTGGGAAGATTTGGGTCCTGAGGTAGTAACTCAGCTTGCAAGTATAGAGGATGGTGCATACGATACAGCTGATGCCATGAATGGTATTAAAGAAGTTAAATATGATGACCTTGGCAGTATGTTTGAAGGACTGAAACGGACAGTAGAACTACTTCTCCTGCCACTCGGAGAGCAGTTAATACCATTACTATCCGAGATAATTGACGGCGTGTTACCGCTGATAGAATCCATACTCCCACCATTAATAGAATGCATATCCGCTATTTTACAGCCTGTTTTAGAGTTAATCGAATCTGCATTAGTTCCACTTGTCGAGGCGTTGATGCCCATTTTTGATGTAATTTCCAGTCTTTTAATTCCGATTTTAGAAGTACTTATGTCGGTGTTTTCAGAGGTTTTTAAAGGAATCGCAAAACATGTGACCGATAAAATTTCCATAGTAAAGGATGTGCTATCTAGTATCATCGACTTTATAAAAAATGTTTTTACCGGAAACTGGAAGGGTGCATGGAAGAATGTTGTTGATATTTTCAAAACTATTATAAGCGGAATCGCAAATATCTTCAAAGCACCTATAAATGTTATGATTGACGGAATTAACGGATTCATAAAAGGTCTGAATAAGATAGAGGTTCCCGACTGGGTTCCCGGTGTCGGTGGTAAAGGATTCCATATAGATACCATCCCGAGACTGCGTGTAGGTATGGATTACGTCCCAAGTGATGACTTTCCGGCACTCCTACATAAAGGCGAGGCTGTCCTTACTGCACAGGAAAATGCACTCTATCAATCCGTTGGAGGCTTTGAGGGGGTCATGCTTGCGTTAAGCACACCGCAAGGTGGTGGGGATACCTATGTAACCGTGCAGAATGAAGGGAATACTACAGAATTTAATTATCAGAAGATGGGAGAGGCTACCGCATATGCTCTTGAAAAAGCAGGAATCAAGGTAGTCATGGACACAAGGGAATTTGGAAGACTTGTAAGGGAGGTCCAGAAATAGATGGATATTTTTTATAGAAATCATTTAGGCCAGTCTGTAAATTTTATGGACTGGCCATATAAAATATCGGAAAGTGACTTTTTTGATTATGAGTGGAGCTATGAGAAATCCGAAACACTCAATCCTAGGGTCTCCAGAATTTACTGGGAACTGAAAGAAAAAAGCATGAAGCTATCTATTTCTTCCGGAAATGAAGAAGCCTATCATAATGCATTGAATCATCTGTTATCTGTATTTGAACTAGATGTCATAGATGAATCTTGTGGAAGGTTGTATATCGGAAGAAACTACGTGAACTGTTACATAATGAGTAGCAAGAAATCCGACTGGTGTCCGGGAACGTGTTTCCTCGTAAATGAGTTTTCGGTTTTATGTGAAAGTGCATGGATAAAAGAAACAGCCTATTCCTTTGAAGCCAAAGCCCTGTCCCTTTCCAACGTCAAAAAGTACGCCTATAAATATCCATACCGTTACAGTATCAGTGCTGGAGAGAACTTCGTGGAGAACAGCCATTACGCAGATTGTAATTTCAAACTCCGAATCTACGGGCCATGCGTGAATCCGCATATCATCATCGGCACCCACCGGTATCAGGTCTGGACCATCTTAACCGCCGGGGAATGGCTTGAGATAGACAGTATTCATAATAAAGTCTATAAGGTCATGGTAAACGGTACGAAGGTAAGCCTTTTTAACGAGAGGGATAAGCTGTCATCGGTATTTGAAAAGATACCACCCGGCAGACAGCGGGTAGCCGCTCCGGGAACCTTTAATTTTGACCTTATCCTGTACGAAGAAAGGAGCGAGCCGGAATGGGTTTAGAGATTAAAAGCATTTTAAATGAGAATACAGTCACACTTGAAGAGGAGAATGGAATCTACAGGGGTGAGCAGACCGCACCTGTGCAGGAGTTGAATACCACCGATTCTGCCGCTTATTATCCCATTACCGTAACGGCAGAGGATTCTGCCGGAAATGTGACTGTGAATAATGATAATACGGTTAGGGTAGAGAATGATTTCTCTTTTCAGGTCATTGCCGCAGACCCTCAAGGTAAAGAGCTGGATTTTCTGAATGACGCAGAAGTGGATGTGGATATCGGCACGGACAATGATTTTGAACTTACCATATCTATGGCAGACTACGGCGAGAATTATGCATACGGAAATCGTATCTTTATCCCGGACACGGAATACGGCGGTCTTATTGAGGATATGAATGTCATAACTGCCGAGGATGAGATAAAGCTGAATGGATACACATGGCGTGGACTTCTCACCCAGAAAGTTGTGGAGCCTCCGGACGGAGCAGACAATCTGATTTTAAACGGAGAGCTGAATGCTGTCATTAAGGAACTGGTAGGAGACAGGTTCGGGGATTTATTTATTGTGGATACGGTAGATACGGGCGTCAGTTTAAATGGCTGGGTAGTAGACCGCTACGCCACCCTATATGACACCATTATGAAGTTTCTGGAAGCATATGGATACCGCCTTAAAATCTGGTATCAGCAGGGAGAACGTATCGAACCGGGAGCTGTTCATTTACAGGCGGTGCCTGTGGTGGACTACTCCGAACAGCTTGAGTATAGTCAGGATGCCAACCTTGATTTTAATGTCCGGGACTACCGCCGGGGTATTAATCATTTAATCTGTGCCGGCGGAGGAGAAGGCACGGAGCGAATCATCCTACATCTTTATGTACAGGAGGACGGCAGTATCGGAAAAACGCAGTTTTATACCGGATTATCCGAGCGGACAGCCTATTATGACTACGGAAAAGCCGAGGATGAGGAGAAACTGGAAGAGGGTGGCATGAAACGGCTGACAGAGCTTCAGAACTATAAAAAGTTTGAGGTAAGTGTAGATGATATTGACCTTGAGCTAGGGGATATCGTCGGCGGCAGGGAATACATCACGGGAACTGAAGTGAAAAAGCCTGTGGCAGGAAAGATTTTTAACCAGAAAAATGGGCAGATGTCCATTCAATATAAACTGAAAGGAGCAGATTGAGATGAGCTTTAAAGGAATCACGGTCATGGTACCGGAAGAAAATCTCGGGAATATCACGGCGGCAGACGATGCAGCCATCTTCCAGAGCCTCATCGGTTCGGATGGTGTGTTAAGCATTGGAAATAAATTCGCTGTGACCGTCATCAGTAATAATGATGTTAGGATATCAGATGGTGTTTTATGCGTCGGCGGTCATATTGGACGCATTGCTTATGGGGACTATAATGATATGACCATTGAAAACGGCATACTTGGAGAAAACAGGAATGATATCATTTATGCGAAGTTCTTGACCAGCGGAAATTATGACACATTTACCCTTGAAGTTAAAAAGGGAGACAGTATTGCCGGGACTGCGAAGGACCCGGATTTTACACAGGGAATATTGTATGAAAATGCTACACTCCGGGAGATACCGCTTTGGCGTGTGAAACTGGAAGAGTTAAGTATCGTAGCGGTGGAGCAGATGTTCACGGTTATTCCGACCATACCGGAACTTCTGGCTATGGTTAATTTAAAAGGAAGTGCAACCGATGTGAATGCTTTAAAAACATCTGTGAATACGATAAATACAAAATTAACAGCCGGATATGTTGCCGGTACAGATGAATTTAAATATAAAGCTGCATGGGATAGTGTTAATACAGGCACACATAAACTGATGTATATCATATCAGACGGTGGCACGGAGCCGATTATAGTTCCATGCAATATTAGTATAGCAAGCACGGCATCTCCTGTTATTATGAAAAATGCCAGCGGTTCCGCTATTTTTCAGTACTGCGTTTCAGGCAAAACGCTATATGTGTACGTTTTAAACAGTTCTAATAAGGTCGGAGTAAATTATATTTTATAGCTTATGAAGGAGAATAAACATGAAGAAAATTATTTTTAATGATGGAAGAAGCTGTGATGTGCAGACAGTAGAAGCCTCCGGTGGAGTGCTTCATGTGAGATTTATCTTACAGACCTCAGAGCAGCTCAAGGCATTTTTTAAAGATGAATTTGCCTGTAAGCGGCTCACGGTGCAGGAAAACGGTAAAGAGACCGTTTTTGAGAACTACACCAATCTTACCTATATAAAAGAAGAGGCAGGAGGCATCTGGGAGGTTGAGATGGTTCAGCCGGAGGCAGACCTTGAGACCAGAATGTCCGCTGTTGAGCAGAAAACGGACGATACATTAAACGCATTAACCGAAGCGGTATTGGAGCTGACCACCGCTATTGCGGCAATGAAGGAGGTGGAAGCGGATGTTTAATGAAAATTCAATCGTAGCCAGAATATGGGCAGGAAAAGTGAAAGACGGTACATACACCTTAGAGCAGATTCCGGACTTATACAATCTGAGAGAAGTGGTAGCCGGAATGGTAGTATAGAGCCAGAGAGCCAGATATCTTCATGATGTTTGGCTCTTTTTAAATAAGAAGAAAAGGGAGAGATGCGTATGATTGCATTCATAAATGACTACTGGCAGATACTCACAACCTTTTTAGCGGTCGTAGCTTATCTGTACAGGCAGATAGTGGCTACCAGAAAAGGGGTCAGAGCATTGCTGAGAGCGGATATTATCCGACTCTATAATAAATACCATGATGACCTTGGATACTGTCCTCTCTACGTTAAGCAGGCGTTAGAAGAGGAATACAAGGAATACCACGCATTAAAAGGGAATGGCGTAGGCACCCAGATGTATGAGGTTTTAATGGATTTACCAACAGAACCACAGGAGGAATTAAATGAAAGGAATTAAAATTAGTGAAAAAACAAAGAAATGGTTGAAAGCGGCAGGAATCCGAGCCGTAAAAACAATGGCACAGACAGTAGTAGCATTAATTCCAGCGGCGGCAACCATTACACAGGTGGATTGGCTTACCGTTATCGGTACGGCGGCATTAGCAGGCGTAACATCTGTTATCACATCATTGGCAGGATTGCCAGAGCTTAAGGAGGATTAAGATATGAATATCATTGAAACAGGTTTAAAATTTGAAAGTTTGAGTTATCGAAAAAACACAACGAGGATTATCTTACATCATGCCGCCGCTACTAATTGTAGTGCAGAGGATATTCACAGATGGCATAAGCAGAAAGGATGGAGCGGAGCAGGCTATCATTTCCTTGTGAGAAAAGATGGCTCCATTTACAGGCTCCGGCCAGAAGCGGCAGTTGGTGCTCACGCTTCAGATAATAACAGTAACAGCCTTGGAATCTGCTTTGAGGGAAACTTTGAGACAGAGAGCATGACAGATATTCAGAAGAACGCCGGAGCAGAGCTTGTGGCGTATTTAAAAAATAAATATGGAATCAGCACTGTGCAGCGGCATAAAGACGTAGGGACCACATCTTGTCCGGGTAAAAACTTTCCGTTTGATGAGATTTCCTCTGGCCAGCAGACAAGCTCATCAACCGTACAGGCGGCAGAGACAGCCCCGACAGGATTCTCACAGGATGTCCTTGATTTTCAAAGAGCCTGCAACGCAGACGGTATCACGGATGAAAACGGAAATGAGCTGAAAGAGGACGGCCTTATCGGAGCTCATACCAGAGCGGCTGCAGCTAAAGTACTTTTAAAAGCAAAGCTGGTAAACGGAAAATACAAGGTCGGCTCTACAGGTATTCTGGTAGAGTTCGTACAGTTTCGTATTGGATTCACAGGAGCAGACATTGACCGGAAGTACGGTGCAGATACCAGACAGGCTGTGATGGCATATCAGGAGAATCACAGATTAACAGCAGATGGAATCGTCGGTGTAAAAACGATTACGTGTATGCTGGGATATTAATAAGAGCAGAAAAGCCGGTATGGAGAAATCTGTGTCGGCAATATAAAATATTAAAAAAGCATTATTGATAAATTGTCAATATGGTGGTAAAATAAGAACATAAGTTCTGTATGGGGATTGGCATATTAGATATTAATAATATTGTAAAATATTAAAATTGAACATGATTTTATATGAAATTACCAAAAAGTAACAAACTTTCTCAGAATTATTGCAAATTATGTCAAAAGATGTAAAATGTAAGAAAAAGCGTTAGGAGAGAGTTTATGACACAGACAAGGAAGATAAGAATTGAGTATTTTCAAGTTGTAAAGGCACCAATAGGAGGAAATGCCACAGAAAAGTTGTATAAGTTAGAAAAATTGATATTGAAAGCTAATGGGCTACCTCCGGAGGAAAGAATTTTTCGGTATTATCAAGAAGAGGCACGTCTAGATAAATTTTGGTATAATAAAGTAGATGACTATTGGTATTTGAATTTTGTAAGATTAAGACAAACAAAGCTTCCTGTTAGAGCAAAAAAGACAGAAGAGGCTATATCAATGCATTTAGAAGAAGATGAATATATAGGTGAAGATGTGAGTGCAGTATATGATTGTGAAAATCATATTTTAGCATTACAAAGAAATCGTGATAGTTTGAGTGCTACAGGAATTGAACAGTATTTAACAGAGCTTTGTGGAGAGAAAGATAGTGGTATTTTTTTAAGACCTGTACCTATAAGAGGAATTGATGAAAAAATAAATCGTGCTAAAGTATTTAGAAAATTCACAATGAAATTTGCAACAGCAACGGAGCTGAAGAAAACAGATGTGAAAAAGACATCTTTTTCGAAACTATTTGAATATCTAGATGGATTTGAATCAAAAACAGCTACTTTAACGATTTCCCTCGGGAGGACTAGAAAAGGTACATTAGATGAAACTATTATACGTGAAGCAATTGAGGACATCAGTAAAACAGATGGAATTGTGACAGGAGCAGAGGTTAGTGTAAAATACTCAGAAGCAGATCCTATTGATGTAATAGATTTATTCACTATGAAATACCATGATTTTATAGTCTGTAAAGTTGAAGAGCGAGAATCTATAGAGTTTAATGATTTAGTTGATCAAATACACATAAGATATAATAGAAGTAAAGATGATATTTTAAAGGCCATAAATGAATGAGGTAGAGAATAAAGCAGAATGGAGGCAATGGAGAATGAGTAAAGATGATAAAAGATCTTGGATAGTAGAAAAGTTTTATCCGTTTATTATTTCAATACTTATATCCATTGCCTGCGGTATAGTATTTCGTAATATAAAAATTGAGGATGATGTAAATTCTATTCTTAGTGCTATTTTAAATTTTGCGGCAATTATTATAGGCTTTTTAGGCGTATTAATATCAATTTTATTCGGTTCTCAAATTAATGATATTGTCGTATTTGTTATGGATGATGAAAGATATAAGAAAATGCTAAAAAGATACTTTTTTAATGCAATAAGATCAGGATTTATGCTGATTTTATTTACGATTATTATTTTTTTTCGTTCTACATTAGATTCGGTAATGTTAAATGTAGTTAAGGAGATGCATTTTATTCTTAAATATGGGTGGTTATTTTTTCTTGTATATTTTTCTTTGTCATCGTATAGGGTTATATCTGTTGTAATGAAAATTGCATTTAGAAATAATCCAATAATAAAAGAAGATGATGAAGAAATAGATAAGGAAGAATATAAGAAAATGAAGGAAGAAAAAAATCTGTCTAATTTAAAAGGAATGAAATAATTTTGTATCGCTATGGTAAAGGGATTTCATTGAAAATAATTTTAAGTAAGTTTTAGAGATAATTTCGTGTTGCATTTCGTGTTGCATTTAGCCGAAAACGTGTTGCATTTCACGAAAAACATAATATTAAAGCGAAAAGTAATAAAACCCAAAACCCCAGTAAATATCGGCATTAACGATAAATACTGGGGTTTTATTATTACTATGCTTATAGGGTTCGACTCCCGTCTACTCCATTATAAAAGTCTAGTATTTACTAGGCTTTTTATTTTTGGTGTTGCATTTGTACAAAAACTAAAAAGGGAATACCATTTTGTGGAATGGTTTGTGTTAGATGGAAATACATTTATACTCTTAGAGAAAAGGAGCAGAATAGCTATGAAGAAAATTCTTGATGAAGGATAGCATTCCAATTGCTCTTTTGGTATAGAAAACGAATTGAGTATTCCGGCTCCCATTGAGCCACCTGTCCGGAGTTTGAGAGCCACCATT
>CATWDJ010000020.1:0-35309 GCA_958349535.1 uncultured Lachnospiraceae bacterium
GAACTTTCATTTTAGAACTTTCATTTTAGACTTGACTTTTAATAGTTAGTCTTTCTTATGCTGTGTAATCTACGCTGTTTCCATTGTCTCTCATAATCTTTGCCGCCAGCATTTCTTCTTCTGACATCAATCCTGACAGTTCATCCAGACTATTGATATTGAGACTTCTTCTGGTGTTCTTTGCCGCCTGTTCCTTCTGCTCTTCTTCGCCCCGGTTCTGCTGATTCTCATCTAGGTTTCTTTCAAACTCGTGGCTGGCAATGGTTACTTCTACGGCTTCTACTTTTACACCCTGCTGATTCAGATTCTCCTTCAAAACGGAAATCTGACTTTCGATTGCTTCTTTTGCAATCTCATTCTGTGCCGCCAACTGTGCAGTTACCGCTCCGTCTTTCGAGGTAAGCTGTACATAAAGCTTTCCAAGATGTTCCGGGTTCAACTGCATCTCCATGGTTGTAGCATTTTCCTGATACATCACTCTTGTAAAATCTGTAATCTGTTTCAGAATATCCGCTGTATCTACCGGTTGCTGCTGTGGCACTGCCGCAGTCTTTGTTACCGCAGCCTCAAAGCCTCTTTCCACTTTTACGGAACCTGTCACTACGTTTTCTTTTCCTGCAAGCAGCTTTTCTTGAGAAGATTCTTCCGGCTGGCTATCTTTCGATGTGTCCGTCATTTCTTCTTGGAAAGTTTCTTCTTCCTCTCCTACCGCAACGGTCTGCTGTGTCGTGGTGGTCTGTACCTCCTCATCCTGCACATCTGTGGTTTCTGTTTTTTCTACGTTCTGTCTCAGTTCCTCCGGTATTTCTTCCGGCAGTTCCTGTACCACATCCGTCATTTCGGTTTCCTCTGCAAAAATCTGTTCCGGTACTTCACTCTGACTTTGCTGGCTCTGCATTACCAGCTGGTTCAGTTCCTCCGGCGTCACTCCTAATTCCTGCATCAGATCCTCTCCCAGAATCTCCACACTCTGCATCAATCCTTGGAAATCCGCATTCATAATGAGACTCAAGCTGTCCTCACTTCCGGTAAGCTTGGTTGCCAATGCCGCCAGATTTTGAGGCTCCAAGAGATTTACAAAGGTCAGCCCCAGTTCACTCATGGCTTCTTCCAGCTGTTCCTTCGTTATTCCCAGACTGTCCTGTATCTGCTGTGATACTTCCTCCGCAAACTCTTCCAGCTTCTGGGTCGCCTCTGTCTCATCCACCGCTTTTTCCCCGGTTACTTTCTGGACAATCCTGTCTTCCTTTCCCGAATACTTTTCGTATTCCGTCTTGGAAATTTCTGTGTTCTGCGGTTTCTGAACTTCTGCCATCGACGAATCCTGTTTTTGCACTTTACCGAATCGGTTGGATGCATTGCTGAAAAGATTCAGAAATTCTGATTTTACAGATTCTTCTTTCCCCTGCTTTGAGGATGCATTTGTTTGAAACGACACATCCCGCGTCATTTGCGAAACATTTGCACTTGTCATGCTTCGTCCTCCTTTCTATTGAATTTTCAATGTTCTTATTTATATTCTAAGGCTCCATGAGTTTGGTTACTTTCGCTGCTGTATCCGTATTCATGTTGCCGAGAATATCACCTCTTGCATCTGCGTTCATGGCAGATAAGATTTTTGCAACCAGCTCTAAATCATCTGTCATAGTATCAAAGATTGCCGCTGCCTGCTTCGGTTTCATCTGGGAATATGCTTTCACATAGTCCTGAATCTGTTCATCCTCCTGTTGTTGCTCCACCACCTGCTTGTACAGGGCTTCTGCATTTTCAGGGTCAATACTTTCATAATATTTCTTATATTCATTTATATCGGGTGCTTGGTCGGAAAAAACAACCTCTTCATAAAATTTTGCTTTTTCTTCTTCATATTTTGCTTCGTTTGCCTTGTATTCCTGCCACTGTGCCGCCTGAGATTCCAAATCTGCCACATAGGCATCGTTTTCGGAATTGCTGTCTTTTGCGTCTGCCAGTTCTTTTTCCAACTCTTTAATATAGGCGATTGCCTCATCTAAGTTTTTGTACGGATATTTGTCGGAATCTTTATTCTCTTCCTCCTCTGTCTTTGGCAAAATCTTATTGATGTACGGTACATCTTTTAAAATCGGCTGCATGACCGTAGAACCGAATCCACCTACATCAAAATGAATCAGCACTCCCAGAATTGCCACCCAGATGGCAATGATAATCAGGGTTACCAAAAATACAGCTATCTTACTGCCGGTGCTTTCTTCTTCCTGATAGTCTCCGTCCAACTGATTCTTTGCTTCTTTTTTTGCCAGCTTACGGTTCTTTTTCTCTTCTTTTTTCCGTGCTTTTTCCGCTTTCTTCGCTGCCTTTTTATCCAGTTTTCCATCCTGTGTTATATTATCGTCTGCCATATTGTCACCTCTTTACTCTTTGTGAAAATTATAACTTACCAACTGGTCAATCTCCCGATTTTCCTCGTAAGCAATCTCCTGTTTAAATTCTTCAAAAGCTTTCTCCCGCAGCTTTTCATAGGTTTTCCGTTCCATCATCACCTGATTCAGCCGGTTTCTTGCCAGCTCTACATTTTTCTCTGCCACATGCACCTGAATCATCTGGGTGCGGACCGCAGATTTCATTGCTTCAATGGCCTGCTTGCAGGTTCTGATTTCGTGAATGTCTATCTTTCCTTTTACCAGCTCTCTGGCACGGCTTTCATAGCCCGCCTGACGAACCAGAAGCTCCCGCAGCTTTTCCTCTTCTTCTCGCAGCTTTGTATTGGCAAGTCCATATTCTATTTTTTGCTGATTCTCCACTTTTTGCTTTAAATCAAGGATGTTCTGCATCTTATAGACAAACTTTGCCATTTAACAGCCTCCTAATCTTGGAATAAATTCTTTAACAGTTCCAATTCCTCTTCAAAATCAAACTTTTCATCTGTTCGCTGCATCAAATATTCATTAACTGCATTGATTTTTTTGATTGCATAATCAATTTCCGGATTGGAGCCCTTTTTGTAAGCTCCGATATTGATTAAATCCTCAGCCTCCGTATAGGTTGCCAGCACATTTTTCAGCCTGCCGGATGCCTCCTTATGTTCTTCGTCCACAATGGCACTCATAACACGGGAGATACTCTGCATCACATCAATGGCAGGATAGTGGTTCTTATGTGCCAGTTTCCGATTCAACATGATATGCCCATCCAGAATACTTCTGGCGGTATCGGTAATAGGCTCGTTAAAATCATCACCATCCACCAATACGGTATACAATCCTGTAATGGAGCCTACATCCGAGTTTCCTGCCCGCTCTAACAATTTGGGCATCTCCGAATATACGCTGGGCGGATATCCTCTGGTTACCGGAGGTTCCCCGGAAGCAAGTCCGATTTCTCTCTGTGCCATAGAAAAACGGGTCAGGGAATCCATCATCAATAAGACATCCTTCCCCTGGTCTCTGAAATACTCCGCAATAGCTGTGGCGGTTTTCGCTGCCTTGTTACGGATTAATGCCGGTTTATCCGAGGTAGCTATTACTACCACGGAACGCTTCATACCTTCCTCTCCCAAATCTCTCTCTACGAACTCCCGCACTTCTCGTCCACGCTCACCAATCAGTGCAATGACATTGATATCTGCCCGGGTGTTTCTTGCAAACATACCCATCAGAGTACTTTTTCCCACACCGGAGCCTGCAAAGATTCCGATACGCTGTCCCTTTCCCACGGTAATCAGTCCGTCCACCGCTTTTACGCCCAGAGGCAACACAGTATTGATAATCTCTCTTGCCATAGGGTCCGGCGGTGTCGCCTCCACCGGATACTCCTCATCCAGCTCCAAGCTCTCCACATCGGTTGGTCTGCCGATTCCGTCCAACGTGTGTCCCAGCAATCCATCTCCCACCAAAACAGATAATGGATGTCCCGTATTTTCTACGATACATCCAACTCCCAAGCCTTCAATATTGTCAAAAGGCATCAGCAGGAGCCGTTTATCCCGAAAGCCCACTACTTCTGCCATGACGGATATTCCCTTTGTCTTATCAATGATGATACGGCACAAATCGTTAATTTTGGCATCCGGTCCCACGGACTCTATGGTAAGTCCTACAATCTTTACCACCTTGCCAAGCCGGTTAAAATATGTTTTTTCTGCCAACTGCAAATATTTTTCTGCTTTGTATGCCACGTATCTCACCTAATCTATACTCAAACTCTTTAAATCCTTAATCAGATTCTCCAACTGTACTCCCAGACTGCAATCGAACATTCCCGAATCAGTCTCTATGGTACATTGATTCTCTTCCAAAAGAGAATCCGCAATAATCTCTAAAGAAACGTCATTTCCCACCCGTTCCTCTATCTCAACTTTATGGCTGTCCATAAATTCAAAATTTACATTGGACACACGGATACGAAATTCTTTACTGCCTTCAATCTCCATAATGGCATCGGAAACAAGTGCCAGCAATATCTCTGTCTTATCTCCAAATTGAATATGGAAAACCTTTTCAAATACCCGTGCAATGACTTCCACCAGTTCCGGTTCCATACGCTCCAGCTGTTCCCGATACTGTTGCTGCAACGCAGCTTCCATCTCGTCAAACTTTTTTTTCGCCTGAATACTCTCAGCCTCTGCCTTTGCCTGTCCTTCCTGATAACCTCGCTGTTTTCCTTCTTCCTTGGCTATCTCCAGCACGGTCTGCTTCTGATTCTCAGCCTCAATCAGTATTGCATCCGCTTCTGCCTTTGCCCGAGCTAAAATCTGCTCTGCCTCCGCCTTTGCTTCTGCAACATAATCCACTTCCGGCTCCTGAAGAATTTCCTCCACCTGCTCCGCCTGCAGACCTTCGGTAAAGCCTTCGGTAAAGTTTTGTTCCCCGTCTGCCTGACGACGCATCTTTTTTGCCAGCTCTTCAATTTTCTCCGCCACCATCTGATTGGAATTGATAACTCTGGCAGTCTGTTCTCCCGTTTGGACAAAACGCTGTTTATAAAGATTAGACAATGATCTCGTCACCTCCGCCTCTGGAAATAACAATCTCCGCGGAATCCTCTAATTTACGAATAATACCAACAATCTTCTGCTGTGCTTCTTCAACATCCTTCATACGAACAGGACCCATAAATTCCATGTCCTCTTTAATCATAGCCGCAAGACGTTTGGACAGGTTCTTAAAGATAACATTCTGTACCTCTTCGTTGGCACCCTTCAATGCAATTCCCAAATCGTTATTATCCACATCTCGGAGCACACGCTGGATGGCTCTGTCATCCAACAACAGGATATCCTCGAATACAAACATTTTCTTACGGATTTCATCGGCAAGCTCAGGCTGCTCGATTTCCAAAGATTCCATGATATGTTTCTCTGTTCCACGGTCTACGGTGTTCAAAATATCTACGATTGCGTCTACGCCGCCGGCAATGGTGTAATCCTGATTCAGCAAGGATGCCAGCTTTCGTTCCAACACTCGCTCTACTTCCTTGATAACATCCGGTGAAGTACGGTCCATCATAGCAATACGCTTTGCAACCTCTGCCTGTTTCTCCGGTGTCAATGCCCCCAAAATCATTGCCGACTGTCCCGGTGCCAGATAGGAGAGAATCATAGCGATGGTCTGCGGATGCTCGTCCTGAATAAAGTTCAGCACCTGACTCGGGTCTGTCTTTCGGATAAACTCAAACGGACGCACCTGTAAGGATGCTGTCAGTTTCGTGATAACATCCTGTGCCTTTTCTTCTCCCAGAGCTTTCTCCAACAGGTCTTTGGCATAGCCGATACCACCCTCGGCAATATACTGCTGTGCCAGACAAACCTGATAAAACTCATTGAGAACATCTTCCTTTGCCTGCGGAGAAATGCTTCTGGTATTCGCAATCTCCAAAGTCAATTCTTCAATTTCATCTTCCTTTAAGTGTTTGAAAATTGCTGCGGACTTTTCCGGTCCCAATGCAATCAGCAAAATCGCAGCTTTCTGAACACCTGATAATTCATCATTCGCCATACTATTCCCACTCATCACTTAACCAGTTCCGCAGCAAGGATGCCACGGCTTCCGGATTTTCGTCTACAAACTTTTCTATCAAAATACGAGCTTCTGACTTCTCGTTCATTCCAATATCTTCCAATTCTGCTTCTTTGGTGGTCTCAAGCAATGTCTCTACAGACAGTTCCGGCTCGATTTCCTCCACCTGCTCTTTTCTGGTGCTGCGGAATACCACATAACCCAGCAATGCAAAAATCAGAACTGCTAAAGCAATCTGCAAATAATCACTGACTGTTCTTCCAGAATCCTCAGACCATTGGAAATACGGAACCTCGTAAGCCACAATAGAAATATTTTCCTGCGGAATTCCTGTGGCATTTGCCACCATGGTATAGAGGTCTTCATCTACATCCAATTTCGTCCGTTCACTGTTTTCTGCGGCAAACTGGTCGAAAGTCTGATTATCCAGCTCGCCCGACTCCTTCATGGTATCTTCGTCATATACCTTATTCACACTACACACAACCGTAATGGAAGAAGAGTCATACTGTACATCCCCCACTGCTCCCTGTATCTCTGTGATTTTCTCACTAGGACTGTAATCCCTTGTAATGTCAGAAATAGAGGACTCTGTATATTCTCCATCCTGCATCATATATGTAGTATCATCATTGGCATCCGTTCCCGGTGTGGCAGCCGCCCCGCCTGTGGAATTGGATTCGTAGATGCTTTCACTGTCTAAGTATCCCTGTTCCTGACCTTCATCCACATAGTAATGATGATCCGTAATATTCTCCTGATCAAAATTCAAATTCAGATTCAGACCTACCTCTACATTGTCATAGACGTTGGTTCCCATGATGACATCCTTGACATTGCTTTTAAAGAGATTCTCCACCTTTGTCTGATAGGACAGATTGCTGCTTGCCACTCCTCCTACCGAAGTACTGTCTCCACCGGAGAAGAGCAGATTGGTTTCCGAATCCATAATGGTAATGCGATCCGTGGTATCATTTCCCACTTCTGTGGCTATGAATTTTGCAATACCTGCCGCCTGATCTTCATCCATCTCCCCATCCAACGTCAAAATGACACTGGCATAGGTCTCCTGTCCTTGGGAAATAATGGTTCCGTCATCCGTCGGTACAGAAAGAGATACGGTTGCCGATTCTACATTGGACAACTGCGACAACTGGTCTGCAAACCTTTCCTCCATGTATAGCTGATATTTCTTTGACTTATCCGCCTCTGTGGAAGAGAAACCTCCATCAAATACCTTGTCTATGGCATATCCTTCCGTAGGAATATCGTTGGACCCCAAAAGGATGGATGCGTTTGCCTCATCCTCCTGCTTTACCTGAAATGCCAGTCCGTCATTGGATGTTTCATAATAAATGCTTTCACCCTCCAACAGTTCTTTTACCGTTCCCGCCTCTTTCGCGGATTCACAGGTAATCAGCGTTACCATTTTCGGACGGGTCATCACAAACGCCAATATGGCAAGTGCTATGAACACGATTGCCGTAAGACTAATCAGCAACGCCTTCTGTTTGGTATTGAATTTTTTCCACCATGCTACGATTCTATCCCAAATCTGTCGTAATCTTTCCTGCATTCCCTACTCACTCCATACTATATCTGCATGTTCATAATCTCTTTATATGCTTCAATCAGTTTGTCTCGCACTGCCACCGTATACTGTAGAGCTACATTTGCCTTCTCCTGAGCAATCTGCAAATCATGTGTACTGGTGGATTCTCCCAGTGCGAACTGGATTTCTGCTGATTCTGCGGCATTCTGAAAATCATTGGTTTCATCTACCATATTCAGCATGGACTGAAACATGGTATTGAAGCTTCCGTCCTTTGGCTCCGAGGATTTCTCTATCGCCGCTTTTATGTAATCAGATGATACATTTGAAATTGCCGAAATATCCATCTATATTTCCCCCTTAGCCTTTTCCTATCTGTAACCCTGTCTGTGCCATGGATTTGCTGGCATCAAATGCCGTAGCATTAGCCTCATAAGACCTGCTGGCATCAATCAGGTTCGTCATTTCTGTTACAATGTTGACATTCGGATAAGACACATAGCCGTTTTCATCTGCATCAGGATGGGAAGGGTCGTACTTCATCACAAAATCGCTCTCTGTGTCCTCTTTTACGGAAACAACCTTTACTCCGTTTCCGGTATACTGTTCTCTGGTTCCCTGAAGCACATTGGAAAAAGGCGTGACATTCTTTTCTTGAAAAGTCACGATTTTTCTGCGGTATGGTGTTCCGTCTTCTGTTCTGGTCGTGTTTACATTTGCTACATTTTCTGCAATGATATCCGTACGGAATCTCTGTGCAGTCATTCCGGTGGCACTGATATCAAAGGACTGAAATAAACCCATACGCTACCTCCTATCCCATTACGCTCTTTAATCTGGTAAATTCATGTGTAATACTGTTTGCCAGTCCCGTATAGCGGAGCTGTTCGGACGCCAGTTCAACTTCTTCCGTATCAATGTCTACGTTATTGTCATCCAGACGATAAGAGTAGTTTGCGGAATCGGTATACGTCTTTGCATTCAAATGATTCAAATGGATGTTCTTTACTTTGTTGTCCAAAGACTCATATTTGCTTCGGCGAAGTTCTGTTTTTAACAGTCCCTCAAAATCCACATCCTGCCGTTTGTATCCCGGCGTGTCCACATTGGCAATATTGTTGGTAATAGCAGACTCTCTCAGCCAACTGGCATCCGCCGCCTTATCCAATACATTGATGTAATTATAGGCACTTGAATTAATCATTTTCTGCTCCTTTCCCTCTGACGTACAACTACACTTTGTATTTTCCCAGAATTTGGAAACTAGATATAGTCATCCTAATCTTATTCTATTATAAATTATCCTGTAAAAAACACAAGTGCTTTTTTGTACTTTTTTACATTATCTTGTGGAATTTTGTCATTTTAAATACTACATCTTTGTTTTTCCCTCTTTTGAAAAACAAAAAAAGGATTCATAGAATACTATAAATCCTTTTATTTCTTAAAATCCTTTTATACTTTTTCGTTTTGTTTTTTTAATTTATCCAACTCATCAAATACTACGTCATTGACTACCTTAATGTAGGTTCCTTTCATGCCGGAGCTTCTGGATTCAATCACACCGGCACTCTCAAACTTCCGCAAAGCATTGACAATTACCGATCTTGTGATTCCCACCCGGTCTGCAATCCTGCTTGCCACCAGAATACCCTCATTGCCCTCCAACTCGTCGAAGATATGGGTAATGGCCTCCAGTTCGGAAAAGGATAAAGTACTGATTGCCGATTTCACAATCTGTATTTTCCGCTCTTCCTCTGCATTCTCCTCATGTACGGAACGCATCATCTCCAGTCCCACAACCGTGGTTCCATATTCACTGAGAATAATATCATCAATATCATACATTCCCGTATCCCGGTAGATGAACAGAGTACCCAGCCGTTCACCGGCAATATCAATCGGTGTGATAATGGCTGTGTAACGTTTGATATCCGAGAGAAATCCCAAGGTTTCCAGATTGACATTCTCTTTGGTAGACAAAATTCCCAGAAGCCGTTCATTTAACTCCGAATCAATGTATCCTCCCACTTCATCTACAATCAACTCTTTGATTTCTTCCATATCTTTGGCAGCACTGCTTCCAAGGACCTTCCCCTTCTTACTGATAACCAATATATCTGATTTCAAGATATCTGTTAAAACTTCACAGATATCATTAAAAACCACCTTGGATGAGCTGTTATTATGCAATAACTTGTTTATTTTTCTGGTTTTGTCCAATAACTGAACGCTCATTCTATTCCCTCCCAGCTTTCTTTATCGGGTTCTATATTTCATATCGTATCATTTTTTGTCTGACAATTCAACCTTTTTTTATAAATTCACTATTTCTTTGTGTTGTTAATTACAAATCCGCATTTCTCATTGGAGCATACGGTTTTGTTTCCTTTCTCCACCATAAAGCTTCCGCATTTCTCACATTTTATCTCGGAAGGCTTTTGCCATGACATAAATTCACATTCCGGATTATTCTCACAACCATAATACTTTCTGCCTTTTTTGGTCTTTTTAATCACAACCTCTTTTCCGCAGAGAGGACAGGCAATTCCCGTTTTTTCCAGATATGGCTTGGTGTTACGGCAATCCGGGAATCCCGGACATGCCAGAAACTTGCCGTGAGGTCCGTATTTGACTACCATATTTCTTCCGCAGAGCTCACAGACAACATCCGTTACCTCGTCCTCAATCTGAACCTTTTCCAGTTCTTTTTCCGCCTGCACTACGGCACGGTCCAAATCCGGGTAGAAATTTTCAATTACGGTTTTCCAGTTGATTTTACCCTCTTCAATGCTGTCCAAAAGAGATTCCATATTTGCAGTAAAACGTTCATCTACAATACTCGGAAATGCATCCTTCATCATGACGTTTACCACTTCTCCCAATTCTGTCACATACAAGTTCTTATTCTCTTTTACAATATATCTTCTTGCCAATATGGTGGTAATGGTCGGTGCATAGGTACTCGGTCTTCCAATTCCCAGTTCCTCCAAGGTCTTAACCAAAGATGCCTCCGTATAATGTGCCGGTGGCTGCGTAAAATGCTGTTTTGGCTCGGTGGACTTCAGACTCAGTACCGAATCCTTATCCAGAGATTTCAACAATACATTTCCATTAGCCTTCTCATCGTCACCACTGGTATACACCGACATAAATCCGTCAAACGCCACCTTTGAGGCAGACACGGTAAAACGGTATTTCCCTGCTCCGATTTTAACGGAGGTGGTATCATATCTGGCATTGCTCATGCGGCTTGCCGCAAAACGTTTCCAAATCAACTGATACAGACGGAACTGGTCTCTGCTTAAAGAATCCTTCACTGCCGCCGGTGTTCTTCCGATATCCGACGGACGGATGGCTTCGTGGGCATCCTGTATTTTATTGCCGCCCGTCTTTGCCGTCACGGCAGTTGCCACATACTCTTCCCCGAAGGTTTCTCCGATATAGCTTCTGGCTGCTTTGTCCGCTTCTTCTGAAATACGGGTAGAATCGGTTCTCAGATAGGTAATCAAACCGACGGTACCGCTGCCCTTGATGTCCACACCTTCATAGAGCTGCTGTGCCAGCCGCATGGTCTTCTGGGTGGAAAAATTCAGCACCTTGGAAGCTTCCTGCTGTAACGTACTGGTGGTAAACGGAAGCGGGGCTTTCTTAATACGCTCTCCCTTTTTTACCTCCAGCACCTGATAGTCCTGTCCTTCTAATTCCTTGATGATGGCATCCATCTGTTCCTGAGAGGTTACCGTCATCTTACCGTTTTCATCTCCATAGAATTTTGCCACCAGCGGCTTCTTCTCTCCCTCAACGGAAAGTTCCGCATCCAGTGTCCAGTATTCTTCCGGGATAAACGCATTGATTTCCTCTTCCCTGTCGCAGATGATACGGAGGGCCACAGACTGTACTCTTCCCGCACTTAAGCCTCTTTTTACCTTTGCCCACAGCAGAGGACTGATGCGGTAACCCACCATACGGTCTAACATTCTTCTGGCCTGCTGTGCGTTGACTAAGTCCATATCAATTTCTCTTGCCTCTTTTAAAGATGCTTTTACTGCACTTTTGGTAATTTCATTGAAGCTGATACGATATACCTTTTTCCCCTCCATCTTTAACGCTTGGGAGAGGTGCCATGAAATTGCCTCTCCCTCGCGGTCGGGGTCCGTTGCCAGATAGATTTTCTCTGCCTTCTTTACTTCTTTTCGAAGCTTCGCCAGAATATCTCCTTTTCCGCGGATTGTAATGTACTTTGGCTCGTAATCATGCTCTACATCTATGCCGAGCTGACTCTTTGGTAAATCGCGGACATGTCCGTTGGACGCCACGACCTCATAATTCTTTCCCAGAAATTTTTTGATTGTCTTCACCTTAGCCGGTGACTCTACGATTACTAAATATTTTGCCATCAGAAAGCCCCTCTTTTTCATTACTCTGTTTTTATATAATGATTTTTAAAGGATTCCCGAAGCAGTCCCTTCATTTGCAACTGTATTAAAACCCCGGCTGCACAGGACGGCTCCAGCCCCGTTTCCTCTAAAATATCGTCTATACTTTTTGGTTCTAAGCCTAAACAACTATACACCAAGGTTTCTTCTTTTGCAAGAGACACTTTTATATTTTCCGCTAAATTTTCTCCTCTTTTTTCCAAAACACCACACTCTGTCAAAAAATCTTCCACCGACAAAATGATTCCCGCACCATCTCTTATCAGGCGGTTACAGCCGTAGCTCAAGGTGTCCGTTACCCTGCCGGGAAGGACATAAACTTCTCTTCCCTGTTCCAATGCCAAATCCGCAGTAATCAGAGAACCACTTTTCTTTCTGGCCTCTATCACCACTACAATATCTGCTAACCCGCTGATAATTCGGTTTCTCATGGGAAAATAATAATTTTTTGGTTCTGTTCCCTTGGGATATTCCGACAGCACTCCACCTTTTTCACAAATTTCCTCATAAAGCCTTCGGTTTCTTTTGGGATAACAGATATCTGCTCCACAGCCCAAAACCGCAAAGGTTTCTCCTCCGCCTTCCATGGCTCCCAGATGTCCTGCCGCATCAATTCCTTCTGCCATACCGCTGATGACATTGATTCCGTTGCGTCCCAACGCCTTTCCCAGCTTCTTTGCCATATAATATCCGTATTCACTGCATTTTCTGGCTCCCACGATGGCAACGCTTTTTTTCCGCTCATCCGGCAGTCTGCCTTTTACATACAGAACCTTCGGATTATTTTTTATCTGTCTTAACCGCCGTGGATATTCTGTGCTTTCGCAGGAAATTCCCCATATCTCATTTTCTTTATATATCATATGTTCTCTCCCAGAATTTTTTATCCAAACTGCGGTAACATACCGCCTCATACAGATGCTTCATCTCTATATTTTCACAGCCTTCCAAATCCGCAATGGTTCTGGCGGTCTTTAGAATTTTGTGGTAGGAACGGACTGTTAATTCCAGATTTTCGTAAATTTTCTGCATCTCCTTTTCCTGTTTTTTTCCAAGCTTACAGTACAGGTTTATGTCCTTGGAAGGAATTTGACTGTTATAGCGAAAATTACAGGCTGCATACCTTTTCCTCTGTATTTCGTGGGCTTGCATCACTCGTTTGCGTATCTGTGCGGAGCTTTCATTTTCCTCTGTTTTCACCAGTTCCCCATAGGCAATGGCTTTTGCCTCCACACAGATGTCAATGCGATCCAGCAGCGGCTGGCTGATTCTGTTTTGATATCCTCTGATTTCTTTAAGGGAACAACGACATTTCTGCATATCGGGATAGTACCCACAATTACAGGGATTCATCGCTGCTACCAGCATAAAATCTGCCGGATAACGGTAATTTCCATTGGCCCGTACCAGACGTATCTGATGTTCCTCTAATGGCTGCCGCAGGATTTCCAAGGACGGCTTTGAAAATTCCGTCAGCTCGTCCAAAAACAGCACACCGTTGTGGGCAAGGCTGATTTCTCCCGGTCTGGGGCTTCCTCCGCCTCCTGCCATTCCTGTTTTGGATATGGTGTGATGAGGGTTCCGAAAAGGACGCTGTTCCATCAATCCCTCCCCATCTTCCAACATACCACAGACGCTGTATATTTTTGAGACCTCTAGCCGTTCCTGCTCTGACATAGGCGGTAAAATCGAAGGGATTCGTTTTGCAATCATGGTTTTTCCTGCTCCCGGTGGGCCAATCATCATAAAATTATGACGTCCTGCCACCGCCACCTCACAGGCACGCTTCACTGCCTTTTGCCCGTTCACCTCCGAAAAATCCGGCAGTTCTTTCTTTTTTGAGCGTCTTTCTTCTATATTAATAGACTCTGTCTTTCTTCCCTTCAGCCAATCAATGACCTCTTCTAAATCTCCCACTCCCCGTACCTCCATCCGGGGCAAAAGGGTTGCCTCCCTCTGGTTTTTCACAGGCACAATACAGCTTGTCCATCCTTCCTCCAGCATTTTTGCCGTCATAGGTAAAATCCCACGAACAGGCAGTACCTTTCCACTGAGACTCAGTTCTCCCAAGAACACCTTGTCCCTTACATTTTCTTGTGAAAGTTCTCCCAGAGCCGTGAGGATGGCAACAGCAATTGCCAAATCATATCCTGCCCCTGCCTTTCGGATGGATGCCGGGGAAAAGCTGATGGTAATCCGTTTTGCCGGAAGCTGATAGCCGCAGTTTTTCAGGGCAGTCCGCACCCGCTCCTTTGCCTCCTTGACCTCCGATGCCAGAAAGCCTACCATCTCAAATGCCGGCAGTCCGTTCCCCACATCTGCTTCCACCGTAACGGGAATGGCTTCTATCCCATGCAGAGCTGCCGTGGTTACAATACTATACAATTTTCCTCCTTACTTCCGTTGGAAATGGTGACGATTTGTCACAGAATAAAAAAGATGAAATCATTGTATCACAGATTTCATCTTTTTCAAGAACTATCCGGCATTTTCTTCCTGTTCAAAGCTTTTTCTCAGCTTTGTCAATGCCTTTTTTTCGATTCTGCTGACATAAGAGCGGGATATCCCCAACTGTTTTGCCACTTCCCGCTGAGTAATGGAATCCTTTCCCCAGATTCCATACCGCATAGAAATTACGGTCTGCTCCCTAGGATTCAAAACCCGGGGAATCAACCGGTAAAGACGCCGGACGTTCTCACTTTCTTCCATCTTTTGAACCACATCTATTTCCTCCGCCGCCGCAATGTCCAAAAGACTAATCTGATTTCCCTCTTTATCTGTTCCGATTGGTTCATAAAGCGACACCTCTCTGGAGGTCTTTTTCTTTCCCCGAAAATACATCAGCAGCTCATTGTCAATACACCTTGCCGCATAGGTTGCCAGTTTAATCTGACGGTCTGACTGAAATGTCTCCACCGCCTTAATCAGCCCTATGGTTCCTATGGAAATCAAATCCTCCATATCTTCTTCCGGGCTTTGATACTTCTTTGCCACATGTGCCACTAGTCTCAGGTTGTGTTCAATCAACTGATGCTTTGCTTTAAGGTCTCCTTCCTTCATTTTCGCTATGCATTCTTTTTCTTCTTCAATCGTAAGAGGAGATAAAAAAGTTTTCACATTTACACCTTAAAGCCGTTTTTATCATTGTATGAAATGTGACAGGTCCTAGTGCCTTTCCTCTTTTCTTTTTTCCGCTTTCTCTGTATAATTGGCTTGGGTGAAAAAATATGACACGAATTTTGACTTATCATATAGAAAAAAATATAACAGTGGGGAATTTTCTGAAAGAACAGGGTTATTCCCATGGGGTAATTGTCCATCTGAAAAAGACTCCCCGAAGCATTTTACGGGGGGAGGAATGGCTCTATGTCCGGGATATGCTCTACGTCGGAGATGTGCTGACGGTTACTTTGGAAGAAGACTCTTCCTCCCCGAAGATTCTTTCGGTACCTCTGCCCTTCGACATCGTATACGAGGATGAAGATATTTTAGTGGTAAACAAGCCTGCTGATATGCCTGTCCATCCTTCTTTGAACCATTATGAAAACACCCTTGCCAACGGAATTGCCTACTATTTTCAGCAAAAAAATGAACCTTATGTGTTCCGCTGTATGAACCGTTTAGACCGGGACACCACTGGGCTTACCATCTTGGCAAAGCATATGCTCAGTGCCTCCGTTCTCTCCAAAGCCATGGCAGAACGGGAAATTTCCCGAACCTATCTGGCTATTGTTGACGGTGTTCTGGAGGGAGAAGGCACCATAAATGCCCCGATTGGAAGGGAAGATGGCTCTGCCATTACCCGCTGTATCGATTATGAACACGGGGACCGTGCCGTAACCCACTATAAGGTTTTGGCAGTATCAAAGGGGCTTACCCTGCTTTCCCTACAACTGGAAACGGGACGCACCCACCAGATACGGGTGCATATGAAACACTTGGGCTATCCTTTGATTGGAGACTACCTCTACCATCCCCACAACAGACAGATGGAACGGCAGGCTCTCCATGCCTATCGGTTGGCTTTTACTCATCCAATCACAAAAAAGGCAATGGAGTTTTATGCTCCACTGCCTTCAGATATGGCTGCTCTATTCCCCGCCCAGCTTCTTTGAAACAACAATTCCGATGACTAACATCACAGCTCCTGTGAGAATGGATATCAGATTAATACCGGAAAAATCATTTACAAGGACAATAGCTACCGGCGATGCCACAATCAGTCCGATAATTGCCCAATATGCCTGTAACGGATATTTTTCAAATATTTTTTCGATGATTTTTGCAATGGCAAAGATTCCAACCACCACTCCGATACCGAAAGGTACCAGAAAAGCACAGTCACTTAACATTCCCTGCACATTTCCGCTGGCCAAATGCTCCACAAAATTATTAATCATCTTTAATACCGGATTATAATATCCCAGCAGCATCAAAATCATGGAACCGCTGACTCCCGGTATCACCATAGTAGCTGCGGCAATCACGCCTACACCAAAGAGTTTCAGGCAGTTTACCACAGAAACCGTAAGCTCCGCAGACTTTCCGGTGGTCTCACCCATGGCTGCCATTGCCACCACCAGTACAAAAAACAATACGCATGCCAGAATATGGCTCAACCGGATGGTATTCCCCTTGACTTTCTGGGTCATAGCCGGAAGAGCTCCTACAATCAAACCGATAAACAATAGATTGGTCTGTATCGGAACCACCTCAAAGGCATATTCGATAATCTTTGCCACAATCACGATTCCTAAAACTGCTCCAATCAGAATCGGTATCAGCACCTTCATACTTTTCTTAAATTCTGAAAACAAATGGGTAGCCGCATGTATCAGCTTATCATAAATTCCCATGGCAACTGCCATCGTTCCTCCGCTGACTCCTGGTATAATATTGGCTACTCCGATTACCATTCCTCTTAAAATTGCTTTTATCATATTTCCTCCTCTTATTTAATCAAGTCTGCAAAGGTAAAACGAATCACCTTTGCTAACTCATTTGGGGATACTTCCACCTGATATCCAATCTTTCCTGCACTGAAAATGATGGTATCCTGTGTTTTTGCTGTTTCATGCAATACGGTGGAAAAGCTCTTTTTCATACCGATGGGGGAACATCCTCCATGGACATAACCCGTCAACGGTAAAAGCTCTTTTGATTTTAACATTTCTATGGACTTTTCGCCAACTGCTTTAGCAGCTTTTTTCAAATCCAGTTCTTCTTCCACCGGAATTACAAAGACATAATTCTTTTTGCTTTTTCCCACAGTTACCAAAGTTTTATAGACTTTTTTCGGATCCTGTCCCAGCATTTTGGCAACCTCTGCCCCACTCCAGGCCTGGGAATTATCGTAACTGTAATGCTCATAAGGAATCTTTTTCTGATCCAACACCCGCATTACATTGGTCTTATCATCCATTCTGCACCTCTGCTTTCAACTTACGGTTAATATAGAAAAACATGGCGGCTGCGATACAAACCGCTGCCACATCGGCAAGGGGCTGTGCATAAATGATGCCGTTCAGTCCAAAGAAATGATTTGCCGCAATCAATATCGGAAAGAAAAACAATCCCTGCCGTCCTACCGACAGAATCAGAGACGGCAATGCCTTTCCCATTCCCTGAAAAGAAAAGTTCAAAACAAACATGATTCCTAAAAACGGTGCCGATATCATCAGAACCCGAAGCATCTGTACTCCGTATCTTACCACGGAATCATCATTGATGAACGCCTGCACAATCGGTTTTGTAAAAAGACAGTACAGCAGGGTTATGGTGGAACCTATGACTACATTACATAAAATACCGAATTTCATGACACCTCTCATGCGAATATAATTCTTAGCTCCGTAATTGTAGCCCACCAGCGGCTGTACCCCCATTCCGACACCCAGACAGGTCAGTACCACCAGAATATTAATCTTCATGGCAACTCCCATTCCTGCCACCGCGTCGTCCCCATAGGATGCCAGATAAATATTAAGTACAATATTCGATACACTCATGAGAATATTATTAAAGGATGCCGGGATTCCGATGGCAAACACACTTCCGATAATTCCTTCCGACATCTTAAAATGCTTTGGTGATACGGATAGCAGGGTATTTCCCCGCAAAATATACACCAGATAAAAAATAACGGCACAGATATTTCCGATAATGGTTGCCACCGCTGCTCCGGCAACGCCCATATCCATCCAGAGTATCATTACCGGGTCCAATACGATATTGACAATGGTTCCAATCATCATTCCAATCATGGAAATCCGTGCGGCTCCCTCTCCCCTTACAATATTTCCATAGGCATTGGATACCACCACAAAGATTGCCCCATATCCTATGTAAGTCAAATATTCTTTGGAAAACTGATAGGTGTTTTCACTGGCTCCGATAAGTCCCAGAATACTTTCCATTCCTCCTAGAAATATTCCCATCATAATTAATCCAAAAACAATACATCCATAGAAGCAAAATCCGCTGACATATTTTACTTGATCCTTTTTTCCTTCTCCCAAAAGTCTGGAAATATAGGAACTTCCCCCAATTCCAAAGATATTTCCGATAGCCATCAGCATTAAAAACACCGGTGTGGTTAAGGATACTGCCGCCACCTGATTGGCATCCCCAGTCTGTCCGACAAAAAATGTATCCGCCATATTATAAAATACGGTTACCAGCATACTTAAGACCGTAGGCAATGCCATGGTAAACACCGCTTTGGGTATGGCATATTCTTCAAATACTTTTTGATTCATCTGTCTCGCCTCTTTTCTTCTGCTCCTTTACATACGCTACCTATTATATCATTTCAATTATATATTTCAACCATACTTTTCTACCCCGGTATTGTATTATTTTTATTTCTTTTTTATAATATAGACAAATATTGTTTACAAAGGAGGTTTCTATGAACACAAAAGCAGTACGAATTTATGGTGTAAAGGATTTACGTTTGGAAGAGTTTCCTCTCCCTCCTATGCAGGATGACGAGATGATTGCCCGCATTGTCACGGACAGTCTCTGTATGTCAACCTATAAAGTATCCAATCAGGGAGCAAAGCACAAAAAGCTGCCGGACAACCTTGCAGAAAACCCGGTTATCATGGGTCATGAGTTCTGCGGCGTCATTGAAAAGGTAGGAAAGAAATGGGAACATCTCTACAAACCGGGAGATAAATTTGTGGCACAGCCGAATCTGGGTCGTGCAGACACTTTTTCTCTGGGTTATTCTTTCCCATATGTGGGTGGAGAAGCCACCTATGCTCTGATTATGAACGAAGCTATTGAAAAGGGATGTCTTCTGCCTTACCGCGGAGACTCTTTCTTTGAAGGTGCTTTGGTGGAACCTCTGTCCTGTATCGTGGCAGGTTTTAAGGCAAGCTTCCATCTGAGAGACCGCAATGATTATGACCACACCATGGGAATCAAAGAAGGCGGTTCTCTGGCAATTTTAGGCGGTACGGGTCCTATGGGCTTCCTCGCCATTGATTACGCCATCCATAACACGCAAAAACGCCCGAAAACTCTGGTGGTAACGGGACGCACACAGGAAAAGCTGGATATGGCAAAACGCCTGTACCCGGTGGAAGAAGCGGCTGACTTCGGTGTAGAGCTGCACTATATGCTGACCTCCGATGATGACGACTTGATATCCGCTCTGAAACCTTTGACACCGGAGAGTAAAGGCTTCGATGATATTTTCCTGATGGCGGCAAAGGAAAATTTGGTAACTCAGGCAGAACAGCTGCTGGCATTTGACGGATGTCTGAATTTCTTTGCCGGACCTGCGGACTCTAAGTTTGCCTCCACCATTAACTTTTATAACATCCACTACAATGCCACTCATTTTGTGGGAACCAGCGGCAGCAATACCCAGGATATGAAGGACGCCATTGCTCTCATTGAAGATAAAGTAGTAAACGTATCCAAGATTGCCACCCATATCATGGGACTGGATCAGGTATGCGATTCCATCCTGAACCTTCCAAATATGCCGGGAGGCAAGAAGATTGTATATTCCGGAAAATCCTTCCCTGTAACGGATGTCAGCTCCTTTGGCGGCAGTGACGAATTCCACAAAACTCTTGCCAAATATGTAGCAGAGAACAACGGATTGTGGAATGCCGAGGCAGAGGCGTATTTCCTAGAGCACGCAGAGGATATTTAATATATCCCCGAATCGCTACGGAAAAATGAAAAGGTGTTTCACACACAGCGAAACACCTTTTTATTTTATATTTTTCTACACAATCTTTTCTGCCAGTTCACGCATCTGTGCTACATTCTCCGGTTTCATGGAGGATTTGATGGTAACCACATCATCCAGAACCGTAATATCTTTCATTTCCCCTAAGATACCACGCATACATTTTGCTGCCATCGGTCCCCAGGAACCGTTTTCGATTAACGCCACCGTACGCTTCTGGTAGCTCTTGGCTTTCAAATGATGCAGGAAATCTTCCATACAAGGGAAAAGACCTCCATCATAGGTCGGGCTGGCAAGCACCATCTTATCAAATCGGAAGGCATTGGCAACTGCCTGTGCCATATCGTCCCTTGCCAAATCCATCAATACCACTTTTTTTGCTCCGGCTTCTTCCAAAAGTCCTGCCATTTTCTCCGCTGCAATTCTGGTATTTCCGTGAATGGATGCGTATGCCAAAAGGATTCCTTCCTCCTCCGGCTCATAGCTGCTCCATGTCAGATATTTTCCGATATAATAGCCCAAATCTTCCTTCAGAATCGGTCCGTGTAGCGGTGCAATCATCTGTATATCCAGTGTGGCTGCTTTTTTCAATAAATTTTGTACCGGATTTCCGTATTTTCCAACGATATTGATAAAATATCTTCTTGCCTCACCAAGCCATTCCTCTTCGGTATCCAGACTTCCGAATTTTCCAAATCCGTCTGCACTGAAAAGAATTTTTTCGGACTGCTCATAAGCAACCATAACCTCCGGCCAGTGAACCATCGGTGCCATGAAAAATTGCAACGTATGTTTTCCCAATTCCAAGGTGTCTCCCTCTGCCACCGTCACTACCCGGTCCGCAAAGTCCATGGTAAAAAACTGTCCCATCATCGGTACGGTTTTGGCATTAGCCACAATTTTCATCTGAGGAAAACGCTCTGACAGAAGCTGAATGTTCGCCGCATGATCCGGCTCCATATGGGATACCACCAGATAATCCGGCTCTCTTCCTGCCAGCTCCAGATTCATTTTTCGAAGCCATTCTCCGGTGGCTCTGGTATCTACCGTATCCATAACCGCAATCTTTTCATCTAAAATCAAATAGGAATTGTAGGAAACTCCGTTGGGAATCTTATACTGGCTTTCAAACAAATCCAATGTTTTATCATTTGCTCCAATATATTTAATCTGCTCTGTAATTTTTATGTTACTCATGTTCTTCTCACCTTTCCTTTTTTATCTTATCTGATTCTCTCCGTAAGTCCCACTTTTTTCTGAACCTTACGAAGGGTTTTGGATGCATAGTAAGCAGCTTTCTCATCATTCATTTTAATCATGCTTTCAATGTATCCTTTGTCCTTCATCAGCTCTTCATAACGATTTTGCAATGGTTTTAAATGGTCAGCTACAGTTTCTCCCACTGCCAGTTTGAAATCTCCATAACCTTTTCCGGCAAATTCTTTCTCAATTTCCTCATAGGTCTTTCCGGTTACTGCACTATAAATATCCATCAGATTGCTGATTCCCGGTTTCTCCTCTGCATACCGCACTTCACTCTCGGAATCCGTAACAGCACGTTTAAATTTACGGATAATGGTGTCGGTGTCATCCAGCAGAAGAATCGTCGCATTGACATTCTCATCTGACTTGGACATTTTCTTAGTTGGCTCCTGCAAGCTCATGATTTTTGCACCCTTTTTACCGATGTATGGCTCCGGGATGGTAAACACATCTCCGTAAATATGGTTAAAACGCTCCGCAATATCTCTGGTTATCTCCAAATGCTGCTTTTGATCCACGCCCACCGGTACAACATCCGCCTGATATAACAGGATATCTGCTGCCATCAATACCGGATATGTATAGAGACCTGCGTTGATATTATCTGCATGTTTTGCAGCTTTATCCTTAAACTGGGTCATTCTGTTCAACTCTCCCATATAGGTAAAGCAATCCAATATCCAACCCAGCTCCGCATGACCGGACACATGGGACTGATAATAGATACAGTTCTTTTCCGGGTCTAAGCCTGCCGCCACATAAAGGGCATATAAAGCTCTGGCATTTTTACGAAAATCCGCCGGCACCTGACGAACAGTCAGGGAATGTAAATCCATAACTCCATAGATACATTCATATTCATCCGTCAATTCTACCCAGTTTTTCAATGCTCCCAAATAATTTCCCAAAGTCAGGGTTCCTGTTGCCTGCATTCCACTATAAAGTACTTTCTTGTCGTTTAACATTTCTTTTCCTCTCTTCTCTCACTATTTTTATTGTGTAAGACTTCTCGTCTAATATAATCGTAGGTCTTTTCCTCCCCTTCTTCCGCCAGCATATACAAAAGCTTTTCCAAAAGCTCTTTTGTATCAGGATGAAGAATATGTATATTCTTTCCATTCTCGTAGTATTCCAGCGGACTCCGGTCGGTATACGCCTCCTTCTGATAGTTTTTCGAGGCGGAAACCCGATCGATAAACATTTCCACCACATAGTTTACCGGCATTTTCATTCCGCAGATTCCCTCATCCTTATTGACACTGTAATCAATCCAGTATTCCATATGGTGCTTGTTTCTTCCTTTGTGATGCAGCCATGCGGAGGAATAACCCTTATCCTTCCGCTCTGCATTATTGGGACTCATATTTCCCTGATAATATTTACAGCCCACCAGAAATTCCACGGGACTGTACTTACTCCAGTCATGCATAATTCCCTGTCGGTACAAACCGACTTTGAAGCATCCGGCACGAACCAGATTCTTATGGTGCATGATGGTCTTTAAATGCTGCCACATTTTCATTTCATTTACCTGCCTTGTAAAATACAAATCGTCTGTCCAAAGGTCTCATAGTAATTTTTCTCCAGCTTTTTCGGTTCCGACAGAAAAGGTTCTTCCTCCTCCGTACTCATCACCAGATACCAATGCTTTCCCTTTGGCAGCTTCGGAAGTGCAAAATTCTGCATTCCCATATAAAAATTATATCCGATATAGAGAAATGTATCCGCTTCTTTTGGCGTTTCCTCCTGTGCATAGTTCTCTGTATACATCACTCCCACAGACCTTGTGGTTCCCCGGATATCGGAGATCCAAGCCTCTGCACCGTGATAGGATAAATCAGGATATCCCAGTTTTTTGTAATCATTTCTCCTAAAGGGCTCCTTCATGGATAATATAGGATGTGCTTTCCGAAAAGCAATCATCTGTCGTACAAACTCACGGAGCCTTTCCTGCTCTCTGCCCTTTTTCCAGTTTATCCATCCGATTTTATTATCCTGACAATAAGCGTTATTATTTCCCTCTTGAGAATTGGCCGCTTCATCACCACTCCACAACAATGGAATTCCCTGTGCCAGATATAGCACAGCCAATGCATTGCGTATCTGCTTTTCCCTGATTCTTTTCACAAAGGCTTTTCTGGTTCTTCCCTCAATTCCATAATTGGAACTGAAATTCCAATCGTTTCCGTCCAGATTCTCTTCTCCATTCGCACTGTTGTGTTTTTCGTTATAAGAAAACACATCTGCCAGCGTAAAAGTGTTATTGTTGCTGATATAATTCACAAAATGCTGGATTTCCTGTTGTTTTTGCATCTGCCCTAAAAATTCTGTCATATCTCCTCCCAGATGATTCAGCATCTTTCTGGCAGGATAGAGAAATTCTTCATTATAAACATAGAGATTATCGTATTTTTCTTTTTGAATCAGTTCATAGGGAAATCCTTCATAAAAAATCTTGGTCCTGCTGAGATACGGATCCTTTACCACCGCCTCAATCGGAAGTTTTTCTCCCAATAATTTAAAACCATCCACATGATATTCCTTCAACCAGAACCGCAATACTTCAATAATTAAATTAGGATTTATTTTATTGTCAAAATGCATTTCCATAATAAATTCCATCTTATGGTTATGCAGCTTTTGAATCAGTTTCTTTAATTCACATTCCGGCTTATCCGTATAGGCATAGGAAGCCTTTACCGCAAAATAGTCGCTGGGTGCATACCCCCAGTAATTGATTTTCTCCGGTTCCATCCATTCTTCAAATTCATAGACCGGCATCACTTCTAAGGAAGTAATTCCCAGTTCCTTTAATTCTTCTACACTGTCAGCCAACGCCGCAAAGGTTCCCCTTTTCTTTCCCGGACGTTCCATGGAAAAGCCCCGGACATGAAGCTTGTACATAATCATCTCCTGTGCCGGTAGCTCCGGTGCCTTATCCTCTCCCCACGCAAATTCCTCTTCCGGGAATCCACTGAGTAAGACTTCGGATTCTAAATCCCGCTTTTTGTCTGCCCAAATCTCGCGTCCTATCACCCGTACTCCATAAGGGTCTCGTTGCTTTTTCCCGTCTATCTCATAACAATAATCATATTCTTCCGTGGAGAAATCCAGAAGCCGTATAGAACGTACCGAGCCGATGCAGTATTCCTTCGGGACTGTAACCCGTGCTTTTAACTTCTTTCCTACTTTATCAAACAATAAAATTGCACAGGCAGTTTCCCTCGGACATTGAAATGTAAAAATAACATCATTTCCACATTTTGTAATTCCCATTTTTTCATAATTTCCTGCCTGTACCTTTATGCTCATGTCTCTTTCCGCCTTTACTTTTTCGTCTGTATTATTATATCTTTTTTCCCTAGATTTGTATACACCCTTATAAAATTTCTTGACTTTTGTCCGCCATGCTTTAAAATATTTTTAAAGGATATTTCAACGAGCGAGGTAAGGCATGCATACAGTTAAAACGAAAGATCTAAAACCGGGAATGATTACCGCTGAGCGGGTTTTGTCAAAACAGGGACAGCTAATTGTGGACAAAGATATCTCTTTGACCAATCAGATGATTGTCCACATGGAATATTATGGTGTTCCGTCTGCCAAAATTGTAGATGGTATGATTCCCACTGCGGCAATTGAAAACATGGCAAGAACAGAAAACGTAAATCTGTCCTATTCCCAGCGGATTCAAAATAGCAGTGATTTCAAAAAGTTCAAAGATGATTACACGAAGAAAATAGGTTTTATTAAATTTTCTTTAAACAATCTTATTGACCATACTAATCCTGTGGATCAGGCAGAGCTTATTTCCCAAGCTATCAGTCTCTTCGGAAAACAGTCTACCACCATTTCCATGTTTGATAAATTGCACAATATGCGGCAGATTGACGATTCCACCTATGCCCACAGTCTGAATGTGGGTATCATTGCCAGAATGTTCGGTATGTGGCTGGAATATTCGGATGAAGAACTGGATATTCTGACTCTGGCAGGTCTGATGCATGATATTGGAAAATGCAAGATTCCAAATGAGATTATCCAAAAAAGAGGCTCTCTTACCAAGGCCGAATACGAAATTGTCAAACAGCATCCACGGTTGGGCTATGAATTACTGAAAGACCAAAAAGTAGACCCCCGGGTTCGAAATGCGGCATTAATGCATCATGAACGCTGTGACGGCACCGGCTATCCTTTGGGTCTTACCACCAAAAAAATTGATGACACCGCAGGTATCGTTGCCATTGCAGATGTCTATGATGCCATGACTTCCAACCGGAGCTATCGTCGGGGACTTTGTCCTTTTGAAGTAATTGCTTCCTTTGAACTGGAGGGACTAAACCGCTACAAACCAAAGTTTATCCTCTGTTTTTTGGAACACATTGCAAATGCTTATCTCAACAATGACGTATTGCTCAGCAACGGACAGACCGGTAAAATCATAATGATTACCCAGCGGCTGACCCGTCCGGTTATTCAACTGGACGAAAAAGATTTTATAGACTTAAATGAACGCCCTGATTTATATATTCAGGCTATCATCTAACTAAGAAAGGAAACATAACTATGGGAACAAACAACCAAAATCCAATGGATGACGAAACAGATATGCAGGTAACTCTGTCTTTAGACGATGGCTCCGAAGTGGAATGTGCCATTCTCACAATTTTTGAATTAGACGAACAGAACTATATTGTTCTCCTTCCTCTGGATGAGGACGGAAACGAAAATGCAGAAGGAGAGGTTTTCATCTACCGCTATTTTGAAGATGAAGAGGGAAATCCTTCTCTGGAAAACATCGACAGCGATGAGGAATACGAAGCCGTTGCCGACCGTTTTGACGAACTTTTGGACGAAGCAGAATATGAGGCTATGGATTAAATCCCAGCCTCTTTGATAAATCTGGATATCTCCACATTTTTTCCGTTGTATTCTTTGACGGAGCTCAAATATAATTTTGATTTTGCACGGGTCATGCCCACGTAGAACATTCGCCGTTCCTCTTCTATTTCTTGAGAGAGGACGGCTTTTTTGTATGGCATAATTTTTTCATTCACATCTACAATATAAACCACTTCATACTCCAATCCCTTGGCACTGTGTAGAGTGGCAAGGGTTACCCCTTCCTTTTGGACACTATTTTTCTTTGTCATTTCTTCCAACTCTTCTTTGTATTCCTGCATGTGTAAGAACCACGCCTCATAGGAATTGTATTCTCTGGCACCCTCCTGCAATTCATCCAAAATCTCTATCAGTTCTTCCGCCTTGATATGGCGATATTCCGCATACTCCCGAACAAAATCATCATATCCGATTCCGTGGCGGATATAGTTCATAGCCGCATAAGGTTTCATACCGGAAAGCATTTTGACATCATATTCCAACCGCTCAATCCGTTCCGCAACCCATGGCTGTTCCTTATAATATTCTTCCCACACATCAAAGGCAACATAGGGCTCCTCCAGACTGTCTCTTCCGATATAACGTTTCGGACGATTCATAATTTTCAGAAAATCTCCCCGTTCCCGGCTTCCCTGAGCAATCTGTATATATGTAAAAATATCCTTTGCCATCCAATGCTCATAGATATTTGGAATCTTATCTCTGGACCAAAAAGGGATATTGTGATTCAAAAGCTGTTCCACTAAAATCCGAGGCTGAGTATTGGTTCGGTAAAGTATTGCCATTTCTTCATAAGGAATTCCCTGTTCCAGATGTTTTCGGATTCCGGCAATGATTGCCTCACTTTCTTCCCATTGGTTTTTACATAGCTGAAAATGCACATCTTCCCCTTCTGCTTTTGCCGCTTGAATTTTCTTAGAAAACCTTGTCTGGTTATTTGCAATCAAGTTTCCTGCCCGTTCAATGATTTTTCCGCCGGAACGATAGTTTACATCCAATAGAATCTCTTCCACTTTTGGATAGTCTTTCTTAAAGTTTAACATAATTTCCGGCTTCGCCCCTCTAAAACGGTAGATGGATTGGTCATCATCCCCCACCACAAACAGATTATCCTCCGGCTTTGCCAGCATCTTCGCAATCTCATATTGCAGCTTATTAATGTCTTGAAACTCATCAATCAGAATATAGGAAAATTGTTTCTGCCAAAGTGCCAATATATCCCTACGCTCCCGAAATAATTCGTAGGTATAACCCAGCATATCATCAAAATCAATCAGCCTTGCCCTGTGCATCTTTGTGTCATATTCCCGGAAAATCTTACGGAAAATCTCTTCGCCGCAGCTTTTTGCATAGTAGTGTTCCACCGGGATTCCCTCATTTTTTACCAGACTGATTTCCGAGAGAAGATTTCCCAAAAACTCTCCTTCATCCTCATACTCCAACTGCATTTTTCCTATGATTTCCCGCAAAAACTGATATTTCTGCTCCTCCCGGATAATATTCTGTGCCGTGTAATGATAGGCATTTTTCAATATAGAAAAAAAGACGGCATGAAAGGTACCAAAAGTAACCGGACAGCTTTTCCCCTCCATCAGTTTTACAAACCGCAGCTTCATCTCCTGTGCCGCTGCTTTCGTAAAAGTAATCACAAGGATTTTTTCCGGTGCTACATGTTCTTTTATGATTAAATTTTTAACTCTCTGGGTAATGACAAGAGTTTTCCCACTTCCCGGACCGGCAAGAATTAATGCCGGTCCCTCTCTATGGGAAATTGCCTTAGATTGTGATTTATTAAAAGACGATTTCATTTTTATTCCTATTCAGGTTATGCTGCTGTTTCGCTTTCTAATTTTGCGATGGCAGCTTTGATTCTGGCAAGGGATTCTTCTTTTCCCAATACCTCCATCAGCTCCGTGGCTCCTCCCGGTGTCATCTGCTTTCCGGAAACTGCCGTACGGATTGGCCACATCACATAACCGTTTTTACATTCTTTTTCTTTTACATATTCACACAGCATCGCATACAGTGCATCATTGGAGTAATCCTCCTGCTGTTCTAACCGCGGAAGAATCTCTTTTAATACCTCCAAAGAGGTCTCCGGTGTGGTTTTCATCTTTTTGTGAGCATACATGGAAATGTCATACTCCGGTACCGCCTCAAAGAAATCCACATGCTCTGCAATATCAGGAAATACCTCAATTCTGGTTTTTACCATAGCTGCAATTTTTCTTAAATCGTAATCTTTGGTAATGGCTTCTTTCAGATATGGCTCTGCTTTTTCATAAAAAGCATCAAAATCCATAGCCTTTAAGTATTCTCCATTCATCCAACGCAGCTTTACAATATCAAAAACTGCCGGAGATTTGTTGATTCTGTGATAATCAAACTGTGCAATCAACTCATCCAATGTAAAAATTTCCCGGTTGTCCTCAGGACTCCAGCCCAAAAGTGCAATGTAATTTACAATGGCTTCCGGCAAAAATCCCTGCTCCAGCAAATCCTCAAAGGAAGCATGTCCGCTTCGTTTGCTGAGTTTCTTGTGATTTTCATCGGTAATCAGCGGAAGATGAATATATACCGGTGATTCCCATCCGAAGGCATCATAAAGACGCTGATACTTCGGTGCCGAGGACAGATATTCATTTCCCCTTACTACATGAGTAATGTTCATGGTGTGGTCATCCACAACATTGGCAAAATTATAGGTCGGGTAACCGTCGGATTTTATCAGAATCATGTCATCCAGTTCTGCATTTTCCACTGTAATATCTCCATAAAGCTCATCATGGAAGGTGGTGGTTCCCTCATTTGGAATGTTCTGTCGGATTACAAAAGGTTTTCCGGCAGCCAGATTTGCCTCCACTTCTTCTTTCGACAGGGACAGACAGTGCTTGTCATACATGACAATCTCTTTTCCCTCCACCACTTCTGTTCTTATGGATTCCAATCGTTCCTTATCACAGAAGCAATAGTAAGCCTCACCTTTTTCCACCAGTTCCTTTGCATAATCCATATAGATTCCGGTTTTCATTCGCTCACTCTGGACATACGGACCGTATCCTCCGTCCTTATCCGGTCCTTCATCATGGAGCAGTCCCGCAGTTGCCATGGTGCGGTAAATAATCTCTGTGGCACCCTCCACAAAACGTTCCTGATCGGTGTCCTCTATACGAAGCATAAAATCTCCGCCTGCATGCTTTGCAATCAAAAATTCATACAGTGCGGACCGCAGATTTCCCACGTGCATTTTTCCTGTTGGGCTTGGTGCGTATCTTGTTCTTACCTTTGTCATAATCTATCTCCTTTTCTCATCAAATTGGAATTTCAGTTCTTCTATTAAATTCCAATCCACATACAAAACGCCATGAATTATTATATAACATCCATGGCGTTCCTTCAACTGTCGGGATTTATTTTATTTTGTAATTCCGTTCAAATTCGTAATATCAAACTTCAAATCATCGCGATTGGTGATTCCGTTCAAGTTGGTAATGCTGAATCGAAACTCATCTCTTCCGGTGATTCCATTCAGATTGGTAATATCGAATTTCAAATCATCCCGATATGTCATCCCGTTTAGATTCGTAATGCTGAATCTCGCATTCTTGTAACCTTCCGGGTCCAGGTAATAAAAGTTTAACATCCGAAAACACCTCCCTGGGAATTTTCATACATTCCCTGTTGGTATTTTCTACATTTTTCTTCCTTTTATCCCCTTTCCTCAATGGAAAATTAATCTAATTCTATCTCACGCAATTCCTTCGGCGGTATCTGGCGTGTGGAAGCTTTCTTCATCTTATCCACCTCTACCTTTGCCTTCGGAATCGGAAGAATGGTTCCGGCTCCTGCTACACAACCGCCCGGACATCCCATTCCTTCAATCATGCAGCCGTTTTTCTTACCTGCTTTGGCAAGCATTAAAACTTTCTTACACTCTGCCAGACCCTCCGCATGCTCAATCTTAACCTCCACATCCGGATAATATTCATGAATACAGTTGGTAACTGCTTCCGCAACACCTCCTGCCACCGCATATCCACGTCCGGTTGCCGTTGCATCATGCATAGAACGGTCTCCTTCGATTGCATTTGGATTAATACCCTTTGCCTCGAACATTCCGCTCAATTCTTCAAAGGTAATGACAAAGTCTACGTCACTTCGTACATCATGACGGCTGGCTTCCAGTTTCTTCGCCGCACAAGGTCCGATGAACACCACCTTTGCATCCGGATGTTCTTTCTTAATGCTTCGTGCCGTTGCTACCATCGGTGTCAGCTCAGAAGATACACTCTCAATCAAATCCGGAAACTGGGTCTTTGCCAGCATTGCCCAAGACGGACAACAGGAAGTCAACAGGAACGGCAATTCTCCGGTTGCCACATGGTTTGCATAGTGGTGAGCTTCCGCTACAGCTCCGATATCCGCACCTAAAGCGGTCTCCACAACATCCGAAAATCCCAGCTCCAACAAAGCTGCTTTGACATTTCTTGGTGTTGCATCCGGTCCGAACTGTCCCACAAAGGCAGGTGCCACCTCAGCAATAACCTTTCCGCCTTCTTTCATACAACGGATTAACTGGAATATCTGAGATTTATCCGCAATGGCTCCGAATGGACAGCTTACCATACACTGACCACAGGAAACACATTTCTCTGCATCAATTTCCGCACGTCCGTATTTATCTGTTCCAATGGCTCCTACACCACATGCCATAGAGCAAGGTCTCTCTTTTTTGGCAATGGCATCGTATGGGCAGACAGATTTACACTTTCCGCATTTGATACATTTTTCTTGGTCGATAAAGGCTTTTCCTTTTACATGGGAAATGGCTCCCTTCGGACAAACCTCCATACAAGGGTGTGCAATACATCCCTGACACATATTGGAAACTTCATATTTTTTATCTTCGCAGAGGTTACAGGCAGATGGAATTACCTGCATGAGAGGCGGCTCATAATATTTTTCCGCAATATTACTCTCCTCTAATCCGCTGGTCAAATGAACTACCCGGTTCTCCGGTCTTAAAGACATACCCATTGCAAGACGCACACGCTCTGACGCAATGGCTCTTTCATGGAAAATACTTTCCCGGTATGTGGCGATTTCTCCCGGACATACCGTAAATGGGATAGCCTCAATAGCATCATTGATATTATCCGACTCATAGGCCGCTTTTGCGATTTCTGTAAAAATTTGGTGTCTGATTTCTGATACTGGTGTTTGAATTCCTCTCATAGGCTCCTCCTAATCTCAATACATCATCTTTTCGCAGTATATTGTTAATTATTTAACATTCTACTAATAATCTAACATATGAATCCCATTCTGACAAGATATTTTCCCCATTGTACTGAATTTAATACTTTTCTTTTTCCTTTTTCTTACAATACACACAATTTTCGCCGCTGCATCCCATGCAACCGCCATTTTTTCTCTTTTTCCACATGGAAAACAAGGCAAAAAACACAGCAATTCCAATAATAATTATTAATATGTAATCTAAGATTCCCATCATTTTCTTTCCTTAAAACTGGCTTCCAATCTGAAATACCAAAAGACCTGCAATCCATGCGATACCGCACTGCATAATTACCACGCCCAATGCCTGCCATGCACTTCCCATCTCCCGCTTGATGGCTGCAATGGCTGCCACGCAAGGGGTATACAATAACGTAAAGACTAAGAAGCTGACGGCGGAAAGAGGGGTGAAAAAGCTGCTGAGTGTCTCTGACAGATTTGCCACACTGGTTCCGCAGAGTACGCTCATGGTGCTGACCACAGCCTCTTTTGCCGTAAATCCGGTAATCAGGGAGGTGGATATTCTCCAATCTCCAAAACCCAACGGCGTAAATATCGGTGCAATCCATCTTCCAATCAAAGCCAGAAGGCTCTGGGAACTGTCTGTTACCACATTGATTCTGGTGTCAAAGTTCTGTAAAAACCAGATGATGATAGTTGCCACGAAAATAACGGTAAAGGCTCTCTGGATGAAATCCTTTGCCTTATCCCACATTAACTGAAAAACACTTTTGACTGCCGGCAGCCGATAATTGGGAAGTTCCATTACAAAAGGTACCGGCTTTCCACGGAACAAGGTGTTTTTAAAAATCAGTGAAATCAAAATTGCCACCACGATTCCTGTCACATACAGTCCCATCATTACAAGTGCCGTGTGCTTCGGGAAAAATGCCATGGCGAACACGGAATATACCGGAATTTTGGCAGAACAGCTGATAAAAGGTGTCAGCATAATGGTCATTTTTCTATCCCGGTCCGAGGACAGGGTTCTGGTTGCCATGACTGCCGGAACCGTACATCCAAAGCCAATCAGCATCGGCACAAAGCTTCTTCCCGACAATCCTATTTTTCTGAGAAGCTTATCCATCACAAAAGCCACCCTTGCCATATAGCCCGAGTCCTCCAGTATGGACAAAAAGAAAAACAGTACTACGATAACCGGCAGAAAGCTCAGCACACTGCCCACTCCTGCAAACACACCGTCAATAATCAGGCTGTGAATAACCGGATTGATTCCGTATGCCGTAAGTCCTCTGTCGCATAGATTGGTCAATGCCTCAATGCCTATGCTCAACAAATCACTGAGCCATGCTCCGATCACACCGAAGGTCAGCCAGAAAATCATCATCATAATTGCCAAGAACATAGGAATTGCCAGATACTTGTTGGTAAGTATCCGGTCAATCCGCTCGCTCCGCAGATGTTCCTTGCTCTGTTTCGGATGTATGACCGTATCGCTGCATACCTTTTCGATAAAAGTATACCGCATATCTGCCAAAGCCGCATTGCGGTCCATATGGTGGTCCGCCTCCATCTCCTCGATGGAATGCTGCATCATCTCAAATTCGTTCTGACTCAGCATTAATTTTTCAATAATTGCCTCATCATTTTCCACAATCTTAGTTGCTGCAAAACGCGGAGAAATCCCCAGATTCTGTGCATGATCCTCCACCTGAAGGGATAGTGCGTGGATACAGCGGTGTACCGGCTGTCCCTGTTCACAAAAATCCGTTACCTGCGGATACTTTTTGTGCTTTGCCACATGAATAACTTTCTCCACCAGTTCTGAGATTCCCTCTGCCTTTGCCGCTGCAATAGGCACCACTGGAATTCCCAGTTTTTTGGACATTTCCTGAATATTGATGGAACCGCCGTTATTCCGAACCTCATCCATCATATTCAACGCCAGTACCATAGGTATCTGCATCTCCATCAACTGCAAGGTCAGATACAGATTTCTCTCAATATTGGTGGCATCCACAATATTGATAATGGCGTCCGGTTTCTCGTTAATCAGAAAATCTCTGGTAACAATTTCCTCACTGGTATAGGGACGCAGGGAATAGATTCCCGGCAAATCCACCACCGAACACTCCCGTTTCTCTTTGATTTCTCCCACTTTCTGGTCCACCGTAACACCCGGGAAATTTCCCACATGCTGGTTTGCTCCGGTCAACTGATTAAACAGAGTCGTCTTACCGCAGTTCTGATTTCCAATTAATGCAAAAATCATGATTTTTCCTCCGTCACTTCAATTTTTGCCGCATCCTCTTTTCGGATGGTCAAAGAATACCCCCGGATTTCCAACTCAATAGGATCTCCCATCGGTGCCACCTTTATAATCTCCACCTCTGTCTTGGGAATCAGTCCCATGTCCAGAAGCCTGCATCTCAGTTCTCCCTCTCCACCTACCTGGGTAATGGTGGCTTTTGTTCTGATTGGTAATTCATCTAATGTCATTAAAAACCTCTTTTCTCTCCCATTCTTTTCTTATTATATTTTAGGGTTGTCAAAAAGTCAACATTATTGATAATGATTCTCATTTACATTCCGTTTTTCTCAAAAAACCAACTGCACTAACAACATATAGCAGATGGTGCCTCCGGCGATGGACAACAGCATCTGCTTTTTCCAAAGATGTAACAGCACTACCACCCCTATAGCAATCAGTTCCGGGATGCCATGACTTCCGGTAAAAATATTCACATCCTTCAGACAGTAGATGACCAGAAGTCCAAAGACCGCTGCTGGCAGCACCTTTCCCAGATACTGCACATACTTCGGCGTAGGCTTGTCTGCCGGAAAAAGTAAAAAGGGCAGAAAACGGGTCATCATCGTCCCCAGCACCACCATTCCGATGGTAATGATTTGTTCTGTCAATGTCATGCTGCCTCACCACCTTTCTCCAACGGTTTTCTCAATAGTGTCATTACTCCCAGAATCCCCAGCATTGCCGGAATCATAAAGTCTTCGGCTCCAAACACCAAAAGACATATCAGTGACAAGCCCAATCCCACAAGGGACGCCGTATGATTTTTCTCCCGCATCCACTGGTCCATAAAAATCACTACAAAAAGGGCGGTCATTACAAACTCTAACCCCTCCGTATTAAAATGTATCAGAGAGCCGAAAACGCCTCCCAAGGTTGCCCCTAAAACCCAGTAAAACTGATTCAGCAGATTCACAAAAAACATGAACCATCCCCTATCTACATCCTCTGGGATTTCTGCTGTATAATTGATAGAAAAGCTCTCGTCACACATCCCGAAAATCAAATAAAATTTCTTCCATCCGGTATCCTTATACTTGTCCAACATGGAAATTCCATAAAAAAGATGTCTGGCATTAATCATCAATGCCATTACCAATGCCTGTATCGGGTTAAAGGCACCCAACAGCAGATTTACCGTTACAAATTCTACAGACCCGGCAAAAATCGTCAGGCTCATCAGCATAGGATACCAAAAACTGAAGCCGGACACATTCATATAGATTCCATAGGTCATTCCCAGAAAACAGAAACCTGCAAAAATGGGAATCGTATGGGGAAAAGCCTCCAAAAATGCTCTTTTCATATGTATTCCTCCTGATATATCTCGGTAGTGTCAAAAACTACCTGTTTTTTATTGTTTAAATCTATTAAAAACCTTGAT
>CATWDJ010000021.1:0-34855 GCA_958349535.1 uncultured Lachnospiraceae bacterium
GAATGGTGGCTCTCAAACTCCGGACAGGTGGCTCAATGGGAGCCGGAATACTCATATAATCGAAAAAATTCTTACTCATTTGATTCTCCTTTCATAGAAATAATCTTTTCATACCATTCATTTGATTCATTAATTAATTCATTTATAAATGTACTAGAGCTTCTATTTATGATATTAACAATGTTTGTAGCAAAATATTCACTAGCCTTTTTGCCAGTACTATAGAAGAAAGAAACCATATCTTTCTGTTCTGATATTGAATAAAAGTCCAATGCTCTTATTCTCAGTTCCGCCTTGATTTCGTTGCCCAATTCCATTGCAAATGATTCGCAGCTAATTCTATATGCTTCATTTACCATATTGGATAAACGCTCGTAAGCCTGCTTATTATGTGTGATGGTTCTACGAATTAATAACTCTACGCCACTGCAATTGTTCTGAAGCATAATGTCAATCACATTCCCCAAATATGGATATATGTACTTATTCTGACGTTTTTGCATATCCTCAACGATAAATTCCTGTGAAAAATAATCCAGCATTTCTTCTCCCGAATTAGCAATAGCATAAGCCAAATCCTCGTTGTAATACTTGCTGGAATCGAACCCATGAAAGAAAGAATACAGTTCATGAAGCCCAGGATTTTCTCGTGCACATAACTTATCAAGCATATCTGAATCTTTGTTTTCAATTGCAAGTGCAAGAGCTTGAGTTCTTATCTGATCTTCATACTTAATTTGTAATGGCATCGAAATATCAATATACCCGATTTCTCGCCTCTTGATATTTGTACCAGCACCATAGGTCATTCCATCCCAGCCACTATTATCTACCAACCATATTACTTTTTCCTGTAATAGATATTTAAGAAATTTATAGTTACGGAATTCAAAAATATAATCAATAATTGTCTTTCCATACTCATCGCAATTAAGAATCAGTTTGTCCTCTCGTTCAACATATTCTTTCCATACTCTTGGATCTTTTGAATATGCAATGTCATAATTGGTAACGTGAGCTGCAGTAGGAACATACTTCTTTTTTCCCGCACTCAGTATCTCTTCACAGGAAACACCTAGCAGTTCAGTAAATACTGGCAAATCATATATCTGAACACCCTTTGTTCCTTTAAGAATCTGCGACAATCGATTTCCCATCTTTCGAAGTTCTTCATTATCAGCTTCTACTCCAACAGCTTCTAAATATTTTCTACAGAATTGTCTATGTGAAATGAATTTCTTCTCGATTATTCTTTTCAAATATGCACCTATCTTTTTATTATCAACGTTATACATTCTCCAGCTCCTTTCTTCGTCACATTCATTATATTCCATAATCGTTGTCGAAGATATCCTTTGTTTGAATACACGATTTGCATACATTCTTATCTTAAAACTATTATGTATGCTTTTTGTGTACATTATAACAAGTTGAGCAACATAATATCAACAACATAAAAAGTCCCCTTGCAAACTTGCAAGGAGACCACATCGTATCGTAGCTCATTCAAAAGTTGTACATCAGTTATAAATTCATTACCATTCATCTCACAAACACCGTAAAATCAGCATTCTTCAAAGCAAGTTAATCTCTTTACTCGCAATTGAAAAATCGTTCAACATATATGACTCATATTCATTACGAACAAATTCCTCAGCTATTGTTGTCTTTCCCACTCGTCTGGCACCTCCGAGCAGACAAGCATATTTTCCGTTCCATTCATACCCCCTACCTACTCTCACTCCAACTACTATCATAACTTACCTCTTACATTCCTTCCCAACCACTCCTCCGCTTCCCTTCTGGACTTAAAAATAACAATATCCCTGCCTTCCTGATATTTTTCTAGTAACTCATATATCTGCGGTAATTGGTCTTTTGAAAAATCCATAATCCACTGCTCTTTTTTTACTATCTCATTTAACCGTGCATCAAATTCCTCTTCAGAAATATTCGTTTGCTCCGGCTTGTGCCACAACATATCCAAATAATATAAAGGAAGCCCCGTGACATCCCTTAGCTTCCTTGAAAACATACTCTTCCCTGCACCGGGGCTTCCAATGACAATTACTTTTAACATGATTCTTCACTACAAATTTTTTAATTTCCCCAATTCACACCCGACATTCCTTATATTGTAATATTATATAATATCCATAACGGAAAAAGGTACTGTCGGAAAACACTTTTTCCCACAGTACCTTCTCATCTAACCCACTCTTTTCAAATATTAAAATTCCTATCCACAGTATACCTTTATCGCCTCAGCAACGAAATCAGCCGTTCCTTTTCCGCCGGCACGGTCAATATTCTCAGTCATACTTCCGCCGCCATTGTACATTGCTCCCAGACTTTCCAAAATTTCATTGGTACAGGTATAAAAATTATCTGTTATGTAGTCCTGTAATTTTTTTACCTGTGCCTGCACGGTTTCGTCTTCCGGCTCTTTTTCCGTCATCTGACCAAATTCCGTAAACAAAAACATCATGTTCTCCCACAATAGATTTCTTTGTGAATCATCCAGATTTTTCGTCTTTTCTTCATATTCTCTGTAAGCATCCGTGTTTCCCCAAGTTGCCTTCGCCTGTGCCGTATACTCATCTAATTTCTTTGTGTCAAAAGCTTCAAAATTCATATTCTTTACTCCTATCGTTTTTATTCCACGAGCAAAGGTAATAAGATTATCAATATGTTCTCTCTTTAAGGTAAGCAGTTCTATTTGCTGTTCCAAGGCCTTATTTCTGTCAAAATGACTGCTGTTTAGAATGTCTTTGATATCCTTAAGCGGAAACTCCAGTTCCCGAAACAACATGATATGCTGCAATCTTTCCAGTGCCGTATCGTCATACAGCCTATAACCGGCTTCTGTAATCGCAGAAGGATGCAGCAAACCAATTTCATCATAATAATGCAGAGTGCGTATACTCACCCCCGTTAATTTACTCACTTGATTTACTGTCTTCATCTTGCTGACCTCCTCGTGTAAGTATACCCTACACTATAACGTAACGTCAGAGTCAATGCTTTTTGCAAAAATTTTTATACCACAACAATATTTTTCACACCCTGATAGCTCTCGTCCGGCATCCGGTCCGTAATCACCGTTGCCTGTGAAAATTCCGCAAATTTCACCGGACATATCTGATGAAATTTCCGGCTGTCACAAAGCACATACGCATTCTGCGTGTGCTTCATGGCACCTTCCTTAATCATGGCTTCATTGATATCCGGTGTGGTAAATCCGGCTCTTAAATCCGCTCCGTTGGTTCCCCAAAAACCTTTGGTAAAATGGTATTTCTGAAGACTTACATACGCCTCATTTCCCACCAATGCCTCGGTGGCTGCTTTCAATTCCCCTCCTATGAGGGTGACCCGGAAACCATTTTCCGCCAGCTGTAATGCATGAGAAACTGCATTGGTCACAAAGGCTGCAGACTTTTCCGTCAGATATGGTATCATGGCTCCGGTGGTGGTTCCGGCATCCAGATAAATAAAATCATCCGGTTCTACCAGAGAGGCTGCATATTCTGCAATTTTTCTCTTCTCCTCCATACTCTGAACCTTACGTTTTGATACCTGTTCTTCCTTCATCTTTATTCGGGATTCCGCCTGCACAGCTCCTCCGAAAACCTTTATCAGAGCTCCCCGCTCATCCAACGCATTCAAGTCCCTCCGTATGGTAGATTCGGAAGCTTGAAATTCGTCCTTTAATTCCTGTACCGTAACGCTGCCGTTTCTCTCCAGCATCCGCAAAATTTCTTCCTGTCTTTTTTCTGTCAGCATCTCTTCTCTCCTTGCAAAACTCTCTTCCGGCTTTTTTTCTATTTTACACCCCAAAAAAACTTCCGGCAACTGCCTTTTGACAGCTGCCGGTGTTTTCTTAGAGCCATTTTTCCAAAAGCTCTTTTCCTTCTTTTTCTCCATCGGTCTCCCGAATAATTTTTCTAATAGAAAGGATGCGTCTTGGAGACACAGATAACTCATCTATTCCCATTGCCAGAAACAGCTTTGTCAGTTCCGGGTCCGCTCCCAGTTCTCCGCAGATGCCGCACCAGATTCCCTCCCGGTATGCATTCTGTACGGTCTGATAAATCATGCGAAGTACCGCCTTGTGATGAGGGTTGTAAAACTCATCCAGTTTTTCGTTCTGCCTGTCGATTGCCAAAAGGTATTGGGTCAGATCGTTTGTTCCGATACTAAAAAAGTCTACTTCTTTTGCCAGAAGGTCACTAATAATAGCCGCCGCCGGAGTCTCAATCATAATTCCCTGCTCTACCTCTCCGTAGTCAATTTCAGCTTCCTTCAATTCCGCTTTTACTTCCTCCACAATCTCTTTGATTTTTCTTACCTCCTCTACGGAAGTAATCATCGGATACATCACCGCCAGTTTTCCGTAAGCACTGGCACGGAACAATGCCCTTAGCTGGGTCTTAAAGATTTCCGGTCTGGTGAGACAGATGCGGATTGCCCTGCAGCCCATGGCCGGATTTTCTTCCTTTGCAAGTTCAAAATAATCTGCCTGTTTGTCCGCTCCGATATCCAGAGTACGGATAATGACCCGTCTGCCTGCCATGGTTTCCGCAACCATCTTGTATACCTTGAACTGCTCTTCTTCGGTGGGATAAGTGTTTTTTTCCAGATACAGAAACTCGCTGCGGAACAACCCGATTCCCTCCGCATCATTCTGAAGCACAACGGCAAGGTCTTTACTGTTACCAATGTTGGCATAAGTCAGCACCTTTTTTCCATCCAGAGAAATACTTTCTTTTCCCTTTAACGCCATAAGAAGTTCTCGATTTTCTCGCTCCTTTGCCGCTTTTTCCTCCATGACTCTCAATGTCTCATCATTGGGTTCCACATAAAAACAGCCCTGATTTCCATCCACTGCTGCCAGCTTTCCATCCAAAGATTCCTCCAAAGGCATGCTGGTTCCCACCAACGCAGGAATTCCCATGGTTCTCGCCAGTATGGCAGTATGGGAGTTCAAGGACCCCCGCACGGTCACAAATGCAAGAATCTTATCTTTTTCCAACTGCACCGTCTCGCTGGGTGCCAAATCCTCCGCCACCAGAATCATTGGCTCCTTCATGTGAAGTTTTCTTTTATTTCCGCCCTTTAGAACAGTCAGTATCCTCTCGGAAATATCCTTGACGTCCGCTGCCCTTTCCCGCATATATTCATCATCCATTGCGGAAAACATTTCAGAAAAATTATCACTGGTGGCAGCCACTGCATATTCTGCATTTACCTCCTGCAGCCGGATGATATTCTCTATGGATTCCAGATAGTCATCATCCTCCAGCATCATCTGATGAACCTCAAAGATTGCGGCATTGGCTTCTCCCACCTCTTTCAAAGCTTTTTCATGGAGTTTTCCCAGCTGTTCCACCGCCTGCTCTCTGGCTTCCCGGAAACGCTTTACTTCCGCCTCTGTATCTTCCACCTTACAGCGTTTTACCTGCTGCTCGCCTTTCTGATAGACGCATATTTTTCCGATTGCAATTCCATTAAATACACTTTTTCCCTGATAAATATTCATGTTCTCTCTCCCTGCCATCGCCTATAGGTTTTCTTTCAAGAATTTTTCCAGTCCCGTTGCCGCTTCTTCCTCATCTGTACCTTCAATCTGTACTAAAATTTCCTCCCCCTGCTTTACGCCTAAGCTCATCAATCCAAAAATCTTTTTGGCGTCCGCCGACTTCTCACCTTTTACAATTTTTACGTCAGAGGCAAATTTCTTTGCCTCTTTTACAAATTCTCCTGCCGGACGTGCATGGATGCCTTCCGGATCCGTAATGGTATAACGAAACTCTTTCATGTTTTTTCCTCCTTAACTATGATTTACTCTGTTACCTCTTTTTTTAATATTCCCAAAAGTACGGTTCCAACTACTGTACCAACTACCAAAGACACCAGATACATCAATGGATGCTCCACCACCGGGAATACGAAGATACCGCCGTGGGGTGCCATCAGCATACATCCAAATGCCATGGAGAGGGCTCCTGCCACCGCCGATCCTATCACACAGGAAGGAATTACTCTTGTAGGCTCTGCGGCTGCATAAGGAATGGCTCCTTCCGTAATAAATGCCAGACCCATCAGGAAATTGACCGGACCGGATTCTCTCTGTTCCTTTGTAAATTTCTTTTTAAACAGCAGGGTTGCCAATGCAATAGCACAAGGTGGAACCATACCGCCAATCATAACCGCTGCCATAATATCATAATTTCCTGCTGCAATAGATGCTGTTCCGAATACATAGGCTGCCTTGTTAAACGGTCCGCCCATATCCACTGCCATCATACCGGCTACTACTATTCCCAGTAATATTTTGCTGGTGCCTCCCATATTGGTCAGTGCTGTATTCAACGCTGTATTTAATGCTCCAATCGGAGGTTCTACCAAGAAGGTCATAATCAATCCGATAAGCAATATGCCTAACAGAGGATACAACAGCACCGGTGCAAGCTTTTCAATGCTTTCCGGCAATCTGTCAAATACCTTTTTCATAAGGCGAATCATGTATCCTGCCAAAAATCCTGCCACTAAGGCTCCCAAAAATCCGGATTTACCGCTTGCCGCTATCATACCGCCTACAAAACCTACTGCTAATCCCGGACGATCTGCAATACTCATGGCAATAAAGCCTGCCAGAACCGGAAGCATAAATCCAAACGCAACATCTCCGATTTGTTTTAAAGCTGCCGCCACCGGAGTAATGCTTCCAAAGTTTGCTCGGGTTTCCGCCGACAATGCGTTGATATCTACACTCATTCCATCAATGAGAAATGCCAGTGCAATCAGAATACCTCCTCCTACCACGAAAGGCAGCATATGAGATACTCCGTTCATCAGGTGCATATAGACTTTATGTCCGACTCCTCCCCCTGCTTTTTCCACTTTTTCCTCTTTTTTCTTTCCTGCCTGATAAACCGGAGCTTCTCCTTTCATAGCTCGCTCTAACAATTTATCCGCTTTGCTGATTCCATCGGAAACCTGACATTCGATTAGTTTTTTTCCATGGAACCGTTCCATCGGAACCTTGGCATCTGCCGCCACAATAATGCAGTCTGCCTCTTGGATTTCTTCCTCTGTCAGTACATTCTTAGCTCCACCGGACCCCCGGGTTTCCACTTTGATAAAACAGTTTTTGGCTTTTGCCGCTTTCTCCAATCCCTCGGCTGCCATATAGGTATGGGCAATACCGGTTGGACAGGAGGTAACTGCAAGAATCTTACAAGCAGCTTCTGCTGTTTTGTCCTGCTTTTCCGTCTTTTCTTCCTCTGCCTCATCAATAATTCTTAAAAATTCTTCCACGGATTTCGCTTGTTTCAGATTTCGGGAAAAATCCTCATTCATTAACAATGCCGACAGTTTACTCAGCACTTCCAAATGGACGTTATCCTCGGTATTCGGTGCCGCTATCAGAAAAATAAGCTGTACCGGCTCTCCGTCCAAAGCCTCAAACTCTACGCCTTTGGGAACAACCATGGCTGCCAACCCGGCTTTTTCTACCGCCTCACATTTTCCATGGGGAATGGCAATTCCCTCTCCGATTCCGGTGGTTCCTTCTTCTTCTCTTAAATAAACCTGTTTTTTATATGCTTCTTCATCTTTGATATTCCCGCTTTTTACCATGAGTACCACCATTTGATTTAAGGCATCTTCTTTGGACGTTGGGGAACCATTCAGACAAATACTTCTCTCATCCAATAAATCTGTGATACGCATTCGTTTTCTCCTCCTTTATGATAATGTAGCGTAAATTTTCATAATTTCTTCTCTGGTTGCCAGTAATTCGGAAAATGCACTGGCACTTCCTGCTGAAACTCCCATTTTAAAAGCATGGCAAAAGTCCTTTTCTTCTATCCATCCTGCTAAAAATCCTGCCACCATGGAATCTCCTGCTCCCACTGCATTAATCAGGTTTCCTTTTGGAGCCGGCAGCGTATATACCTGTTGTTTCTCATCCAGAAGCACTGCTCCCTCTCCTGCCATGGAAACCAACACGTTTTTCGCTCCCTTTTCCTGAAGCTTTCTGGCGTAAGGCACTACCTCCTCTTTTGTCTTTAATTCCACGCCAAAGATATCCCCCAGCTCGTGATTATTGGGTTTTATCAAAAACGGATGGTACTCCAAAACATTCATCAGCAAATCTCCCGTAGCATCCACCACAAACTGGATTCCTTTTCCCTCCAGTTCTGACATAATGTCACGATAAATGGAATCCGGTATGCTTTCCGGTATACTTCCTGCCAGAACCAGGATATCTCCGCTATTCAGCCTTCTCAGCTTTTCCATCAAAGCTTCCACTGCTTCTCTGCCAATCAACGGTCCTCTTCCGTTAATCTCCGTTCCGTCAAAATTCTTCATCTTTACATTGATTCTGGAGAATCCTTCTTTTAAAAAGAGTAAATCGCAGGAAAATCCAATTTCTTTGATTCTTCTCTCAATTTCCTCTCCTGAAAATCCAGCCACAAATCCCAATGCCGTATTTTCAATTCCCAGATTCCAAAGTACGGTAGAGACATTAATCCCCTTGCCTCCGGGCAACATCTGCTCTTGCTGGGTACGGTTGGTCTTTCCCAGCTGAAAGTCTTTTACAGATACAATGTAATCCAGGGATGGATTCAGGGTAACGGTATAAATCATTTTCCTTTCCCTCCTGTTCTCTCTTCTATGCACTTATTATACATTCATATTCAGTCATATTCAATCAATTTAATTCACAATAATTCTCCCTGTTTTTGTTGCACTTTTCACAAACATTCATTTTTATTCATACCCATTCATATATTTTTCCCCGTTTTTTATTTTTTCATACAAAAAAGAGAACTTTCCGGGGTCAATGATGATGCGACCCTGAAAAGTCCTCTTTCTTAATTTGTATAAAGCTCGATATTTCCCACTCCACAATCTAATTCTACCCGTTTTGTGGCACCGTTATCAATGTTCTTTTTTCCTCCGAAGGAAGAATAATGATTATTATTAATCCGAATATCTCCCACTCCGCATTGAACGGAATAGTTATATGCGTTTTCCGAATCTGTGAGGGTAATCTCCATATTTCCGACCCCACAGTCCGCTTTTAAGATTCCTGCGTCCAGCTTTTCTATTCTGGTATCTCCGGCACCGGTTTTCAATTCCACCTCTCCTGCCGTCATTTCCCCAAAATAAGCTTCTCCTGCATCTACGTTCACATCAATGGTTCCTGCTTTTAATAAGATATCCTCCCCATTGACGGTTCCTGCATTGTTCTCTATATCTATCTCCGTGAACTCCTTACCCTCCGGTATCTGTACGGTAACCACATATCCCGCATTTCCAATTTGATTTTTACGGGTATCCTTCAGCTTCAAGGTCCCCCCTTCCATAGTTGCTGTAAATTTTCCGTTATTTTTTTCCACCAAAACTACTATCTCATTGGTACTGCTCTTTTCAAAACGAATCTCTCCATATTGAAGCTCTATCTCCAATTCCGTTACGGAATCTGCCGGAAAGCTGTCTTGCGTCTCCTGAGCATTCTTCCACTCTGTTCCGTCATATTCATAGTCGCCCCAGAAATGGTAAACTCCTTCCGTATTCTTAAGTGTTGTCCAAAATTCTCCGCTGCTGGCTCCCATGGCAAATCCCACAATACAGATAATCAAACCTGCTCCGGCAAGAATTGCCGCCAGAATCAGACATACCTTTGTAAACTTTTTCATACATTCTGCTCCTTTCCTGAAATCAGCTTCTTGCAAGTGTTAAAAAGCCACTGTACGACTGCCGGAAGGGCTTTTCCCCAAAGCCAGACACATAACAGCATCAAAAGGATTCCGATGGCTGCCACAATAAAACTGGCACCGATTAAGGCTACTGTGATTGCCACTGTTCCTGCCATTCCCGAAGCAATGGCACAGCCGATAATAGCTACTGCTGCCACCAATAACCCAAAGGCTGCTGCCGAAATTCCAATCATTCCGCCAAAGACTCCGCCCAAAATTCCAAGCCATACCGGAGATGTCACAACAGCTATTACCACAAACAGTATGATTCTTACTGTGTTATCCTCTTTTTTCTCTGTGGCTGTCTGCTGTTCTCCAAATATATCTGCCTTAATGTTGGCTGCCACCTTTTCCGGCGACTCCAGCTCCTGTATTACTTTTTGTTCATTTTCCACACCTGCATCCTCAAAATATCCTGCATAGTAGGAAATGGCATCTGCCCTGTCCTCTACCGGAAGGTCTTTCAAAAATTCTTCCAGTCTCTCCATAAATTCTCTACGATTCATACTTTACACCTCTCCCGAAAAAAGTCTGTCAATCTCTTGGGAGTAATTTCTCCACTCCTCTTTATAAATCTCCAACTGTGCTCTTCCGGTTTCCGTAATCTTATAATATCTTCGATTCCGCCCCTGGCATTCCAGATCATGCACTTCCAGACATTGTTCTTTCTTCAGCCGCCGAAGCACCGGATACAATGTCGATTCTGAAATATCAATAGCTCGGCGTACATCCTGTGTAATTTTATAGCCGTATGTACCATCTTCGTCTTTTGATACCACCGCCAAGACAACGGCATCTAAAAGAGCTGCACCTGTATTAAATACCATGTAATCTCTCCTTGCTATTTCATATCTAATACTATACATTGTATAATATTATTTGTCAAGCAAAGAATTGCTACCAATATCAGGTATGAATTTCTCATCATCACAGGTCATTATGAGGATATGCAAAAAAGCAAGAGACCATCCCCTTGTCTCCTGCTTTTTTATTTTCATTCTATAAAACTTACAAATAATATACCATATACACCGGAACATAGACTACATCATTTTCCGTTTTGAAATCCTTTGTATAGATAATATACTTTTCGCCAATTTTATTTCCGTATTTTTCTGAAACTCTATCCAGTGATGTATGCTTTCTGAATTCTCCTGACTTCACTTCTACCGGACATATTTTCTTCCCTTTTCGGATTAAAAAATCAATTTCTACATTATTATGAAAATCCTGTTTATCCACACGAGAATAGAAGAATAGCTTATGGTCTGCTGCAACTAATAATTGTGCCACTACATTTTCCAAAAACATTCCCTCGTTGATTCCCACTCTATCAAACATAATAGCTTTTAAGACTTCTTCCTCCAGTACGGTTCCGTCTTCAATCGCATGTGTTATTAATAACCCTGTATCTGCCATATAACACTTTAATGTCAGACGGTCCCTGTTCAGATTGATGCCGATACTGAGATCTGTAGAATTAAAACACTGATTTACTACTTTTGATTCGCTTAACCACATAAATGAATCCTCATACTCGCGAAAGCGTGCATTTTTGTCTAATGAGGCTAAGGTAAATCGCTTTTCATGTTTTGTTAACTGTGCAGGAATTTCATCAAATATAGCCATTACTCTTGACTCATACCCTTTCGCAAATTTTGCTATGTCTTCACGGTATAATTTTAAAATTCTCTGCTTTACTCTATTTACAGCACTTAAATTTTTTGTTTCACAATATTTTTCTACAGCTTGGGGCATACCACCGACTATCATATATACCCGAAACAGATTCATCGCTTTTCTATGCAAAGCCTCTCCCATAGCTATTCTTTTTTCAAAGCATTGCCGCATATAATCAACCAGCAGTTCTTCATCCATAGCTATTAAAAATTCTTCAAAATCCAATGGATTCAACTGTATAGAATCTTCCTCTGAAGGTATCACAATGTCTTGTATGTTTTGTTTTATACTTACCAAAGAACCTGTTTCTATATAATCATACCTTGCATCTGCAACAAGATACTTTATCATCTGTCTGGCTCTGGGATAACGCTGCACCTCATCGAAAACAATACAGGATTTACGCCGGACTAATTGCACATTATAAAATGATTGCAGTTTTAAAAAAAACATATCCAAATTTGTCATTTCATTTTCAAACAAATCTATGACTTCATTTTCAATATTGGCAAAATCCAAGTATATATAAGATTGATATTCCTTTTCTGCAAAATGCTTTGCAAGGTAGCTTTTTCCAACACGTCTTGCTCCCTCAATTAGCATTGCAGATTCCCCATCGGATTCCTTTTTCCATTGTAGCAGCTTATTATATGCCTTTCTATGCAGCTCCATTTTATCTTCCTTTCACGTTTTCTCAAGATATCTACGCTCTATTTTCACGTTTTCTTGAGATAATAATACTATATTATTCACGTTTTCTCAAGATAAATGTGCTCCGTTTTTCACGATTTCTCAAAACGACTGCATATCAACATAATCCCAACAGACTAATCACTGCTTTAAAAGAATCCCATCATCTTTCCACCCCAATAAATCAAGCCCAACACCCAACTGGTGAATATACCGAACAAAATCACCGGTCCTGCAATGGTAAAAATCTTACACCCGATTCCAAAAACCTGTCCCTCTTTTTTGAATTCGATTGCCGGTGCCGCCACGCCATTGGCAAATCCTGTAATTGGAACCAAGGCTCCTGCACCTCCCCATTTTGCAAAAGTAGGATAAATGTTAAATCCTGTTAGAACAATACTCAACAAAATCAACAGCATACTGCACCAGCTTCCCGCTGTTTCCTTGTCCAATCCAAAACGGTTCATTGCCACATTCAAAATAATTTGTCCGATGACACAGATGACTCCTCCCACCAGAAAGGCTTTCGCCATATTGGCAAATAAATTATTGGTAGGTGTCACATCCTTTACATACTCGTTATAATTTTTTTGCTGTATCTGTTTTTCTTCCTCTGTCATATCTTTCCTCCTAACTTCTTATTTATAGCGTACTCCAATACCCGTTCCAGAAATAGAACAGTGCACCGGACATTTTTCCAAGTGCCATTACCAGCATAACCCACTCCAAACCGATACTCAGCTTAAGACGGCGAAATATAATCGGGAAGGTATTAAGAATCTCTGCCAAAGACACCGCAATACATCCCACAAAAATTCCGGCACAGAGACCGTACAATATCAGTATGATTTTTCCAAAGGGAACCTGAACCTCCGGGAATACCGACAGGATATTTCCCACAACACCGCCAAAAAAGATGGTAGTCTCATAGGCAAAGAGAGTTTTTGCTGTATTACTCTTTCCGATGATTCTGGGAATCACTCCTATGGCAATCAGAAAAGCAAAGGTTCCTGCGGACACTGCAAACCCTGCCATCAGTCCCACAAAAGCCACTATTACATGACTACCCCACATCGATGCTCTTACCTCCCCTGCCGCTATTCTCTATAAATGTGGTATCCACATCCTGCTCATATTTTCGCATTTCTATCTGAATCGGCGTCGGATCATGGGTAATCTTCTTTCTTCCCACATGATTAAAGAACACCAGAATTCCAACTGCCATGCCGAGGGAATAAAACACCTCCAGCTCTGTAAATCCGTCAGTGGTAACTCCGGTCACCTGTGCGTAAAATTTCGCAAATACCTCACTTACTCCTACGTCATTGTTAAATGCCATAATGGTAAAGGCAGAACCAAAGAAAATCAAAATACACAGTACAATGGTTTTGATAATCGCCGGTGCTTTCGGCGGATTCTGTCTCGGAACATATTCAATGATAAAATCCGCTTCCCCTTCATTCTGTATATCTACATTGGGATAATCCTCATGTATCAACTGGATAATTTTTAAGATAGAATACACCTGCAACTGATTCTTCTTTTTGCTCATACCCGTAAAAGTGTGAATCTTTTTTTGCCGCAGCTGTCTTAAAATCCCCACGTCGGTACATTCAATTTTTGCAACATCTCCCAAGGTTACATTTTTATTGTATACTAATACATTTTTATCTATTTTAAGATAAATTTTTTGACTGCTCATAAGAATCCTCCATTACAAAAAGTGCTCCTCTGGTATCTCCCGGTTCTTTCATCTGATTATAAAAAAAGAACACAAAAAATATGGCAACCACCGTAAGTGATATGAGGCAAATCCGATATTTTTTCCGATTCATAGCATCACTCCTTTTTCTTTGCCCTTAGTATGACTTCTTTTTCCCAAAATATTCTCAAAATTTATGAAAATAAAAGATTGACAAACCACGGCTTCACGCTTATGTTATAATTATCTGCGGTGTGGGCTGTAAACATTTATACCCCTGCACCTGTGAATATATCGCAACTAAGAGAGGTTTATTCTATGACAAAGAATCAGGAAGTTTTAAATCTTGCCGTATTGGCAGGGGAGATTCTCATAAAGAACGGCGGTGAAATCTACCGCGTAGAAGATACCATTATGCATATCGTGGAAGCTTACGGTATCACAGACTACAACGTCTATGTACTGTCCAACGGTATTTTTGCCAATATTGAAGAAAAAGGAAACGAGCCGTACAGTGTAGTTCGCCACGTTTCCTTCGGAAATACGAATCTGGAACGGATTGCCGCAGTAAATCAGCTTTCCAGAGAAATCTGTCAGCAGAAATATACACCGGCAGAAGCTATGGAAAAAATGCAAGCATGTAACCATCTGAAGCCACGCAGCCTTCTTACCCGTTGCCTGGCCTCCGGTTTTGGCTGCGGTGCTTTTTCCATGCTGTTCGGCGGAACTGCCCTAGACAGCCTTTTTGCCTTTTTCATCGGCATTATATTACAGCTTTTTTTACACTATTCACTTACCAGAAAATCTTCACAGTTTTTTGATTCCATTGCCGCCAGTGCTTTGGTGACAGCCTTAAGTGTTTTTCTTTTTGCTGTCCATATCCCTGTGAACGTTGATAAAATCATCATCGGTTGCATTATGCCTCTGGTTCCGGGATTGGCTCTTACCAATTCTATCCGGGACTTTTTTAACAGTGATTATCTGTCCGGGGTCATCCACATGGTAAACGCTCTGCTGACGGCTCTGTGCATTGCCGTAGGGGTAGGTTCCATTATGACCTTTTATCAATTTTTAGGAGGAAGCTTATTATGATTCTTCAACTGGCATTAGCTTTTATTTCTACCTTTGCTTTTGCGGTACTGTTTTCCGCTCCGAAAACCCAATATGTTTTCTGCGGACTCTGCGGTGCTTTTACCTGGGGAATGTATCTTTTGTTTCAAAATTTTGGATACACTACGGTCATTTCCGCCTTATTTGCCACTTTCTTTTTGACGTTACTGGCACGTATTTTATCTATTGTCAAAAAAAATCCGGTTACCATCTATCTGATAACCGGAATCTTTCCGTTGGTTCCGGGAGCCGGAATCTACTATACTTCTTATTATTTAATTATGAATGAAGGCACCCGTTCCCTTACTATGGGACTGGAAACCTTCAAAACCGCAGGTGCCATTGCCCTTGGAATTATTTTTGGCTTTGCCGTTCCATTTTCCTCGAAAAAGAAAGATAGCAAATCGTAAAAAATATATAGTTCAGTTTTGCCCTAACGCTCTTCCAAGATTTTTTCAACACTTACTAATTTGACACAAACCACAAAGATTTCTGCTGCCAGACGAAGTTCTTCAATGGTTGGATAGGATGGTGCGATACGGATAACGGAATCCTTCGGGTCTTTTCCATATGGGAAAGGTGCCCCCGCTCCGGTCAACACAACACCTGCCTCCTTTGCCTTTTGTACGATAGCCGTTGCAGAACCCTCCAAGCCTTCAAAGGTAATGAAATAGCCGCCCAGAGGCTTTATCCATGTACCGATTCCTCGTCCGCCCAGCTCTTCCTCCAGAATGTTCTCCACCATCTCAAATTTCGGACGCATAATATCTGCATGCTGTTTCATCTTCGCCTTGATGCCGTCCAGATTCTTGAAATATTTCACATGGCGGTACTGATTCACCTTATCATATCCGATAGTCTGCACTGTCATACTTTTTTTCACAAACTCCAGATTCTTCTTGGAGGCTGCCATTGCCGCAATACCTGCTCCCGCAAAGGTTACCTTTGAAGTAGAAGCAAACTCATAGACAATATCCGGATTTCCTGCTTTTTCACATTCGGAAATAATATCCAAAAGCTGCGGCTGATTCTCTTCATATAAATCATGTACCACATAGGAGTTATCCCAGAAAATTCTGAAATCCTCCGCTGCCGGTTTTAATGCCGCAAAACGTTTTACTGTCTCATCAGAATAAACCACACCCTGTGGGTTGGAATATTTCGGAACACACCAGATTCCCTTTACTGCCGGGTCATGGTTCACATACTCTTCCACCATATCCATATCCGGTCCCTTTTCCGTCATCGGAATATTAATCATCTCAATTCCGAAATGCTCCGTTACGGAAAAATGTCTGTCATATCCCGGAACCGGACACAGGAATTTGACACTATCCAGCTTACACCACGGGGTACTTCCACAGACACCGTGGGTCATGGAACGGGAAACCGTATCATACATAATATTCAGGCTGGCATTTCCGAAAACCAACACATTTTCCGGGTTACAGCCCATCATCTCTGCCATCAGACGTTTTGCCTCCGGGATACCGTCCATAGCACCATAATTACGGACATCGGTTCCGTCCTCTAATATCATTTCTGTTTTAGAATTTAAAACTTCCATCATATCCATATTCATATCTAACTGTTCCACAGATGGCTTTCCTCTTGCCATATTCAAGCTCAGATCCCGCTTCTGATATTCCTTGTATGCCGCCTCCAAGCTCTCCTTTTCCTGCAACAGTTCTTCCTTTGTCATTTCCTGATAAGACTTCATTTTAAATCCTCCTAAAACTACTTCTTTTTTATAAACTCCAAGTGTTCTTTTATCTTTTTTTCATAGCCGATTTCTGTCGGCTGGTAAAATACTTGATCCTTTAATGCATCCGGCAGATATTGCTGCTCCACATAATGATTGGGATAATCATGTGCATACAGATATCCCTCTCCGTGGCCCAGTTTTGCACTTCCCTTGTAATGGGCATCCTGCAAATGTACCGGAACGGTGGCATTCGCTGTCTCCTTCACCGCCTGCAACGCCCGGTCTACCGCCAGATACGAAGCATTGCTTTTCGGTGCACTTGCCAGATAGGTAGCTGCCTCTGCCAAAATAATCCGTGCCTCCGGCATTCCGATTCTTTCTACTGCCTGTGCCGCACTGACTGCCACCGTCAATGCGTTGGGGTCTGCATTTCCCACATCCTCCGCCGCACTAATCATCATCCTGCGGGCAATGAATTTGATATCCTCTCCGGCATAGAGCATTTTTGCCAGATAATATACTGCCGCATCCGGGTCGGAACCCCGAATACTTTTGATAAAGGCGGAAATGGTATCATAATGATTATCCCCCGATTTATCATAACGAACCGCTCTTTTTTGAATACACTCCTGAGCGGTCTCTAAGGTAATATGTATGATTCCGTCTTGGCTCCGCTCTGTGGTCAGCACTCCCAGCTCCACCGCCGTCAATGCCGCCCTTGCGTCACCGTTGCTGATATCCGCCAGAAAATCCAAAGCATCTTCCTCTATGACGGCATGATAAGCTCCCATCCCCTTCTCTTCATCCGTTACGGCTCTTCGCAGAAGAATTTTGATATCCTCTTTCTCCAATGCCTTTAACTCAAAGATAATGGAACGGGAGAGCAATGCTCCGTTGACCTCAAAATAAGGATTCTCCGTGGTGGCTCCAATCAATATAATGGTGCCATCCTCCACGAAGGGAAGCAGGTAGTCCTGCTGTCCTTTGTTAAAGCGGTGAATTTCATCAATAAAAAGAATGGTTTTCTTCCCATACATTCCCTGACTCTGTTTCGCTTTTTCTACCACTTCCTCCATGTCTTTCTTCCCTGCCGCTGTGGCATTGATGGATAAAAATTCTGCCTTCGTGGTATTGGCTATAACTTTTGCCAAGGTTGTCTTACCGGTACCGGGAGGTCCGTAAAATATGATGGAACTTAACTTGTCTGCTTTTATTGCCCGGTAAAGCAGCTTATCCTTTCCGATAATATGTTGCTGTCCCACGACCTCTTCCAACGTTACCGGTCTTAAACGGCTCGCCAAAGGAGATTCGTTTTGCATATTTTGTTCTCTCATATATTCAAATAAATCCATTTATTTCACCTTATCCTTATAAAATATACATCATTTTGCAAGTTGAATCAACTAAAAATTCATTTTTATAGTAATTTACTCAAATATCAGCTCATCCACCGTCACAAATTCATAACCTTGCCTCTGTAATTCATCTACAATCTCCAAAGCAGCCTTAACGCTGCTGGCTGATGCATCATGTAATAAGATAATATCATTTTCTTTTGTATTTTTCACTACCTTTTGAGTTACCTTTGCCGAACTCTCACAACACCAGTCCAAAGGGTCCACATCCCACAGCACGATTACCATATCGTCGGCACATTGTACATTCTGTGGTTTGTTGCCAAAAGGTGGTCTTAGGTACTCAGGATATTCCCCGGTAATTTTAAAAATCACTTCATTGGTTTTACGAATCTGATTCTCGGCATCGGTAGCGGAAAGGGTTGCCAGATTCACATGACTGTAAGAATGATTCCCAATCAGATGCCCTTCCTCATGGATTCTTTTCACCATTTCAGGATACTGCTCCGCCTGTTTTCCCAACAAAAAAAAGGTTGCCTTTACATTCCGTTCCTTCAACCCGTCCAACAATTCTTCCGTGTAATCGGGATCAGGACCGTCATCAAATGTCAATGCCACCTTTTTTGTCTCCTCGTCCTCTCTGGACGGCTCCGTTTCTACATTTTTACTCTGGGTAAACACAACTCGCCCTTCTGCCTTCATCTCTTTTAACTTGACTGTCAGCATCTGAAAGGCAAATATCGTAAGCAATAATAAATTCATACACAATAAAAACTTTGCAGCGTTTTTCATAGTTGCTCCATGGTTAAACTCTGTATGATTCTATGCTTTTTTTCTTCAACTTATGTTCTATCCGTTTTCAGGGATATTTTTTTGCCAATTTAGAAATCTCCTGCCGCATCTGCTCCCGGACACTCCATGGAGCCAATATCTCCGCACCGGCTCCTAATCCCATAATCCATGCAAAAAACTGACGGCTCACTGCCACATCCGCATGGACAATAAAATGTTCCTCATCCTCCGGCTTAAATGTGATTCCTTTGCCAAAACGGTCCAGCACCACACCTGCCAAATCATTGTGAAAACGTATCTTGACCTTTTCTTCTTTGCCGCCAAACATTCCAAACATTTTTTTCTGGTAAGCACTGATGTCGAACTTCTCAAAATGCTCTCTGCCGAATCTCTGCTGTCCTGTCTGCTGAATCTCCAGCATCTTGTCCACCCGGAAATGCTTAATCATCTGTTCCTTGGCATCAAAGGCAATCAGATAGTAATTTTCATCCGTCCACGTCAATGCCCATGGGGACATAATATAGCGTTCCCCTTCCCGTTTCAGCTCCATTTCTTTTTTCACATTCCACTGAAAATAAAGAAAACTAATCTGCTGGTTTTCGCTGATGGCATTGTGAATAGCATCCACATTGTAATAGATACTTTCATTCATGGTTTTTATCCGGTCTGCCACCACCACCTGTCTTTGGAGCTTTCCTGCCTCATAGCTGCTTGCCAGACTTTCCAGCTTCTTAATCAACTGCCCGGATTTCTTTTCCGTAATAAACTTGGATGCCTGTACCGCATCCACCAGAAGTTTTAATTCAGGAAGCTCAAACTGACGGCTGCCTAAATAGTAATAGCTGTTACGGTTGGTCTGCACCTTGATAATATCCATTCCAAAAACTCGTAATGCTTCTATATCACTATAGATACTTTTTCGCTCCGCACTAACCCCATAGGTTTCCAGTGCCGAAAGTATCTCACTCATGGAAATCGGATGGTCTTCATCTGTACATTCCTGAAATATCTTCATCAGATATAAAAGCTTCAGCTTCTGATTCTCTCCCTTTGACATCCTCATCCTCCTGACCTATCACTTCCAGAAAACGTCCAACCTCTGCCCATGCCCGTTTGGACTCAGGCATCAGCAGCATTGCCATCTGGAACACATGGAACATCCCCTCATAAATACTCATCCGCACCTTTACCCCTGCATCCTTTGCCTTTTTAGCCACTCTGGTAGAATCGCTTAACAGCATCTCATAGGAGCCGGTCTGAATCAACATTGGCGGAAATCCTTCATAATCTCCAAACAATGGCGAAATATATTCATTTGTAGGGTCATTTTCCCCCAAATAGTCCTTATTGTATAACAAACTGTCCCTTGTTTTTCCAAACAACGGGTCTTTCTCAAAATTCTCTTCCACAGACTCTCCACTGATGGTCAAGTCCGTCCACGGTGACATGGCAATAATTCCCGACGGAAGCGTTTCCCCGTGATTCCTTAACCAGAGGCAAAGTGCCAACGCCAGACCTCCTCCTGCAGAATCTCCTGCCACCACAATCTGTTCTTCTTTGTATCCCTGCTCCAATATCCAATGATAGGCACTGACTGCATCCTCCAATGCCGCCGGGTAGGGATGCTCCGGTGCTACCCGGTAATCAATGGTCAATACGCTACAGCCTTTTCCCAATTCACAGTACAATCCTGCAAAGGAACGATATGCATTTTTCATAGCCGCAATATAGCCGCCGCCGTGGAGCTGAAGAATGATTCTATCGGATTGCTTCTCTATAGGTTCCAACAGTTCCATGGTAAAGTCCGGCATCTCCAGAATCTGATATTGCAGATGTTCAGGACATTTCCACTCCGGCTCCAATTCTACAATTTTCTTTCTGAGCTCCCCGCTCTTAACTTTTTTCCCAATCAGCAAATCATTGGAAAAGCGGCTGATTAAGTCTCTTATCACTTTTCCCTGAATACTTATTTCTGAATCGTTCATGGTACCTCCTGAAATTTAAAATTTCAACCTACTTCACATGAAATCTTCGTTTCAATTCCGCCCGTGCCTTACTGCCTCCGATAATGATGGTTCCGATAAACAGGAAGGTGGAAGCCGCAAAGGCTATCTCACTCAAAAACGGTTTGGTAATAATGCCTTTTTTCCACAAAACAATTGGCAGCAAGCTGCACAGAATACAGAAAATCTGAAACAGCAGATAGCTTGGCCAGTTTCGGGAATTGACAATCATCAACAGCAAAATTGCCACATCCAGCATGATGACTCCTGCCGGCAATACATAGTTCAAAGACCATCCCCGATATCCGATGACACGGTCTATCATATAAATCAGCACAATGGAAAGTACCGTTAACACGATAATCTTTGCCCGGTATCCTGCATCATTCTGAATCACAAATTTCAGCACAAAATAAATATACAGAAATACTCCTGCTGTAATGGCACTCCACCAAATTTGTTCCTGATGTCTATAATTGATAAACAGCAGCACCGCTTCTGCCAAAATAGCAAGAAATGCATAAATTCTTACAATCAGTCCAAATCGTTTTTCCCGAATCCAGACGCTGGGATACATGTTTTCACGTTTCGGTTCCTGCTCATCCTCTTCCAGTACGCAGTGGCAAAGAGGACAGACTTTTACCGGATCTAAAATATTGATATTACAGTTTCTACATTTACTCATAGCACACCCCGTTACTTTCTATGGATACTTCTACTCCGTCGCTGGCAATTTTACGGAAAAATGCCTTTTGCACGGAAGTGTCTTTTAATACAAAACTAAAGGTAAATACCAACGTATCTTGGTAGGAACAAATCGTACCCTTCAGATTCTGTCCCTTGGACATTGCCAAAAACGCATGGAACTGCTTCACATACGGCTCATACTCCTCTCGCAGAGCAATGTTGCCAATATTGGTAATGGTAGTAGTATTCGCCAATGCCGCCGAGGTATAGACGGAACGCATGGCTATTTTTTTGAACACCAGCGGAACCGCTCTGGCAATTAACATCTTTTCATTGGAAACATTGTAGGAAAAAATCTCTTCTAAATGCTCCTTGTTAATCTGTTCCCTGAGACTTTTCTGCACAGTCTCTAAAATTTCCTCAAAGGTATAGATTTCTTTTTCTGCCAAAAACTCTGCGGATACCATGGTAAAAAAGTTCTTGGTGGTAACAGAGTTAAAAAACGGACGCAGGTTTACCGGAACTGCCACACGGATGGGCTTTTTATTCGGCATTCCGTGCATATATTCCTGATACACGCTCCAGACAAACACTGCCACCAAATACTCATTGATACTGGCTCCCTTGGCTTTGCACACCGCCTTCAGCTGGGGAATATTCAAATATCCGTGAATCACTCCAAATTCCGGTGATTTATATTTTTCTCCTTTTAAAAGGTAGGCTTTCTCGGTCTTATAGCTTTTCTGATGGCTCTTTTTGTAATTTTTCAAAAAGCTGTCTTCTCTGTTTAGGGAAGTGTCGCTGCTGAGTGCATTGCCTCCCACCTTCTCACAAAGCTCAGGATGTACCAGCCGGAGATACTGATAGGTCAGCTCCTTCAAAAAGTTAATGGCTCCCATGCCGTCAGTCAACACATGGAACACTTCCAAATTAATCCTGCATTTATAATAGGTTACCCGAAACAGATAGCTCCGGTTTTTATTCTGTACAATGAATCGGCAGGGATAGGTCTCCTCCTCAATAACCTTCGGTGCTTTTTTTACATTCTCTTCAAAATAGTACCAAAAGATTCCCTGACGCAACCTTACGTTAAAAAGGTCGAATTTCGGCAGCACCATATTCAGTGCCTCCTGTAACACTTCCTGTTTTATTTCTTCTGTCAATGTGACGCTGATACGATATACGTTGGACATCTGCTCTCCTGCTATTACAGGAAACAGATGTGCCGTATTATCCAGCTTATCCCATTTCAAAGTTCTTCTTTCCTCGGTTTGTTTCATACCGTCTCTCTTTCTATTTCTCTATCATTTTTCTATCACTTGCAAAAACACATGAATTTCTCATGTATTCTATGGATACTATCGCTACTAGTATAAGCAAAAAAAAAGAATCCCGCAAGGGGAACACCTCAGATATCTGTGTGCTCCCTCCCCCGGAATTCATTTTACCCCTGTGAAAATCTCGCCAAAAACTGCTTTGTACGCTCTTCTTTTGGATTCTCGATAACCTCTCGCGGATCTCCTTCTTCCACAATATAACCGCCATCCATGAAAATCACATGGTCTGCCACATCCCGGGCAAAGCTCATCTCATGGGTTACAATGACCATTGTCATATTTTCCTGTGCCAGTTCTTTGATAACCTTTAGGATTTCTCCCGTCAACTCCGGGTCCAATGCACTGGTAGGCTCATCGAAAAACAAAATGGACGGCTTCAATGCCAATGCTCTGGCAATGGCTACACGTTGCTGCTGTCCGCCGGAAAGCTGACAGGGATAAGCCTTTGCCTTATCCGATAACCCCATTTTTTCCAACAGCTCTCTGGCTTCCTTCTCCACTTCTTTTTTATCCCGCTTCTGCACGTGAATCGGTGCATCCATGACATTTTTCAGAACGCTGTAATGAGGGAACAGATTGAAATTCTGAAATACCAGTCCGAAATGACCCTCATACCGGATATTTCCGCTGTCCTTCTCCTCCAGTCCCGTACAGCACCGGAGCAATGTTGACTTTCCCGAACCGGAAGGTCCGATAATTGCCACTACTTCTCCCTCATCCACCGAAAGGGAAATATCATGGAGGACATCTACGTCCTCAAAGCTCTTTTTTAAATTCTCTACCTCTAATAACTTCATAGTCCCTCTCCTACTGATAATAAGCAAGACGTCTTTCCAGATATTCCATAAATACCGCCACCACTAGATTAAAGACATAGTAAAATACACCTGCCACAAATAACGGCATCATAGTGGTCTGTGCCGCCGCAATCTGCTTGGCGATGGTAAACATCTCCGCATATGCCAGAACAAATGCCAGAGAGGTATCTTTTACCAGAGTGATGACTTCATTGGTTACCGGAGGAAGAACCCGCTTTACCATCTGTGGAAAGATAATTTTAAAGAAGGTCTGGGTCTTTGTATATCCCAACACCTTGGCAGCCTCCCGCTGTCCTACCGGTATGGACTGAATACCCGCCCGGTAAATCTCGGCAAAATAAGCTGCATAGTTGATACTGAAACCGATAATGGTGGCATAGAAACGGTATCCCGTAGAAAGACGCACACCGAAAAGATAGTACGGTCCAAAATATACCACCAGCAATTGCAGCATCAGCGGTGTTCCCCGCATGATGGATATGTATATCTTCATCAGCCATTGGAGCGGCTTGATTTTAGACATTCTTGCAAACGCCACCAAAAGCCCCAAGGGCAGAGAAAAAAGTAATGTCAATACAAAAATGGAGATGGATGCTCCCATTCCCGACAGCAATTCTCTCAGCATTACATCAATTGCCATGTTTAAACGCTCCTTACTGACCGAGACATACCATGTCGGTTAAATCCCATTTTTCAGCAATCTCACCGAAGGTTCCGTCTTTAACCATTTCATCTAAGGTCTTCTGTACTTTGTCACGAAGCTCTTCGTTGCCTTTTTTAAATCCAACTGCATACTGCTCTGTACGCACTTTATCCTCTAACATTACAAAACCTTCTCTGGATGCAAGCTGATAATCTGCTACTCCGATATCTACCACAATGGCATCTACTGCACCGCTTTCCAGATTCATAAATGCCGTATTGTAATCTGCTACCTGCTGTAACTCTGCAAAGCTTGCTGCCAGTTTTAAGTTTTCTTCGTTGTCCTCTTCATCGGTCAAAGCTGCAAGTCCTGAAGAATCTGCCTGAACAACCACTACTTTTCCTGCCAAATCTTCTTTGCTCTTGATACCGGAATCCTCTGCTACCACAACTACAATGGAATTATCTACATAAGGCTCTGACCATGTATAGTCATCCTCACGTCCTGTAACAGTAAATCCATTCCAGATACAGTCGATAGAACCGGAATTCAGCTCCATATCCTTAGAATCCCAATCGATTGGCTGTTTTACCAATTCCCATCCGTTACGTTTGCAGACTTCTTCTGCCAGATCCAAGTCAAAGCCTACATACTCGCCATTGTCATCCTTGTAGCCGTATGGCGGATATTCCGCATCAAAACCTACGATGAACTGGTCCTCGGAATTGCTCTTTTCTGCTTTATCTGTGTCTTTTTTGTCTGAACATGCTGTCATTGTAAACGCCATTGCCGCCGTCAACAATAAAGCTGCAAATTTCGTTGCTTTCTTCATAAAAAAATCCTCCTCATCTGTCTTATCTTACACTTTAGTATACTAACATGATAAAACAGTCATGTAAAGGAGGATTTTTATTTTATCCCTGTTTTTTTATTTTATTTGAATACCTTTTTGTCTTCTGTATCGAGTTTCTCTACAACTGCCAAAATTGCCTCAAAATCATGTATCAGCTCCTTAGAAAAGCCCTCCGCCTGCCGGTAAATCTGTTCTGCCTCGTCATACTGCTCGTCCATAAGAGCCTTTACCATCTTCCTGCCGTAACCGTGAAATTCTTTGTGCTTGTCCTTCAGACCATCCCAAAGCTTTAACACTTCTTCGTTTTTCGGATGGAACGCATAGTAGAAATGACCGAATCCGCATTTTGTATCATCCATCTGAAGTGTTAAAATGGTGCGTTCATTTTTCATCTGCTCCAAGGTGGCAAGCCATTTCTTATGTGCATCTACCGCATTTTTGACATAGGTTGCAAATATACTGTTTTCCGGCATATAAAAAGCATCCAGACTCATCTGACCGATGGTTTTGATGGATTCGTCCAATTCCCTCTCCACAGTCTCCAGTGGCTGTATGGACTGGTTCAGTTTTTCGCTGACTCCCTGTACCACCTGTGCATCTGTATCCATCATGGCACACTGCTCTTCGATTCTGGTAATCTGCGTCTCCAATACATTGACAGAGCTGCTGATTTCCTCACTGACTGCTGCCAACGAACTGATAGATTCCGAAATAGCACCTACACTCTTCTGGTTACCGTCATTAATGCTCCAAACCGCATTAATCTTATCATTGATTTCTTCCAATGAACTCATAACCGAAGCCACACTTTTGGCACTTTTTTGAGAAGCTTCTTCGATATGCTCCACAAACTCACCCATATTTCCGGTGAGGCCTCTGGTTTCTTCCGCCAGATTCCGAATCTCATCCGCTACCACTGCAAAGCCTTTTCCTGCCTCTCCGGCTCTTGCCGCTTCAATACTGGCATTCAAAGCTAACAGATTTGTCTGGGAAGAAATGGAGTTGATTCCCTCAATAACCTCATTCATATGAGTGATAATGTCCAAAAGTTCCGTCATATCCGCCTGCATTTCTTCAGAGTATGTAATCATGCCGGTGGAGTGTTCACGGATTCCCGTCAGCTCCTCCTGTCCTGCTTCTATCTTCTTAAATACGTTGGAGGCTTCCTCTGAAACCTCGATAATGGTATTGGTCAGATTCTCATGGGCGTGAGTTACCTCTCCTGCGGTAGCCGCCGTCTCCTCGGTTGCATTGTGTATTACCTCTGATACCTGAGACAAGTCTTTGGTAATGCTGGTCATCTTCTTGGCATTATTTCCGATTTCTAAATCCAGAGAGCTTACCTTCATGACAGCACTCAGATTTTTGCTCATGATTTCCTTTAATTTATCTTTTCCTGCTTCAAGCCGTGTAAACGCATCCTGCAGCTCCGCTGACCCTGAAGCATAATCCATTTTTTTCATTTCAGAAAAAGAACGGATATAATCCGTACTTTTCGCCGGTTTTCCAAATCCCATTGCTCTGTCTCCTCCTTACGTACAAGTTTCCTGTGTTGTTATTATTGTACCACCTTTCCGTAAAGAAAACCAGCCAGAAAAGGAGGATTTTCGACTTTATTTTTCTTCTAATATCTCAGACGTAAACGGTGCCAGTTGTAACTGATATTCCTGACCTCCATAGGAAAAATACAGCTCCGCCTCCTGTTCCGAAAGGTTCAGTGCCACAATCCGGTACTCCTCTCCCTCTCTTCTCGCAAACACCAACTGCTCATTTTTTACCAGAACCTCTTCGTAGCTTCCATAACGTACGGCTCGGGAATTTTTCCTACACTCTGCCAGCTTTTGGATATGCCAGATTAACTCCGTGTTTCTTCCTTGCATTTCCTCCAGAGACAATTCCGGCCGGAGGGGCAAATCCGCATCCATCCCCTGTCCCTTTTCTCCCTCAATACCCCATTCACTTCCATAATAGATGGACGGAACTCCCGGCATCATATACAAGAGAGTATAGACATTTTCAAGATTTTCCTTTCTTTTTAAAAGGTTGGCAACCCTGCTGACATCATGGTTATCCACAAAATTATACAGACAGATACCCTGATATAGACCTCCTGCTCCAAACTGTCTTTTCAATGCATAGGCAATTTCAAAATAATTTTTGTCGTTGTGGCTGGAATAAATCCCTTTCCAGCACTCATAATTGGTTACAGAATCCAACATTTCCTCATTTGCCCACAGACGATAATCCCCGTGGATAATCTCTCCCATTAACCAGAAATTTTCTCTCCGGCTCTTGGTTTCCCGACGAAGTCTTTTGAAAAATTCCCGGTCCACGCAGTCTGCCGCATCCAAACGAAGTCCGTCAATGCCAAACTCCTCCATCCACATCTGTACCGCACCCAGCAAATGCTGACATACCTGTTCATTTCCCAGATTCAGCTTTACCAGTTCCGCCGCACCGTGCCATGTCTCATAAGCAAAAGGATCTCCTAATGGACTTTCCCATGAAAAGTTGAGGTTACAGAACCAACTGCAATATTCCGAATGCTCCAGATTCTTTCTCACATCCTGAAAGGCAAAAAATTCCCGTCCCACATGATTGAATACTCCGTCTAATATCACATGTATTCCCTCTGCATGAAGTGCATCCACCACCTGTTTGAAATCCTCATTGGTACCCAGACGGCTGTCTATCCGGTAATAATCCGTAGTATCGTAGCCGTGAGAAACAGACTCAAAAAGGGGACCAAAATAAATCCCATTGATTCCCAGCTCTTTCAGATGGGGAATCCAATCCAACACTTTTAAAATACGGTTTCCCGCTGTCTTCTCTCCTTCGTTGTACCGGGGTGCTCCTGTAAATCCCAAAGGGTAGATATGATAAAACATTGCGTCATTTATCCAGTTGTTCTGCATGGCACTCATCCTCTCTTCTATAAATACTTTATTTCCTGTGTTACTTGCTTTTCTGCCATATATCCGTCCATTTCACCAATGCTGCATATAGCATCACCAATGCCATTCCCAACAGTAATCCTGCCAAAATATCCGTAAACCAATGAACTCCCGATATCAATCGCCCCACAATGGTCACTATCATTATTACTCCAGACAGCCATTGTAGAATTTTTCGCAATCCCGGCTTTTTTATCCTTCTTTGAAACTGCAGGATGGCAGTTGACATAATACAAAATACAATCATCGTATGGGAAGACGGAAAGGATGCCTCCAGTTCTTTTCCCAAGAGAACCGGACGATAATTCACAATAAATATTTCAAAAAATACATATACTGCTATGATTATGAAATAAAATGCACCCAAAAGCAAGATATCCGCATCTACTTTCCTTATGCTTTTTCTTTTTATCAACTGAACAAGTCCTAAAACACCAAAGAAAAAAGCTACTAATATAGCAACCACTCCCAGCCAGTCTGTAATCTCATACCATAACAGATTTACTCCTGTCTTCTGAAACACCCAGCCATTGACGCCTGCCAGCCCAATTGGGGATGCCTTTGGTCCAATTCCCTGCACATCCACACGCAAAACGAAAAACAACAATACCAGAAATGCCAACAGCAATCCGGCAGAAACCATAAAATAATTACGAATTTTTTTCATCCTTCGTACCTCCTGAATTTTTTTGAATTTTACATCGCCAAAACCATAGCACGAGGTTATATATGGACGAAAGAAACGCTCCTTCACTTCTGTGACACTCTGCGTATCAATGGGATTTTAGGCATGTTACATAGGGTATCAACGTTGTTTTATATACAAAACCGCTTTGATAATCAATAGCCACAGTTCAAAGAATGCCAGATACGGCTGTTGACTCATAATAAAAATAAATGTAGCTATTACAGTAAGTGCCATGGAAATGTATGCACTATTCTTTTTCCAAAAAATGTTTTGAAAATTCTGCAATATAATTTCCAACAATCCATATAGCACAATCAGCCCCAGAATTACAATATAAGAAACAACCATATATTTTTGTATAAATTGCAGATTCAAAACGGATACGGACCGGATATAATTTCCATCTCTTTCTCCGAATATAGGAACAAAGAAAAAAACAGCACACATAATATCCATCAATCCATATAAAATATTTCTCAAATGAACAGCATTCTCTCTCTTTTCATTTTCTGCCGCCTGAATAATTTCTTCTCCTGACAACAACTCATCAATAGATATAGAAAATACTTTAGATATGGCTTTTAAAGAATCTATATTGGGAAGTCCCCGTCCCGATTCCCACTTAGAAATGGCTGTTCGAGATACAAATAGTAACTCTGCCAGTTCTTCCTGTGTAAGATTTTTCTGTTTTCGTAACTGTTGTAACTTTTCGTGAAATTCCACTTTGAGCTCCTCCATGTTTTTAAAGGCTAATTATCTATATTCTTTACATATCTACATTTAGGATAATTGGAGCATCCCAAAAAATCCTTCCCTGCTCTACTACCTTTTTTTGCTGTTCTTCGTACTAAAGTAGCACCACATTTGGGGCATATTGAGGGCAATTCTGTTACAGTTTTTCGAATCTGTTGAACATGAACATTTTTTTGTTCTTCTGTAATCTGTGTAAGAGGATATAATTTTTCGTAAATACTATCTATTTCAGCGACGGTAAGCTTTTGCCCAACCTTAGATGCATTACTGCTTACTGCATGCATAATTTCATATCGGTTGATTACCCAATGCGTATTGCTTGTAAGATTGATATTTTTTAAAGTACATCTATCACTAAAAATAATAAACGAATACATTGGCAAATCTTCTTGTCCAACATATTTTTGTAACCATTTTATATGACCTTTATTCTGAATAATTGGATTCAGAAAATGTGATTTTTTTGTTTTTCCTCCTCCCGCCGGAAGAGTCTGTGTCCAATATTTATGGGTTTCCGTTCCAAATATCCAACCACTATAATTTTTCGACTCAAAAATATAAATTCCTGAATCATGAAGAAGTATTACATCCAATTCCGTAGTAGTATTATTATCTTTCGGAATGTAGCAATTAAACAAATATTGCTTATGTCCGGAAAGCTTGGACAGATATTTATATGTTAAATATTCACCATAACGCCCTTTATCAAACCGCAATACCAATAAAGGAATTTTAGTTTGATTATAATATTCTGTTTTTTTGTAATCAGCATTACTTTTTAAGTAAATAACAATGCAAATACCAAGTGCTATAAATAAAAATATCATTTCCACACCTCATCTTCTCCTAAACAATTATTTCTTATTTTATCACAATTTTACTTTTTCTGATAGCGATTCCTTCCATTCATGGTATGATATAGATATACTTTTAAAGATACTACGAAAATTATATTGTAAATAATTTACAGGAGGAATCACTATGGCAGACTGGATAGATTTTGAAATCGAATGTACAAATTACCTAAACGACAGATTTAGATCATATGCACACTTTATTCATCAAGGCGGTGCCGATTCCACCGTTCCTGATATTTTGGTAGAAACTAATCACGGGAACTCCTTTTACATGGATGCCAAACACTCCCCTGCACAATGCGGACAGTTTGTCTTACTGCCGAATCTTTCGTCCAGAACCTTTGAATACAGTCAGAAAAATGTCAACCATATTAATATCTACGCCGAAAAAATCATAGCACACATGAACAGTCAATTTGACGAGTTTAGAGAAGCCGGAACTGCCGGCAAAGACATCATTATGGAGGATGATTCCTCTATTTTTTCTAATTGGATTATTCAGACATACCGGGAAAAAGGAGTTGCATTTTTCATAACGAATCACTATACAATTCTTCCCATTGATCGATTTCGTGAATATTTTGATGTTACTGCAAAATATAGAATTAAAAGAAGCGGTTCCAACTCTGTTGGAAAGAGCCAATTGGCTCCTGTCCTAAATTACATTGAATCTCACTATACAATCCACGACAGCCGCATGGAAGGAAATAAACTTTTTGTTACATCCGATGACAATTTGCACAATCTCCGTTTTCTCTTAGGAGACTATGAATATATGTTTTCCCTGCGTGATAGGGAATATGAAATCCGAAAGCTTTCCAATACATACAACGCAAATGTTATTTTTTCCATAAAACTGATTGCAAAGCAACCGGGACTTTCCGATGAAAGCTTTATCCGCTGGTTAAGTTAGTCCTTTCATGGCTTTTCCTATTTCCACGGATATAAGCTGTAATACATCAATGACCACAGAATTTCCTAACTGCTGATACGCTTGATTTGCATTTTGGGAAATTTTATAGGAATCGGGATACCCCATGATTCTCGCACATTCCCGGGGATGCAATTTCCGTGGTCTGCCGTTTACCAAGTAACCACCTGTTTTTGCAAATACACCTCCACCATAGGCAGACAGTGTAATGGCAATGCCTTTGGTACTGTAAATCCGCTCTCCCTGACCGCCTTTATTTACAATTCCCAATCTTATGGATTTATTGCTGTAATGGTCATCTACCACATCATTATAATAAATGTCCGGTCTTTCCACATACAGATTCTCTACCAATTTCTCATCCCGTAAAAGAAAGTCTTCCACATGGCATTCTAATTGAAAAGGCTTCGGATAGGTAAAATCTGTAATATCCAAATCATTGCGAAAACATACCATATAAATACGTTCCCGCCTCTGAGGAATTCCATAATCCACTGCATTCAATACTTCTCGATAAAACTGATATCCCAGCTTTTCCATGGTTTCTTTTACAACAGCTAAGGTTTTGCCTCCGTCATGGGTTGCGAAATTCTTCACATTCTCCATAAAAACAACTTTAGGACGTTTTGCCTTTACAATTCTTGCAACGTCAAAGAATAAGGTTCCTCTGCTATCCTGAAATCCTTTCTGCTTTCCGCTGACGGAAAACGCCTGACATGGAAATCCGGCACAGAGGATATCATGATTCGGAATGGTATTCTCATCCACCTGCGTGATGTCTCCCTCGGGAATTTCCCCAAAATTTTCGGCATAGACCTTCTGCACCGGTTTATTCCATTCATTGGAATAGACACACTTCGCCCCTAATGACTCCAGAGCCAGCCGAAACCCGCCCAATCCGGCAAATAAATCTATAAATGTAGTTCCTTGTAGTATCTTTTCTCTTATTTCAAGCATATGACCTTTTCCAAATTTTCTTATATATTTGCACTCTTTTTAATTTCAAGAAGCTGTGCATTGCGTTCCTCTGCCCATGGTATATTGTTCAATTCCTACCACATTTCCAGCGACCGTCTCGACTCGGAATTAAGTAATTTATTTCTTTGCATTTCCCTCTAATTCCAGTAGCTATTTATCAAAATCAGACATGAACAGCCTGTCCTGAATCACACGGTATTTCTCAAATTCCGTCTCTGCTTTTGCCTTAGCAATCTCAGCAGTGATTTTTCCTGCATCCTGAAGAATTTCCCTGTCATCAGCCATTAGGAACAAATCCAGTCGCTTCGACCAGTCCTCCATAGTCATTGGAATATGACGTTCCGCACGATCTTCCGGTACCACTACCCACGTGGTAAGTCCCATATGTGGTTTCTCTGCATCTGCATGGTCATAAATTAATTCTGCTGCCGTCAGTCATAGTCAGAGCTGTTGCATAAATATCGGTTATCTTCTGATAAAATCTACCCTCGGACAGACGAATTTCCCGAATCTGCTCAAGCAGTCGGTCGAAATACTCTGCCGTAAGCACAGAACCACCATTCTTTAAACGCTCATCATCCATTACCCAGCCTTTGATGGTATAGTCCTCCACAATACCATTGGCCCACTTACGGAATTGAACAGCTCGCTCATTGTTTACCTTAAAGCCCACTGCAATAACCATTTGGAGATTGTAATGTGCCACCTCACGGCTCACCTGACGGGAACCTTCGGTTTGAACTATTAAGTATTTCTTAATAGTTCAATCTGGTTCCAATTCCGAATCATCATAAACCTTCTTTATATGCTGATTAATCGCAGCAACACTTACATCATATAATGTTGCCATCATCTTCTGTGTCAGCCATATATTTTCATCCTCATAACGCATCTCGATACTGTCCTGTTGGTCGCCGATAGAGGCAACATAGGTCAGGTATTCCGCTGCACTGGAACGGATGGTTATTTCATCTTTTTTCTTTTTCAAATAGGATTCCTCCCTTACTTACATAATATTGTAAATGGAAACTCGTAAACCAGTCAAGACTTTGTCCTAATCTTAAATCCAGCCCTATTTTAATTTCTTCTGTTGTCCCATGCACTCCATTTTTTTAATCATTATAATTTGCTCAAACCAACGTATTTCTAGAATAACATGCATTTTCAGCAAATATATGGTAACCTTTACTAATGATGAAATGAAATAAAATCTATAGTATCTTTCGACTGCTGATTTTCAAATTCATTACCAAAAAAATTCATCTTATCTATCATCTCCTTAACTAAAGCGACCTCACTAGATATTTGTTATCCAGTGAGGTCTTATAATTAAACTTTCTGTTTAGGTACAAACTCAATCTTAAGAGCCATCCCCATACCTTCTGCTAACCTTTTAAGTAAATTAACAGAAGGATTCCTTGTTCCATTTTCAAGTTTACTAATATCAGCCTGGTTAATACCCGTACGTTCTGCAAGCTCTTTCTGAGTCATATTCTGAGAGATTCTTGCATCTACGATAGCTCTGATAACATCCATCTCTGGCTGAATCGCTTCATATTCTTTTGCAAATGCAGGGTCTTTCATCTGCTCTTCTTTTAATTGCTGTAATATTTTCATTATTTTCCCATCCTTTCCTTAAAATCTGCTCTACGTTCTTTCGCCAGCTTGATTTCTTCTGGTGGTGTCTTTTGTGTCTTTTTTACAAAACCATTCGTAAGTATTATTTTTCCCTCATAATAGAAGAAATATAATACTCTGGTTATATTATTTCCAACCTTACACCGAATCTCAAATATTCCATCATCAATTGGTTTACTGTATGGTTCTCTAAGCTGATTGCCCTTTTCTTCCAGTAATTCAAGCAAGCCAACCATTTTAGCTCGCATCTTCACATCAAGAGAATTAATGAATTCTTCTACAGGACAGTCACCATTTTCTTTTTCATAAAATATAACTTCAAAATCTGCCATGTATTCTCCTCTGTAATTATTATATGGTGTATATGCCATATTGTCAATTTGTATTATTTAGTAAATTATGTCGAGCTATTTCTCTAAAAATCGTGCATTAAATGTATAGTAGAGACCTTTTCTAACTAAAAAATGGCTTATTTACAAGCTTTGTAGGAGTTTCTCGTGATATTGCCGTGACAAACAAATATTGCATTTACTAAATTAATTTAAAATACCTCAACGCATCCTTAATATACTCCACCTTCTCCTACGGAAACGGCTTCACCTGTGCAATATAAGAAGTATGCACAGTCAATATATCACTACAATTCTCAATACTATCAAACAATCACTCCTTAAAAAGTATGATAGTTTCAATAGCTAAAAATGAAAAAAGTCTGCCGAATCAGTCCATAAATCCTTATGAATTTTTCTATTATCAAGAGTGATAACGTGTTTACCCATTTATAATATGCCAATTCTATATAAAATTAGAAGTTAAAAATAAGCCGTTCCGAAGAACTGCCTACCACTATTTTTTTAACAACTGATATGTAATGACCTCTTGTCAAGTACAAATTAACAGAAATCACCACA
>CATWDJ010000022.1:0-34590 GCA_958349535.1 uncultured Lachnospiraceae bacterium
TTTACCTTATTCTCATATCCTGAGTAGGTATGAACTACATACCAGTGTGCCTCTGCCATAAAATCACCTTTGCCTCCATTATAAATTTACTAGGAAATCCACACCATACTGAATCACATAATCCAGAAGTGCAATAATCAAACCTAAAACAACAGATGTTACTACAACTGCCGTCGTCTGTTTGGTAAGTGATTCTTTATCAGGCCAAATAATCTTATGAAATTCAGCCTTCAGACCGGCAAACCTGCTCTCTTTTTTCAGAGTGCCTTCATTCTGATTGGTTTCTCCCATCTTAGTCACTTCCTTTGCTCTATCCAAAACTGATTACTTTGTTTCTTTGTGTAATGTATGAGTTTTGCAGAATCTACAATATTTCTTTGTTTCCATTCTGTCCGGATGAGCTTTTTTGTCCTTTGTCGTGTTGTAATTACGCTGTTTACATTCCGTACACGCCAATGTTATCTTTGTGCGCACAACTTCCACCTCCACTTTAATTCTTTCTGTTTTTAGGCATAAAAAAAAGACCTACTTCCATCGCTAGTCTAATATATCACAATCATCTTTTCACGTCAATACCTTTTTCATTTCTTGCAGTATTGGTTTAGTTTAACACTATATATAGTAGAAATCAATCTATTTTTTCTTCTTTCCTCTAATGCCATCTGCTTTTTTGCCGATATATAGAGTAAGAGAAGTGGCTTTTTTCGGCTATTTAGTGGATGACAAATTTACAAATCCATATTATAATGTAGTTGTATAAATGGATTTATTATACCCCGATGCATCAAGCATATTTCAAGGAAGAAAGGAGGGGAATGGATTATGGCTGCCATAGACACAGTTTATAATTACTATCTAAGTACATATGCGAATTCAACGGTATCCCGTTATGATTCTCACAAAAAGAGTGAACTGCGTGATATTTACAATAAGATTGTCAAGACAAACCAAGAGTCTCCGCTGTATAAGATTCAGGAATCCGGTGACGTAACCAAGTTTGCCATTGATGTCAAGGAAAGTGCACGTCAGATTAAAAATGTAATCTCTTCCCTTTCTACGGATGACAGCGGTATTGAGAGTGCTTTTTCTAAAAAAGTAGCCACCTCTTCCAACGAGGAGGTTGTTACGGCAAAATATATCGGTTCCGGTGAAGAGTCCGAAACCATGAATGATTTTGAAATTGAAGTCCGCCAACTGGCTACTCCTCAGATTAATACCGGTAATTTTCTTCCAAACGGCGGACGTGATATTGCCGTGGGAAGCTATTCCTTTGATTTGAACACACCTTCCGCTTCCTATGAATTTCAATACAATGTGAATGAAGGGGAAACCAACAAAGATATTCTGGATAAGCTGGCAAGACTGGTAAATAATGCAGACATCGGATTGAAGGCAGAGGTGCTCTCCAACGATAAAGCAGAGAGTGCTTTGAACCTCTACTCTACCCAGACCGGCCTAAGCAACGACGAGACCTCTCTCTTTGAGATTATTCCAGAGGGAACCACCGGTTCCTATGCAGCAATGAGGACATTGGGTATCAACCACATTACCCATCCAGCAGAAAACTCTTCCTTCCTCTTGAATGGAAAGGAACATTCTTCTTATTCAAATACAATTACAATCAATAAGACCTTTGAGTTGACTTTGAAAACCGTCAGCACACCGGGAGAGACAGAGACTGTGGGATATAAGACTAGCGTGGATGCCGTTGCAGATAACCTGAATGAATTGATTGATTCTTACAATTCTGTAATTGATATTGCCGCGAACCATACCGGAGCCAGCCAACAGGGCAACCGACTTCTCAATGATATGAAAAGTGTTCCCAATACTTACGTAAATAAACTGGAAGCTATCGGACTGAAAACCACGGCAGACGGAAAGATTCATCTGGATCGTGCTCTACTATCCGATGCTATTTCTTCCGAGGATGCCAAAGAAAGCTTTTCAGTTCTCAATGCTTTTAAGGATGCGTTGAACGAAAAGGCTACAAAGGCTTCCATCAACCCGATGAATTACGTGAACAAGGTGGTAGTTGCTTACAAGAATCCAAACCACATTCAGGCAACACCGTATATCTCTTCCGTATATTCGGGATTAATGTTAGACCGTTATTGTTAAAAAGACTTGAACCAAGGAATTGATTCAAGTCTTTTTTGTTTGTTCTTATTTCATTAAAAATTCTGCCATCTGAAAATCCATCTCATCATCAATGTCAATGGAACGTTCTTTTGGCATCACATATGCAAAACAATCCGCCTCATACAGATTCATTTTCGGCGAAAAGCTTTCCCGTTGAAAAATATACAAAGCTCCGTTGATGCGATAATAGGTAGGCAACTGCTGTCTTGGTTTTGTCAGTGTCTCCTTAGAAATAAAGTTCTCCAAATTTCCATTTTCCGGCAGCACACCGCACCACAGAGGAGAGTGGTCTGTTTCTGTTACTCCGATAACCGCCCGAGCATTTTTCTTCTGCAAAAGCTCATATCCTGCACAGATGTCTTCCGGCTGTCGCAACGGAGAGGTGGGTTGAAGCAGGCAGACTGTATCAAACTCCCTGCCCATTTCTTTATATTTATTCAATGCCTCCTGTACCGTATCCAGAGAGGATGCTGTATCATTGGCATTTTCTTTTTCTCTCAAAAAAGGCACATCCGCTCCGTATTCCTTGGCAATTTCAGCGTACTTTTCCGAATCTGTAGAAACATACACTTCCTCAAATAAACCGGATTTTCGTGCTGCTTCTATAGAATATGCCAGCAGAGGTTTTCCCTTTAACGGCTTGATATTTTTATCCTTTAATCCTTTGGAACCGCTTCTTGCGGTAATAATTGCAAGATTTCCCATCTTTGCCTCCTACTCTGCTTTGATATGCAGCTTCTGCTCCATACGGTGCATTTCTTCAAACTCTCCCATATCCAAGAAGGATTCTTCACTGATTGGATACATTCCTACCTGTCCGCCTTCCCGAAGAAGCATATCTGCCAAATCTGTCATATGAAAAAAGGTATCTTTCGGTATTCTCTCCAAAGCCTTGGGACTTAAAACGTACATACCAGTATTCACAAAATAGGACAGCTTTGGTTTTTCTTCCATACTGCTAATTTTTCCTTCCTCCTTGGAATGAATCACTCCGTAAGGAACCACAATATTTTTTAACGCCGTAACAATGGTTAAATCATTTTCACTTTCCATATGATATTTGTAAATATCCGCATAATCCGCCTGTATTAAAATATCACAGTTGCTGACGATAACCGGAACCTCAAATTTCTCTTTTATCAGATGGAGGCTTCCCGCCGTTCCCAGAGGCTTGTCCTCTTCCACATAATCCAGCGAATAATCCGTTGTCAGCTCTGCAAAATAGGATTTAATCATGTTTTTCTTGTAATTAACGGTTGCCCAGAATCTCTCCACACCAAAATCATGAAAACGGTCAATAATCCGTTCCATAATAGGAATGTCTCCGATAGGGATTAAAGGCTTTGGAAGAATCTTGGTATAAGGATAAAGTCTGGTTCCTTTTCCTCCTGCCATGATAATGACCGGAACATCTTTTAAGGTCTTTTTGTCCTTCTTTTTAAATTCTTCCATTTCTTCGGCACGGAACAGAATATCCACTACCACATTCTGGTTATCAATCACCGGCAAGGCATTGATTGAAAATTTGTCCATCAGTTCCTTGGCATCGGAAAGATTGTTCTCATAAACCACTTTGGGATTTTTATTTTCAAATTCTGCAATGGGTGCTGACAAATCTCCTGTTTTTATCAGCCACCGTCGGATATCTCCATCCGTAACTACCCCGGCAATCTTCCCCTGATGGTCTACAATAAACAAAATTCCTTTGGCATTGGTATCAATTTTCTGCATGGCCTCTACCACTGTGGCGTCCGCCTCTGTCAGAAATAGCTTCAACTGTTCGTAGGTCATATGCCTGTTCCTCCTTGAATTCAGATATCCTTCTTCTCCTATATATTATAGATATCCGCTTTATACGCACTCATATGCTCACGCATCCACGCAATGGTTTCCTCAATTCCCTGTGCAAAGGTATACTGCTGTTTCCAATCTGTCAGTCTCTGGATTTTTTCATTGGAACCCAGCAAACGATTTACTTCGCTTTTCTCCGGTCTTAACCGTTCTTCTTCACAATGGATAACTGCCTTTGGATTGATCTGGGCAATGATTTCATTTGCCAAATCTCCAATGGAAATCTCCTGCTGTGTTGCAATATTAATTTCTTCTCCAATCGTTTTATCTGATTCTGCAATGGCAATAAAACCTGCCGCTGTATCCTTCACGTAGTTAAAATCTCTGGTAGGTGTTAACGAGCCCAGCTTAATCTCTTCCTTTCCTGCCAACAGCTGTGAGATAATGGTAGGTATCACTGCACGGGCAGACTGTCTCGGTCCAAAGGTATTGAATGGTCTGACAATGGAAATCGGCATATCAAAGCTGCGGTAAAAGCTCTCTGCCAAGCGGTCTGCTCCGATTTTCGTTGCCGAATACGGGGACTGCCCCTGATATGGATGTTTCTCGTCAATCGGAACATACTGAGCTGTTCCGTAAACCTCTGATGTGGAAGTTACAAGAATTCTTTCGGTCTCCAAATCTCTGCCTGCCTGTAATACGTTTAAGGTTCCCTTGATATTCGTATCCACATAAGAATCCGGTGAGTGATAGCTGAATGGGATGGCTATTAATGCTGCCAGATGAAAGACCTCATCCACTCCCTTCATGGCAGTACGAACACCGTTTGGGTCTCGGATATCTCCTGTAAATATCTCAATTTGGTCTAATTTTTCCTTCGGAAGCGTATCCAACCATCCCCAGTTATTAAAGGAATTGTAATAGGCAAAGGCTTTTACATCATATCCTTTTTCCAATAAACTTTCTGTCAGATGACTTCCGATAAATCCGTCTGCTCCCGTTACTAATACTTTCTTTCCCATAGGCTTCCTACCTTTCCTCCATGAATTCTGTCAATGTCTTTTCTAATGTGTCAACTACAAATATAATATCTTCTTCCTTCAGATTTGTGGAACAAGGCAGGTTCAGTATTCTCGTACTGTAATATTTCGCCTTTTCAATCTGATAAGCCTCATTTTCCAAATAAGGCTTCTGCTCATGTATCAGTCCCCAGATAGCTCTGGTCTGCACTCCGGCATCCTGTAGCCGGAAGATGAACTCCCTCAACGGTAACCGTTCCAGCACCTGATCTTTTATCTGTAAAGAATAAAACCAACGGTTAGAATGGACTCCCGGACGGAATCCCAGCAACTGTCCGTATGGGAATTTTTCCAATTTCTTTCTATAGTCTTCATAATTGTAATTTTTCTGTTGGATAAACTCCGGCAGTTCTTCCATCTGTGCCACTCCTAAAGCTGCCTGCACATTGGTCATACGATAGTTGTATCCCACTTCATTATGTATATAGAAGAGTGTATCATCTTTTGCCTGGGTGGAAATATAGTGTATATGCTCTGCCTCCGCCTCGTTCCGGGCCACCAACATACCACCTCCGCCGGTTGTGATAATCTTATTACCGTTGTAGGAATATGCTCCAAAATCTCCAATGGTTCCCGCATATTTCCCTGCATAACGGCCTGTTTCATATTTTGTTCCAAGAGCTTCCGTGGCATCCTCAATTACCCGTATATGATAACGTTCACAGATGTCCATAATGGATTCCATGTCTGCCATGTTTCCAAATACATGAACTACCACCAATGCTTTAATTGGTTTTCCTGTCTTTTTATAAAACAGCCTGTCCTCCCGCATTTCACATTCTTCGCCACAAAATGCTTCTAACTTTTGGGGATCCATACATAAGGAATCATCAGCGTCCATAAATATAGGTTCCGCAAACTGATACTTTACCGGATTCACTGCCGCAATAAAAGTCAGTGTGGGTACAATTACATGATCACCGGGTCCCACTCCACATTCCATCATCGCCAGATGAAGTGCTGCGGAACCGCTCTGACAGGCAACGGCTTTCTTTACCTTCAAAAAATCCGCCATCTTTTCTTCCAGCTCCGTGATATAGGCTCCTCCGGTAGATACCCATCCTGCTGCAACGGCATCTCTTACATATTTTTCTTCATTTCCCTCAAAATTAGGGACCGACAAAGGAATAAAACGACTCATTCTGCCACCTTCTTTGCAAACTCTCTATTTATACTTATATCGGCTTTTTCTCTGAATTATTTAGAGTATAACAAAAGACCGGTTCTATCGCAATAAAACCGGTCTTCCTATCTGTTTCTTATTTTTTCTTGTCCATAAACTGCGGGTCTACCACATTCAACTGCTGCATACTGTTGTAATACTGTGCCGCAACTTTATTCCCCGCCTTTACCTGACGGATTTTTCTTTTTGCCTTTGAAAACTGCTGGGTAGCCAGCTCTTTGTTCCGCTGCTCCTGTGCCTGTACCATCATGCTGCGTTCGGTAATCTCCGCAATCAATGCCTGCATCTCTTTGATTTCCGCACCATGGGCGGCTCTGTTTTTGTCCAGCTCTTCCTTCACTCTGGCATAGATTTCTTCAAATCCATCATCCAGAAAAACGATTTTGTCAATGAATTCGCTCTTTGCTTTGACGTTTTCCTCAAAGGCATCCATATCCGCCTCTTCTGCGGAAAGAATTTCATACTGTTCTTTGTTTTTTTCTATAATACTGTCCAAAGCCTCCACCTTTTGGTGAAGGCTCTGAATTAATATCTGGATATAGCTTTCTTCCTGCATAAAAGTCTCCTAGTTTGCTTTTGCCAGTTTATTGATTCGCATAACCTCTTTCCACGTATCACGCATGGTACGAAGATGGGTCAGCACTTCCTCCAGAATCTCCTTGTCTTTCTTGAAGTTCGCCTCTTTCAAACGTTCCTGTAAGTAGGAGTATACGTTGTCAAAGTCCTTTGCCACCTCATATTTATGGTCTAAGGTTGCCTGAAACTCCGTAATAATCCTCTCCACCTTTGTAATATTGACATGTGCCTTCTCAATATCCTTTTCTTCAATTCCCATAATGGCTATGTTGCAGAACTTAATTGCACCTTCGTATAACATAAGGGTCAGTTCAGCCGGTGAAGCCGTCAAAATCTTGCTGTTGTTATATGCCTGGTAAGCATTGTTTAGTGCCATATCATCATCCCCCTTTGTTTACGAACCCAGCAATCCTGAAAGCTGGGACTGCTGTGAATTTAATTTGGAAAGTGCTGTCTCCATAGCACTGAATTTGTCAAAATAATAATCTTCCATATCGGAAACTTTCTCTTCCCATTTTTTGATTTTATCTGTATAGTCATCATACTCTGACTGCATCTGCTTATCATTGTAAACTTTGTAAGCACTGCTGAGAGTCGTGGACTTCATCTTCTTATCCAATTCACTATACACACCTTTTGCCAACTGTTGGAAAAATCCTGCTACGGCATCCGGGTCATTGGCAATGGCTGTTTTCAGTTTGTCTGCATTGGCTTTTGTGGAACTGTCTTCGCTGTCGCCATCGATATGATATACGCCTTTTTCATTGTCGGCTGCCACAAAATATCCAAGGGTATTAATTCCAAAGGAAGCTAAACTGTAAGTCTTTCCATTGACTTCATAAGACTGTGACATCTGTGTCTTCATGGCAAAAGATATGGACTCCAAGGTAGAATCTCTTCTTAAAAGGGAATCTTTAATCTTTTTCTCCCACTTCTCAATCTCATCATCCGACATGGATTCTTTCTCTTCATCGGTTAACGGTTCATATCCCTTCGCCTGCTCAGCATTATATGCCTCATCCATAGCTTTTATCAAATCATTGTAGCCTTTGATAAAATCTTTAATAGTATCATAAATCGCATCCACATCTGTCTCTGTAACCAGACTCATGGTGCTTTCACTAACGCCCTTTGCCGTAATGGTCAGACCGTTAATATTGAAGGTATTGCTGCTTCCTTCAAAAATTGCACCGTTCAACTCAATCTGAGCATTTGTTGCATCCTGTTTTACCGCATATCTATCTTTTAAATCTGCATATGTTTCGGAATTTAACAAAGCATTGTAGTATTCCTCTGCTTTTGCATCTTTTTCATCTTCACTGATGGTTCCGTCTTCCACATCCGCCTCTGCCTGCTGAAGTGCAGTTACACGGATAACATCCTTTGCCGTTGCAAGTCCCAGCTTATTTAAAGCTTTCAACTCATCCTCTGTGTTTACCGTGAAGTTGAAATCGGAATCACTTCCTGTTGATTTAGAGTTTACAAAAAATCTCTGTTGGTTTACGTCGAAATTAGCGGTTACTCCCTGCTCATTTAACGCCTTTGTAAATTCGGAGATGGTCATATCCCCTTTAACTTCTATGGATTTCTGTTCACTGCCCACCTTAAAGTTTATGGTAGTGTCAGATAATCCCAACTCAGAAAGCTTCGTAGATGCGTTATATGCATCTCCGCTGCTCTCCAGCTTTGTTCCTGTCAAATAGCCTGCCGTTGCAAGCCGATTAATTTTTAATGTCTGTGTGCCGTTTAATACGGTACTGTCTGCTGTAACCGTTGCTTTTGTAGAATCAGACAAGGTTGTCTTTTTCATATTGGAAAAATTACTGGTCAGACGCATATTACTCAAAGAACCGCTGTAAAATCCATAGATTTTGCTGTTCATTTCTTTCCAGCTATCCTGTTTCCATGACAGCTTTGTCTGTGCTTTTACAAGATCATCTTTTTGGGTACTGTATGCAGATACCAACTCCTGAACAAGGGAATCTGTATCCAAACCTGATACCAAGCCGGTCATTCGAATTGCCATATGATCTGCCTCCTATCTCTTTTCATCCACCATGATTCCCGCCAGCTCCCATGCTTTGGCAATCATATCCAGAGTTTTCTCCGGCGGAAATTCTTTGATGACTTCCTTCGTCTTCTTATCTACGATTTTGATGGTTATACGATTTGTTTCCTCATGTATACCAAACACTGCCTCCGAATTAGCAGCCTTCTTATTAATCTGTTCAATGGTCTTTTTTAAGTTCTCATTGCCTGACTGTGACTGTGCATTAGAATTACTTCCCTGTTGTTCCTCCGCACCCTTTGCGTCTATCTTAATACTTTCTTCTGCAAGTGCTGCCGACTCTGCCTGAGTCTGAATTGCCTGCTCTTTTGGCTGTGAAACTTCTTTGGTAACACTCGGTGATGATGCCTGATATGCTACCCCTGCATTTTTTATTGCTTCAATTGCCATTGTATATCACCTCCATGTGATTATAACTGTTTCTCTTGTTATCTACTGTGTATATCGGATTTTTTTTCCAAAAGTTTACGGATTAAAATAATTTTTTTAATGCCTCTACGTTTTCTACGCCAAATGCCGCTTTGTTTTCCTCCTGAATCTGAAGGTAAACTTCCTGTCTGTAAATGGATACATCCTTCGGAGCAGAGATTCCCAGCTTAATTTGATCGCCGCGGATTTCCAACACAGTGACTTCAATATTGTTGTTGATAATTAAGGATTCACCCTTTTTTCTTGTAAGTGCCAGCATCTCTACTCACCTGCCTTTTCTTTTTGTGCCTGTAAAATATCATATATTTCATATTTTACATCTTCATCTTCTACAATTACCTGCACTGCCTTTTTTTCTTTTGCATTGATGACGATTGGTGCCTTCAGATTCACTGATGTCTTCTCGATGTTCTGTGGCACGGTAACCGTTACCAGCACCAGTGTGTTTTCTTCTGCCAAATTTCCCAGTGCCTTTAACAATTCATCCTCCACTATCGGATTATAATTTTCTTTTACCAGCAACGGATTCATTACCGGCATAGCGAATGCCGGCTCATCCAGTGACTGCATCCAGATAATATTGCTATTATTTTCCTTTTCTTCGTCATAAATCAGGGTAAATTTCTTTAAATCCGGAAAACCAATGATTCCATCCTCAAAGTTTATAATTTTTTCGTCTTCAATATCAATTTCCCCAAATACTCTTGTTGTTAATTTCATATCCTACCTCCGTTTTATTTAAATGTAATCTAACAACGTCTGTTTGATTGCTTTTGCCGATGCCTGCATAGAAGACTGATACGCCGTATATGCTGCTGTATAATCTATGATAATATCTGATAAATCTCTGTCTTCATTCTGGGATTTTAATTTTTCAAAGGTAATCTGCTGATTGGACATTCTGGATTTAGTCATGTCCAAGCGATTTCCTTTGCTTCCCACATCTGTAAGTGCCAGAGTAACATCTGTAAGATAACCCTGAAATGCGGTAATTCCTTTGGAATAGAGATTCTGCATATTATCATCTGCATATGCCGCTTCTTTTTCTGCCGCATCCAGCCATTTCTGCAAAAGCTCCTGCGAATCCTGATCCGCATAGCGTTCTTCTGTCATCATACTCTTGATACTATCTACTTTTTCATGTGCCGAAATTGCCATCTGTACCGCATCGGTCAATTCATCTATATCTCTTCCGATACTGGAATTGAATACATCGGACGCCTCTGTATTTACATCTAACGTCTGATTAAATGCTATGGTGTAAGAAATCTTCTGCTCTTCCTTTGTATAGGTAATCGGCTCCGCCGGATCGGTCTTTTTCACACAGTCAAAATAGTGCTCCGGTCTCAATTCTCCTTTTTCAAATCCTGTTTTATCATAGGTAATAAGCATCTCCGGTTTATCTTTGTTAATCTGTGCTTCTACATTTTTACCGAAAATCAATTCTCCGGTTTCCTTAATATACAGGATGGCATTATCTCCCACCTGAAAATCGTGTGCGTTCTGCCAATCATCATAGCTTCTGTTTGTAATCAATGTAACCGTATCTGTTACGGTAGCTCCGTCTGTATCCGTATAGGTAATCGGCATAGATGTGATTGGTTTTACATTTCCCAATGCATCAATATAATTCAACTCTATATTTCCGTTATCCAGATTGTCATAAGCCAGCCGAATTCTGCTGTATGTATGATCTTCCACATTCGTGGTAGGTGCCTGTCCGGCATTTATCTCATCGATGGTCGGAACCGAAGATAATCCCGAATAATAGCTTTTCTGCGAAACGTTGTCATAATTAAGCTTTTCTGTAATGGTATAGGACTCTGCTGGATCTGACGTTCCAAAGGTCAGACTTTCATTTGTCTTATATCCGGTGAATACGGTTCTTCCTGCATAGTCTGCGTTTCCCTCTGCATAAATCTGTTCCCGCATGGCATTCAGGTTTTTCAAAATCGTATTTCTATCTGACTGGTTTAAGGTATCATTTGCTCCATTGTTGCATTCTTTGTAAATAGAGGTCAGAATCTCCTGCATATTCTTCAATGCCGTCTGGGTTACATCCAGCCACGACTCCGCATCCGGGATATTCTTTTCATAGTACTGGTCAATCTCGCTTAATGTACTTCTCAAACGAAGAGCACGAATTGCGATAACCGGATCATCAGAAGGACGGGATATTTTTTTCTGAGAAGACATCTGATTATTCAATGTATCCACATTACTTTTATTGATGTTCATATTATTGGCTGAGTTATTCATAATCATTGTATTGGTAACACGCATTTAAAATCCCCTCCTTATACGGCTGTATTCAAAATCAACTGATCATACATTTCTGCCATGACGGAAATCATCTTGGATGCCAGATTATATGCATTTTGGAATTTTACTAAATCCAGTGCCTCTTCATCCTCATCTACGCCTGAGACAGATAATCTCTGATTAATAATGGTTTTTGAAATATTATTGTGGTTCTCATAAAACAACTTGGATTCCTCCGTATCCACAGAAATGTCAGATATAAGACATTGTAAGAATCCATCTGCTCCGGAACCCCGGTAGAATTTCTCCTGACTCTTTAACGGAAGCAGCTTATCTATCAAATCATAAGCATCCTGTTTTCCCACCACATCTGTTGTAGTACTGAAAATAGAAGCATCCTTTTCTGATTCTTTCGCAACCTTAAAGGATGAGGCTGTCAGTTTGTAATAACTGGACATGGCTGAGGTCACGGTAGTATAGGTATCAGAAGCATTCAACGCTCCCTCTTCTCCGCTTACCGGATTCTTTGCCACGAAAAATGCCTGCATCGGGTCTCCGTTCAAATCCTGTCCTGTCAACTGAATATCGTTGAAGGCTGCACAGAAGGAACGTAAAAATTCGTTAAGCTGTGCATTGTAATATGGAATACCCATATAAGAAATGGATTCTCCGATGGAAGCCTCGTAACCGGTTAATCCGGCTCCGACGCTGGCATCTATGGTTTCTTCCAGCGTAAAGGTATAGGTCGCCTTTCCGTCTGCGTCAAAATTAACTTCAAAGCTGGAATAATTATACTTTTTATTTCGGATAGTAATGGTTCCCTCTTCCGGCATACTCATTTTTTCTACGGAACTCTGTGTGGTATTGGTCAGTACCAACTGGTTACCTTTTAAAGATTCTACCGTTCCCCGGAAGTTTTCTTCGTTGTTTCCATCCCTAATATCTAACAATGCTTTTAAAGAACCTGACATACCGGTGGCTCCCGCATTGAAATCGGTTTTGGTATCTGCCCAGACAACGTCATATAAACCGTCTACATCTGACTGGTTAATTTTATTTTCTCTGGTGCGGCATTCCAGTTCCCGGTAGTTTCTGGTATCCACCAGAATCTGTCCGTTGATTTCTACGGTAAATTCGGTACAGCCTACATAATATTCATTATTGCTGTCCATAACCTGTACTTCATTTGTCTTTACAGGTACAATGCCCGAAAGCTCATCTATCAAAAGTGCTCTCTCATCTCTCAACTCATTGGCATGACCTCCCTGCATCTCCACCACATTAATCTGGTTATTGATAAGTGCAATCTTCTTTGCAATGGCATTGATGTTATCTACGGTACTCTTTACCTCTAAGTTGGCATCTGTCTGTATCTGATTTAATCCGGTTGCCACACTGTTGAAATAAGTCGCAAAGTTCTGACAACTGCTGATAAAGGTTTTTCTCTTGTCCATATCCGCTGCGGAATCAGACAACTGGTCCAGATTATTAAACATATTATTAAGGATTGTGGTAAAACCCTTGGTGGTTTCATCATCAATAAAATAATCCTCAATCTGGTTCATGTAATAAAGCTTTTTCTCATATAGTCCAAGACTGGAGTTATTGGTCCAGTATTTAACATCATAATATTCATTTCTAATCTGGGTTATAGAGGTGGTTTCCACACCGCTTCCGGTGGTTCCGTATTTTGCATAGACTCTGAGAGATTCTGCCTGCACACGGTTTGCAACCTGACGGCTATATCCGTCTGTTTTTACATTTGAAATATTATTTGCGGTTGTGTTGACTGCTGCCTGGAAAGAAGATAATCCAGAGCTTGCAATATTTAATCCAAAAAATGTTGATGGCATATATTCTCACCTCTTTAACGTCCAAGCTGGGTTATTATGTGTTCAATCATGTCGCTGATAACCGTCATAAAACGGCTGGATGCATTGTATGCATTTTGATATTTAATCATATTGGTCAGTTCTTCATCGGAAGAAACTCCGATAACCTGCTGTCTCTGATTGTCTACGGTCATTACCGTATTGGAAAGGTTACTTGCCGTTTTCTGGTATACGGAACCTAAGGTTCCCAATCCGCCAATCATTTTCTGATAATAGGCATTGATGGTTCCCTTTTCCGGGTCCACTGGACTTAATCCTACCAAATCCTTTGACCAGATGGCTGCCAGCTCCTCTCCTAAAGGCTGTGCTACCTCTCCGTTCTGTGCCAGATGCGGCAACAAGGTTTCCTGCTTTCTGAACTCCTCATTGACACTCAGACTATTGGTGGTGTACATGAGAGAACTGTCACTTAAATCCTCTTCATTATATAAGTAGTAGGTTTTTCCGTCACTTCCTGTAATCTCAGTATATCTCTGTGTACCCAGTCTCACGAATAATTCTCCCGGAGGGATTTTTCCGTCTACACCTACTGCACAATTTTCACTATCCAGCACTTTTACTGAACTTAAGTCAATGATGTTGCCCGCTACATCTGTATAGGTAACACCTGCAGGTCCCTGTACATTCGGGCAATACACATCATTAATTGACGTTACAATCGTATGTACCAACTGATCCAACTGTGCCTGCATTTTTATCATTACGGACATATCTGTGGTATCCAGATATTCCTGTTCACTCATTCCTTCTATATCACGGTAGTCTCCCCAGTGGTCACCTCTGGTTAAAACCAATGCTTTCAGCTTGCCGATATCTGAATTTAGCTCGGAGCTGATATCAATATTAAAATCAAATACTTCATCATAAATTCCTTTGGAGGTATCAGACAGGTGTGGCCAATACGGGTCAATAAAACCTGTTTTAGCGTCTACCTTTTTTCCCATCTCATACACTTGGCTTTCCGTTACAAATTCGGCACCTTCCAGTTTCACGGTAACTACACCGTCCGTATCTTCCTCATAAGAAATTTTTGCCAGAGCCGAAAGCTGGTCTAAACATAAGTCTCTTTCATCTCTTAAGCTCATGGCTGTTTCCATTTTTCCGGCTTCAATTTTCCGTATCTGGAAGTTTAATTGATGAATTTTATTTCCTAATTCATTAATTTTGTCGATATCATCAGAAATCTGCTTATTAATATTTGACTGATATGTTTTCAATCCTGAGTAAACCGCCTGAGAACGGCTGATAAACAAGCTGGCTTTCTGTATTACCAGATTCTGGTTTACAGAATCCGATGGGTCTTTTGCAAACTCCTCAAATGCGGTATACAGGTCGCTTAAAGAGTTTTGAAACGCCTTTCCTTCCATCTCCTGAAAGTAGGTCTGAACCTCATCGATAGCATTAAAGCTCGTTTCATAGAATGCCTGTCGTCCCCTCTCGGTACGATAGGACTTGTCTAAGAAGATATCCCTTGCATGGATAACGTCGCCTATTTCAAGACCTAAGCCTGCCTGCTGTCTGCTGACTGCCGCATTGGCAAAGGTATTATATTCTTTATCAGTAAAATAAACTTGCTGACGCACATACCCATCGGTATCCACATTAGCAAGATTATTCGCAGTTGTATTTAATGCATTCTGGCTATTTCTAATTCCAGATGATGCGATATAAAGTGTACCCATTCCATTAGCCATTGCATATTCCCCCCTGCCTGTGTCTTATTGTTTTGCATCAAAGCCGCCGCTGCCCAGAATATCTCCGGTATTATAAGCCTGACGGTTGTAGTTGGCAGTTTCAGGAGCCTGCCGAATACTCTTTATCAATGCCATATCAAACTCTACCATCTCTAACGCCCGAGTGATAAGAGTCTGATTCTGCTCATTGATATTTTTCATCTCAGCTAAGGTTTCTTTTAATTTGGCACGGAGTTTTGCTAATTCTTCCTGTTCTTTGGGCTGTTTTTGCAGAATCTCAATCATAACATCCACCGTTAATTCCTCCGGCTTCCGATTCAGCACATTTGCCATATCCCGCATGATGGAGATTCTCTTGTTCTCGATATTTTTAATTCTTCCGGCGATTTCCTGTTCTTCCCCGGTAATTTCTTCCAACGCCCGAATGTCGGCTTTGATAATCACTTCTTTTTTACGTGTAGAAGTCTCTACTAACTGTCGATATTCTGCTTCTTCTTTCTCAAGAACCTCCAAAAGTTCATCCATTAAACTAGCCAATTTCTGCCCTCACTTACATCATCGTTGCATTGTATTTTTCTAATAATTTACTTGCAAAGCTGTCCGCATCTACATTATAATTGCCGGACTGGATGCTTGCCTTGAGCTGTGCCACTTTGTCTTCTCTAACGTCTGAAGCTCCTGCGACTGCCTGTTTTGCGATTTGATAATCTTTTGCTGTCTGAGAAATCTGTACCTCATCACGAGCAGTATTGATGCCTGCTGTACTATTTGTTCTGGTACTTTTTCCTGTCTTATACAACTGTGCGATTTGATTATATGCATCTATACGCATAACGGCATCTCCTTTCTTCCTTGAAAATCAGGTGCAAAACCTTGTTTTACTGGTTTCTATATATTTTATCGGATGATTTTTTTTTTTCTTAATAGAATTTTGTGAAAAGTTTTTGTGTTTTAATATAAAAATACAGAAGCCTTTTATGCTTCTGTATTTTTTCCATCATTTATTTGATTCTCTCTCGAATATAGGATTCCAGTATATCCAACGTTCCTTCTATTCCCAACCGGCTGCTGTTGATACACAAATCATAATATCTGGAATCTCCCCATTTTCCTTTGCAGTAATAATTATGATATCCTTTTCTCTTCTTGTCTGTGTAAAGAATCATATTCTGTGCTGCTTCTTTGGTTAAACCATGCAGTTCCTGTATACGCTCTATCTTTTTGTCCATATCTCCCAAAACAAAAATGGTTATCAGACCTTCATAACCTTTGAGAATATCCTCTGAACACCTTCCGGTAATCACAAAGGATTTCCCTTCCTCCGCCATCTTTTTCAAATGCTCAAACTGCAGATTCGCAATATTTTCTTCTGGCGAATTGCTGTACCCTCTTACTGTTCTGGAGAAGAACATGGTCTTAGGAACCTCATCATACTCCTGTAAGGTCTTTACATCCACATTTCGTTCCGCTGCAATCTCTCTTAAAATATCCTTGTCATAAAACGGAATTTCAAACCTCTCCGAAAGACTTTTTGCAATTACACGCCCACCGCTTCCGAACTCTCTTCCAATAGAAATAATTATTTGTTTTTTCTCCATACTACCTTCACCTTCCTCCTAAAAATATCTAACCCAGATACAAACAGTTGAGATAAGTAATACTAGGATGGTTGCCGGTGCTGCTGACTTGCAGTACTTGCCCCAGCCAATCGGGTAACCTTCCTTGGATGCCACCGCAATTCCCACTACATTGGCAGAGGCACCAATCGGCGTGGCACTTCCGCCTACATCTGTTCCCATAGCCAAAGCCCATGCCAAAATCGGCAGATTAATGCCCTGTGAAACAGAAAGGCTGCGGATAACCGGTATCATAGTGGCTGCAAACGGAATATTGTCCACAAAAGCACTGGCAATGGCAGACACCCATATGATGATAACTACTACCAGCTTTGCATTTCCACCGCTGACTTTACCGATGTATTCTGCAATAGTCTCTAAAATTCCGGTTTCCTCCAGTCCACCTACGACTACAAAGAGACCTACAAAAAACAAAATCGTCTTATAGTCCACCTTTTTTAACAAAGTACCTGCTGCTCTTCCCGCTGAAAGCAAGGAAAGAAGTGCAATAAATGTACCGATAAATGCCACTGTCAGTCCTGTCTGGGCGTGGGTAATCAATAATATAATTGCCAGCAGAAAAATAACGGTGTTTACCAGAAATCCTTTTTTGTCTGTAATAATTTCACTTGGATTGGGCAAGGCGGCAACATCTACTGTTTCTAAATTGTCCGCCTTAAATTCCTTGCGAAAACAGAAGTAGAAATAGACCACTACTACTACCAGAGAAATACCTGCTATCACGCCTGTATTCGTAACAAAATCTCCAAAAGAATATCCCAATGATGTTCCAATAATAATATTTGGTGGGTCTCCACACATGGTTGCCGAACCGCCTAAGTTAGCACAGAAAATCTCTGAAAGAATCATCGGTACCGGATTAAATTTCAACAGCCTTGCCAATTCTATAGTAATTGCCGCCAAAAACAGAATAACCGTAATACTGTCAATGAACATCGCCAGACCTGCGGATAGTAACATGAATACGATAAAAATTGGAAGCACTTTGTAATGTACGAGCTTCGCAATTCTCATACACAACCAACGGAAAAATCCTACTCTTGCCATTCCTTCCACCATTACCATCATTCCGGCAATAAAGATAATCGTTGCCCAGTTGATTCCTTTTGAGTTCTCTGTTGCCGTTCCGGTTACATACCAGAAATCCCTTGTAAAAACACTTCCGACATTCAAGGTTTCTGATACTGCGGACATACTGTGCATACACACCCCAAAGACCAGTATTAATGTTGCCAGCCCGCAAACCAATGTTACAATGTGTCTCTCAATCTTGTCTGTAACAATCAACGCAAACATCAATACAAAAATAACTACTGATACTACTTGTGCTATCATCTGCTCCTCCTACTTCATTCCCCCTAATTATTTTCACTCGGAACACTGTATAATAGTTTTCATTCGTGTTAAGTATTAAGAATATATCATATACACGTTGATTTTACAAACGATTTTTAGCGGTTTCTTAACATTCTTCCATTATTGTCTAATAGGCCCTTTTCGTTTTTCATTCCCTTGTTCCGGTGGAGTTCCGCCGCCTTTTATTCCCTGTTCCGACGGTGCTCCGCTTCCGTAAATAAGACTACTCATTTCCACTGTTGTGGTCTCCGTGCCTGTTTCCACGGTGTATGTCTTATCTTTCTCTATATAAGGATGGCTGATTAAAACAGAATTATAAGATTTTTCTGGTGAATAGGAGATGATTACATTTCCGTCACTGTCCTTTAACACCATTCCTTCCTGTGTCCGGTCCCCTGACAGGTTTACCAGCATACTTCCCTGCGTGGAGTTTTCTCCAAAATTCTGTGCCATACCGCTCATTCCCGTTGCCACAAAGGTTCCTCCGGCAATCTCTGCCTCTCCGGCATAGTCCAAGGCTCCGTTGCCATCATTTTCTGCTCCCGACACATAAGTTTCTCCACCGTTGACATAGAGGGCTCCGTTGGAATCAATTCCATCTCCGTATGCATTGATTTGAATGGTACCTCCTGCAATCTTAATGTAACAGCTATCATCCGCGGCAAAATCATTTTGCTGTGTGCTGCTTCCGTTTGCGGCATTCATACCGTCATCCTCTGCCTGAATTACAATTTTGCCGTCTGTAATATCTATGGTGCGGCCTTCTAAACCTTCATAGCTTTTACTGATGTTTACTGTTCCTCCGTTTATTACCAGATTTGCCGCCGCATGAATTCCGTCATCGTCAGCGGATATCGCAAAGCTGCCGCCGGAAATATAGACAAATCCGAGGGCTTCATCATCCTTGTTCTCCCCGTGAATTGCGTCTTTTCCGCAGGTAATATTGTAACTTCCATCTGCAATGCGGACACTGTCCTTGCCGGAAAGTCCATGTTTTTCTGCTGTAATCTGATAGTTTCCTCCTGTCAAAACCAAATCATCCTTGGATACGATTCCATGACCGTAAGCTGCCTGAATCGTCAGGCTTCCTGTTCCGTTCAGCGTCAAATCTTCTTTTGAAAAAATAACTGCATCAATATTGTTATCATCGATTGCCACGAATTCTTCTTTGTTGGACAGCAGATTTTCCGTTCCTTCTGCTAAAGTTATGAATACTTTATCTGCCTGTTTTATGTAGATTGCCCCACTGGTATCGCAGTTGACAGTAGCTCCCTGCAACACCAGCTGCACCTTCTCGGTATCTTCCACATCTACCACAATCTGTCCATTGGAAAGGCTTCCCGATAACAGATAAGTACCCTCTGCTTTGATGGTTACCACGCTGTCAGATATTTCTACGTTTTTGGCATCACACTCTACGCCGTTGTCACTTAACGTAATGGGAACACTTTCACTCTCTTCATAAGAGGCGTCTTTGTCCCTGTCTGTAAACATTTCCTCATCGGTAAAGCTTTCTTCCGATATCTCCGTACTTTCTTCTGTGGTTGAACTTTCCGTTTTATCGGAGGAACACGCCATTAAAGTACAGGATAAAGATACAGAAATTGCCAATGCCGTAAATACTTTTTTATAGCTCATAGTTCTGGACCTCCTGTCTTGAAATACTAATTTCCAAATTTCCGTTTCTGCACCGCAATGCATCTATAAATTCTTTTTCCTTAGATAAGTCTTTTAAGGTGATATTGTACGTCAGCTTAAAGAGGCTTCCCATATTGGTTGTTTTTACAGAAACTATCTCTGAGGTATTTGTATATTCCTCTAACAATTCATCAAAGACATCCGTATAGTCCAAATCCTCCGGTATGGTAATCCGCAAGGTCTTTTCTCTGGCACTTTCCTTTCTCGCTCCAAGATTGACCATCTGATAGAGAAGCATGACCCCTCCCATTACCACGGAAAACAGAACTGCATATCCCAGATATCCCATTCCCGTCACCATTCCGGCACTCATTGCCAGAAAAATCATACCGATTTCCTTGGCACTTCCCGGTACGGAACGGAATCGCACCAGGCTGAACGCCCCTGCAACCGCAACTCCGGCACCTACGTTTCCGTTTACCATCATAATTACCACGCAGACCACTGCCGGCAGCATGGCAAGGGTCAGCACAAAACTTTTCGTATAGTGGCTTTTATAGGTATAGACTGCTGCCAGAAAAATTCCTATCAGCAATGCCACCCCGATACAGATTAAAAATTCTTTTACAGGGATTACGGTCACTGTTCCGCTGTCAAAAATCCCCTGAAATATAGTATTAAGCATAACGAATTCCTCCTAATTTGTGATTTAAGTAGATATTTTGATAAGCCCTTCCGTATTTGGAAAAGGACGTCTGATAGATTCTGTTTTCCGTCAGCAAATCCGTCATCCAAAGGGGAATTGCCCGACCGGTCTTAATTTCCATCAACACTTGATTCTCTTCTAGTATCGGCATTCCATAAACCCCTTTGCAAAGGGATAAGTCATGGGTTCTCCAAAGGATATTTTCATCGAAGGTTATCCGAAAATCACTGTCTCCCTTGGCATAAAAGGCCTCTCTTTCATAAGAAATAAATACTCTTGGCTGCAATCCCGGATATTGTTCCAGAAAATAGTCCACCTCATGGGAAATCTGACTGTCCACAGTATCCTCTTTTTCCAAAAGATACTGCATTGCCTTTGATTCCTTCATAGCCACTCTCCGCTTATAAACTACTGACTGGTATTTTTTCTTAATCTCCACAAAGGTCTGGCTGTCGCTGTCCGCCACTCCATAGCTTCTGAGTCTTAGCTTCTCTTTATAAACCGGCTTTTCCAATGACCTTCGGATTAACAGATATGTTGGGGTATCAAAATACAGGTTACAAATGGTACTGTGTCCATATTCATCCCCTACCATATATTTTCTCATCTGCTGTTTTATTTTTTCACATTGCTCTTTGGTAATGAGATATTTCATTTCATATCGTTTAAATACTGTTTGTTCTTTCATGGTATGCTCCTTTCTGTTGTAAACAATTTACCATGGGAACTTTAAATCAACTTAAAAAATAGGACATCTCTTCTTAAGAAATGTCCTGTTTTGTATAATATTTTGTTACGGCAAGATTACTGTGAATTGAATGGATGTTCCGTCTTCGCTGAATGCTGTAATTTTCCCTTTATGTGCCGTTACAATGGCTTTTGCCACGGAAAGCCCGATGCCATATCCGCCGCTTTGGGAGTTTCTGGAGCTGTCCCTTCGGTAAAATCGTTCAAACAGGATGTCCTGCCGCCCCTTGGAAATCTCTTCTACCGTATTCTTTACTATCAGCTCCCGGTGTCTGCCGCTACTCTTTAACTGTACTTCAATTTTTCCCTGTTCCTCTGTATATTTCATAGCATTGTCCAACAAGAGTGACAAGAGCTGCCGGATAGATGCTTCATCTCCGTAGTAGGAAATATTTTTTTCTATCTCATAGGAAAGTTCTTTTTCCTGTGCCACCGCAACAGTTTCAAAGGGCTGTACCGTCTCCTCTACCGCATCCGAAAGAGAGAAATCTGTCATCTGTAATACGGTACCCTCCTCGTCCATTCGGGACAAAAACACCAGCTTTTCCGTCAATGCACTCAGACGTTGTATCTGTTTTTTGATACTGCCTGTCCACTCATTTTCTCCGTTTTCCATCTCCAGCACTTCCGTGTTGGCATCTATGATAGTCAATGGGGTTTTTATCTCATGGCTGGCGTCTGTGATAAACCGTTCTTGTTTTTCATAGCTTTCCGCCACCGGCTTTACCGCCCTTCTGGAAAAGAATACCACTAAGCCAAAAACCAGCAGAATCCCGATACATCCCACCAACAGACTCACCCACAGAAAAGAATAAAATGTGGATAATTCTCTGCTGCAATCCAAAAAGATATACATAATATCCCCATTATCTGTTACGGCTCTATATTTGTAATTTCCCTGAAAGCCTTCTGTCTTTCCCTGTTGGTACAGTTCTGTAGCATATTGGCTTGCCGTTTCCGTAGATACCGCCGCAATACGCCCCGTATCCGCTTCCACTAAGGTTCCGTCTGACCGGAGTTCTACGGTAAAATACCGGGTGTCAAAGGGTGCTTCAGGAGACATTTCATGCTTGGGCTGCTTGTCCGCATTTCCCTGCTTTTCCACTGCTCTCGGAAAAATTCCTCCGTTATCCTCCAAAACATTTAATTTTTCATCAGCACTTGCATTCACATGACGGTAGTTTGCAATATCTATGATTCCAATGATACCTCCCACTACAAGGATAACCGAACACATGGTAATGGCAATAAATTTACGCTGTAATTTTTTAATCATGGGCAGCCTCCAAAGAATATCCGATATTTCGGGTTGCTTTTATCTGTACGTCCGCTTCTAAGGTGTTTAACTTTTTTCGCAGATAGGAAATATATACCCACACCACATTCATCTCCGCCTCACTGTCATATCCCCATATCTTATCCATAAAACGTTCTGTGGGAATGACCTGTCCTGCATTCGCCATCAGCATTTCCATCATCTGATATTCTTTATTAGCGAGCTTAAAGCTGGTTTTTGAAGTCTTCAGTTCATAGGTGGAACGGTTTAATGTAAGATTTCCGAAACTCAGTATGGCATCTGTGGTCTCTGACTGTCTTCTGGTCATAGCCCGTATCCTCGCCAGCAATTCTTTGGTGGCAAAAGGCTTGGTGAGATAGTCATCTGCTCCGCTGTCCAGTCCCTCTACCCGGTCATCTATCTCCGACTTTGCCGTCAACAACAATACCGGAATGGCATTGCCCTGCTCCCTGATTTTCTTTAAAACCGTAATTCCGTCCATTTTGGGCATCATAATATCCAAAACGGCTCCGTCATAAAGTCCCGTTTCCAGATAATCCAACGCATCCTGCCCATTGTATACCGCATCCACAGAATAATTGTTGTGCTTTAATATGGTCACCAGTGCATTGGAAAGTTCTTTTTCATCTTCTGCCAGCAATAACCTCATAGAGTGCCTCCTTTTTGCTTTTTCCCTAGTGCTTTTAGGATAGCAGACTTTCCTTAATTGGAGTTAAAATTATTTTAAAAAATTATAACATAAAGCCATATTAAATCCTATAAAAATGGCTCCAACCATCATAAGATAGTTGAAGCCATTTAGGCATACACATTTTATTTGTTGTTATTCTTTTGGCGTCTTGATGAATGCCACAACTGCAAGTACTGCACAAATCAAACACCATGCAGCCCATATTCTCAAATCGGCATAGCTTCCGGCTAAAGCAAAGCCAGTAAGTGCTCCGATTCCATACAATACAACTAGTGCAATGTTTCCTCCTCTTTTCCCATTCCTAACTGCAACGGAAACAATTCCTCCTGCCAAAAGCATAATTGCCACAATGATTCCAGCACTACCACCTACTTCTCCATTTTCTTCAAGGCTGTTGCTGACTCCTGCTGCACATGATTGGAACATTACCAATACAAATAAAATAATTGACAGAATACCAGATACTAATTTCCACACTTTCATAAACCAAATTCCTCCTATTACTTTTGTTTTTCATAAGTACTTTATTGTACAATATGACAACCACTTAATTTTAAATATTCTCCATCAGACACAGTGATATAAGAATCTCCATCTATGTTGTCATTGGATTTTATACTGGACAATACATGAGAGCTGTCTGTTGAAACCTCTATATATCCATATCCCACAACGGAATCTTCATCCACTGAAATTTTATATTCTCCTGCCGGAAGATAAGTTCCCACCTTAAACATACCATTTCCACTTGTATCCAATTCAGAAACTTCTTCTATCGGAACTGCATATCCACCGGTAACTTTAAAATATTGTCCGTCATTCAAGGTAACTATTGAATTATAGGATAAATTATCGTTTGCAATAATAGCATCCAACTCTCCGGTACTGTCAGATGCTATTTCAAAATAACAGTCCAATGAGTTATCACAAAATACTACATATTCTCCTGCCGGAATATCTCCACCGACTTTATAGGTTCCTGATTTGTACTTTGTCATATCCTCTTTTATATCAACGGTTTCTGTCGATTCCTTTTTTGTATCCTCACTTTTTTTCTTCTCATCATCGCCGCCGCTCATTGCCGCTCCAATAATGACAATCACAATGACGGCAATGATAATCCATTTTAGCTTTCCACTCTTTTTATTTTCCATTTAAAATTCCCTCCATTTTATTTTTATACTACTTTATCCTACTTTATCGGATTTTATGGTATATGTCAAGATTTTATCGTATATACTTATTGGAGTAACTATTTTTGAAATGAAACGAGGTCTGTTATGAAGCCTTTAAAGAATAAGGTCAGCATTACTCTTGATGCTGATATCATCGATGAAATTAAACATCTTGCAGAAGAAGATGACCGCTCTTTTTCCCAGTACATCAATCTTATTTTAAAAGAGTATCTCCAAAATCCCATAAATACAAATAAAGAAGCATAGCTTACTATGCTCCTTTATCATATCGAAATCTTTTCTTTCTGTGGTATGCTCCCGGCATACAATTTATAAAAATATCATTTCTAAAATTTCTGCTATTAAAACGGCAAATATCATCAAAACAAAATAAGATATTACATACAAAATAATTCTCAATATCCGATTTTGGACTTTTGTTATCTTTATCCAGTCCCCTACCCCTCTATAATTGCAAGCCAAAGCAATAAATGCTATCTGTGAGAGCCACGCCAATGTCCGCTCTATATAAAGTTCGGGGCCCACTATAGATTTCCCTTCACTCTGTATCGTCAAAGAAAAACAAAGATATGTTATCATCAGATATCCAAAAGTTGCACTGACCACTTTCCAAGGAGTTTTTGTCCGAAATCCCGGTGGCAACCAACTATTTTTCACATCATCCTTCGTCTCCTGTTCCTTTTCTGAATCCCTCATAGGATAGAATTTACGGATATCTCTCTGCAATTCTTCTACCGATTGATACCTCTCTTTGGGATTGAGATAAGTACATTTTTTTATAATTTTCAAAGGACGTCCTTCTGCCATCCTTTCCACAGGAAATTGTCCTGTCAACATATAATTGAACAAAATCCCCAACGCATAAATATCTGTTCGATTATCCGTTTGAAAATATCCATATTGTTCCGGTGCCGCATATTCTGCCGTTCCCAACAGATTGGTATCTCTTCTTTTCCCGTCTTGATAAATTCTGGCTATGTCAAAATCTACAATTTTTACTTCGCCAACACAATCAATCATAACATTCTCTGCTTTCAAGTCTCTACACACAATTGTTGGTTTTGCATGATGTAACACCTTTAGAGCTTCACAAAGCTGTAAAAGAATCCTGACTGCTTCATTTTCTTCTATACTCTGTTGCCGCAGAATTTCTTCCAAATTTCTCCCTTGGATATATTCTTCTACAATAATCAAACAATTTCCATCTAAAATATTTTCATATATATGCGGAATATAAGGTGTTGGATTTTGCATAATAAAGTCATAAATATATTTTAAACTTCCTTCCACTCTTTTTTCTACACATATTTGTCCATATATTTTATGTCGTTTTAAACGAATATTTTCCCGATTATTCAAAGTCCCCAAGTCCTCATATTGGGATAAACGATATTCTTCTTCAATGGTCATTTGTACTCCCGCCTTGCTTTTTCTTTGATAAAATTATAAAATACAATTATTATATCTGCAAGAAAAAAGGGGAGCTATGATGAATCAACAGCCTACTACAGAAGAATTATTAAAAAGATTAAAGAATATTAAAACCGAATCTGCTCTGGATACTTATACTTTGGAAAATACTGACTATTCTCTGATTACTTCTTTTCCTGAATATCTGGAATCTTGTCGAAAATCAGCTGGCATCACTGCTGCACAGTTAATTGAATCTGCACAAATTCAACGAAATTACGGTTACCAAATTTTAAACGGAACAAAACATCCCGGTCGCAATAAAGTAATCGCTTTATGTCTTGCCCTTCATTTGTCCTATGAAGAAGTTCAAAGAGCCCTTACTCTCGCAAAGGAGGGCAGCTTATATCCGAAAAATTCCAGAGATTCCGTATTGATTTTTTGTATCAACAAGAAAATGTCCGTCATGGAGACAAATGAGTTATTAAATATTCGAGGTGAAGAATTATTATAGCCTAAATCGGATATTTTTCCTATTAATCCTTCTTTGACATAACACTCATATATGCCGGACGAATGATTTTGTCCGATGTAATCATTTCCTCTATACGGTGGGCACTCCAGCCTACGATTCGTGCCACTCCAAAGATTGCGGTATACATTTCCATCGGGATTCCCAGCATTTCATAGACAAAACCACTATAGAAGTCCACATTTGGGCTGACTCCCTTTTGAATATGCCGCTTTTCTGCAATTAATTCCGGTGCAAGCTCTTCTATGGTATTGTACAACAACAAATCTTTTTCCCGATTCTTTTCTATTGCCAGCTTTTCTACATAGCCTTTAAAAACTCTTTCTCTTGGGTCGGACAGCGTATACACTGCATGCCCCATACCGTAAATCAAGCCTTTTCTGTCAAAGGTCTCTCCCTCTAATATTTTTGACAGATAATCTGCTATCTCTTCTTTATCCTCCACATCATGGATATGTTCCTTAATATCTTTCATCATCTCCATAACCTTTATATTTGCTCCGCCATGCTTTGGTCCCTTCAAGGAGGACATGGCTGCGGCGATTGTGGAATAGGTATCGGCACCAGAGGAGGTCACTACTCTGGTGGTAAAGGTAGAATTATTACCGCCACCGTGCTCCATATGTAAAATCAGGGCTGTATCCAACACCTTCGCCTCCACCGGGGTAAATTTCTTATCCTGCCGCATCATCATCAACAGATTTTCTGCTGTGGAAAGGTTTGGGTCGGGATGATGGATAAACATACTTCCGTCTTTTTCATAATAGTTATACGCATTGTAGGCGTATACTGCTAATAACGGGAACTCACTGATTAACTGTATACATTGTCTCAGGGAACTGCTGACGCTGCTGTCTTTTGCATTCTTGTCATAAGAAGCCAGCGTCAGGATACTTCTTGTCATGGAATTCATAATATCTTCCGTAGGTGCCTTCATAATGACATCTCTGGTAAAGTTCGTAGGCAAGGTGCGGCACTGGCCAATCAACTGTGTAAATTCCTGCTGTTCTTTTTCTGATGGCAATTCTCCCATCAACAGTAGATAAGCTACTTTTTCAAAGCCCAACTCATTGTTTCCCAAACTATTGATTAACTTTTCCACCCGGTATCCCCGATACCACAGTTCTCCGTCACAAGGTACCTTTTTTCCGTTTACGTTCTTGGAAGAAATAATCTTGGAAATATTGGTCAGTCCGGTCAGTACACCGTTTCCTTTTTCATCACGTAATCCCTGATTGACTCCGTATTCCTCATAAAGCCGTGGTGCAATACCATCATTTATCCGGCAGACCGCTTCCTGTTTTTTTGCATACTCATTCGCTAAATTCATCTTCATTCTGCATCTCCGCCCCTTCCATTTCACTGCTCATAACTGTTTCTAACTGCTTCATTAACTGTAATAGCAAAACCAAATTTTCTTTTCCGTATTTCTCAATTACCCGTCCGTAATAATTTTTCAGAACAGCTTCCTGTTCATCAAAAAGCTTTTGCCCCATTTCTGTAATGGTCACATAGGTTCCCTCACTTCCGTTTCCATCATGGGACCATGACAAAAGTCCTCTGCCTCTTAAATTTCCCACCATTTTGGAGGTCTGTCTGATGGTAAGCTGCATTTTGTCTGCCAGCTCTTTTAGATAGGTTCTGCCCGAACAAATATCTGACGTCTTATTGTTTGTAGAAATATTGTGCAATGCAATATATTCCGACAGAGTCAGCTCCTTAAAAAGCTTTCGTATCTGATCCTTATTCATGATATATCTGCGATACATTAATTCATTGGACAATTTTGTGATATCATCCTTAACCGGAAATTCTCTTTTTTCCTGCATATGTTCCACTCCCTTTTCTTTATATTCATTCTATTTGTTTTTAAACTGTTTGTTTTTAAACTATTATGGGTAAAAAAACCTTGGTCAATAGGCTGCTTTTTTCTCTGACTGGTTGATGATACGCTCCATATTCTTACCTATTTTGCCGGCAATCCGCTTAAACTCTTCCATCTCTTCTTTGGTAACTCCCTGAAAAAGTTCTCGATTCAACTCATTCCATTTGGTCGCTATCTTATCTACAACTTCTTTGGCTACTTCTGTTACACAATAATGTACATATCTGCGGTCAGAGGTATCCTGAACCGCTGTTAAATAATTTCGTTTACAGAGATTATCTACCGCCTGAGAAATATGCCCCTTATTTGCCTTTAAACGCTGGCATATATCTGCTGATGTATTATTTTCTCCCGCTTTTGACAGATAATATAAAATCTCTATCTCTATTCTCTTGAGTTCATAGTGCTCTCTTATTTCTGACAGCTCACATTCTCTCAACTTTTTAAATTGACTGCCCCGAAGTAAGCCCTCAATTCTCTCTTCCAAAATTTTACTCCTGTTCCTGCTGTTAATCTGTTTAATTTTAAACTATTCTAGCACCAAATATTTTTATTGTCAAATATGACGTCACGCCTTGGTATCATAGTTATCTAGAAAAGTGTGACGGACTCCCTCCGACTTATACGCCACCACGGTATCCAGATTTACATTTTCCACGCTCTTAAAAATATTTCCTTCCACAAAAGGATTTGTTTTTTTCAGCTCTTTGATTAATTCTTTGATTTCTACCCGCTTGGATTGGTTTTCCTCATTATTGCAAGTGGTACAGGTATCCGTAAATTTACAGGCACACTGTATGAAATGCAATCCGTTATAGTCCCGCCATGCCTTAATGTCTTCTTCCCGAATAAGATAAAGGGGACGAATCAGTTCCATTCCCTCAAAATTGGTGCTATGAAGCTTCGGCATCATGGTCTGTATCTGTGCACCGTATAACATTCCCATGAGAATAGTTTCAATCACATCATCATAATGATGTCCCAATGCGATTTTATTGCATCCCAATTCTTTGGCATAACTGTACAGATGTCCTCTTCTCATTCTGGCACATAAATAACAGGGGGATTTCTCTACATGATAGACGGATTCAAAAATATCCGACTCAAAGATTTGAATGGGAATATTCAGTTTCTTGGCATTTTCCTCGATGACTTTCCGGTTGGCGGCATTGTATCCCGGGTCCATCACAAGAAATTTTACATCAAAAGAAAATTTACTATGCCGTTTCAACTCCTGAAAGAGTTTTGCCATAAGCATGGAATCTTTTCCTCCCGAAATACACACTGCTATGGAATCCCCTTCTTTTACCAGCTGGTACTGGTTGATGGCTTTTGTAAATTTACTCCAGATTTTTTTATGAAATTTCTTTCTGATACTTTGCTCTACATCCTCATTGATTTTTTGCTTCTGTTCTTCCTCCATATGATGACACAGCCATGCCAGATATCCTCCGGTCAGGCTGACTGCATCATAGCCCTTTTTGGCAAGATTCTCTGCTATTTCCACACTGACTTTCCCTCTGTTGCAACAGATAACCAATTTCTTGGAAAAATCAATTTCCTGATTTTCCTCGATATTTTCGGCAGATGCACAAACAGCCCCTGGAATAGCTCCATGAGATATCTCTGTTTTGCTTCGGATGTCTATGAGCTGATATTGGTTTTCGTTTAACTGCTGTAATTCTTTTATTGTAATTTCCATTTTTAATCCCTAAATGTAAAAAACCAGAGATTTTACTAATATTCTTAACAAAACCTCTGGTTTTCCATTAGTCTCTTTCCTTAATCATTGTTAAATAAAGGTGTGGACAAGTATCTGTCTCCGGAATCCGGAAGCAATGCTACGATGGTCTTTCCTTTATTCTCAGGACGGGCTGCCAAAATGCTTGCTGCTTTTAATACTGCACCGGAGGAGATTCCTACTAAAATTCCCTCACTGCCTGCAAAGGCTCTTCCTTCTGCAAATGCATCCTCATTTTCAATCGGAATGATTTCATCATAAACCGTAGTGTTTAATACGTCCGGTACAAATCCGGCACCGATACCCTGAATCTTATGTGGTCCCGGTGTACCTTTAGAAAGTACTGGGCTTCCAGCCGGTTCCACTGCTACAATCTTTATGTTTGGATTTTTTTCTTTTAAATATTCACCTACACCGGTAATAGTTCCACCGGTACCTACACCGGCAACAAAGATATCCACTTTTCCGTCTGTCTGCTCCCAGATTTCAGGACCTGTGGTTGCCCTATGTACTGCCGGATTGGCAGGATTTACAAACTGTCCCAAGATAACTGCTCCCGGAATGGATTCTTTCAGTTCTTCTGCCTTGGCAATGGCACCCTTCATTCCTTTTGCACCTTCTGTAAGCACCAATTCCGCTCCATATGCTTTTAAGAGGTTTCTTCTCTCAACGCTCATGGTGTCCGGCAATGTAAGAATTGCTCTGTATCCCTTTGCCGCTGCAACTGCTGCAAGACCGATACCCGTATTTCCACTTGTAGGCTCGATAATGGTTGCACCTTCCTTGAGAACCCCTTTCTTCTCCGCATCTTCAATCATTGCAAGGGCGATTCTGTCTTTTACGGAACCTGCCGGATTCAGATACTCCAGCTTTGCAAGGATGGTTGCATCTGTAACTCCTGCTTTCTTTGCGTACCCATTTAATTTTAATAATGGTGTTCCTCCGATTAACTCTAATGCACTTTCTTTGATTTGACTCATAATGATTACCTCCATACTTTGTTTGATTTTTTGACGATAGTTTTAAATTGTTTTGCTTTATATAGGGAATCCCACTGGAACCTCCTGTATAATAAAAAAACAGATGTCATATACAAGACACCTGCTTATAAATAAGATAATTTCAGGTACACAATGCATATGAAAAATAAACCGTATTTATACATACAGCCTGACAGCAACAACACATCATGGAGTTTTTCTGATAAAATACGTTTTGCTTTTTCATATGATGGTCTCCTTTCTTTATTTCCTACTTTTTCCGTAGGTTTTATATGTTATCTATTGGTATTATATAATCTGATTTTATTTCTGTCAATATTTTATTTCATTTATTCTTATAGATTATTTCTTTTGCTGATTATAGGTATTCCCTATTATCTGCTATTTTCAATGTCTTTTCTATTCTGGACAGAGCCTCTTTCAGAATCGCTCTGGGACATGCCACATTGATTCTCTGGAAGCCCTTTCCGCCGTCTCCAAAGATTGCTCCGCTGTCCAGCCAAAGCTTTGCTTCATAGATAATCAGATGTTCCAACTGTTCTACGTCTATCCCGGTATCCCTAAAATCCAACCATACCAGATAGGTTCCTTCATGCTCCACCATGGTTACGCCGGGAAGGTTTTCCTCCACATATTTTTGGGTAAAATGAATATTGTCCTGTACATACTGATACATGGCTTCGTACCACTCATCCCCTTTTTCATAAGCGGTTTTGCAGGCAATCAGCCCCATAATATTCAGTTCGTTGTATCCCACCGCATCCATCTGTTTGCGAAAAGCCTTTTTCAACTGCGGATTGGCTATGAATATATTAGAAAGCTGCAATCCTGCCAAGTTAAAGGTTTTGCTTGGAGATGTGCAGGTTACCGTAATTTCCTCGTATTCTTTCTTTAAATTGACAAACACCTGATGTTTTCCACAGAAATCAAAATCTGCATGGATTTCATCACTCACTACGATAACATGATGTTTATAACAAATATCTCCCATACGGAGCAATTCTTCTTTTGTCCACACACGTCCTACAGGGTTATGGGGATTGCAGAGAAATAATACCTTGATATTTTCCTCTATGATTTTCTTTTCAAAATCCTCAAAATCAATATGATATTTGTTATCTTCTCCATAAATCAGTGTATTGCTCACCATTACACGCCCATTATCTTCAATCACTCCACGAAAAGGATAGTACACCGGCAACTGAATCAATATGCGGTCTCCCGGTTTTGTAAAGGCTTTTACCGCCATTCCCAAGGCAAACACTATGCCGGGAGTCTTTATCAGCCATCTTGAAGAAACTTCCCAATCATGGCGTTTTTTCATCCATCCTTTTACTGCCTCAAAATACTCTTCCTGCACCTCACTGTAACCAAATATTCCATGTTCAGCTTCTTCCTTCAGTGCATCCTGTATATATGAGGAGGTTTTAAAATCCATGTCTGCTACCCACAACGGCAGTACATCCTCCGGCATTCCTTTTCGTTTGGCAAAATCGTATTTCAGGGAATTTGTATTTTTCCGGTCTATTACCGTATCAAAATCGAGATTTCTTTCCATTGCGTAACTCCTCCTTGGTTCTTTGGAATATATTTTAACATAAATGATTTTTTATGGATAATTTAAAAAAAGTATGGTTACTTATAGGTTATAGTTATAAGTAACCATACTTTTAAAACTCGTACCGAATCACTGCACAATTTTTCACACCGAAGGCGGCATATTCTTCATTTGTCATCTCATAAAAATAAGACTGAATCACTCTGGAAATACCGTTGTGTGCCACAAGAATGTAGATCTTATCAGATGCTTTTATCTCGTCCAGCAGATTGTAAATTCGCTGTGCCAGATGCAGCATGGATTCTCCGCCCTCATAACGGCAGGCAAACTGTTTCTTTGCTTCTTCAAACTCAGCACCATGCCTTGGCGTAGACTCATATTTTCCAAAGTTCTGCTCTTTCAGCCGTATTTCTTCTCTGGCAGGAATCCCTGTTATTTCAGATATATGTATTGCCGTATCCTTAGCTCTTACAAGAGGGGAATACAGTATCTCATCTGCTTTGATTCCCTGCTCCAATATCTTTTTTCCGGTATCAATCGCCTGCTGATGTCCCAAATCTGTAAGTGCAATATCTGTGGCTCCGCATATTTTATTTTCAACATTCCAAATTGTCTGTCCATGGCGGACAAAGTATACATAGCTCATTTTTTACCTCTGGTTTTATTTCAAATCTTCTTCCGTATAGAACTGTCCTGTCATGGAAGCATTAATCTGTGCAATCTCTCTTGTGCCGTTGATATAATCCGCATATATTTCCCACAAATCCATCCCACTGTCTTCCATTCCATCATCATCCGAAATCCATTGTTTGATTAGAGCAATACGCTCTTCCTTGGTGGTCTCGCTTATAAGTATTTTGGTCATAGGTTTCCTCCACTATTTCAGAAAAATGTCTTACATTGCTTATTTCTCAAATACTTTTTTTACATATCCTTCCATTTCAGAAATCGTTTCAGAATTTGAACACATTAATTCAACATACAAATCATTTCCAGACTGTATGATTACTCTGCCATATTCGCAAATTGGAACTTGCCTATTTGCCTTAAATCTTTTATCCGGACTTCCATCCTTATTTACCTTTAACCACGTTTTTTCAATAATCTTAGCATCTTTCGGAACCGGATCTGTCTCGACAAAATGTGTAACTCCCAATTTCATTTCAATATCAGAATAGTTTATTGCACCTATCTTATTCCCTGCTATTACAAGCAATTTATCAGGTAAAAAGAATAATTTTTTGCCTTTCAGTTGTAACCCAAAAGGATTCACGTTTGGCTTAATAAAATACGGAACTTTATTTATTGCTCTCGCAGAAATACGTGTGATACCACGCTCCGCACCGCCACTTACCTTTTTATTTATAGTACTCTCAGACATAATTTGCCAAAACCGTTTATTTTTATTCATGCTCATCCAAATTTCACATAAACTATCATATGACTGCTTTGATTCTTCATCAAATTCATATTTCATAGGTATTCCAAGTTTTGTATGAACATATATCTTTAAAATTATTCCCGCAATTCCCGTAAATATAAAAATCGGAGTTGCTGATAACAAAAATGTTAAAATAAGTATTGTACTTATTAAATTAATATCTCTAACTTTTTTTATACTATTTAAAAAATCCTCGTACTCTACAGCTTGAAATTCATTCACATTGATTACTTCCGTACTTGTGCCAGAAGCTACATATGGTTGGCTTACATTGCTATTTGATTCTCCTTCATTTGGTCTTTTCTTCTTTTTTTCAGTTTCACTAACATACGAAATTCCTGTTCCCGGAATGGATACTGTATGTCTTATGGTTCCACGTGCAGTTTTTGTGATTCTTGCACCCTTCACTCCCCAGCTATACCCAATTCCACTCTTGCTAATATTTACCCTAAATCCTCCACCAAGATTTATACTTTTTCTATACCGTATTCCCATAAATTACTCCCTTTTATATATGTAAATTAATTATTGTTCAAACCTACTCAAAATAATAATTTTCTTCATGTTTTATAAAAATAGTGTTTTCGACACTTCAGCTCCCCTGCCCCTCAATCTTTGAGGGGTAGGTTTTTCTTTTG
>CATWDJ010000023.1:0-33639 GCA_958349535.1 uncultured Lachnospiraceae bacterium
TATACAGGTGAATCCACGAACCTACAATGTGGAGGTCATTACATATTGTCTAATAATAATTTGATGCACAATTTATGCAGTATGTACTTCGAAACCGTATTTAGGTTCTATATACTCCTTTATCATTTTGTAGGTCACTCGTTCTTTAGGCTTGTATACTTTGGCTCTTTAGCAATATTATTAAGTGGTACTTTGCCCTCGCCTTCACCAAACTCAACTTTTACGTTGATATGTCCGTCTGGCTTTTTGTGGGAAAGCAACACCACACTCTCCACATGCCCCGTCCACGGAAACATATCCATCGGCTGGCACACCTGTGCCTGATACCCATGCTTCGTCAGATACTTCAAATCTCTGGCAAGGGTCACCGGATTACATGAAACATACACAATCCGTTCCGGTGAAAGTTTGATTACGGAAGAAAGGAAGGCCTCGTCGCTGCCTGCCCGAGGTGGGTCCATCAATACCACATCCGCATGCTCTCCCTGTGCCGCCATCTGCACCATAAACTCTCCCGCATCCTTCTGATAAAAAGTGATGTTCTTCATGCCGTTTCGCTTCGCATTCCTTATGGCATCCCGTACGGCATCCTTATTTAACTCCACGCCAATGACCTCTTTTGCCTGCTTCGCTGCAATCATACCAATGGTTCCGATTCCGCAGTAGGCGTCAATGACTCTTTCCTTTCCCGTCAGTCCCGCATACTCCATTGCCTTTCCGTACAAAATTTCCGTCTGCACCGGATTCACCTGATAAAAGGACTTTGGAGAAATCCGAAAGGTCAGACCACAGAGAGTATCCTCGATATAGCCTTTTCCGTAAAGAACCGTCTCTTTTTCCCCCAGCACCATGCTGGTTTTCTTATCATTTACATTTAAAACAATGGTGTTAATCTCCGGGTGCAGCTTACGCAACGCCTTTACAAAATTATTTTTCGATGGAAGAATAGGACTTCCCAATACCAGCACCACCATGATTTCTCCGCTGACAAAGCCCCGGCGAATCAGCACGTGCCGTAATAGTCCATATCCGGTATCCTCATCATAAGTCTTTATTTTAAAAGACCGCAGAAGTCCCCGGATATCACGGATAATAGCATCAGCCTTTTGGTCCTCAATCTGACATTCATCCACATTGATAACCCGATGGGTTCCCTCCTGATACACTCCCGATATCACCTGCCCGTTACGCATGCGGTCAAAGACCGCATGAACCTTGTTCCGGTAGTGAAATGGATTCTCCATTCCGATGATTGGCTCCACCGGACAATAAGGTTTCAAAAGTGTTTCAACTTCCTTCTGTTTTTTCTGCAACTGTTTCTCATAGGGAATCCCCTGAAAATCACAGCCTCCGCACTTCTTTGCCAAAGAGCATTTTCCCGGTATCTCTCTTCGTTTCTCTTCTGTTTTCTTTGGGTTGGTCGTTCTCTTTTTATTCTGCATGATTTCCTCTAATATTCGTTGCACACCTGAAAAATATAGAATTTCAAATAATAGGATTCTCCCGCAGACCACAGTATCGGATGATCCGGTGCCTGGGTACGGAATTCCACCTGACGCAGCCTCTTATGGGCACTTTTTGCCGCTTGGGCAATGGTTTCCGTAAACAGTTCGTAGGTCATAAAATGGGAACAGGAACAGGTGGCAAGATAGCCTCCATCCTTTACCAGCTTCATTCCCCGCATATTGATTTCACGGTATCCTTTTACTGCATTTTTCACGGAACTTTTGGATTTGGTAAATGCAGGAGGGTCTAGGATAACCACATCAAACTGTTTTCCTTTTTTCTCAAATGCCGGAAGCATATCAAATACATCTGCACAGGCAAACTGCACCGTATCCTGCAAACCGTTCATTCTGGCATTGAAGGTTGCCTGATGAATTGCCAAATCCGAAGCATCCAGTCCCAATACGCTTCTGGCCCCGTTTCTTCCTGCGTTTAAAGCAAAGGAACCGGTATGGGTAAAGCAATCCAGTACATCTGCACCCTCACAGAGTCTACCCACTGCTGCCCGGTTATATTTCTGGTCTAAGAAAAATCCGGTTTTTTGTCCGTCCTTGATATCCACCACATAGGATACCCCGTTCTCAATAATTTCCACACTGGTGTTGAAAGGTTCTCCGATAAAGCCTTTGATACGCTCCATCCCTTCCTGTTCTCTGACCTTGGCATCACTTCTCTCGTAAACACCCCGAATATTGATTCCGTCTTCCGCCAGACATTCCTTGATACATTCCACAATCAGTTCTTTCCACTTATCAATTCCCAGAGCATTGGACTGTACCACCAGCACATCGGAAAATTTGTCCACCACAAGACCCGGGAAGAAATCCGCCTCCCCGAAAATCAGTCGGCAGCTTCCAGTATCCACTACCTTTTTGCGGTATTCCCATGCTTTTTTTACCCGCTCCATCCAGAAATCCTTATCTATGGTTACGTTTTCGTCCCGGCTTAACATCCGCACACGGATTTTGGAATGGTCGTTGATAAATCCCACTCCCATAGGGTAGCCGTCAAAATCGTGTACCAGAATCACATCTCCGTTCTCATAACTGCCCAATACTGTATCAATTTCATTGTCATATATCCACATACCGCCTGCTTTGACGGTTCTTCCCTCTCCTTTTTTCAATGTTACGATTGTACTCATTCTGATTCTCCTTTTGTTTTATTTACAATATAAATTCCGGTACTTACCAGCACCAGTGCGATAATACTTGTAACTCCCTGTGCCTCTTCCTTTAACAATACCGCCGACAAAATCACGCCGAAAACCGGATTCATAAATCCAAATACAGAAACCTTGGATACCGGATTATATTTCAGCAGGATTCCCCACAGAGAATAGGCAACTGCCGAGATAAACGCCAGATATATGAGGATTCCCGCAGACGCCGGAGTAAAATGCCGGATTCTTCCTCCCATCAGCAATCCCATAAGCATCAGGATACACCCGCCGCACAAAAACTGATACCCGCTTAAGGTAACCGGATTTTCTTTCTGGGAATACCTCTTGATATATACAGAGGAAAAAGCCGAGGACAGTGCCGACATACAGATAAATCCTTCGCCGTTCCACACAAATCCCATATCTATGCCTTTTCCGCCCAGATTCACAAGAACCACTCCCGCAAATCCCACGATACATCCTATCATTTTCTGCATCGTCAGCTTTTCCTGATGAAACAGCAGACTGGCAATCAGTATGGTCATAAATACGTTCAAGCCCGTGATGATGGATGCCTTCATTCCGGTAGTATGTGCCAGTCCCACGTAGAAAAAGAAATACTGTATCACAGTTTGAAGCATGGACAGCTTCCACACTTTACCCAGATTCTCCTTGGCAGGTATCAGAAATTTTCTGTTTAAAAAACTTCCAATGAGAATCGTCAGCACTCCTGCCAGAAAAAAGCGGCACCCGGCAAACAAAATCTGTGTAGATGTGTCTCCCGCATTGATTTCAAAGAGGCGGTATCCGATTTTTATGTAGGGAAACGCACTTCCCCACAGAGCACAGCAAATCATGGCTCCCAGCCATACTACTATGGTTTTTTGTAAAAATTGAGTTGATGTCTGTTTCTTATTTTCCATGTTTATCAGTATAACACAATTTCCATTTTTCCGATAGACAGAGTATTTGGTTGACCTTCTTTTCCTCCCGTGGTAAAATTACATTATAAATATGTTTAAAATTTAACAATCTTAATTAAATTCACGGGAGGGTTTCAAATGGATTTTCAGAAAGAATATCAACAAAAATTAGTTACTGCGGATGAAGCAGTAAAAGTTGTAAACTCCGGCGACTGGGTAGACTATGGCTGGTGTACCGGCACACCTGACGTATTGGACGCAGCTTTGGCAAAACGTACAGATGAGCTTAAAGACGTCAATCTTAGAGGCGGTATCCTGTTAAAACCGTTGGCTGTTTTCGAGCGTGAAGATGCAGGGGAGCATTTTACATGGAATTCCTGGCATATGTCCGGTATTGAGCGTAAATTAATCAACCGTGGCTGTGCTTACTATGCTCCGATTCGTTACTCCGAATTGCCACGTTATTACCGTGACCTTTCATTTCACAATGATGTGGCTATGTTCCAGGTTTCTCCGATGGATAAACACGGATACTTCAACTTTGGTCCAAACGCATCCCATCTGGCTGCTGTCTGTGAGACTTCCACCAAAGTCATCGTAGAAGTAAATGAGAATATGCCACGTTGTCTGGGCGGTTTTGAAAACAGCGTGCATATCTCTGACGTGGATTATATCGTAGAGGGCAACAATGCTCCTATCGGCGAATTAGGTGCCGGCGGTCCTGCAACAGATGTTGATAAAGCCGTTGCAAAATTAATCGTAGAGGAGATTCCAAATGGTGCCTGCTTACAGTTAGGTATCGGCGGTATGCCAAACGCAGTAGGTTCTCTCATTGCCGAGTCTGATTTAAAAGATTTGGGAGTTCATACCGAGATGTATGTAGATGCTTTTGTGGATATTGCAAGAGCAGGAAAAATCAACGGTTCTAAGAAAAATATCGACCGTTACCGTCAGACCTACGGCTTCGGTGCAGGAACCAAGAAAATGTATGATTACTTAGATGAAAACCCTGAACTGATGAGTGCTCCGGTAAGCTATACCAACGACATTCGTTCTATCGCCGCTTTAGATAACTTCATGTCCATCAACAATGCCGTAGATATTGACTTATTCGGACAGGTAAGCTCCGAGTCTTCAGGTATTAAACATATCAGTGGTGCCGGCGGACAGTTAGACTTTGTATTAGGTGCATATTTGTCCAACGGCGGTAAGAGCTTTATCTGCTGTTCTTCCACCTTCAAAACAAAGGACGGTGAGCTGAAATCCCGTATCCTGCCGACCCTTCATCCGGGTTCCATCGTAACCGATACTCGTGCCAACACACATTATGTAGTTACCGAGTACGGTAAGGTAAACTTAAAAGGTTTATCCACATGGCAGAAAGCAGAAGCTTTGATTTCCATTGCACATCCTGATTTCAGAGATGAATTAATCGCAGAAGCAGAGAAAATGCATATCTGGAGACGTAGCAACAAATAAGTGATATTTTAGATGTACATGATTTCCAGTATTGAAAGTTATATTGCATCATATTTTCGTAAAACAAATTTCAAATCATCTCACAAAAATAAGGAAAGTTGGAATAATTCTCCAAACTTTCCTTATTTTTTGTCTTTTAGAAGTCCTTTCCATAACAAATGATATAAATGAATTATACAACGATCTGTAATACAAACCGCTCATCATTTACATAGAACAGTCGGTAAAATAGTCAACTCTCTCCTTATCTCTTATATCATCTTGTGTTGTTATGATTATACTGAATTTTAGTACTGACCTCAATGGTATCTTTCTGCATTTCACTCCCTGAAAACGACATTTCGCACCTAAAACAAAATTTTCAGCCGGCAATGATATATACTTGACATATGAAACAGCCGACGAAAAGGAGAAGAAAAGCATGAGAAAAAGGATTTTAAGTATTCTGCTGACACTATGCATGGTGTTAGCATTGATACCTACTACGATGGTGGCATATGCCAGTGAGACTCACAGTCACTGCATCTGTGGTGCAAGCCATGAGGCGATTGGTGATCATACGGCCGCAGATGTAAAAGACTTCACTGCGTGGACGTCAACCACTTCCCTGCCTGACACGGCAGGCAACCACTATCTGACAGCTGACGTGACCATCAGTGGGACGTGGAAACCGATGGACGGTACTGTACTTTGTCTTAATGGTCATACCATTACGTGTACTGGGGACGGTATTGATGCCATAACAATCAATTCCGGTGTTTCGTTTACCCTGACTGACTGCAAAACTGGCAATGAGATGGGTAAAATAACTCACGAAACGGGAAAAAAAGGTAGCGGCGTGTACAATAAAGGAACCTTTACCATGTATGGCGGCAACATCACAGGCAACACAGCAACATCCGAGGGCGGCGGCGTTTCTATGTTCGCAAGTACCTTTACCATGTATGGCGGCAGCATCACTGGCAACACGGCAACATCCGGCGGCGGCGTTTCTATATGGGGTACTTTTACCATGTCCGGTGGTAGCATCACTGGCAACACGGCGACGTCCGAGGGCGGCGGCATTTGTTATACATGGAGCACGGATAGCTTTACCGTTTCCGGCAACGTGAACATCAGCAACAACAACAAGATTACGTCTGGCGAAACACAGGCAAATAATGTGAACTTTAAATCTGCCATTATTATCGACGGAGCTCTGGCAAACGAAAGCTCTATTGGTGTGAACTGGGCATGGTCGCCATGGGATACTTTCGCGAACGTCACCGGCGCCAACGGGGCAGACTACAGCAGTAATTTCACCAGCGATGATACATATTACGTGATTTATAACGATAGTAGCAGCAACACTATTAAATTAAAAATGCATGACCATGTGGGAGTAAAGATAGATGGACAGGCAGCGACTTGTACAGCAGGCTGGAAAGATTACTATAAGTGTTCTGTCTGCAACAAGTATTTTAAAGAACAAACATGTACAACAGAGATTACAGATATTGACGCATGGAAAACAGAAGCAGGAAAGATTGCTGCTCTTGGACATGACTGGAAATACTCAGCGAATGGGGCAGTTCTCACAGCATCCTGCGACAGAAAGAGTACATGCGGGGTCACAGATAAGACTTTAACTTTATCCGCTACATCTCTGGCCTATTCCGGTAATGCGGCGGCTATAAATATTGGAACTACGGAAGAACGTACTGCATGGGAAGCTGCCGGATTCACACTTCCAACAACGGTTGAGCACTATAACGGAACAACAAAGCTTGACTCAGCACCGACAACAGCAGGTACGTATACCGCAAAGGTTACTTATGAAGGAGCAACCGCTTCCGTAAAATATACGATTACGGACAAGGAACCAAGCACACCGGAGATACCGAATTATAGAATTATTGATGGTGCTGATGGTACCTTTACCATCAACACAGACGGTACATATACAATCCGTGCAAACGGTGATTTCAGCAAATTCGTAAGTGTAGAGGTTGATGGAAAGACTGTTGACCGCAGCAACTATACCGCCAAGAGTGGCTCGACAATCATCATATTTACGGAAAGCTACATGAACAGCCTCTCTGCAGGAACACACACCATCAAAGTGAATTATACCGATGGCTCTACTTCTACGAGTGTCACGGTAGCTATGAAGGATGCTGCTAATAAGGTTATAACAGCACCACAGACTGGAGATACCACTCCAACCGGCTGGCTGTTTGCACTAATCCTTGCATGTGGCGTTGTGCTGGCGGGTATCACAGCAGTAAGTTTAAAAAAGGACGATGTGGAAGAATAATACTCGATATAATTATCTGCATATATGAGTCAGAATGCGGCTGAACCAGATTTTATTCTGACGCAGCCGCATTGCATTTATTCTCCTATTTCATTTATTTTCGGCAACTCCACAATCCTGTCGCATACCTGTCTTGCCAAATCCATGTTGTGGGTTACCACAATCATCCCCAGATTTCTCTCCTTGGCATGTTTTTTGATGACCGCCCAAATCTGTGCCTGGGTAATCACATCCAACATGGTGCTGATTTCATCACAAATCAAAAACTTTGTCTCCGGTCCCAACACCCTTGCAATACAGAATCTCTGTAATTCTCCGCCGGAAAGCTCTGCCGGAAAACGGTTCATCCATTCCTCCTCGATTCCCATAGAATCCAAAAATTCTTTTGGTGGTTCCCAGCACTCACTGACGATTTTTTTCATTCTCCATCGGTCATTGACCGCACATTCCGGATGCTGATAAATCATCTGTATCGGACAGTAACCTTTTTCAGGAAGGGGTCTTCCGTCCCACAGCACCTCTCCTTCCTGCGGCTTTTCATAGCCTGCCAGAATTTTGGACAAAGTACTTTTTCCATATCCTGAAGGTCCCACCAGAGCCACACTCTCTCCTTCCTCCACGGAAAGATTCAGATTTTTAATGACCCAAGGTGCCTTTGGGTGATAGCGGAAACTGATGTTTTTTGCCTCAAGTTGCGTTGACACAGCGTACCTCCCCCTTTCTCAATTCTCGCATTGGAATTTCGCCTTGACATGCATCTGTCCGCACCGGACATCGGTCTGCAAAGAGACAGCCGGATGGCAGATTCCCGGCATAGGGCTGAAATCCCTCAATAGGTTCAAATTCATTTCCCGGCAATGCCCGCAAAAATGCCTTGCTATATGGATGGCGAAGGGCATCTGCCCCCTGCTTAAAATCTTCCACATTCGCCACTTCCACCGTAGTTCCCGCATAAAAAACGGCAATCTTATCTGCCACCTCAAATGCCAAATCAATATCATGGGTAATCAGCAGTACTCCGCAGCCCATATCCGCCATAGACCGGAAATGCTGCAAGGTTTCCATTGCCAGTTCCTTACTCAATCCCGGAGTAGGCTCGTCTGCAATAATAAGCTTCGGCTCTCCCATCATTGCGGTGGAAATTAAAACACGCCTTGCCATTCCGCCGGATAATTGGAAGGGATACATCTCCCCTACCTTTTCCTCTAACTGATATTTTTCAAACAGGGCTTTCTGCTTTTCTTCCGTTCCCCATACACCTGTGACCTGCTTTTTTATCTTCATCAACGGGTCCAGATAATCTACGGACTGTGGAATAAAGGCTATCTCATGTCCCCGCAGCTTCTCCTGCTGCTTCTTGGTCAATTCCTGCCCAAAAGCCTCCATCCTGCCGCTGACCGTAGCGTTTTTCGGCAAAAGTCCCAATGCCGCATGTGCTAATATGCTCTTTCCCGAGCCGCTGGAACCCACCACCGCCAGAATTTCTCCCGGCATGACCTTTACACTTAATTCATGGATAACCTCTAATTCCTTCTTATGCCATCCTTTATCATACATGGAAAAACTCACGCTCAAATCCTTAATTTCCAGAGCAGGAATTGTATTTTCATCTTTTTTCATTTACACACCCTCCTACTCATTTGCACTGTTTGGATTCCACAGACGTTTCAAATTCTCGCCAATAACATCAAACAGAATAATAACAATCAAAAGCATCAGTCCCGGAAACAGTGCCAGCCACCATTTTCCCATGGCAATATATTTCATAGATTCGGATAAAATCACACCGATTGCAGGCTGTTCCGCAGAGAGTCCAAACCCAAGGAAGGTAATGGAGGCTTCATGCATAATCGCATGAGGGAACAACAGTATCATACCGATGAGATACACCGGAAGTACATGGGGAATGATATGGGTTTTTGCCACTTGAAACTTACTCTTTCCCATTTTGTATGCCGATTTTACATACTGGGAATTTCGGATTTGCAGAACCTCTGCCCGTACCAGCCTTGTCAGCTCCGGCCAATGGGTTATCGCAACACCTACGGTTACTCCCAAACCGCCTCTTCCCATCATAAAGGAAATCAGTATCAATAGAATCAAATGTGGCATTCCCATGCACCAGTCTACACACCAGTTGATAAAATCATCATATTTTCCGCCAATCAAAGCTGCAGACACTCCGAATACCAATGCGATGACGGAGCTGACCGCTGAAGCAATCAGACCGATAACAATACTGGTAGACAATCCCTTGATGGAGCGGAAAAACATATCTCTTCCCATATAATCCGTTCCGAAAAGATGCTCCTTACAAGGTGCCACAAACTTACTTCCATAATCCACACCATAGCTTTCTGCATTCATCACCAACCCCCAAATCAGTACAATGGCAAGATATGCCAGCGAAAGTATAATATAAAGAAGGATTCTTTTTTTTGTATTAAATAACGGTTCTTTTTTCTCATTTTTAACTCTCACGGCTGCTTCCCTCCTTTATACGAGGATCCAGCACAGCATAGAGAATATTTGCTGCCATATTTCCGCAAAATACAAAAACTGCACTGATAACAGCAATTCCCAAAAGCAGCGGTACATCTCCGTTCAATCCTGCCGCTGTGGTTGCTGTTCCGATACCCGGATAGGAAAATACCGTTTCCGCAAGAGCGATTCCTCCGAACAATTCACTAAAGGAGGCACATTGCACCGTCAATGCCGGCATGGCAATATTCCGAAAGCCGTGACGACGGATAATCTGTCTCATCGACTCTCCTCTTGCCTTTGCAAATAAAATATAATCACTATTTAATATTTCAATTAATTTTTGTCTGGTATACAGAGTCATCTTTCCCACACCCAACAGACTTAGAGTCAATGCCGGAAGAATCATATGATAAATTCTGTCCCCCAGAGTTACATCCTCTGCTGCCACTCCCATAGGTGCCGCCAGTCCGATGGGAAACCATTGCAGTTTTACGGCAAAAAGGCTCAGTATCAAAAGTGCCAGCCAAAAGGTAGGTGCCGACTGTAACACCAGACAGAACACCTTGGTCACCTTGTCAAAGATACTTCCTCTCTTTACCGCTGCGGCAATTCCCAGGAAGAAGCCAATGACACCGGACAATATCCATGCAATCAGCATCAGCCAGATAGAATATTGTAATCGTTCTCCGATAACCTTTAGCACCGGTTGTTTATATGTAATGGAAGTTCCCCAGTCTCCGTGGAGCAGATGATTCGCCCAAGTCAAAAACCGCTCTGCCGGAGGAGCATCCAACTGCCAATAGTCAATAATTTCCTGCTTTGCCTCCTGAGAGATGGTGGAGGAAGTTCCGATGTAAGATACCAGCGGATCTACCGGAGAATTTACCACCAGCACAAAAGCCAGTATACTGACTGCAATCAGAAGTGTCAGCATACGAAATAGTGTTTTTCCTAAATATTTCCATGTGTTGCTCATATGTTTATCCTTTTCGCACCAAAAAGCCTGTGCCAAAAGCACGGGCTTTTTCGTTTATTTTAATTTCCAGTCTTTCATATTACAGATAATCGGGATTCCATGTCCGTGTGGATGCGGGCTTTGGGTCTCTTCGGAAATATCCAGTCTGTCACTTACAAAATAGCAATGCTCAATATTTACTATGTACAAATATGGATATTCCTCCCCGTAAACCTCCTGTGCCATCTTCCAGTTTTGGATTGCCTCCTCATGGTTATCTGCCAAAATTGCATTTTCAATATACTGGTCTACCTCCGCATTGGAGTAACCGGAAGCTCCGCTGCCAAGTCCTGTCAAGAAAGAATCTGTGGCAAAAAGCTGACGGATTACCATCGGATTGAACTGTCCCCAGCCCCAAAGTACACCTCCGGTATTTCCTTTCTCTGCAATTTCATCCCAAGTAGTCTGGTTTACGTTTATACGGATTCCCAGTTTTTCTACATCCTTGGCTACCGCCATGGACAATTGATATCTGTCCTGCTCATCTGTCGGTGTATATACGGTAAATTCACATTTTACGCCATCCTTTTCCCGGATACCGTCCTCATCAGAGTCTACCCATCCGGCATCCTCCAACAGCTTCTTCGCTTCCTCTACCTGACCGTCTTCATACTCTTTGGTATTTCCCCATTCCAGATTAGAGGTAAAGCCTTCCGCCGGTTTTCCCACACCGTTAAAAGCATCCTCAATAATCTTCTCCCGGTCAATACCGATGTTCAAAGCTTTTCTTACCGCAATATCGGAAGTTACCGCATTTCCTACTTCTACTTCCTTTCCGTCTTCATCCTTTGCCGTACCCGGTTCTCTGCATGGGAGACTGATATTACGCACATCCATGGTCTCTAATTTTTCGATGTGCATTCCCTCTATTTCCTCGGTAGTATAGCTCGGCTGCACCATAACAATATCCAACTGTCCTGACTTCGCATTGGAAAAGGCTGCCTCATTATCCATGCTGACAAAGGTTACCTTTTTTATTTCCGGTGCTCCGTCAAAATAATCCTCATTTGCCTCTACAATCAGCTGCTGGTCTGTGTCCAACTGCAGGAACTTCCATGCTCCCGTTCCAATTGGTGCATCCCCGAAGGTTTTCTCATCATAAGCGTCGCTTGGAACAATTCCCAACTGTGCCACCCCGTCAAAAAAGGTAGAGTTTGGTTCTTTTAAAGTAAATTTTACCGTATAGTCATCCACTGCTTCCGCCTTATCTAATAAGGATAAATCTACATCTTCATTATCAGCTTGATTTTTCTTTACAGTTTCAAATGTAAATACTACATCCTCCGCAGTAAAATCCGAACCGTCATGGAATTTTACACCTTCTCTCAATTTGAAGGTATAGGTAAGGGCATCCTCACTTACCTCCCACTCCGTTGCCAAATCCGCCGCATACTGGGAATTTTCATTAACGCAAATCAATGGCTCATTGATAAATCCCCATCCATAAGACAAAAAACCCTTTGTAGGATCTAACGGTCCGTCCCAAAAACCGTTTCCTACATAGCATACAATCTCGGAATCGGATTTCTGACCTTCGGAACCCCCATTCTTTTTATCACTTTGCTTTCCACATCCTGCCAAAGCGGTCACTGCCAATGTAAACACACATAGCAGCACTATCATTCTCTTTTTCATATATCCATTTCCTCTCTTACTTTTTCTCATGGACAATAGTATATACGATAAAAATATCCCTCCACAAGCCACGTGGGGGGATATTTTTTTACTTTTTTTTCAAAAAATTTTATGTTTTTTATGCCAACGCTGCTGTTACGATTGCCATAGAATAAACCTCAGAGGCATTACATCCTCTGGACAAATCGTTGATTGGTGCATTTAAACCTAAAAGAATCGGTCCATATGCCTCAAAATTACCGAGACGCTGTGCAATCTTATATCCGATATTTCCTGAACTGATGTCCGGGAAAATAAATGTATTTGCATGACCTGCCACCGGATCATCCGGGCATTTTGTACGTGCCACACGAGGGGATACTGCTGCATCAAACTGCAATTCTCCGGTAATCGGAAGGTCCGGATGTGCTTTCTTTGTCTTCTCTGCTGCATTTCTCATCTTATCTACATCCTCGCCGGAACCGGAACCGTGAGTAGAATAGCTTAAGAATGCCACCTCCGGCTCTAAGCCGAAAATCTTTGCACAGTTTGCTGTCTCATATGCAATCTCTACCAATTCATCCTCTGTCGGATGGATGTTGATTGCACAATCTCCCATTGCCAGCAATTCGTTTTCACCGGTTGCCCGAGGACGTACCAGTATAAAGCAGGAAGATACAATATTGTTCTCCGGCTTTGTCTTAATCAACTGCAATGCCGGACGTACCGTATCTGCTGTAGAATAGGTTGCTCCTCCTAAAAGAGAGTCAGCAATTCCCATCTTTACTAACATGGTTCCAAAATAATTTGCCTGAGCCAGAGTCTTCTTTGCATCTTCCGGTGTAACACCTTTACTTTTACGAAGTTCACAGAATAACTCTATCATCTCATCCATGCGGTCAAAATTGTTCGGGTCGATAATCTCCGCACCACGAATGTTAAAACCGCACTCTTCCGCTGATTTATAAATCTCATCCTCATTTCCAACTAAAATCGGATGTAAGAAATTACTTGCCAGAAGCCGTGAGGAAGCCTCTAAAATACGCGGATCAGTTCCTTCCGTAAACACGATTGTTTTTGGATTCTTCTTCAATACACTAATCAGTTCACCAAAACCGTACATCTTTTTTCTCCTTTTCCTTTTCGTTGATTCGTTATGTCCAAAGTGAATTTTATACCGTTTTGTGACCTTTTGCAAGCATTGCTCTTAATCTTGTACATTTTTCAAAAATTGTACTTGATTTTATACTTTTTTCCTATGGCATCCATGTCCTGTTTTCCAAGATTTTCTACCAAATACCCATGACATGCTGTAAAATCAGACTGACAGCGGTGATTCCAATCCAACAGCAAAGTCCCATAATAATCGGTTTTCCTCCGGTTTTAATCAGCTTCACAATATCCGTATTTAATCCAATGGCTGCCATTGCCAGCACAATAAAGAACTTGCTTAACTCCTTAATCGGTGCAAATACTTCTATCGGTGTTCCCATCTGTACCGCAACAGTGGTAATGACCGATGCCAGAATGAAATACAAAATAAAAGTCGGGAATATCTGTCTGATGCTGACACGCTCTGTTCCCTCTTCGCCCGCCTTTTTTGCTTTGGAGGCTCTCATAAATGCCAACACTAAAGTAATTGGAATAATCGCAAGGGTTCTGGTCAGCTTTACCGTAACCGCTTTGTCCAATGTGGCAGAGCCCAGTCCCCACATACTGTCCCAAGTAGATGCCGCCGCTGTCACGGAAGATGTATCATTAACTGCCGTTCCCGCAAAAATGCCAAAGGCATCCCCCCCGGTGGTATCAAAGCCAATGAGTTTTCCCAATGTCGGGAATACAATGGCCGCTATTACATTGAAAAAGAAAATAACAGAAATCGCCTGTGCCACTTCCTCATCATCCGCATCAATAACCGGTGCCGTTGCCGCTATGGCAGAACCTCCGCAGATGGAAGAACCCACACCTATCAAAGTTGAAATCTTTCCCGGAATATGCATAACCCTGTGCAGCACATATGCAATAATCAACGAGGTTGCTATAGTACATACAATAATCGGCAGGGATTGTTTTCCCGTTTCTAAAATTACATTCAAGTTCAGTCCAAATCCCAGCAAAACTACTGCCCATTGCAGAATCTTTTTGGAGGTAAACTTAATCCCGCTTTCCAGATTTCCCTTTTCCTTTATGAAAAGTGTTACCACCATTCCTGCCAGAATAGCAATTACCGCTCCTCCTATAATCGGGAATTGTTTTCCCAACAGCCATGAAGGAATGGCAATGAGCAGACATAATAAAATTCCTTTCCAGTTTTTCTTCATAAATTCCATGATATACTCTCCTCTTTTCTCTCGATACGGCAGGGAGTTTAAACACATCCTTGCCACGGCGTATTATATCACAGCCCTATTATCTGTTCCACCGGGAATTACATTTTATTTGTACAAAATTAAATACTTTCCTCATCACAATCCCAGACCGTTTATGATTTCTCCTCTCCCGCTTCTATCTTGACATTAGGCGGCAGATATTGGTATACCTCTTGATAAGATTCCATCTCATCCTGATTCATAGGTGCCCGGTGCATCAACCCGGTACAATCCATTCCCGTGGCGGAATTCGCCAGATAATCGTAATCTTCCACTACCGTATCCCGCAGAATTTCCTTTCTTCCCCTCTCATTTCTGGGTGCACTTTTTAAGGTTTCTCTTTTTCCCATTGTTCTTCCTCTTTTCTTTTTGCATAGCATATGGAAAAACGGATTTTCTATACTTCGCTTCTAAAAATCCCCTTTCATCATGCAAATAAAAGATTTAAAAAATCGTAAAATCTGGTATAATATTTAAAATGTGTTTTGAAGAATTTATAAAGGAGATGAGATAGAAATGTCTCAGACTACAAAGCGGGCTTTGGAAGCATCTTTAAAAAATCTGCTGGCACAAAAGCCCTTAGATAAAATAACCATCAATGATATTGCCACTGACTGCGGTATCAACCGTATGACATTTTATTATCACTTTAAGGATATCTATGATTTGGTGGAATGGTCCTGTGTGGAGGATGCCAGAAAAGCACTGGAGGGAAAGAAAACCTACGACACTTGGCAGCAGGGATTCCTACAGATTTTTGAGGCAGTTTTGGCTAACAAGATTTTCATTCAGAATGTCTACCATTCCGTCAGCCGAGAACAGGTGGAAATCTATCTGTACAAGCTGACCTATGATTTGTTGATTGGTGTAGTAGAAGAAAAAGCCGAAAATATGAATGTTCGGGAAGAAGACAAACAATTTATTGCAAATTTTTATAAGTATGCCTTTGTAGGATTGATGTTAGACTGGATTAAAGACGGCATGAAAGAAGACCCACAGTTGATTATTGACCGTCTGGGACTTCTGGTCCACGGAAATGTCACCCATGCATTAAACGCCTACCGTACCGACAAAATTTCATCAACTCCCCCAAAATAACGGAAGTTTGGGGGAGTATTTACCATATAAGCTTTAAAAAACATCACAGATATTCCTGCAATTGTTCCATATCTTCTCTGGTAGTTGCCCAACTGGTGGCAAATCTTACAACAGTGTGGTTTTCATCTGCCTTTTCCCAAAAACTGAACCCAACCTTTTCCTTCAACTGATTCATTTTCTCATTCTCCAACACCACAAACTGTTGGTTGGTAGGCGACTTCAAATAAAACGTATAGCCTTTTTTCACAAGAATGTCCTTTAACAATTCTGCCATATCGATGGCATGTCTGCTAATCTGAAAATACAAATCCTCCGTAAACAGTGTATCAAATTGTATTCCCAGCAGTCTTCCCTTTGCCAATAAAGCTCCATGCTGTTTTACAAGGGTCATAAAATGCTTCGGCGTATTGTTTTTTGTAAAAATCACTGCCTCTCCGCAGAGTGCTCCAACCTTGGTTCCTCCGATGTAAAAGACATCGCAATACCGGGCAATATCTGGCAAAGCTACATCCGTATCCTTACTCATCAGACCATATCCCAGACGGGCTCCGTCTAAATACAGCGGAATCTGATATCGATTACACACCCCGGAAATATCCTCCAACTCCTGTTTTGTATACAATGTACCGTATTCCGTAGGATGGGACAGATATACCATTCCCGGAAATACCATATGCTCGTGATTTTCATCTGCAAAGAATCGGTTTAAGTATTGTTCCAACACCTGTGCATTGATTTTTCCAAGTTCTTGGGGTATCTCCAATACCTTATGTCCGGTAAATTCAATGGCTCCCGCTTCATGGCAGCTTATATGTCCGGTCTCCGCCGCCACAACACCCTCATACTTTTGGAGTACGGCGTCAATAACTGTGGCATTGGTCTGTGTACCTCCCACCAGAAAATAAATATCTGCCTGCGGACATTCACAGGCTTTTTTTATTTTTTCCTTTGCCTGTTCACAGTACTTGTCACTTCCATACCCCGACAAAGGCTCCATATTGGTTTCTGACAACCGCTGTAAAATTTTCTCATGTGCTCCCTGTATATAATCACTTTCCAACGATATCATTGCTGTTCTCCTTCCACTCATTCCATAATGTAAATCCTAATATCAAGGCTCCGCCTGCTGCCTGCCAAAAACTCATATACTCTCCCAAAATTAAAACCGATACTGCCACCGCCACCAACGGGTCGATGTAACTCAAAATGGCTGTCTCCTGCCCCGGCAAATCCTTTAAAGCAGAAAAATACAGACAATAGGTAATTCCTGTATGTATCAATCCCACCAAAAGCAGATTGACCCAGCCTTTTCCGTCAAGTGCTGTCACATGGATTCCCGATGTAATTAAAACATAGGGCAGCAACACTACAATTGCCGCTATGAATTGAAGAAAAGTTCGATGAAGTCCTGTAACATTTTTGATGAATTTATTCAGCACAATCACTGTTGCATAAAAAACTGCTGCTCCCAGCCCAAATAGAATCCCTATTATATTCTGCCTGTTGCCACTGATTCCTCCGGTTCCTATAATCAATACCAAACCTATGGTAGACATAAGGAAACACAGTTTCTGCCCCACCGTTGTCTTCTCATGGAAAAAAAGTGGACAAATCAAAGTTACTAGCACCGGGGCAAAATAATAGCTGAGAGTTGCCATGGAAACCGTTGTATATTTATAGGACTGAAATAGCAGAATCCAGTTGATTCCCATGGCTGCACCGGACACAAATAAAAGAGGCAGTTCCCTCTTTATTTGCAAAATGGAAATTTTATTTTTTGTAATAATCAGCCATATACCGATAAGTCCTACCGCCAATATAGCACGATACAATGCCAACTCTCCGGAATCCAAGGAAATATGCCTCACAAAAAGTCCCAAGGTTCCGAAAATAAACATGGCTGTTGCCATTTTTACTCGTGATTTTTTCAAATATCCTTTCCCCTTCAGCTTATTAATTCCTGTGTTTGATAACCAATTCTCTATCTCCGATGCTGTCTTCAAACAAAGATTTTAAAATCACATCCGTTTGCTTTTCCGCTTGCGTCAACAATTCTTCCACGTTTCCGTTTTCTTCCACATCCGTTTTTGCCTGTTGCATAGCCTTAATTACATCCTCTTTGGAATCTCCTTTGAATAAAGCAAACTTTTTATCATAGAACTTGATAGAATCTTCATCAATAGAGATATTCGTTATCTTGGTTTTTGGAACGGTTATGATGACCTCTGACCGCTTAACCTCCACGTCCACTTCGGACATTTCTATTCCTGCCGTCACCTCTGCCCGGTATATCATAGAAAATGCCTCTTCGTTGATATAAGGAATCTTATTGTCTGAGTACTCTATCAGTCCATTATAAATCATTTTTGCAGATACCAGTTCGCTGGCAGTTTCCAGTTTTGAATCTATAAATGTATTTGTGATTTTTGGCTCATCTTTGCGGCAAATGCTAACCACTATGCAGGCTGCTGCTACCATAATGACTGCTATGGCAATCAGACTAACCGTAAGGGGGGTAATATGTCTTTTTCCTTTTTGGGATTCTCTTTCGTTTTCTCTGTTCATGGTAAATCCTTTCCCCTTTTTCTAATTATTTTCCGACTTTTTGAATAAGAGCATCCTGTAAGACCTGTGAGAAATTAATACCAAGTGCTACAGCTTCTTCGTTTAGCCATTCTGGAATGCTCAAGGTTTTCTTTACAGCTCTTGAACTATGTTTACGTTTATACGCTGCCATATCAAATTCTACAATTAATAAGACAGAATCAGAATCCACTACGATTGAAGACGGAGCAGAGGCAGAAGGAAGCGGGAGTTGTTCTTTTTCCATATCAGAGATACACAAACCTAGTGCATCGACTGCCAGCTCATAAGCCTCTTGCATATCTTCACCTTGTGTCAAACATTCTGGAAAATCGGGAAAAGTAATCCAAAATCCACCTTCTTCTGCTGTATGAAACACAGCAGGATAGAAAAATTTATCCATATAATCATCCTTTCTTTTTTGTGGGCGGGACTATTTCAATCCCACCTGTTTTAAGATTTCTTGCTCAAGTCCTTTTTTGAGAAGTTTTATCATCTCTCTTGGTGTTATTGGCATCTTTTGTATCTCCTTCCCTTATCACAACCATATAGTAATACGTAACATTACGTATGTCAAGTATAAAGAATAAAAGAAGATGCCTTACTCAACATCTTCTTTCTCACTAGCAATATTTTTTTATGGTTGAACGATGCACCATTTTGGGCGGGTCATTCAACAGAAAAAGCACAAACTTGAAAAAGTGGCAATCATAGTCAGCATAGTTAACGGTCTAGTAACTGATATATGCATGTTGTACGAAACATTTTTCAAGTAAGTGCTAAGCGATGAGTAAATCCCACTACTCACCGCTATTTTACACCATCTTAAAATATATGTCTACGAGAAAAATAGTATTAATATCAAACATTCACTTCTTATTTCTTCTTCACAGGAATCCAAATCTCACAATAATAATTCTCATCCTGTGTTCCCTTCTCATACTTTGTTGGATCATCATAATATTCTACGCAGTATCCGGCAGCAAACTCATACTCTTTAAGAGCAGGCAGCCATTCTGTATAAATCTTCGTATTAACATCTTGAAGAGCATTTGGCATTGCTCCCTTGCAAGGAAATACTGCCCAGTCAAATGCAGGTATAGTTCTTGTAACCAGACCCTCTAGAACATCCTTCTGCGGATTATATGGATCTGCAATCAGGTACTCGAAATTCTCCTGGCTCATTTCTAAATCAATATTGATTCCATATTCACCACATATATACTGGCCCATCCCTGCCTGGTAATGTTCCTGCCAGAACTGAGGCACATTTTCTTTTGCCCCTTCATAAGGAAATGTCTTTGCATTTGCAATAACAGTAAAAGCATCTTTTTTGATAATCTTGTAATCCATGAGATAGCCTCCCTCTAATGATATTTTTAGTTTCAGAGGAGCAAAGGTTTTTAGCAGCACCTCATCCTTGCGCACGGATGAAGGCGATACACCATGGAATCTGGTAAAAGCTTTGGTAAAACTATCCGGAGAGTCATACCCATACTTCATAGCAATATCAATAACCTTGTCATCAGTAATCAACAGATCATTGCCGGCAAGGGCAAGCCTTCTGTTACGAATATACTCAGCCACACTGAAACCACAAAGCATTGCAAACCCCTTCTGAAAATAGAAAGGTGAAACTCCGACTGCTTTTGCAACGTTCTCAGCTGAAATATCCTCTGTTATATGATCCTCAATGTACTGAACCGAATCACCGATAATTGCCATCCATTCCATAGTTCTTTTCTCCCTTCGCTTGCTCTGAAACTATCTTATCTCATAGAAATTACTTTTTCCCGACATTTCTTGGCTTTATTTGTCCAGTGTGAACAGTTCTATCTGTTTCGGTTCATTGACTCCTTATAATATGTCCCTCTTGTATCGCTGCAAAAGTTGCCGCCAGACACACAAAAATAGCTAAATACGAAACATCAATCAACGATAAAGTAAGCGGCAAGGCAAATAACACAGCACCTGTGATTTTATTAGCCAAAGAATGAACTGTCACAAATCGCTTTTGCACCACAAATCCAGAAATAATATTGATTAGCTTTATTACTGCGATCAAGCCTGTCCAAATCCAGATAGCCATACTGATTTTCATTACCGGTAACAGTTTAAATAACGCTGCTGCAGCAAAAACAAAATCAGCCACGGTATCCAGTTTCTCTCCAAATTTACTGCTTGTACCAAGTTTCCGTGCTATCGTGCCGTCAATCATATCGGAAATACCCGCAAGCAGATAGCAGACATAGAATTCTGGTGAAAATACTGAAAACAAAAACATCAGCATACTTATTATAATTCGGCAATACGTTATAGCATTCGCTATCATTCTACTTTCACCTTCTCAAATGCCACAGTTTCTTCCTGCATCCATCTATCCAAAAATCTCATCTGCTCCTTAGTATGAAACCAGTGTTCTCCGCCCTCCATTACTGTAAGCCCTGCGCCATTATCATTAACAAATTCATTGATCGTATCGATTGACTGCAGGTTATCCGTGCTTCCATACAATATTTCCGTCGGCACATTCCAGTTCACCTTATTATTTCTGACATACTGAAGATAATCCCATGATAAATCATCTCCGAAATCAACCGGAATAATTTTTTTCTCTTCCAGTTCTCTTTCGCTTACTCCTGCCCAAAAAATCATATCAAGTATCAGTTTCTCCAGATTTACAATCGGCGAAATAAAGTATGCTCTTTCAAAATACTCACTAATACCTGCGTTCATAGAAAAATAAGCCCCAATGCTGCCGGCAATAAGAATCATTTCACTATATGTCTTTTTAAGTTCCTTTACCTTATCACCAAATTCTTCCTTGGCCTCCCATGGATTCTCAGCTTTGTAATCAAACCCATATACGTCATAGTCTCTAAAAAACGGTTTGTAATGTTCCGATTCTGAAGCACTTCCACCTTTTCCATGAACATAAAAAACCAACTTCTTATTCTGATTATCCAACCAGTCTTGTTTTGTAAGAAAAGTGAAATGCTCTGTTCTTACATCTCCCATAAGTTCACACGGTTTATTTTCTTCCGTGTGATGATACACAAAGCCACACTTCTCCTGGCATCGTTTCGATTTTTCATTGCCGTCATAATACCCGCACCACATAGCACTGCAGCCTAAATCCAGAAATGCATGCTTCTGTAATGCTTTGACCGCTTCCGGAATCAGTCCTCGTCCCCAAAATGGTACTCCAATCCAATATCCCACCTCTATCTCATCATCTGCCACAGCAGTATGCGACTGAGCAGGAGGAATCAGGCCTATGCTGCCTATCGCCACATTATCTTCTTTCAGACACACAGCATATGTTTCATCTGCAGATAACACGTTTTTTATGATTTCAAGGCTATTTTCCACACTTGTATGAACAGGCCATCCTGCAATCGGACCAACCTTTGGATCTTTTGCATATTTATATAAGCTTTCTGCATCCTTCTCCTCCCAGGGACGGAGGATCAGTCTTTCTGTTTCTAATACCATAACCTATTGCTCCTTTATCAACTGCTTTCTAATATGATTCGTTATCGAATCATACACCTCGGGTGTCATACTTACAATTCTGCTCCACATTCGAACACCCTGATAAGCATAGAGAATTACATGAACAATCTCTTTGACATTCACTGTATTGAATTCGCCTCTGACTATTCCATATTCAATAAGATCAGACCATTTCTTTTCACCTATCCTATTGAAATAATTCATCCTATCATTCGAACAGGTACCTGAATATTCATACATTGCCAGAGACAGTGAATTTTCTGAATGCTCCATCTCATTCCTCATCAGTGCAAGTGCTCTGTCAAGAATATCTGTTGCCGCCATCCCATCTTCTATTTCTTTTTGAAAATTCATTTCATCTTTCTGGTTGATTTTCTCAAGAATTGCTTCAAACAATTCTCTTGTGCTTCCAAAATGACTATATAACCCACCTCTGCTCATTCCGGTTGCTTCGCAGATATCTTTCATAGTGATCTTATTAAATCCATCCCTTGCAAACAACTCGTATGCAGTATCTAAAATGCTTTCTCTTGTTCGTTCCTTCTTGCTAATCATATCTACACCTCCATTTTCGACACTGATGTCGGTTTTATTATAGACACCTATGTCGATTTTGTCAAAAGAAAGCCTGCAAGCATCAGGACTCTCACCCCTACACCCGCAGGCTCGCATATTACGTTCTATTTCTTTTTTCTTTCTGGCAATTCATCATACATAGCTTCAAACAACTTAACCAGATACTCTCTATCGTCAACATCATCCACCAAAAGCATTCCCTTTGCTCCTTCATAAGGAACTTCCATTTCTGCATTTGGCATTAAATTTACCGCGGCTCTTACTGGTTTTACAAGAAATCTATCATCGTATATTCCACCGATAACTCTCTCACGATAATAAAGGATGTATTCACCCATCATTGCTCTATAGGTTATGTCATCTAGTCCGGACAGCTGTTCCAATATAAAGATTAAATATTCTTTACTTGATGCCATAATTCAATTCACCTTCTTTATTAAGCTGTTATATATTCATCTAATCGTTTTACCTCGCACCCCTTTTCCTCATAATACTTAAGCATTTCATCTACTTTCTTCAGGTCATAACTTGTAACGCAGTCAGATATTACATGAACCAGATAACCTGTCTTGGCCATATTATAAGTGGTTGATTTTACACAGCCAGCAGCATCTGCACCACACACATAAAATTCATCAATCTCATTCTTATCAATAAACTCAGTGAATGCTTCACATGTTAAGGCACTGGCTTTCGTCTTTACAAAAATATTATCTGACGCTACATGAAGTTCCGGAGCAAACTCAGCACCTTTAGTACCAGGCTTAAATGTTCTGGTACCTGCAGAGATATTATTATGCTGAATATATACAATCTGCATCTGATAACTCTGTGCCCAATCAATGGCTGAATTGATCCGATCAATTATACCTCTATAATTTTTTGTAATATCATTTTGAATATCAATAACTACTAATGCCTTGCTCATTTTCTCCTAAGCCTCCTTTTTGCAGATCGGATGTCTAATTACAGTCTTCCATTTTTCCGGAGCGACCTTTCTTGCATCAGACATATAGATTTCGTGATGCAGTCTGCCATTACTAAAATCATTTCTATATCCGTTCTCTTTGATATATTGATTCATAAGAGTAACTGTTGCAGGCTCATCATCAAAAGGCCCATGATGCATAATCTGAACACATAAGCCTTCTTCCACAGTCAAATATTCTGCCTTAGAACAATCTATTTTCTTCTTTGCAGATGCGGTTTTTACCGCCCAGTCAAAATCCTCTTTTGTCACAAAATCAGGCAGTCTGATTACCGATATCCAGTTAAATTCCACTTTACTGCTATAGTCACAGCCATCTACACCATCCTGCCACCAAAAACCTTCCAGCGGTGGCACAACATATTCAAAAAATCCTTCTATCTTATAATCTGACTTGTAACTCATCTTCAAAGTATATGCAATCGCATACAGGATTCCCACAGCATGCTGGTATGCACCGCCTTCCTCATTTGGATTCCCCTTTCCTCTTACTGCAATATAATTTGCCTTCGGAACCGTCACAATCTCCGGTGTATTCTTAGGCATGTAAAATTCCTTATACTCTTTCTTAAAGTTAAATGCCATATACTTCTCCTTTACTCCTCATAATACTTGCCGGTATAAAAATTCTCAGCGCCAGTCTTTTTAGCAGTCATATGAAAACAGACACATCCATCCGGACATACGTAATCCTTTTCATTGTTTCCAGTCCCACCTACCAGTGCAAGATTTCCTCCACTTCTGACAGCCTGCATATCTCCGTAAAGAATCTGCATCATTTTCTGACAGATTCCATACCCCTGTTCATTAACAGGGCAACCATATGTACAGGTATATTTATCCCCGATTTCCTCCCCATTTCTGCATAAATGCTCTGTGTGGTTTCCCCGCAGATATCCTGTTACCTCAATCGTAAAAATATACTCTTCGTCATACCATTTCTTCATTTATTCACACCTCCTTAAAGGATCCTATTTCAATAAGGTTTCCCTCCGGATCGGCAATATAGCAAGTTCTCTGACCCAAGGCTCTGTCGTTGGTTCCATAATACTTTCGGCACCGGCTGCAATTACTTCTGCGTAGGTCTTATCAACCGCTGCATAGTTATCTACGCTGAGCGCAATCTCATAATGTCCATTCACACCTTTACAATACGAGAATGTCCTATTTGTCATTTTTTCAAAATCACTTTTTCGATATAAAAGAAATAGCGTTCCATCCTTTTCAAGAAAGACATTTGAAGTATTCTCATCTTCCTTTATCCCAAACCCTAGAACATCACGATAGAATCTGACCATAACAGCCATGTCATCAACAAAAATTCCAAATCCGTCTAATCTCATTTCACTTATTCCTTCCTATATTTCTTTGTAAGTTCTGTAGCGATACAAAATAGTTTCTGCCTTATGGCTTCAGGTTCAATAATGGTAACCTTATCCCTCATGGTAAGCATCCATGACAGTACTCCCTCGTCATCAGCGTAATCGTGTTCAAATAGGAGTTTTCCATCCGGGAGTTCTGTGAAAGACTCTATTCCATATTCCTCAATCAGGTGCCATTTCATGGATGCATCAAAAATAGCTTTTACTTTCCCCTTTGAGGGAAATACTCTCTCATTTGATAAATCAGGCATTGGCACATCGCTTCTTTTTTCAAAGTTTCTTACATGTGCTATTTCTGCCATGCGATTCAGCTTGAACAGCCTGAAATCATTTCTAAGAAGGCAGTATCCATACACATACCAACTCGACCACTTGAAAACCAGGTAGTATGGCTCAATCTCTCTTTCAGAGTTTCCCTTTGGTGCATAATATTCAAATTTCAATATTCTTCCCAGTTCAATTGCATCCTGTATTAGTTCGATTTTAGGTGATATAGAATCCTTATTCCAGGAAGATAAGTCAATAAGAATTGATTCTGAACCACTGACAAACTCTGTGGAACCAACCTTGATTTTCTCCATAAGCTGACCATAATAATGACTGCCGCTCACACTATCCAAACTCCGAAGTCCGGCCATAATCATTTGCATATCTTTAGATGAGAGAATCGTCCTATCCATTCTGTATCCATCCATTATGCTGATTCCACCACCGGTCCCCTGTGATGTAACAATCGGAATTCCAGCTCTGCAAAGAACATCAATATCTCTATTAATTGTTCTTTTTGAGACTTCAAACACTTGTGCCAGTTCCGGGGCAGTCACCTTTTCTTTCTGTAATAGAATAGAAAGAATCCCAATAAGTCTATCTATTTTCATATCGCTTTCACTTCCTGATATATTCTAACATCCACAACATGACATCTGCATGTCATGTTTGTTTCATTATATACAATATTTTTCAAAAAATCAAAAAAGCCTCCGGATATCCATCAATTCGTATCATCTGATCGGATAAGATAGATATTATTCATATCAATCTTAATTTTTTTAGTATTATTACCTTGTCCCTTTGACACTCCTGTAACTGAAAAAAGAACATCCCATAACCGGTAAAATTTACAGGTCTAGAATGTCCCTTTTATGCTAATAAACTATATTATTAACACACACTGTTTCTTATCCACAACTATATAATACCAAAATGTTTAAACGCCTGCATAATCGCCTCTTCCTTCTCCGGTGTACACTTTGGCTGTTTTGCATTCTCAGATTTAGGCAGATTAAAATTCTCACCAACATCCAATCCACATTTCTTCTTAATCTGTGCGATATAAAGATTGGAAACCTTAAGCCCTGTCTGTTCCAACACATATGCTTTTATCTGCTCATAAGTTGCTTTTCCTTTAAATTCAGATAAGTCCATATCCTCTAGGGAGAAATCAACCTTCACTTTTCTGTTGTCGACCATTCCCTTGGAAAGAAGAACCACCGTCTCAACGAGGTCACCACTCGTTTGTCCGTTGACCTCTATCTTCTCAAACTGTTTTCCACCAAGCTTGATAGGAAAACGAAATGTGACACTCTTAATCACAGAACCATTATCTCTTTCCTCATGGAAAATTTCAATCTTTTCTATAAACTGATTGGCAAGATTTTTCTTCTCAATCTCCGACAAACCTTTATAGGCCCTGCCGAACTCAAGAATAAAGCGAAATAAATTGTCCTTTGTAACCTGCTGACTCTCAATGCTCTTAATAGTATCCTCTACCTCCCTAAGACTATTCTCAAGAGAAATAACCTCGTTACGTAGTTTCATATAATCATCATTTAATGCATCATATAATGTATCGGCATTTTCTACTTCCCAATTAAACTCATCAATGAGCATAGACTTTCTTTTTAATGTTTTTGTCTTATTTCGAATCTGCTTTGTTAATGCTTCAATCTGCGCCTCATACTCACTTGTATCAACAGCCTTTCCAAGTCTCCCCTTCATATCATTACGAAACTCTTCATTGTTACCAATCTGTGAAATAATATTTGCCATCAAGGCATCAATCTTGTCCTGTCTCCATCCTTTTGAGTACGGACATCTAAACTCACCCTTCTTTCTGCGATGTCTTGAGCAAGAATAATAATATTGACCACCTCCGTGCTTACCATCAAGCTTAACCTTACCCATACCACCAACACCGTGCATCGGGGAACCACACTCTGGACATACAAGAATACCTGAAAAGATTGCTGCGTGAGTAGGATTATAGACCTTGGGCTGATAATATGTATTCTTCTTCCGGATTGCCTGTGCCTTTTCAAATAATTCCTTTGATATAATAGGTTCATGTAATCCTTCAGCTCTATACCATTCAGATTCATCTCTTAATTGCGTACTCACCTTGCCTGTCTTTGGATTCTTTACATTCTTACGCTTTCCATAAACCATAACTCCACAATAGACTTCATTTCTTATGACATTACCAACAAAGGACTCATCTATATAAACCAGCTTTCCATTCTCCCTTGTTGCTTTGCCATATCCGTGGGTAATCATATATTCAGCCACACGGCCATCACCTTTTTCGTGATTTACATATCTGTCAAAAATCATTCGTATGATAGGAGCTTCATCCTCATTTATTTCAAGGATTCCCTTTTCACCTTTTACTGTAGCAGGCTTAATTCTATATCCGTATGGTGCCTGTCCACCGTTATATCTTCCCTGCCTTGCTTTCTCCACTCGTCCCGCAAAGGTTTGAGCCAGGATATTCTCACGCTCCATTTCAGCCAAACCTGACATAATAAGAATAAAGAAATTTCCATATGCCGAAGAAGAATCAACCGCTCCATCATCCGTAAGAATATTCACTCCATGTTCCTGCATCTTACGAAGACTCTCAAGTGTATCGATAGCATTTCTTCCAAGTCTTGATAACTTGAATGATAACACATAGCAGATTCCATCCTTCTCACTTTCAATATCCTTCATCATCTGTGTAAATGCCGGTCTGTTCTGAACATCTGCTCCTGAAAATCCTGCATCAACATACTCATTTACAATTTCAAAATCCTTTAAATCAGCAAGTTTTTGAACATTCTTTCTTTGAGCATCAATGGAATATCCATCCACCTGCTTTTCCGTTGAAACTCTCAAATATGTGTAACATCTCTTTTTCTTATCCATCTTAAATTCCTCCTTACCTTTTGTAGAGCCATCTGCTCAATCCCATTATGTCGTGAAGACAAACAAATTTCAGCGGGTTAATTTCGCGTGTTTATTAGTTGTTAGTCCAAGATGTCTAAAACAAAAGAGCCGATTATCCAACCGACTCTCCTGAATTGGCATCCTCACCAAAAAGATGTCCATACTTGCGATACAACTCAACCATATAATCAATAAATGAATTATAGGCTTCCGCCTGTTCTTTTGTCATTGAAGCAACATATTCACTTACTTCATTAGTAGTATCCTCTGCCATAAACCTGCACCTCCTACTATGTAGCTTTGGCAGAGGGTAAAATCTTACGTTTTTCTAAAACTTTTTGAATTATTTCATCTGCATAGTCACAATGGCATCCTGTCTGATAAGTCTTCCATCGAGATATTCTTCTGCAAGATATCCTGTCTGCTCATGTAATGCAAACTTCTCCTGTAATGCTCTTACTGAAAGAGGCTTACGATTTACAATCCAATAATAGCTGAAATCACCAAATGCAATCGGCTTCATTCCTGATTCCATATCTGGCATAAATTCAGAGATGAACACAGGCTTACCAAGAATAGTATCGTTGTTGTGATTCCATAAATAGTTTCCATCTGCATCCTTTAACTTACGAAGATAAAGAGCCGTATCATCGTTCATCACCCAGATAGCATTTTTGCGATACTGTGCATCAAGGTTACGGAATAATTCAAGCACATCATCGAAGGTTACTGTCTCTGGCATAGATCCAACAGATGCTCCCTGTGAATCATCAAGAATACCGATAGGTTTATCTGTGCCATCACCACAGATAAATGCTTCCTCTTCAGCTCTACCGAAGCGTTTTGCGAAGTGCTTTACAAGGTGCTTCTCGATATCGAAATCCATATCATGAACAAAGTCATTATCTATACGGCTAATTACCGCAAGCTTGTTGCAATGAACTGGAAAACGCTCAAATTCTGATGCCATATCATTAATCTCAATGCTTCCTCCTTCAGGTACCCATTCTGCTGAAGCCTCACTATCAGATGCCCAGATGCTGCTATCAGACTTTGGGGCATCAACACATGTTGCATGAGAACGGAAAAAGCCTTCCCTTGATAATGCATCCATAAACTTGCGATTACTATCAGTTGGAAGCACAAACATATTGTTGCCAACATTTCCGCCCTTAACCTTCTCATACGAAGCTTCACTGCCTCTCATTTTTTTGTTCCAAAATTCTCTCCTATAATCTGTAGTTCCTACAGTAAAAGTATCATGTCTCATTTGTTATTCCTCCTCTTTTCCATTGAAGACAGCAAGTACATGCGCTGCCTCTAATTTGTTGTAATATTTTAGTTCCACACAGACATCAAGCAGACGCTCCAAACTCTCATACCAGGCATTTGTGCCTTTATACTGAACATTAAAGCGTGGATACTTAATCGTCTGGTCTTTATGCGCCAGAATAACTACAGCGTGGTCATCTGGCTGTGGTGCAATATCGACTACATCAAAAGTTGTGAAATCGATATGTGCATCCCTTAAATAATGTGTAAGTTTTTTACCTAAATTCATCTTTGATTACCTCATTTCTTTGATTTCGGTTAATACCCTGTTTGAATTCCAATTTTTGTGCGTGAAACCCTCGCACCGTTGTCCTGTATCAAGGTATTTTAAGATTTGTATGCCCCCTACCTCTTACAGGAACGGCATACATAAAGTCCGTGTTTATTCTTGGATGTTCCTTCTGCAATCATCTGAAGTTCATCTCCACATAAAGGACAATTAACTACGAAAGCATTCTTCAATCTTTCTGCTCCTTCATCTGTGCTACATAAACGGAAAGTGTTTGGTACAACTTCCTGCAACCACAGTTTGTGATTACGCTTCACATCCTCAGCATTAAGTGCAGCCATCATAGGCACCTTCACTCCGCCATCTGAGTCACACTCGATAATGGGATAATACTTAATCTCTGAATAATTCGACCTTCTCATCTCATCACCTTCATTCCGTGTTCTTCACAAAATTCCACCGCATCACTTAGGGAATTAAAGAATACGGTGCTGAACCCATATACCACCTTCCATCCCATAGGTGACGGCTTCTTACTATGCATAATAAGAACCATCTTATTCTGTTTTGTGTTACGAAGCTGAACTCCCTCATACATATCATCCGAGTAATCAGCTGCATTCATAATCTGTTTAATATTTGCTTCCGTTGTAATTCCAATTGGTATAAATCTCATGGTTAATCTCCTCCTTCTTCTCTTGGTTTCCACAGGAGTTTTCATAACTGTCCTTTCTGTCCTTTGTCCTCTTATATGAATAAAGTATTTTTTAATATATAAAATATATATATTTTTATTTTTATGCTTTATATATAGATATAAGGACATAAGGGACAATTTACTCTGTGTTTTATATATTTACTTACTTGGGACAAAGGACAGAAAGGACAGAATACATATTCCGTTTTTTATTCCTATACCCTCAGGACAAAGGACAGAAAGGACAATCATCATTCCTCGTCATAAATACACTCATTAACAAAGTATATTGTCTGTCTTCCTTTTGCCCCTGTCTTTGTCATCTGCTTTTCAGCAAGATATCCATAATCAACAAGTTGGTCGATAACAGGCTGAACCGCTTCCTTTGTTTTAAGTGCCCTGCATAGCCTCATAATGTCCCTTCGGCTCACTTCCATAAGTCCTGCCTTCTTAATAGCTGAAAGAACATATTTACAGTTCCTGATACCTTCATCTGCTCCAAGAAGTGAAAATGCGGCTTTTGCATGTTCCGTAAAATACCTTGAAATGCATATGGCCTTCTCCATAATCTCACCACTTACTACCAAAGGCTCTGGATCAGTAAGAAACTCATAAACGATGTTTGTATCTGCCCTGCAAAGTAGTGCTGCTATTCTTGCCGTACTTCCCACAAGCTTTCCTGCCCAATCTGCAAAGTCTGCATATTCATTTTTCAGTTTTGGCTCTAATTCTTCTGAAAAGGCTTCAAGCATCTCATCTGCTTCTGCTGATAAAGTGATAATTCTTGGCATCTGCTCCGGTTCATCAGTTAGGATGTTACGAATGCACTTGTCATATCTTGAATACACGTCTTCTGGTATTGGTATGGAACGATACTTCCTATGACCAACATTCGACTCAGGTACACAGTATAAAAATCTTGCCGTAAGACCTCTGCCTCTGAAATTGCCATTCTCCATCACTCCTGCAAGTACACTTGGCTGTGCCATAAGCATCACAGTAAGAACAGGGTTGTAAATCGTCTCACTTTCACGGCCTATTCTGTCCACACGGATTGGATCACCCGAATAGCCTTTCAGGAAAACATCGATATTTACATATTTGGTATACATGCCCTTCAGCAAATCAAATATTCCACCTTCCGGTGAGAAAATAGCCGCTCTGCCATCATTTTCAGATATCATACTGACAAGCTTCTCTGTGGTTACATCATCGCCATAATACCTAAGAGGCTTTTTATCCTTAAATGCAGATAATTCTTCCGATGCTCTTCGTACATCTGACATTTCAGCCTTTCCTTTGGATGCCTGGTCTTCAAGTGACTTAAGTCTTCTCTCTAAAATGCTTCGTTCCGTCTTACTGAAATCAATCTCTGCAGAATGAAGTCTGTTCCATTCCTTTTCATGCTCATTCATTGGCTTTCCCATTAACGAGCAGACCGCAGATTTTCTTTCAGACGGAGGCATAAAGATTGCAATAAAGGTATTTACCGGTTCTGTCCAATCAGGCTTCGGTCTTATGACATATTTGCCCTGCATACCGATAGACAAAACAGATAGTGCAGCAGATGCTGCTACATCCACAGGTGTCTGCGTACTCTCTGCAACCGCACATACGTAATCTGCGATATCATTTGGAAGTGCATCCACAGGAAACTGTGGCACCTTTCTATCATCAAGTGAGATAGGCTTCTCTGGAAAAGATGATGTCCCAAAATCGGACACCACCAATGAAACAGGAATAGGCTTATAGAAATCTGTTACACCTCTTAATGCCTTACTAATGGTTGAATTACGATAATCGAGTCTATTCCATTTTTCTCTCTTAAGACCACTACCAAGATAGATTCTCTCCATCTGCTCTTCATCACCGCCACACCAGAATGCAAGCATTGTCATAAAAGCAAGTTCAGCTTCACTCTGTGATGGATAATCAGAAATATCTCCGTTATAGAGACTAACAAACTTTTCTCCATTCCCTGCTGCCGATGCTTTCTCGATAACCTCTTCATCTGTTAAGAAGCTTCCCGGTGCATCAATGGAACACTTTGGTCTGTTGGTATCAGGACGAAGCATATATTTATCAAGAATGTCCGGAAGCACATCTGTGATATTCCTGATTGACAAATCATTGATTGCATTTCCTGTTATGGTGACAAACTGACCTTTATCCCTTGATGCATAAACCTCAAGACCATACTTACGATTGTTGATGTAATATTTCTCTCTGTCATAAGCAAATCCATGCGTCTTACCAATCAAACGAATGCCTGTACCAGATGGACTTATCTCTGTATATGTATTGACCTTTGATACAATTTCCTCTGCCATATCAGATAGCACTCCATCCTCAATGCAATGGTCGATATCAATAGCAGCCATATCACCAGCAATAGCAATACCGATGCCATCATACTTATCCATATGACCTATAATTTCAGAGAAGCTACAGAAATCATCAAGATTACTGTTATCCGCATTATGACCTTTTACAGACTTTGGAACCTTTGTCCTGCTGCCATTTCTGGTCTCATACTTCCATCCACAGAAATATGGATAGTCCTTTAATTCCTGCGGTAGTTTCTCATACATTGGCTTATTCCTCCTTTCTTTTGTTCTCACTATACGGAGATTTGAAAGGACATTTTGATGGGGTATTTCCACAAATTTTCTTAAGCTTTTTCTGTGATGCCTTGATAGACTCATTCGCAGAACTGTAATCAATACCCTCTGTTTTTGCTATATCACGTATGGATAAACCTTCCATAAAAAGCTTGAACCTTTGATATTGCACCTCCGTAAGATTTTCTCGCAGCCAAGCATCAATCAGCTTCTCCTCCTCACTCATCTCCACATCTGCTTCCAGGTCTTCCTTCGATGCATAATCAAGTCCCTCATAGATAAGACCTTCCAAGTGATACTTCGTGTGGTATCGTTCCTTTCGTTCCATGTTCTGCGTCAGCCTTGCATCATCATTTAGGAATGCCAATATCTCCTCCAAGCCTTCCTCATCATCGTCCTCAATCTGTATGACCACAGGAAGTGGTTCATACGGATCTTTGTAACTAACTGTCTTCATATACCGTCCTTCCCGCCTGTCACGAAAAGAGCTGGCATAGAAGGACATAAAAACTGAATATTACGTTGCGGCGGAGCCGCCTGTCCGGTGTGGCGAGAGCCACCTTTC
>CATWDJ010000024.1:0-31973 GCA_958349535.1 uncultured Lachnospiraceae bacterium
CAAGGTTTTTAATAGATTTAAACAATAAAAAACAGGTAGTTTTTGACACTACCATTGAAGGACTGGAGGGGTAAAAATGAAAAACAGAATTATTACCATCAGCCGTGAGTTTGGCAGCGGCGGAAGATATATTGGAGAAGAGACGGCAAAAAAGCTGGGAATTGCTTATTATGATAAAGAAATCATTGCAAAAACGGCAGAAGCCACCGGATTTTCTCAAGACTTTATAGAAAAAAAGGGAGAGTATTCTCCAACAAAAAGTCTGTTTGCCTATGCCTTTGTGGGAAGAGACAGCCTCGGTTCTTCCACAGATGATTACCTCTATAAAGTGCAGAGGGACATTATCATGGAGCTGGCAGAGCGTGAACCCTGCGTGATTGTGGGACGATGTGCGGATTATATCTTAAAAGACCGGGAAGATTGTATCAATATTTTTATCCATGGAGAAAAGAAAGAAAAGATAGAACGGATTCAGGAAATCTGTCAGGTTTCTCCGGCAGAGGCGGAAAAAAGAATCAAGGATATGGACAAAAAGAGAAGTGTTCATTACAAATATTATACCGATAGAGAGTGGGAAAATGTCAAAAATTATGCACTGACCTTAAACAGCAGTGTCTTAGGATATGAGAAGTGTATAGAGCTGATTGCGGATATATACCGTTAAGAAGTTTAAATGAAATTGTCAAAAAACAAGTATTTTAGATGTGTATAATTTCTATTACAAGAATTTTTGTTGTATTGCAGTTTCGGTAAAAGCATATTTAAAATCTTTTCGAACAAAATCCGAGCATTTTTAGAATCTGCGGCTGAAACTATGTTTTATGTCTCTTTCACCGACTGCACTGTCCACAAGTGATGTCCGACCGAAGGAAAACAAAAACGCGAACTTTTTAGCTGCATTAAATAGACGTCCTCACAGACGTTATAAAACCGCAGCATCAGAAACTCGAACCGTTCTATTATTAAGAACACGATAGAACGATTCTCAAACAGTCTGATGCTGCGGTTACGTTTTGCTCGGACATCTATGTAAATGCTACACAAAAGTTCCCGAAAATGTTTTCCATCGGCGGACATCTCACGTGGACTGTACAGGCGTTGAAAAGACATAAATAATAACATCTTTCAGCCGCAGATTCGTGAAAATTCCGGATTTTGTGAGATGATTTAGAAATATGCTTTTATCAAAACTGTGATACAATATAACTTCTGACAATAGAAATTATACACATCTAAGATGGCTTTTTTTGACAATTTCATTTAATAACCCAGCTCTTCGCCTACGAGAAGAACCTTGATTCTGCCCGGTGTTCCGCTTCTTCTGGTAATTACCGTGTGATTGCAGACACAGTCCGGGGAGAGACAGTCGGCACAGTATCCGGTTTTAGCACAAGGGGTATTGCGGTTCAAACGGTTGCAGTTTGGCGGAGCGGCATAGTTTCTTGCCCGCAGGATGGCATCCTCTTCATGAAGTGCCACTTTGTTCATGCCGCAGATAATTAGTACGTTAGAAGGACCGAAAATCAGAGCAGATACACGGTTTCCGGTTCCATCGATGTTTACCAGCTCGCCATCCATGGTAATGGCATTGGTACTCATCAGATAGTAATCGCAGAAAAATGCCTTGCGGTAAATCTCCTGTATCTCTTCCGGGGAGGAGGCTTTGGAACGGTCATAGAGGGTAATGTCCTTGCGGGAGGTCAAAGCATCCATGACACCGCTTTCCCCCAAAGTCATGGAGCCGCCGAAGTTGACGGTGGATTCTGCCGGAATCAGTTCCATGACTTTTTTTACAGCATCCTCTTTCGTTGGACAGTAAAATCCATCCATCTGACGTTTTTCTAAATTGGCAATGATAGTGGCTGCCTGATTTTCATAAAAGGTTTGTTTTGGACTCATATGTGATACTCCTTTCCATTTCTTAAAAAGAGTATAGCACATGCTTGCAATCGAGGCAAAAAGAAGGTATGATTAACTTTTGGAAGTGAGGAAAAGAATATGCAGAAAAAGAAACGAATGCGAGATTATTATAAACCATATAAAAAGATTTTTTATGCAGATATGTTTTTTGCTATTTTAGCATCTATTATCACGCTGCTGATTCCGTTGGTGGTCCGCTATATTACCTCAACGGTTATTTATTTTGCACCGGAGGAAGCCTTGCAGACCATTTTGAAGCTGGGACTTTTAATGACGGGATTGATATTGTTTCAATGTTACTGTAATTATTTTATTGCCAACTACGGTCATGTAATGGGAGCCAAAATTGAATACGATATGAGAGCGGAGATATTTGCCCATTATCAGAAGCTTCCTTTTTCTTTTTATGACAATCAGAAGGTGGGACAGCTACTGTCCAGAATTACCTCCGATTTGTTTGACATCACAGAGCTTTTACACCATGGTCCTGAAAATGTGGTGATTTCGGTAATGAAATTCGTGGGAGCCTTTATTATCTTATTTACCATCAGTCCGAAGCTGACACTGGCTGCCTTTGCACTGATACCCTTCATGTTTCTGTATGCGTGGTTTTTTAATAAGAAAATGAAACGGGCATTTTCCAGAAACCGTGTGAAGATAGCGGAAATTAATGCACAGATTGAGGATAATCTGTCGGGAATCCGTGTGGTAAAATCCTTTGCCAACGAAGCGGTGGAGGAAGAAAAGTTCAAAAAGGGAAATGACGGATTTTTAGATGCAAAAAAGAACAGTTATCTATACATGGGAGGTTATCATTCGGGATTGACCGCTTTTATCAATATGATTACGGTTATTGTTCTGGTAACAGGAGGAATCCTGATTACAAAAGCCCAAGTCAGTGTCACGGATTTGGTAACTTTCCTGCTGTATATCAGCATTATGACCGATCCGGTCCGAACCATGATTGATTTTGCAGAGATGTTTCAGAATGGATATTCCGGTTACGAGCGGTTTCAGGAAATACTTGCCATTGAGCCGGATATTCAGGACAGTCAGGGAAGCGAAGTGTTAGAGAATGTAAGGGGAACCATCGATTTTGAAAATGTATCCTTCCGATATGAGGAAAACTCCGAAAAAGTACTGAGTCATATTGATTTGCATGTGGATGCGGGAGAATACCTTGCGTTGGTGGGTTCCTCGGGAGCAGGAAAGACCACCTTGTGCAATCTGATTCCGAGATTTTATGATGTCACCGGAGGAAGTGTCAAGATTGACGGTAAGGATGTAAGAGATTTGACATTAAAGAGTCTGCGGGACCATATCGGAATCGTGCAGCAGGATGTCTATCTTTTTGTGGGAACCGTGTATGACAATATTGCCTATGGAAAACCGGGGGCAACAAAAGAGGAAGTCATAGAGGCGGCAAAGAACGCCAATGCTCATGAATTTATTATGAATCTGCCGGACGGATATGACACAGATATCGGACAAAGAGGCGTGAAGCTTTCCGGTGGTCAAAAACAGCGGCTTTCCATTGCAAGGGTATTTTTGAAAAACCCACCGATTCTGATTTTTGATGAGGCAACCTCGGCCCTTGACAACGAAAGTGAGCGGGTGGTGCAGGAATCCTTGGAGAAACTGGCGAAAGACCGTACCACTTTTGTTATTGCACATCGGTTGTCCACTATCCGAAATGCGAAAAAGATATTGGTTTTGACAGAAAAGGGAATTGAGGAAGAAGGTACCCATCAGGAGCTGATGGAGAAAAAGGGAATTTATGAAGGACTGTACAGTATGCAGTTTGAGAGTTAAGCTTGTCTTGACAGAGGGAGTATAATGAAAGAAGCAGAAAAGAAAAGGAGAGATTCACATGACAAAGATTGATATTATTTCCGGTTTTTTGGGAGCAGGAAAGACTACATTGATAAAGAAAATGATAGATGAAGTATATCAGGGAGAAAAAATTGTACTGATTGAGAATGAATTTGGTGAAGTGGGCATTGACGGAGGATTTTTGAAGGATGCCGGCATTGAGATTACGGAAATGAACAGCGGATGTATCTGCTGCTCATTAGTAGGAGATTTCGGAAAGAATCTGAATGAGGTTATTCAGAAATTCCATCCTGACCGCATTTTAATCGAGCCGTCCGGCGTTGGTAAACTCTCAGATGTTATGAAATCGGTGATTGATATTGAGAAAGAGCAGGATGTAAAACTGAACGCATTGGTTACAGTGGTAAATGCATTGAAAGCATCCAAACAGATGAAGGCATTCGGCGAATTTTTTAATAACCAGATTAAGTATGCCACCACGGTTGTACTCAGCAGAACCCAGAAGACCACAGAGGCACAGTTGGAGCTTTGTGTAAAGCAGATTCAGGAGTTGAATCCTAAGGCAGCAATTATTACTACACCTTGGGATGAAATCAAGGGAAGTCAGATTCTCAAGGTAATTGAGGGACAGAACAATATGGAAGCAGAGATGATGGCGGAGGCACACCATACAGAGGAACATCATCACGACCATGAGCATGGCGAGGATTGCACCTGCGGATGCCATGACCATGAGCATCATCACGACCACGACCACGGACATGACCATGACCATGAACATGAACATCATCACGACCACGAGCATCATCATGACCATGAACATCATCACGACCATGACCACGGTCATCATCACGCAGATGAGATATTTACAAGCTGGGGGAAAGAGACACCTCACAAATACACAAAAGAAACTATCGAAGATATCTTAAAAGCCTTCTGTGATACAGAGGATTACGGAATTGTATTGCGTGCAAAGGGAATGGTTCCGGCAGAGGACGGTACATGGATTTACTTTGACATGGTATCAGGAGAATACGAAATTCGCAGCGGAGAGCCGGATTATACAGGAAGACTCTGCGTCATCGGAACCAATATTGACGAGCATAAATTAGAGACATTGTTTGGACTTGCTTAAAAGAGCAGGGATACGGAAGGAGGCTCTCACGTGGAAGAGATACCGGTATATTTATTTACAGGTTTTATGGACAGCGGAAAAACCTCGCTGATTCTGGAAACCCTGTTGGAAAATGATTTCACAGAGGATGAAAAAGGAGTAATCATCGCCTGTGAGGATGGAGAAATCGAATATGATGAGGCACAACTGGAAAAGATTAATATGAGTCTGGTAACCGTAGATGAGGAAGAAGAGTATACGGCAGAGTTTTTGCAAAAGGTGCAGGACACCTATCACCCCAAGGTAGTATTTGTGGAATATAACGGAACCTGGGGTATGGACACCTTCAAAGAAACCCCGATGCCAAAGGACTGGGTATTGGTGCAGTCATTGGCAACCGCAGACGCCACAACCTTTGAGATGTATCTGAATAATATGCGTACCATGATTATGGAGCAGCTTTTTGATGCGGATGTGGTAATCTTTAACCGCTGTGATGATGACACTCCACGGGAGAAATTCCGAAGAAATGTCAAAGCATTAAACCGAAAAGCACAGATTGTCTATGAGCGGACAGACGGAACTTTGGATGAGCGGGAGTTAGAAGATGTTCCTTTTGATACAGACGTGGATTTGATAGAACTGTCCGATGCAGATTACGGATTGTGGTATCTGGATGCTATGGACAATCCTAAGAAATATGACGGAAAAAAAGTAAAGTTTTTGGCATTGGTATATAATCCGGCAAAAATGAAGAAAGGAACCTTTGTGCCGGGACGTTTTGCCATGACCTGCTGTGTGGAGGACATCACTTTTATCGGCTTCAAATGTAAATACCCGGATTCCGATAAAGTTGCCCACAAATCATGGATTGAAATTACCGCAGAGGTTCGGGTGGAATTTGCAAAAGAGTACCGTGGAAAGGGTCCGGTGCTGTATCCGGTGGAAATTAAACCGGCAGAGAAACCGGAAGATGAGCTGGTATACTTTAATTAAAGTTTATAGGATTTGAGATAGTTAACAAAAAGTTCTGAATGTAAAAAATGACCTCTTTTTTTAAGGGGTCATTTATAAATTCTGCACATAGACGAAAAAAGTTCTCATGCTATGCTTGGTTCAAAATCGGACAAAGGGGGGAACAAATAGTATGACGGACAGTGAAAAATTAGATTTGGGATTGAGAATGAAATCTGCGAGAGTATTCAGAGGATAGTAAAAAGACAGTTGGGGTTGACAAGAAAGCTTTATGAATTGTGATACTCAATAGTGAATTGGAGGTATTGAGCGTTATGGTGCGTGGACTGCAAACCGATGTCAGGGAGATAAAGCAAAAACTATCATAAAATGGATATAGTCCAGTTAGGACTATGGTGGTAAAATTACCGTCTTAAGCAGTAGCTTTAGGCAGTTTTGATTGACAAGCATATAAAATGAAAAATGTGTTCATAAATGCATAAAACCAAAAAATGCATTCATAAATGCATAAAACCAAAAAATGCATCTATAAATGCATAATTAATTGAAAAAAATTTAATAATCAGTTATAATAAAACAAAAATGGAGGTGGAAAATGCTTTTTTCTTTTTCATATAATCCCTATATTGCTATCATTGGCGATATAAAAAAATCAAAAAAAATCACGGACAGAAAAAGTGTGCAAGAAAAATTAAGACGAGTATTAGAACAAGTAAATAAGAAATATGAGAAGGATATATCAGCTAAATTTATGATAACACTCGGAGATGAGTTCCAAGGATTACTAAGAGGAGGTGAAAATGTCCTTAACATCATTCAGGATATTCAGATGAAAATGTATCCGATTATCATTCGATTTGGAATTGGAGTTGGTGAAATTACTACGAATATTAATGCTGAAATGGCAATTGGAGCAGATGGACCGGGATATTATATGGCTCGGAGTGCGATAGAGAGCTTGAAACAAGAGGAGTTGAAAAATAGAAAACAATCAGCAGATATAAAAATTAAGATTGCAGAGGAAAAAAATAAAATAGCAGAGATGTTAAATACAATATTTTCTTTGATGACTGTTATACAAAGTAACTGGACAGATAGACAAAGGGAAATCATAATGGATTATAGAAAATACAAGGGAAGTCAATCAGATTGTGCAAAAAGATTGGGAATTACGCAGTCCTCTGTACAAAGAGGGTTAAACAATGGAAATTATTATGCATACAAAGATGCAATAGATTCTGTAAATGATATACTTGGGGAGATAGGTAAATAATATGTTTAAAAAATATATGATATTACTATTGTTAGGACATATTGTAGGGGATTTTTATGTACAAACAAGTAATATGGCACAAAAGAAAGAGAAGCAAGTAAGTTGGGTGTTGATACATTGTCTGATTTACTTTTTTTCAGTATCCGTCGTTAGTATTCCGGTTATGTCTTTTAAGATTTTAATTATGGATGCAGTTGTATCAATATTTCACTTAATGATTGATATAAGTAAATATTATTATGTAAAGATATTGGAGAAGAATTGCAATAAGAGGAAGAAAAAGGAAAGAAATATATTTTTGATTGATCAGCTGTTTCATTTAATTTGCTTAATGGGAATTGCTTACTATATGACAAATAAAAATATTTCTTTTGATAAAATGGATTTTATTGCAAATTTTTCTGATACTGTCGGAATTTCTGAAATGTTAGTAGCCACATGGATTTTAGCATTATTAATGATACATAAACCGGCAAACATATTAATACAAAAATTGATAGGAACATATAAGCCCCAAAATAAAGAAAAGGAATCAAAAGAAGATAATAATGCAGGTCGTTTTGTGGGAACAGTTGAAAGAGTTATAATGCTTATTTTAATGTCTATGAACCAATATTCTGCAATAGGACTTGTTTTGACAGCAAAATCCATAGCAAGATATGATAGAATTGTAAAAAGTGAAGAATTTGCGGAATACTATTTATTAGGGACATTAATAAGCACCGCAATTGTAATTGTTTGTATAATGGTTTTATTCTAAATTACAGTTGAAAAATTCTTTCACAAATCCTACAGCCTCTGCCGCATCTAAAAATAGGATGTAGCAGAGGCGGTTTTTTGCAAAGAAAAGATATTGATTTTTATAAGAAAAAAGCACCAAATTTTCTTATGAATAGAGAAAAAATTTATTATAATAAAAAAAGGTTACAAGATACTTAAGGGGGAATGTTATGCGTACAAAAGCAAAAACAAAGGGAAAAGTAGCCATCGTTTTATCTTTGGTTTTAGTAGGGAGTATGTTGTTACCGATAAGAAGCAGTACGAAAACCGCATAGGCGGCGGAAGTACCGACAGTAAGGGAAGTAAATCTAAATAATAATGGAATAATTCCGGGGATTACCAATCCAAACCAGCCGGGTGCAGCTACAGATGCGTGGAGTGGAAGCTATGTGTATCTGGGAAAATACTGGCAGGATAGTGATACCAATGGAGACGAGAAGGTGGATACCTTAGATGAGAAGTCAGCCATAAAATGGTGTGTTTTAAGCACGGAAAATGACAGCAATGGAGATACCAATGGAGATAGTCTGCTGCTTATGTTAGATAGAGTCTTAGACAGAGTTTTGTTTTCGGAAGATGGAGAGACCTCATGGGAAGGAAGTAATATCAGAAAATGGTTGAACTCAGAGGCATACGAGCAGAATGCGGGATATACATATACTCCGGGAGGTTTCTTAAATACGGCGTTTAGTCCGACAGAGCAGGCTGCTATCAAATCCACCACAAAGCCGGAAGGAAGTTCTTTGGATTATTCTGAGGAAGATATGTTCATTAACTTTTTATCACCGGCACTTATAGGAGATAAGATTTTCCTGTCCAGTGCAGAGGAACTGGACACAGCCGCCTATGGTTTCTATCATTATGGCTGTTGGAGCCAGGCGGGAACCATGAGTCCGGCAATAGTTTATACCTCATATGCAAAGACATTGGGAGTGGCGGGAAATAGAGATGGTTTAGCTAATTATTGGATACGTTCCAATTGCGTAATAAGTGATACAACAGATAATACGCAGACGAATTTGGTATATTACGATTATGAATATCATATTTTTATGTGCCGTATTCAAATATGAATAGTATCGGTGTCGCCTCTGCCTTGAATCTGGATACTTCCTCTATTTTGTTCACGTCAAAGAGTAATGCTGATAAGGCACAGACCTTTCGGCGTACCGGTTCCGGTAGTTATGTAGATGCATGGAAACTGACGCTGCAGGATGGGGAAGGATTTTCGGTAAACAGAATTAAAGGGGAAAGCGGAAGCGTTTCTCCGGGAGCATATAGTCTGAAAGTCTTTGAGGAATCCGTATCGGGGACGGAGAATGTGGAGTCTTAGACCTTCGGGGCTGCAAGGAATCTGCCAGCGACATGGTATCCATAGATTTGATTGTGGAGACAAAAGGCAGCGGGGAACCGTCGAATACACATGATAAGGGACAGTCTGGCTCTAATTCAAAGACTGCGGATAATTCGGGACAGACAGAGGATGCAGAGCCACAGGAGAAGAAGACAAGCCGGAAAACCGGAGAGGAAGGATTTTTTGATAAAATACTATTTGACAAATGGTTCAAAAAGTATTAGTCTATATTACAGATAGAACAAACCGTTGAAAAAGAGTAGTAGACGTTTTACTGAAGTTGCAGAGAGCTGCAGATGGTGGGATTGCAGTACGGAAGGATTCGTTGAATGGACTTTTGAGGGTAGCCTGAAGAGATAGCTAGTAGGGTGTGCCGGGAACCAAACCCGTTATCAATGAGGCATGTATGATAGTGCATGACAGAGAGGACATTCGTCAATTTGAGTGGTACCGCGATGATAGATTTTATCACCGTCTCAAGCAATAGCTTGAGGCGGTTTTTTGTTTAATAGGAAATTCCTTTGAATTTCCTATTAAACAAAAACGCTCCGCGAGGATGTGCACTCGCGTGAGAGGAAGATGTCAGCTAAAGCTGACCACGCTCGGCACACAAAGTGTGCGAGCCCTCTCATGAGTGAGGGGTGGGGAGATGATGTGGGCTTGCCCACTTTGTTTTTTAATAGGAAAATCCTTTGGATAAGCGGAAAGCATTGACGATTGCGACTGCGTTTGTTCTGGACAAATCAACCAGCCAGAAGGCAGAAAGAAAGAGGTAAAGAAAATGAAAAAAAGAGTATTGGCAGTAATGATGACAATGGAACTTGCAGCAACAGCACTTGTAGGCTGCGGCAGCGACAGCAGTTCCAAATCCGATAAGGCGGAATATACCATCGGTATTTCACAGTTTGCAGAGCATGGTTCTCTGGATAACTGTAGAGAAGGATTCTTAGAGGGATTAAAAGAAGCAGGTATCGAAGAGGATAAAAATCTGAAAGTATATTATGACAATGCACAGACAGATACAGGAACAGCCGGAACCATTGCAGACAGTTATGTATCCAAAAAAGTAGATTTGGTGTGTGCCATTGCAACTCCGAGTGCTATGAGTGCTTACAACTCCTGTATGAAAGCAGATATTCCGGTAGTCTATACAGCAGTATCTGACCCGGTGGGAGCAGGCCTTGTCAAAAAAGATGGAGCGAATGCAGGGAATGTAACCGGTTCCTGCGATTTACTTCCGGTGGAAGAACAGTTAAAAATGATTCGTGCTATGATGCCGGAGGCAAAGAAAATCGGTATTCTGTATACCACAAGCGAAGCAAACTCTGTCAGCACCATCAAAGAGTATAAAGAAAAAGCCGGAGAATATGGATTTGAAATTGTAGATACCGGAATCAACACCATTGCAGATGTGGATTTGGCAGCTTCCGATTTAGTGGGAAAAGTAGATTGTATCTGTAATCTTACCGACAATACCGTAGTTCAGGCATTACAGACCGTAATCGAAAAAGCAAATGCCAAAAACATCCCGGTATTCGGAAGTGAGATAGAGCAGGTAAAAGCAGGCTGTGTAGCAGCTATGGGTATTGACTACTTTGAACTGGGCAAAAAGACCGGAGCCATGGCAGCAAAAATTTTAAAGGGTGAGGCAACCGCAGAGGAAACCGAGTATATCAAAAATGCAGATTCCGCACTCTATGTCAACACAGCGGCAGCAGATAAAATCGGCATGCAGCTGGATGCAGATTATATTTCCGGTGCGGCAGAAACATTTACGGAGATTACCGTAGAATAAAAACGGATGAAAAGCTTGGAGGTAATAACGTGGCACTAGTATTAAGTGTGTTAGAACAAGGCATGATTTATGCCATCATGGCATTAGGCGTATATATCACATATAAAATTCTGGATTTTCCGGATTTAACCGTAGACGGCAGCTTCCCTTTGGGGGCTGCCATCACGGCTGTTATGATAACAAAAGGAATAAACCCGGTCATTACGTTGTTTGTATCCTTTGCAGCGGGAGCTTTTGTGGGAGTTTTGACAGGAATTATCCATGTAAAATTAAAGGTGCGGGATTTGTTGTCGGGAATCATTATGATGACGGCATTGTATACCGTCAATCTGAGAATTGCGGGACGTGCCAATCTGCCGATTTATACGGAGAAAACCATCTTTGACAACGATTTGGTCAACAGTATTTTTAAAGGGAAAGCAGCAACCTTCAGTACGGTGGTAATCGTTCTTGTCATTACATTGGTAATGAAATTCTTGCTGGACTGGTACATGAGTACAAAATCTGGATTTCTTCTCAGGGCAGTGGGAGATAATGACACCATAGTAACTTCCATGGGCGTGGATAAGGGATTGGTAAAAATTGCAGGTCTTGCCATTGCAAACGGACTGGTAACCTTAAGTGGTTGCATCTATACCCAGCAGCAGAGATACTTTGATGTATCCATGGGAACCGGAACTGTGGTAATTGGTCTTGCCAGCGTCATTATCGGAACCAGTCTTTTCAAAAAAGTAACCTTTTTCCGTGTAACCACCAGCGTTGTCATAGGCTCTATCATCTATAAAGCCTGCGTTGCCATTGCCATCAGCTTTGGCTTGCAGTCCACGGATTTGAAACTGGTAACAGCAATTCTCTTCCTTATTATTTTAGTGGCCAGCATGGATAGAAAGAAGAAGGTGAAAAACAATGCTTGAATTAAAAAATATCAATAAAAATTATAATCCGGGAACAGTAAATGAGCTGTGTCTCTTTGAAGATTTTAACCTGACCATTAGGGACGGAGAATTTGTGTCAGTGGTGGGAAGTAACGGCTCGGGGAAAACCTCTATGCTGAATATTATCTGTGGAACCATCCCGGTGGATTCCGGTGCCATTTTGGTAAACGGAGCAGATATTGTAAATAAAAAAGACTATATCCGTCACCGGAAAATTGGCAGGGTATATCAGGATCCGGCGAAGGGAACCTGTCCCAGCATGACGATTCTGGAAAATATGTCCATCGCAGACAACAAAGGAAAAGGATATGGACTGGGAAGAGGAGTCAATAAAGCGAGAGCGGAACAGTACCGGGAGATGCTTCGGGATTTGAACTTAGGACTGGAAAATCAGATGGAAACAAAGGTGGGCGCCCTTTCCGGTGGTCAGCGTCAGACCTTAGCACTTCTGATGGCAACCATGAATCCTATTGAGTTTTTGATTTTGGATGAACATACAGCGGCCCTTGACCCGAAAACAGCGGAATTGATTATGGAACTGACAGACAAGATTGTAAAAGAAAAGAAGGTTACCACCATCATGGTAACCCACAATCTGCGGTATGCGGTAGAATACGGAAATCGGCTGATTATGATGCATCAGGGAAATGCCATCATAGATAAAGCGGGAACGGAAAAAGCAGCGATTCAGGTGGATGACATTTTAAAGACCTTTAATGAAATCAGTATTGAGTGTGGAAATTAAGGCTTTTTGAGAAAAAAACCATGATTATTGGATAAATTTACTTTTTTTTGAAATGTACATTTTTTCCGAAGGCTGTTGCGGAATAGCTTAAAATTTAGTATCATAAGGTTGTTATACAGGAGAAAACAGGAGATGGAAAGTTAAGGGATACAGGCCTTGATTTTCTAATCCAAATAATGAAATGGGAGGAAACTATGTATCCAATTGTAAAAAAGGAGAAGCTGGCAGATAAAATTTATCTGATGGATGTAAAGGCACCTAGAGTGGCAAAATCCTGTCTGCCGGGACAATTTATTATCGTGAAAATCGATGAAGAGGGTGAGAGAATTCCTCTTACTATCTGTGACTATGACAAAGAGGCAGGAACAGTTACCATCGTATTTCAGGTGGTGGGAGCTTCCACACAGAGAATGACAGCTTTGGAGGTAGGAGATGCGTTCCGTGACTTTGTAGGTCCGTTGGGCTGTCCGTCTGAGTTCTGTAGTGAAGATGTAGAAGAGTTAAAGAAGAAAAAGATTCTTTTCGTAGCCGGCGGTGTAGGAGCTGCTCCGGTATATCCACAGGTAAAGTGGATGCGTGAAAACGGAATAGATGTGGATGTCATTGTTGGTTCTAAAACCAAAGATATGCTGATTCTGGAAAAAGAGATGGAAGCAGTAGCAGGAAATCTGTATGTAACCACAGATGACGGTACATATGGACGTTCCGGTATGGTAACCACAGTCATTGAGGACCTGGTAAAAGAGGGTAAGAATTATGATGTATGTGTTGCTATCGGACCAATGATTATGATGAAATTCGTCTGTCTTTTGACGAAAAAATTAGAGATACCGACCATAGTATCCATGAACCCGATAATGGTAGACGGTACCGGAATGTGCGGAGCATGCCGTCTGACCGTAGGTGATGAGGTGAAATTTGCCTGTGTAGACGGACCGGAATTTGACGGTCATCTGGTAGATTTCGATCAGGCAATGAAGAGACAGCAGATGTATAAGACAGAAGAGGGAAGAGCAATGCTCAAGCTTCAGGAAGGCGACACCCATCACGGCGGATGCGGACATTGTGGAGGTGACAAATAATGGATGTATTAAAGAAGACTCCTGTCAGAGAGCAGGAACCAAAGGTAAGAGCAACAAACTTCGACGAAGTATGTTTAGGATATAACAAAGAAGAGGCAATGGAGGAGGCATCCCGCTGCATCAACTGTAAGAATGCAAAATGTATCGAGGGCTGTCCGGTATCCATTAACATCCCTGCATTTATCGAGCAGGTTAAGGATGGAAATTTTGAGGAGGCTTCCAAAGTCATCGGAAAATCTTCCGCACTGCCGGCAGTTTGTGGACGTGTCTGCCCGCAGGAAAGCCAGTGTGAAGGAAAATGTATCCGTGGTATCAAGGGAGAACCGATTTCCATTGGTAAATTAGAGAGATTCGTAGCCGATTGGGCAAGAGAGAACGGCATTAAACCGGAGAAAGCAGAGAAGATGAACGGTCACAAGGTGGCTGTTATCGGTTCCGGTCCTGCAGGTCTGACCTGTGCCGGAGATTTGGCAAAGATGGGCTATGATGTAACCATTTTTGAGGCACTGCATGAGCCGGGCGGCGTATTAATCTATGGTATTCCTGAATTCCGTCTGCCAAAGAGTGATGTAGTGGCAAAAGAGATTGAGAATGTAAAAGCCTTAGGTGTTAAGATTGAGACCAACGTAGTTATCGGAAAGGCTACGACCATTGATGAATTGATGGATGAGGAAGGCTTTGAAGCAGTATTCATCGGTTCCGGTGCCGGACTTCCGAAATTTATGGGCATTCCGGGAGAGCAGGCAAACGGCGTATTTTCTGCCAACGAGTTCCTGACCCGTAACAATCTGATGAAAGCTTTTAAGGATGAGTATGACACACCGATTATGAAGGGCAAAAAAGTAGCCGTTGTAGGTGGCGGTAACGTTGCTATGGATGCGGCAAGAACGGCATTGAGACTGGGTGCTGAGGTTCACATCGTATATCGTCGAAGCGAGGAAGAGCTTCCGGCGAGAGTGGAAGAAGTACATCATGCAAAAGAAGAGGGTATTATCTTTGATTTGCTGACCAATCCGGTGGAAATCTTAGTAGACGAAAACGGATGGGTGAAAGGTATGACCTGTATTAAGATGGAACTGGGCGAGCCGGATGCTTCCGGAAGAAGAAGACCGGTAGAAATCAAAGGCTCCGAATTTGATTTAGAACTGGATACCGTTATTATGTCTCTGGGAACATCTCCGAATCCGTTGATTTCCTCCACCACTGAGGGACTGGATGTAAACAAATGGAAATGTATCGTAGCAGACGAGAACAACGGAAAAACCACAAAAGAAGGCGTATACGCCGGTGGTGATGCCGTAACGGGAGCTGCAACAGTTATCCTTGCAATGGGTGCAGGAAAAGCAGCAGCGAAAGGTATTGATGAATATCTCAGCGGAAAATAAAAAACCATTGATAAGAGCAGGGGTTCATGCGTAGCATGGACTCCTGTTTTCGGCAGAGTGAAGGAGGAGAGACCATATGCAAAAATCAGAAGTATATTTTACATCTTTTAAGGCAACGGGCAATGAAAATTTATTGCAGAAGCTGCACCGTCTGATGAAGACCGCAGGCTTTGAAAACATTGATTTTCAAGACAAATATGCTGCCATCAAGATTCATTTTGGAGAATATGGAAATCTGGCGTTTTTAAGACCGAATTATGCCAGAGTTGTGGCAGATTATGTGAAGGAACTGGGTGGAAAACCGTTTTTAACCGACTGCAATACCCTGTATGTGGGAAGCAGGAAGAATGCATTGGATCATCTGGAGACAGCCTATGTCAATGGATTTTCTCCTTATCAGACCGGATGCCATGTCATCATAGGAGACGGCTTAAAGGGAACGGATGAGACCTTAGTACCCATTGACGGAGAGTATGTAAAGGAAGCCAAAATCGGACATGCTATCATGGATGCGGATATTTTTATTTCCCTGACCCACTTCAAAGGTCATGAGATGGCGGGATTCGGAGGAACACTGAAAAATATCGGAATGGGCTGCGGTTCCAGAGCCGGGAAGATGGAGCAGCACTGTGACGGAAAACCTAGTGTCAACCAAAACGCCTGTGTGGGTTGTGGTGCCTGCGGAAAAATCTGTGCCCACGGTGCACCTCAGATAGCAGAGGGAAAAGCTGCCATTGACCATGAGAAATGTGTGGGCTGTGGACGTTGCCTTGCAGTCTGTCCGAAGGATGCTATTTCCGCAGATTTCAGTGATTCTATTGCCATGTTGAATTATAAAATGGCAGAATATAGTCTGGCTGTCTGCAAAGACCGCCCGTGTTTCCATGTGTCTTTAATCTGTGATGTTTCGCCAAACTGTGACTGTCATGCGGAAAATGATATTCCGATTATCCCGAATGTGGGAATGTTGGCGTCCTTTGATCCGGTGGCATTGGATCAGGCGTGTGCGGATTTGTGTAATCAGATGACTCCGGTGGAGAACAGTATTCTGGGCGAGAATCTGAAAAAACATGAGAACTGCGAAGAACATGACCATTTCCATATGACCCACCCGGATACAGAATGGAAATCCTGTATCTCTCATGCGGTAAAGATTGGATTGGGAACAGATCAGTATGAGCTGATTACCATATAGAGGATATAATATTTATAGGTCAAAATAAGAAAAAGGTTCTAACCTTTACTTTTTAGTAAAAGTTGGAACCTTTAATTTTTTAAACCTTTATTTAATCCAGATTGACTTTTTTCTTCATCAGAAGACCGCTGCCTATGAAAGCTGCCACTGCAACCACGGCACTGCTGAGCATGCCTAAATTATAAGTTTTCATAAGGAAAACTACTTCCTGTGAAGCATCGATACTGTTCATAGAAAATGCGGTGTAAGTACTGCTGAAAAGCTGTAACAGGAAAGAGATTCCAAAGAAACTCAGGAAAGAGCCTGCTACTTTGTGTTTCTGCCACAACTGACCGATACAAATGCTTACATAAGGAAGCAGAATACCGGAAAGGCAACTGATGATCAGGAAGAGTACAAAATATAAAACGGTTTGTACTCCACCCATGCCGCAGAAGGTTCTGGTAAGTCCGTCAAATCCGCCGTAAGCGTTAAGGAACTTAGAAATTTCTTCAAAGACATAGTTGTTGGCAAAAATGCAGAAGATACTTAAAAATATTAAAATGGTTTCTGAAATGAACCAAATAAAAGCTGTTACCAGTTTACTGATTAAAAGCTGCCAGGAGGTTACCGGCAGAGTGTGCATCAGGTAGCCTTCGTTGGAAAACAGGTTTTTGTAAAACCGCATAATCAGATAAATGTAGGAGGCAATGGATATTACAATCAGACCCACTACATAGACAAATACGGAAAGGATATTAAAAATTGCCATAATCGTAGAACTGTCTGCATTTCCAGAAATCATAATGGACTGGGCAACAATACGTCCTAAGATAGTTATAACCACCAATACCAAATAAAGCGGAAGCATCAGTTTTGAAGTTTCCTTAAATTCATGTTTGATTAATTTTCCTAACATTTGAACACCTCCCGGAATAATGCATCTACGGATTTGCCTTCTTCCTCACGGATGCTTTCTACGGAGGAGTTTCTTACAATCTGTCCGTTTTTGATGAAGATTACCTGATCTAAGATATTTTCAATGTCAGCAATGAGATGTGTAGAAATCAAAATGCTGGCATGTTCATCATAATTGGTAATAATTGTGTTTAAAATGTAATCTCTTGCCGCAGGGTCTACACCGGCAATCGGTTCGTCTAAGACATAAAGGTCGGCACGGCGGGACATTACCAGAATCAGCTGTACCTTCTCCTTTGTACCTTTAGACATGGTTTTTAATTTTTGTTTTGGGTTGATATTTAATTTTTCCAGCATATCGTAGGCACGTTCTTCTTCAAAATCCTCATAAAAGTCTTTGAAGAAGGCAATGATTTCGTTGACCCGCATGCTGCCTCCTAAATAAGTGTGGTCCGGCAGATAAGAAATGATTTTCTTAGAAGCAACTCCCACAGGAAATTCCTTTACATAGATTTCTCCGGCAGTAGGAGTAAGCAGACCGTTCATAATTTTGATTAATGTGGTCTTACCGCTGCCGTTGGGACCTAAGAGCCCGATAATGTGTCCCTCCTCAATATCCAGATTGATATTGGCAAGGGCGGTTGTAGAACCGAAAGTTTTTGTCAGATTTTTGCACGTTACTAAACTCATCGTCATCTCTCCCTAATTGTGTTGTTGAATTAATTGAATAGTTTCTTCTTTTGAAATACCTAACATTTTCATTGCGGCAAAAAATTCATCAATTTTTTCCGCTGCCAGTTTTTGCTTTAATTCTTCTATCATGTTTGTATCCTCCGTAATAAAACGACCGCTGGTACGCTGGCTGTAAACAAGCCCGGTTTTTTCCAGTTCAGACAGTGCCTTCTGCATTGTGTTGGGATTGACAGAAGCTTCGGATGCCAATTCCCGAACTGCGGGAAGCTTATCGCCGGGTTTGTAGATACCGGAGATAATATCCATCTGGATCCGTTCCACAATCTGAAGAAAGATAGGGCGGTCAGAGTTAAGGTTCCATGACATAATTTCACCTCTTTCTCGTGTTGTGATGATACATTGTAAATGTATTACTGTACTAGTTGATTAATACAATAATACAGTCGTAAAGAATTGTCAATAGTTTTTTGAAAAAAATAGGACTGTTATGAAAAAAAATTTCCATGACAGTCCTGTCTTTTTAAGTGCTTACCGCATCAAACACTCCATCAGCTTCGTATTAATTTCCGGTTCCATAAAGCAGAAGCGGATATACTTGTTATCCAGAAATGGGAAGGTGGAGCAGTTACGAATCATCATACATTCCCGAATCGTACGGTCAAACATTTCTTCCGCAGTCATTTCCTCTCCCAACAGCTTCACCAGCATAAAGTTGGCAGTGGGCTCGTATGCCTTAAAGGACGGATGGTTTTGAAAGGCATCGTATAGACGGGCACGCTCCGAAGAAATCAATTTGCGGGTTCGCTCTATATACTCGGTATCCTGAAACATCAGTTCTCCGGCAATTACTGCAAGGGAGTTGATGGTCCATGGATTCTGCCGGGTGTTGATGGATTTTACCAAATCACAGTTGCCGGTAATGGCATAGCCAAGACGAAGTCCCGGTGCTGCAAAAAATTTGGAAGTTCCCCGGAGAATGATAATATTGTTATAGTAGTGGGTCAGGGGAACTGCTGTGATTTCTTCCATATTTTCCGCAAATTCCACATAGGTTTCATCCACCATAACGAAAATGCCATACTGCTTGCAGACATCCAGAATCCGCCGCATATCCTTCCGGGTAATGGCGGAAGAAGTAGGATTGTTAGGATTGCAGATAACCAAAAGGTCAATATTTTCATTGAGGTGGGAAGTGAAGTCTTCCACATTCAGACGGAAATCATCCTTTTCCCTCAAAGGATAGTAGAGGGTGGTGCCGCCTCCTAAAGAAATTTCACGCTCATATTCTGAATAGGTAGGTCCGATAACCATAGCTTTTTTCGGATGTTCAATCTGAATAAAGAGGGAAATCAGTTCTGTGGAACCGTTTCCTACAATAATATGGGAAATATCGCTGCCTACATATTGGGAAATACATTTGCGAAGGGAGGTATATTCCCGGTCGGGATAGGTGGTTATGGCATCCACTTTTTCGGAAAGGGTTTTCCGCAGCAGGGGGGAAATCCCTAAGGGATTGACATTGGCACTAAAGCTGGTAATGTCCTCTTTTTTGATGCCGTAAATGGCTTCTATTTTTTCTAAATCACTGCCGTGAAAATGATCTTGATGTTGTAGCATAATGGTACCTCCTGGAGGGTTCGGGTCAAGAAAGATTCCTTGCACGAACCTATCAAATAGTTTATAATCTATTATAGCGAAATTGGGCGAAAAAGCAATATAAACCAGATAAGCAGGTGACAGTTTGCGTAGACGGATATATAATCTGGCAAATGGAAAGTTTGATGAGGAAAAACCGGAGCTTGTTTTCTCGGAGGAACGGCTGGAGATTCAGGTGGTAGAAGGACAGCCTTATCGTGGTTCTTTTCAGATAAAAAGTGCCAATGGGGCGTCCATGCGGGGAATCGTGTATTCCTCCAATGTGCGGATGGAATGTCTGAACCCACAGTTTGAAGGACAGGATGTACAGATTCGGTTTGAATTTCAGAGTGCGGAATTAATAGAAGGTGGTATTCAAAAGGGTGAATTTACGGTTATCTGTAACCAGAATGAATATAACCTTCCTTTTGTGGTGCATATTACGCGGTTGTATGCAGATTCCTCCATGGGAAGAATCCGTACTCTTCACGACTTTGCCATGCTGGCGGCACAGGAGAGAGAGGAAGCCTATAAGATTTTTATTTCTCCACTGTTTAAAAACCTGCTCCGTGGCGGTAATGTCAAAGAACGATTACTCTATGAGGGATTGTCTAAACCACCGGTAACCATGCAGAATCTGGAAGAATTTTTAATCGGAATCAGGCAAAAGGCAAAGATAGAACTGAGTCTGGAGACAGAGGAAGAAAATTTTGGAAATATAGAAGAGCAGCGAAAGGAAAGTCTTAGAATCCGAAAGAATCAGTGGGGTTATATGGAACTCCGGCTGAAAAGTGACACAGAGTTTCTGGTGTTGCAAAAGGAGCGGATGACCACAGATGATTTTGTGGGAAATCTTGCGGTTGTGGATTATTATATAGATGAGAAAAAGTTACATAGCGGAAAAAATTACGGAGTTATTACCATAGAAAGTCCGTATCAGACACTGGAATATACGGTGCGGATACAGCAGAATCCACAGAGTGAACCGGGAGAGCGGGACAGTCAGGAAGTCCGCAGGATGAAGGCTCGGTTTACGGAAATTTATGTGGATTTTCGGTTGAAGAAGATTACCGTAGGGGCTTGGGCAACGGAAAGTTTGGAGATTTTGAATCATTTCACAGCCTTGTTTCCGGAGGAAGCCTGGTATGCTCTGATGAAAGCACAGGTCTACCTGATTAACAGACAGAAGCAGGAGGCAGTCTGGATTCTGGACGAGAAGAAGCGGAGTATTCAGGATAAAGAGAGCAGCCAGTGGGCGTATTATCTGTATCTGATGACTCTGATTATCCGTGAGGACAAATATGCGGACCGTGTATTAAAAACCATTGAGGAAATCTGTCATAAGCATCCGGAGGATGACAGACTGGCTTGGATTCTGCTTTTTTTACGGGAGGATTATTTCCTGAACAGTTCCAGAAAATATCAGGCATTGAAGGATATGATACAAAAAGGAATCAATAGTCCTTATCTCTATGTGGAGGCATGTCTGTTGATTCGGCAGGAACCATACTTATTGACGGAACTGGGAAGTTTTGAGATAAGTCTTCTCATATGGATGAAACGGCGGAATGTCCTGAGTGCCGAAGTGGCGGTGCAGGTAATGGGGCATGCGGGAAGTTTAACTGTTTTTCAAAGAAATGTGTACGAGATTCTCTGTGGCTGCTATCAGGTTTATCCCAAAAAAGAGATGCTTGCCGTAATCTGTTCCTATCTGATGAAAGGACAGCAGTTTGCCACAGAATATCATGGATGGTACGAGAGGGGAATTGAAGAGGATTTGCGGATTGCCGGATTGTATGAGGCGTTTATCAATTCCATGAACCGCTGGGAAGTGCGGGAGGTACCGAAGATTGTGCAGATGTATTTCCGGTATCACAGTGCCTTGTCCTATACGCAAAAAGCGGTGTTATATGTAAATATCATTGCCAATAAAAAGAACCAGCCGTCGGTATACGAGAGCTATGAACGGATTATGGAGACCTTTGCCATAGAACAGATATTAGAACGTCATATCGACGATAATCTGGCTGTGATTTACGACACATTTTTGCAGCCGGCGATGATAAATACGAAGGTGGCAGAGGCTCTGGGGGATGTGGTATATACCCATAAGCTGACCTGCTTTGATGAAAATGTGGTGCGGATTTATGTGGTACATCCACAGCTAAAGCATGGACAGGCCGTAGGCTTGGTAAACGGATGTGCTTATTTTTCCATCTATGGGTCAGAGTATATGATTTTTCTGGAGGACCGATGGGGAAACCGTTACGCCTCCAGCATGGATTACCAGTTGGAAAAATTGATGAAACCGGGAAAATATATGGAAAAATGTATGGAGGAAGCACCTCATGCATTGCCATTTCTGGTACATTATTTTGATAAAAAGATATCCCATGCGAGTTTTAAGGAAACAGATTTAGAGTTTTTACAGAATTTCATGGAGTCGGAGGAGGTCAGCGAGGCATACCGTACCAGATTGTGTCCTGAAGTAATCCGATTTTATCAAGACAGACAGATTCCGTTTGAACTGAGTGATTATCTTACCAGAATGAATCCGTCACTGCTGAACCAGAGTGCCAGAAATGATATGATAGAACTATTGATTGAAAAGGGAAATTTTGAGCTGGCATACCGTTGGATGATACGGTTCGGAGTGGAACAGACAGATAAATCCCGTCTGGTGACAGTGGCAAGCTATATGATAGAAAAACAGTCAGGAGAAGAAGAGGACTTTTTAATCTATCTGGCAACAGAGGCGTTTTTAAGCGGAAAATATAATGACAGGATTTTGGAGTACCTGTGCAATTACTATGAAGGACCCACAAAAGTGTTGGGAGCTATTTGGAAAGCGGCTTCGGAATTTGGACTGGATACCTTTGATTTGGAAGAGCGGTTGCTGGCACAGATGCTTTACACCACAGAATATGTGGAGGGTATTGAGGATGTTTTCTGGCACTTTAGCCAGAGTGGCGGAAGAGATGTGATACAGGAGGCATTTTTGAATTATTTCTGTCAGATGTATTTTGTGGAACATGCACTGATATCCGAGAAACTGATGGAGATGGTGGCATTTTGGTATCAGCAGGGAGCAGAGGTGATTACGGTCTGCAAGCTTGCTTTTTTGAAGTATCTGTCGGTAAACCGGACGGAACAGCAACACTACGCCGAGATTCTGGAAACATGGCTGAAGGAATTTACGGAGAAAAAAATATGGTTTCCGTTTTATAAGAAGTTTGACAGAGCCTTGCTGCAAAAATATCATTTATATGACAAAATTTTCGTAGAGTATCGGGGAGAAAAAAAACAGGAAGTGAAAATCCATTATTGTGTGGATGAAAGCGGAGAATATCAGACAGAGAGGATGCCGGAGATTTACCATGGTATTTATGTCAAAGCCTTTGTGTTGTTTTTCGGGGAAAATCTGGAATATTACATCAGTCAGGAGGATGGGGAGAAACAGGTTATTACCGAGAGTAACCGGATTTCCGGCAACGATGTAGTGGAAGAGAACGAAGAGAGCCGTTATGATATGATTAACAGTATGCTTTTGAATATCACGGTCAAGGAGAAGGAAAAGGCGGAGTATTATATGCAGCAGTATGAGAAAAAGGACTGCATCAGCAAAAAGGCATTTCGGATTTTATAAAAGGAGCAGACATGGGAGAGAAGCATTTGGACAAATTATATATTGGAATTGATTTGGGCGAAGAGTCTGTCATGTTAAGCTATTATCACCGGGGAATGGAAGTGCCAAGTACCATCAGCACCATTGCCGGAAGCGGCAATTATCAGATACCTTTGGCAATGGCAAAGCGTATCGGCATGGGGCAATGGACCTATGGACAGGATGCACAGCGTCTGGAGAGAGAGGGAAAGGGAATTCTTGTGAACCGCCTTTTGGAGCGGGGGGCAAGAGGCGAAAGCGTAGAAATAGAGGGCAGAGAATATCAGATTTCCGAATTGTTTATCCTGTATCTCAAAAAAATCTTACAGATGCCCAATAAGCTGGATATCAGCCGGCCTGTTGCAAAGCTGGTATTGGCAGTGCGGAAAATGAATCCAGAGTATATGGAACTGTTTGAAAACCTTCGGAAAAAGCTGGGATTTTCTGTGGAGGAGTTTGAGGTAATTGACCACAAAGAGTGTTTCTATTTTTATAGCTGCAATCAGGAGGAAGCATTGAAACAGCATCAGGTGGGCTTGTTCGATTGTCGGGAAACTGAGATGGTGTACTATGATTTGAGTAAAAAAAGAGGAACCCGGCCTACGGTTGTAGAGATAGAGGAATGCACATTGGGAAGTCTGGAAGGGGATTATGACAAAAGTTTTCTGGAAATGGCACAGACCGTCCTTGGCGGGAAAATCACCTCTGCGGTATATTTCGTGGGGGATATTTTCGAGGGAAACTGGATGGAGGAATCCCTAAGGTATGTTTGCCGGGGAAGACGGGCATTTATAGGAAAAAATCTCTATTCCATGGGAGCCTGTTTTGCTGCATATTTAAAAGGCAATGAAGAGGAGTGGGGATACGTTTATCTGGGAGAAAGTGAGTTTAAGATGAACATCAGCCTAAAGGTTTGGGAACATTCGGAATTGAAGTTCTATACCTTGGTGGAGGCAGGGGAGAACTGGTATCATAACCGCCATAGCTGTCAGGTGCTTTTGGATGGAACCAATACGGTGGATTTGTGGCTGCAGCATCCTTTTGGAAGAGAAGCCAGAATTGAAAACTTAGAGCTGGCAGATTTACCTCAAAGACCAAATAAAACCACCAGAATCTCCATTACGGCTGATACGTTGTCAGATACCAGTGTGGAGATTACCATTCAGGATTTAGGATTTGGAGAGATTTTTCCCACCAGCGGAAAAATATGGAAATACAAGATGGAGTTTTAAAGGAGACAGAGCATGGGACAGTTAATTCTGTGTAACAGAAATCTTGCAAAAAACGCATATAGATTGGAAAATGCAGATTTGAACCTCTATTCGCTGGAAGAACTGAGTTATTATCTGTTGCAGAATACCTACCAGTTAGAGCCGGATTTTATGAACGGTGATTTTTGCCGTTGGGTGCAGGAGGAATTGAAGGAAGAGGAACTGGCCAAGGAGCTGCAAAGAGATATCAAGGAGAATCGGGGAATCGGAGTTTTTGTACAGAGGATTCTAATGCACACAGGATATGCTGACCGGGATGAGATACAAAGAGTGTTGGAGGTAATGCAGGAACTGGAGCATAAGAGTGAGGCGGAAAAAGGAAAGCTGCGGGCAGACCGATTGATGAAAAAACAGCGGTATACAGCGGCAATCACAGAATACAAAAAGATTCTGGAAAGAGAGGATTTAAGCTCTAATCCCGTTCTGGAGGGAAACATCCTACACAATATCGGAACTGCCTATGTGGGATTGTTCCTTTTTGATCAGGCAGCGGAATATTACGGTGCGGCCTATGGAAAGAATAATAATCAGGAGTCGCTAAAGGATGAGTTGTACTGTCTCAAACTGTCGGGACAGGATGAGCGTGAGCGTCAATGTGCCATGGAGAATCATCTGGGACAGGAGATTTTAAATGTCTATGCCAAAGAAATGCAGGAAATCATCAACTCGGCATGGGAGGATGAGGTGTCAGAGAAAATCCGCCGCATGGAACGGGAGAGTATCGAAGAGGCATATGAGGAGGCGGCACGAAAACAGATTGAAAAATGGAAAACAGATTATGAAAGATATAGCGGGTTATAGAAATGAAATGGTGGAAGAGACGTAAGAAAAAAGATAAAAGAATAGAAGACATGATGGAGCAGATTCAGTTGGAATCAGGCATGGGGGAGGCTTCGGAGCAGAAAGAGACGCAAACCGAGCATGATATGCTGGAGCGGTGCGAGGAGCTTATAGAGATGATGCGGGAACTGGAGGAAGCAAAGTCTGAGTACCGTGTGGTAACGGATTATCTGAAGGATATCCAGATTATCAAAGAAATTCCTCAGGAGGATATGGAGGAATTGCAGGAGATTGCCGGAAATGTGGCAAAATTGAACCAGGCAAGAGACAACTATCTCCATACCACCAAGAAACTTTCCGATGCACAGTTTTTACAGATACAGCAGGATGAAAAAGAGATACCTGAGGCGATTCGCCGATTGGAGGCCAACGAGGCGTACGAGGCAGCCACCAAAAGAGATATGAACTATCTGGAAGGGGAAAAACAGCAGTGGGTGTATTGCATGGAGGAAGTGAAAGATGAGATGCGAAAGCTTAGGATTACATCCTATGTGCTGTTCGGAATCTTTGTGATTATGCTGGCTGTTGTGCTGGTGCTTCAGGTGGGCTGGAAAGTGGATACAAGATGGATTTTTACCATTATGATAGCAGCTATGGCAATCGGCGGTTTTTTCGTGTATTTCCGTATGCAGTACAACCGGAAACTGTTGAAAAAGTGCGAGGTCAATATCAATCACGCCATATCTCTTTCCAACAAGGTAAAATTCAAGTATGTCAATACCAAGAATGCAGTGGATTACGCCTGTGAAAAATATCATGTACACAATTCCAGAGAGCTTATTTATATCTGGGAGCAATACCGTGATACCTTAAAGGAAAAAGAAAGATATATCCAAACCAACGAAGATTTGGAGTATTACAATGCAAAGCTGGTGCGGAAGTTAAAACAATATCAGTTGTATGATGCCAAGGTCTGGGTGCGAAACCCGGAGGCAGTCTATAACTCCAAAGAGATGGTGGAGGTACAGCATAATCTTATCAGCCGCAGACAGAAATTGAGGGAGAGAATTGAGTATACCACCCAGTCCATAGAGGGACTGCGGAAGGAAGTGGAGCCTTATGCAAGAACTCATAGTCAGATGATACCGGAATTGCAGCAAATATTGGAATTGCTGGATAAGTAGATGGGCTGTTGTCAAAAACGAATCTTAAGTGTGCATAATTTTTACTATGCACACTTAAAAGTCCCTTTTTGCAACAGTCCATCTTTTATGCACAAAAAAAGAAAATATGCATACTTTTAAAGTAAAGGAAAAAAGGAGCAAAAGAATGGGTAATTGCAATAAGAATTACATGGGACAAAGAGAATCCTGCGAACAGTATGATATGTCTTCCTGCCCGGAATATGCACTGGCGATGGCGTATGTGCCGTGGCAGCATTTTAATCATGTATATGAGCCGGATCGTGCCCTGCAGGTGGGAACGATTTTTCCGGAATTGAATAAACCGTTTTACGGAAGAAAGGGGATGCGGTCATGATGAATCAGCAGATGAGCCAGAAACAGCTGATGCAGTGGATTAATATGGTCAGCTTTGCAGTCAATGATATTATCCTTTATCTGGATACCCACCCGGATGATGAAGAAGCCCTGAACTATTTCAATCATTATAAAGAAATGAGAAAGCAGGCACTTCGTGCCTATGCAGACCAGTACGGACCGCTTACCATTGACACAGCACAGGTCAATAATCACTGGTGCTGGGCAACCCAGCCTTGGCCATGGGAAGGGGGAACGTGTTAAACAATGTGGAATTATGAGAAAAGATTACAGTATCCAATTAACATTACACAGACCAATCCGAAAATAGCACAGGTCATCATCAGTCAGTTCGGAGGACCGGATGGAGAACTTGCAGCATCTATGCGGTATCTGTCTCAGAGATACACCATGCCTTATCGTGAAGTAGCAGGACTGCTGACAGATATCGGAACAGAGGAATCCGTACATAGATGTTGTACGTCAAAAAAGTTTCGTATAAATTTCTAAAGAAAAAAGCGGCTGTGTAGCATTTTTCTTCGTATTTCTGGTAGTTTTTGTGTATTCTATTTTCGATATGAGCTGCTTTAAAATCTCGTTTTTCTCGGCGGCATCCATGTTATCATAATTCGATACCAGATGTTCAAATCGAGGGAGGATTTCTTCAATGGCATCTTCCCGTTCAGAGGTCTCTTTCATATCTTGTTCCAGTTTTTCAATGTTCTGTTTTAAATCCGTTAGCTTTTTTCCCAGCACGTTATTTCTCTCAATAAAATCCGTCTCTGAATAAATTCCACGTTCAAGAAAATCGAATAGCTTTTCCTTCTGGGATTCAACGGTACGGTATTCCGTTTTCATAGTTTTGAGTAATGTCTCATTCTGCTCCCGGTCAGATTTCACGGTGGAATTATCTACACATTCCTTATTTATTTTGTATTCCGCTATAATCTTCTGCATAGAGCGGATGACCTCATGCTCCACCTGATAGAGAGGAGAGGAGATGTTGTCGCATGAAGTGTACGGACATATTATTGAATCGATTTTATTTTGAATCGCATATGGTCTTCTGACCATTTTGCGTCCGCATTTACTGCATACCACAAGACCGGAAAGCGGATTTTTAATTTCTTTATAAATTGATACTGGGCGTGGAGGATTTTTCTGGCGGCGTTTTTGTGCCAATTCGTATAAATCTTCCGGTATAATAGCCTCGTGTAGTCCGTCAGACACAATATAGTCCGTAGCCCTTGGTCTGGTTTTTTTAATTTGTCCATTTTCGGACTTTTTCACGGTTTTTCTGGCATTCCATCTTATTTTGCCAATATAAACCGGATTAGAAAGAATACCTTGTACGGTAGCCGGTGTCCAGTCTCCACCATTGACAGTAGGTATTTTCATATCATTTAATTGTCGTACGATTTTTGCTACACCAAATTCCTGACTATCCTTTCCATAGACATACCATTTAAAAATCATATTTACGATAGAAGCCTGCTCAGGAATCGGTTTTAAGGTATAGCCTTTCTGTCCTTCGAGCTTTATCCGCTCGTAACCGTAAGGAGGCTTATTACCGCAATATTTACCTTCTTTAACAGAAGCAATACGCCCAGCCTGTAATCTTCGATTAATGGTCTTGTATTCTCGTCTGGACATAAATAGTCCGAACTCAAAATATTCTTCATCAAATTCATTATTCGGATCATAAATTTTTGAAGGAGTGATAATCAAGGTGTTGGAATACTTGAATGCCTGTGAAACAATACCTTGGTCTATGGTATCTCCTCTGGCAAGACGCTCCACCTCTACCACCAGAACGCCATCCCACATTCCCTGCTCCACTTCACTCAATAGCCGCTGCATATATGGTCTGGAGGCTATAGTCTCTCCAGATACTACCTCGCGGTAAGTATCGGATATGGTAATTCCGAGATTCCGTGCAAGCTCCAAAAGTCGCTCTTCATGCCGTTTCAGGACATCCGTGACTGCACCGGAGTTCTCTAAGTCTAAATCAGCTCTGGATTTTCTAAGATAGAGCAGATATTTTCCAAGTTTATTCAAATTCATGGTATCACCTCGTTAAAATATACTAAAAATTGGTTTAAAAAGAACTACCGCTCCGGTATCGTAATACTAGGAGCGGTTTTTAAATTTACATTGATTTGTTTATTTAATTTTCATAAATCAGTAACATTTTTTGCAAGCAGTCTTTTTTTTAGCAATGGCTTCATCCACAGTTACTTGGTATGGGTCACTCATATTGCTACAGGTTGACGTTCTGTGATATTTCTCTGCGGTATCATCAATCCAAACCATGTTATCACTTGTAGCATTATTCGTTGGCTCAGAATCAGATTGTACAGCATTAGTAGAAGAGTCATTAACAGTTGTATCATTTGATGGTGCAGCAGACACATCATTAGAAGTCTCTGTCTCAGTATGATTTGTTGAACTTGAATCGGTATTTACTGTTGGTTCTGTCTTTTCCGATTCTTCTGGAAGTGAAACAACATTATCAGAAGTATCGCTGTTTAATTCTTCCTTAGTTGAGTCAACTATTTTAAACGTAATTGAGTTGCTTTTTACGTTTCCAGACGAAACATAAATCGTCACATCGCCTTCTGACTTGGTATGAAGAATAGCAATGTTTTCCGAGTCAGACTCTTTAAATGTAGCACCATTTCCGCTGATATGGTATTTTAGGTTTCCTAAAGAGGAGTCTTTAGGAGTATTAGATATTTTTATCTCATAATCCTTTCCAACGTCTAATACATCTCCTGATATATCTGATGAAATTTTTAGAGATTCGATAGACGGCGAAGTGTTGCATAAAATGCAAATTGTGAGAATGAATGATATGATGGAATAAATTATCACACCAATGGTTATCTTCTTTTGCTTATCAGGGTCATCGCTCATTCGTTTGCGGAAAAATAAGAGCCATATAATTCCGATAATCCATCCAAAACAGAACGCAAAAGGAATTAATATTAATATCCCAATAAATTTCAATATAGACATAAGGCATCCTCCATTTTTATGGTTATTACCACCTGCTGACATTTTGTTATTTTTATTATTGCTTGACGATTGAGTGTAGTATAGTCCGGTACCTGGAATACCTGCAGATGCAGTCCGCTTTCCTTTTGAATTTACTGTGTAATGAACCCCTTTTGTTCCAGCGGTAAGACTTACGCTGTTTTTATTCAGATTCAACTTGAGACCGGGTGCAATTTTAATGCTTTTTCTAAATCTTAATCCCATAACATTCCCTCTTTTCATAATTTTTCATAATCAGATATATCCATTCTAAAAGCTATTAGAGAAAAATAAAATAGATAAAATTAAGTATATGACAAAAAATCCATATATTTCCACTAAAAAAGTGAAAATTTTATGATTAAAATGGATGTGAGGTGGAAATATGGAAATCAGAGTGTGGGAGAGGAGGAATGAGAGAGGAATCACGTTGGAAGAGCTTGAAAAAGTCACAAAAATAAGCCGTTCTACGTTAAATCGCATAGAAAACGGGCAGATTTCGCCCCGGTTCATACACTTAGAAAAAATAGCTAAGGCTTTGAATGTGAAAATTACAGATTTAGTAGAATCAGAATACCTTTAAAATTTCTCAAATTTGAGAAATCGTGTTTGGCAGTCTGGAAAAAGGAGGAATGCCGCTATATAATGATAGCGAGAAGGGAGGTAAGGGTTTTGAGTTATAGAAAAGCCATTCACGAGCTGGTAGAAAGAATACATAGTGAAAGCAGTTTGCGAAGAATTTACAAATTAGTTTCATTTCTATATGAAAAAGAGGAAAGTTGAAAATCAGCTTTCCTCTTTTTTCTCTTCATCCATAAAAGAATCTTTTAACTTATTTACAATTCGCTCAATAGCTTCTAGGTCCTCTACATCCAAATTTACGGCAGCACGTATGATATTTTTATGCAAGCTGTTCTCATCTGCCATAATACGGTCGATTCTTTCTAAAAATGTATCATCCGAATCCTTGAATATTTCTCCTTCCCCGGTGGTGAGCCAGATATAGTCTGCGTTGAACTCCCGGCAGATGGATTTTATCATCTGGTCTGTGACACCGTATCTGTTATTTTCAATGTTGGACAAAGTAGATTTTTTAACTCCTAAATGCTCACCGAATCTATCAAGTGTTAATCCAAGTTCTTTTCTTAAAATTTTCACTCTATCATTAATAGTTTCCATGTTTAGTCCTCCTTTCCATCTGTCTACATATTATCACTTAAATTTTAAAAAATCAATAAAAAAGTTTTAAAACAATACAAAAAGCCTTGACAAACTATTGGAACAATACTAGAATGTATTATATCAAAACAAGAGAGGAGGATAAATAAATGCAGGAAGAACAGAAAAGATTAGAAGAGGCACTTTTGAACTACATTGAAAAAACCACAAATGAGCCATCAAAGGCAAGTGTAAAGGAGATAGAAATCTTACCATTAATGACTCATGAGCTAGTAGAACTCTGGAAGAATTTTTAGGTTTCATCAGAATTCAGTTCAGAAATCTTGTTATAAACGGCTTCAAAGAAATTCGCGGTATCTGCACCAGTGCATTGATTGACAGATTTATCAGTGGATTGAAGAGCTGCAATGGTAATTTCTTTAGCCATTTCCAATATAGATTTGTTGGAAAGAACTGCCATACAAAAATGCTCCTTTCTTATAAATTTCAACACTGCAATGCTGATAAGACGATTATAGGATTGGGGAATAAGAAAATCAACAATAATATGAGGAGGTGTTCTTATGTTAGAACCGAGAAAAAAAGAGATTATTGAGAAAATCGCTACCGTATTCCAAACTTTACCGGAAGAGAGAAAGGCATATGTAGCCGGATACATCTCCGCTGTGGAGGATGTGAAGCTGAGCGAAGATAAAAAAGTAAGGACGGCGTAGAGGAGGAGCATTTATGGAAGTTTTATTATCAGTTTTTATTGGTACAATTATCGGAAAGATTTTTTATGATGTCTGTAGCACATATAAATCCCATAAGTGCAATAAAAAGCATAAAAAATGAGGATATTTTTAGACAATATGTAATGACCTCCACATTGTAGGTTCGTGGATTCACCTGTAT
>CATWDJ010000025.1:0-29870 GCA_958349535.1 uncultured Lachnospiraceae bacterium
TCCAGCGGGCTATTTTCATATCAAGAGTTCTCCGAAGGAGAACTTTCCTATAAAGAAATAAATGCCGCAAATCCCTAGTTTCCTTGAAAACCCTTGAATTTGCGGCATTCTATCTGTAGAGCTGCTGACGGGACTCGGACCCGTGACCTCCTCACTACCAATGAGGTGCGCTACCACCTGTGCCACAGCAGCCTGTTGATATCTCAACAAGCGATAGTATACTATATAATAGGTATTTTTGTCAACTAAAACTGAAATATTTTCTGTGGTTTTTCTTCTATTGCTTTCTGAGGTTCCATTCCCTTGCAATCTCAGAAAATTCACGCTTTCCCTCCACAAAATCTTCATAGACCTCTTCCGGCGAAGTTCCTGCGAAAATGCGGCAGACGCCGCAGTTTTCACAGTCCCCGTTTTTACACCGGAACATCTCCCTGATATATGCTTCTCGTTCCTCTTTTGTACTCTCTGCTATTAACATCCCGTTCTTCTTCCTCAATTTCTCCCACCAATTCTTCTATTAAGTCGTGGAGGGTAATAATTCCTGACAATCCGCCGTATTCATCCAACAGAACCGCAAAATATATCCGTTTCTGCTTCATATTTTTAAGCAGTATATTTGCCTTCATATTTTCCGGTACAAAGTACGGTTCCTCCGATGCATGATTTAAAATATAGGATTTGTCTCTGTTCTTTTCCCGAAAATATTCTTTGGTATTCAAAATGGCAATGATATCTTCTTTGCTCTCCCCGTAAATGGGATAATAGGTGTGACGGCTTTGGTAAATAATTTCTTCCCATTTTTCTATACTGTCTGTCATACTTAATGATATCACATTTCGCCGATGAGTACATATCTTTTCAATGGAAATATCATCCAATTCAAAGACATTCTGAATGATTTCACTTTCTTCTTCATCTATGACTCCCTGCTGGTTTCCTACATGCACCAACATTCGAATTTCCTCTTCCGAAACCTGCTCTTCTTCCTCTTCCGGGTTGATTCCCATTCTTTTCAAGATAAAATTGGTAGATTTTGTAAGCAAAAAGACCAAAGGAGCAAATACTTTTGAAACCATACTTAACATTCCCGCCATTCCCAACGCCATGGACTCTGACTTCTTCATGGCAATTCGTTTCGGTACCAGTTCCCCGAAAACCAGATTAAAATATGCCAATACCATGGTAATCAAAACGACTGCAATATTTTTTAATATCTGCTGAGAAATAGGCACTCCCAATCCTATCAGCCATGTAACCAAGGGCGTTGCAAAATTTTCTGCCGCAAAGGCACTTCCCAAAAGTCCCGCCAAAGTAATTGCTACCTGTATGGTGGCTAAAAATTTTGCCGGCTGCTCTGTTAAATCCACCAGTTTTTTTGCCCTTACATCTCCTTCTTTTGCATCCTGCCTTAATTTTGTTTCATTTAAAGAAATTACCGCAATTTCCGCACTGGCAAAAACTGCATTAAAAAAAATCAATACAATCTGTAACAATAATGCACCTAACATTTTATTCTCCATTTCATAGTAGTGTTTCTTTTTTTCAGACAACAAAAGGCACCACCTGTTCATTCCCACAGGCGATACCTTCTTCTATCACATAACACTACATGGAGCGGTACTGTTTTTCCCATATGTATTTTCGCACCCGTCACTGTCTTCCATGTATCCTATCACACCTTTCTTAATTTGATGCTCTCAAGATAACATATGAATCACTGCGTTACAAGGTGCCTTGTACTTTCTTAACTCTTTCTTTATGTGTCATCCCGCAGTTTTCCTTTGATTCTCTGCAACGCATTATCAATGGATTTTGCGGGTTTTTCCATAATCTCCGCAATCTGCTGATAATCCAAGCCCTGAAGCGTCAACACCAGCACCTGACGTTCCATCTTACTGAGACGCTCATTGATTTTTTCCTGAAATGCCAGCACGTTCTCCCGGTCAATCACCAAATCCTCCGGGTTTCCATCTGTCAAGGACTGCAATACTTCGGACAGAGGCATTTTCCCCTCTTCGTTGGTCTCCTCATAGAGAGAAACATAGGAATTTAAAGGTGCATGCTTTTTCCGCTGAGATGCTTCCATTGCCGTATACATCTGACGGCTGATGCAAAGCTCCGCAAAATGATAAAAACTTACCTCTTTGTCCTCCTGATAGTCCCGGATTGCTTTAAAAAGTCCTATCATTCCCTCCTGAATCAAGTCATCATTGTCCGCACCAATCAGAAAAAATGCATTGGCTTTTTTCCGCACCAGATTCTTATATTTTACCATCAGATAATCTACAATTTCTTTATCTCCGGCTCTCATCTGACGAATCAGTTCTTCATCTGTCTTTCCATCATAGGAACCTATCATTTTTCATTTACCCCATTCGCTGTCTTACAATTTCATATGCCAATATTCCGGCTGCCACCGATGCATTTAAGGAATCGATATCGCCTTTCATTGGAATCGACGCTATAAAGTCACAATTTTCTTTTACCAGCTTGGACATTCCGTCTCCTTCACTTCCGATTACGACGCCAATGGGTCCCGTCAACTCCAACTGATACATGGTCTCGCCACCCATGTCCGCTCCCACAAACCACATTCCTTTTTCCTTCAATTCCTTCATGGTCTGGGTAAGATTAGTTACCTTTGCAACAGGAGTATAGTTTAAGGCTCCCGCCGAAGTTTTTGCAACTGTTGCCGTCAAGCCTACTGCACGGCGTTTTGGAATAATGACCCCGTGGGCTCCTGCCAGATTTGCTGTTCGGATGATAGCACCCAGATTGTGTGGATCCTCGATTCCATCCAGTAAAAGAATAAACGGCGGCTCTCCTTTTTCCTCTGCCTTTGCCAGAATATCCTCCACCTTGGCATATTCATATGCCGCAGCCATAGCAATGACCCCTTGATGTTTCCCGGTTTCCGAAAGCTGCTCCAGCCGTTCTTTTTTTACATAATTAATAATTGTATCGTGTTTTTTTGCCTCTCTGGCAATGGTTTTTAACGGACCGTCCATACAGCCGTCTAAAAGAAACACCTTGTCCATAGGTTTTCCGGAACGAAACGCCTCCAGTACTGCATTCCGTCCTTCTATCTTTAACTCCTGAAGATTTTCTTCACTCATATTTGCCTCCTAATCCGATTTTTACAAGCTCCACCAATCGTTCAAATTCATCCTGTAAATAGAGGTAACCCATCAATGCCTCGAATCCGGTGGCTTTCCGATAATCACTCATGGTGGCATTTTTCGCCATGGTAGGGGATTTTGCATTTCTGCCTCTGCGGTAGATATCTGCCTCCTCCTCTGTCAGATGTGGCTGCAAAACCTCCATCATTTCTGCCTGAGCCTGTGCTTTCACAAGACGGCTTGTCTCCCGATGGAGATTGGCTGCTTTGGTGTTTCCCTTTCCCACAATGATGGAGCGAATCACCAAATCGTAAATACCATCCCCGATATAGGCAAGAGTCAACGGCGAGTATGTTCTTATGTCAACCGGTTCCAACTGGAATTGTTCTTTAATATATGCATCTATGCCCTTTTCCATTTTACTCCTTCTCTGGTATCCTCCAATATGATTCCTTTTTCCAACAGCATATCCCGAATCTCATCTGCTCTGGCAAAATTCTTTTCTTTTCTGGCTGCCTGACGCTCTTCAATCAATGCCTCGATATCGCTGTCTAAAATCTCTTCCTCTTTCTCAATAATGATTCCAAGTACATCGCAGAGAGTTTTTAACCGCTGATACATTGCCTCCAAATATTCTTTTGACTGCTCTCCATTGGTGTTGGTATTGATGTATTTTACCAACTCAAATACCGCAGATACCGCATCGGCTGTGTTTGCATCGTCCTCCATGGCAGCTTCAAATTTTTCCACATAGACTTCACTTTTTGCAAAAAGCTCCTGTTCTGTCGTATCCATTCCTTTGTCGGCTGCTTTCTCGCCAAGATGCTTCACATTGTCTGCCGCTGTCAAAATTCTGTCCAATCCGTTCTTTGCCGCCTCCATCAGCTCCGCACTAAAATTCAGCGGGCTTCTGTAATGGGCACTGAGCATGAAGAAACGGAGTACCTGCAAATCATATTTTTCACCAATCTCCCGGACTGTAAAGAAATTACCGGAGGATTTGGACATCTTCTTATTGTCAATATTCAAAAATCCATTGTGCATCCAATAATGGGCAAAATTCTTTCCGTTTGCCGCCTCAGACTGGGCAATTTCATTTTCATGGTGCGGGAAAATCAAATCCTCTCCACCTGCATGGATGTCTATTTCATCTCCCAGATATTTTTTGCTCATTACCGAACATTCAATGTGCCAACCCGGACGTCCGTCACTCCATGGAGACTCCCAATAAGGCTCTCCGTCTTTTTTCGGTTTCCAAAGCACGAAATCCAACGGGTCTTCCTTGAAATCTCCGGTCACCTTGATATCCCGGTGTCCGCCTTCCAAATCGTCAATATTCTTATGGGACAGTTTTCCGTATTCCTTAAAGCTTCTGGTTCTAAAATATACGGTTCCGTCCTCTGCACAATAGGCATGACCTTTTTCGATTAACTGCTCAATCATTTCAATCATTCCCGGAATTTCCTGGGTTGCCAGAGGATGCGTGGTTGCCGGCTTTACATTCAAAGCTTCCATATCCTTTTTACATTCTGCAATATAACGCTGTGCAATCTCCTCTGCATCTACGCCCTCTTCCATTGCTTTTTTAATAATCTTGTCATCCACATCCGTGAAATTGGAAACATAGTTCACATCAATTCCCTTATACTCCAGATAACGACGGAAAGTATCAAAGACAATCATAGGTCTTGCATTTCCGATATGGATGTAGTTGTATACGGTAGGTCCGCACACATACATGCTGACCTTTCCCTCTTCGATTGGTTGAAACTCTTCCTTCTGCTTTGTCAATGTGTTGTAAATCTTCATAAATTCCTCCTACTCTTTTCTTCCTGCCTTTAATGCTTTTACTTCGTTTTCCAAATCAATGATTTTATTGCAAAGTACAGTATTTGTCTGCTGTAAACAGGTAATATCCTCCATAATCGGATCCGGCAAATGAATTTGATCCATGTCGCTGCGTGGTACTTTTTCGTTGTCCCGTTTTACGATTCTTCCCGGTACACCCACCACTGTACAGTTTGGAGGAACTTCCTCCAACACAACGCTGCCTGCTCCAATCTTGGAATTTTTTCCTATGGTAAAGGAACCGATAATTTTCGCTCCGGCACTAACCATGACGTTGTCTTCCAAAGTGGGATGACGCTTTCCGGTTTCCTTTCCGGTTCCTCCCAACGTAACCCCTTGATACAGGGTTACATTGTCCCCGATAATGGTGGTCTCTCCGATGATGACACCGCTTCCGTGGTCGATAAAGAATCCTTTTCCAATGACAGCTCCCGGATGAATCTCGATTCCCGTTTTTCTGGCTGCTTTTTGGGACAATTTTCTGGCTCGGAAATAATGTCCTTTTTCATACAATTTATGTGCTTTTCTGTAAGTCATCATTACCCGAAAGCTTGGGTAAAGCAATACTTCCCATGGAGACTTAATGGAAGGATCTCTCTCCTGTATTACCTGAAATTCCTCTTTGACATGACGTATAAAGCCCATTTTTTACACTTCCTTTGAAAAATAAATTAAAAAAGTGTGCTGAGCACACTCTCAGCTAAAAAATAAAAAACTCCGTCTCTGATTAGAGACGAAGTTATCCGCGGTTCCACTCTAAGTAGAGCATTTCTGCTCTCTCTCAAGACACGTAACGTGTGTACCCCGTATCCGGCTACTCTTTTCACCGAATCAGCTCCCGAATGCACTTCAAAAATCCAGTTTCCAAGACTGCTTCCAGCCGATGACAGTCTCTCTCTGAGGTCTGTAACTTCCTACTCTCTTCGTTCTTGGCTTTTTCTTATCTACTTTAGTAGTTTATGCAAAAAAATCCTTTTTGTCAATGTTTTTTACATCCCGTACAGGAACTGCAATTCATAGCACTGTCTGCCACAGCAAAGCTCCCCTCATAGATTCCGGTGAGAGAACAGATTGCCTGTGCTGCAATTCCCTCTTCCCTTCCGGTAAAGCCCAATTTTTCTTCGGTAGTTGCTTTTAGATTAATCTGATTTTTTTCTATCTTAAGCACCTTGGCAATGTTTTCTTCCATCTCCTCCATATACGGACGAAGCTTTGGTTTCTGGGCAATGATGGTGACATCAATATTTTCAATCACATATCCTTCTTCCTCAATCAACTCTTTCACATGCTCCAAAAGCTTCATACTGGAAATGCCTTTGTACTTTTCGTCGGTATCGGGAAAATGCTTTCCGATATCTCCCAGAGCCGCTGCTCCCAACAATGCATCCATAATTGCATGAATCAATACATCTGCATCCGAGTGACCCAGCAAGCCTAAAGAGTGTTCAATCTTCACGCCGCCTAGAATCAAATCTCTGCCTTCCACCAAACGATGTACATCATATCCCATTCCTACTCTCATCTTTTTACCTCTATTTCTGTAACAATTCTGCCACCAAACGCACACAATCCGCTGCATCACTGGAATAACCGTCTGCTCCGATTTCATCTGCAAACTCCGGTGTGATGGCGGCACCGCCAATAAAGATTTTGCCTTCATACTGTTTCTCTTTTGCAAGATTTACCACATCCTGCATCCGCATCATCGTGGTGGTCATCAACGCCGAAAGCCCCACCAGCTCTGCCTGCTCTCTGATGGCTGTTTCAATAATCACATCCGCTGCAACATCTTTTCCCAAATCAATGACACGGTAGCCGTAATTTTTCAGCATCAGCACCACCAGATTTTTTCCAATGTCATGGATATCTCCTTCCACCGTTGCCATAATGATGGTGGCACTGTCCTGCGTATTCTCATCCCGTTGTAACATGGGCTCCAGATAGCCGATGGCCTTTTCCATGGTCTGGGCACTGGCAATCAGCTGCGGCAAAAAATAAATTTTTTTATCAAAGAGATTTCCAACCTCATTGATTGCCGGAATCAAATGATGATCTATGATTGCTCCCGGCTCCTCTCCTTCTTTCAACGCAAGGTCTACTTCTTTTAATATGCCCGCTTTATTTCCTTTTAACACCGCTTCAAAAACCATGGATTTTTCTTCCTGTGGTTGTTCCTTCTCTGTCTTTGGCAATTCCTCTGTATGATTTTGATTCACATGCTGAATATAACGGATGTCACCGTCTTTTTTATTCAGCAGCATATCAGAGGCAAAAGCCGCATTCATCAAAAGCTCCTGAGAGGGATTGGCAATGGCCATGGTCAGTCCCTTTGCAATCGCCATCGTCAGAAATGCTGTGTTTACATAACTTCTATCCGGCAAACCAAAGGATATATTTGACAAACCACAGACTGTGGCAAGTTCCAGCTCTTCTTTACAATAGGAAATGGTCTCAAAACACTCAAGTGCCGCCTTTGGATTGGCACCCACGGTAGCCACCAGTCCATCCACCACAATGTCCTCTTTTTTCATACCAAGGGATAAGGCTCTGTCCATAACCTTGTGAATGATTTCCTGTTTTTCCGCCACGTCTTTTGGCAGTCCCGCATCCGATAGCGGTAGCAAAATAAACATGGCTCCGTATTTTTTTGCCACCGGCAGCAGCTTCTCAAATTTTTCTTTTTCTAAAGAAATAGAATTGATGAGTGCCCGTCCCGGATATATCCGCAAAGCCTCCTCAATAACTTCTACATAACTGGAGTCGATACAGAGAGGACAATCCACAATAGACGAAACTTCTTCGACGGTTTTCAACATCATGGCTTTTTCGTCAATTCCGTTCAGTCCCATATTGATATCTAAAATTGCGGCCCCCTTTTCTTCCTGCTCTCTTGCCATAGAAAGCACCAGTTCCAAACTGCCTTCCCGCAGCTCTGCCTGCAATTTTTTCTTTCCGGTGGGATTAATCCGCTCTCCGATTACCAGAAAGCTTCCGTCCAAATCTATTTCCACTGATTTCCGTTCGGAAGTCAACATGCGTCTCGGCTGTTCCAACGGCTTATGAATCGGCATATCTCCTACCGCTTCCACCAACGCCTGTATGTGTTTCGGGGTGGTTCCGCAGCAGCCGCCCAAAACAGTTGCTCCCGCCTCTACTAATTTTTTTGCAGCCTTTGCAAATTCCTCCGGCTCTGTCTTATAAACCGTAACACCGTCTTCTAACTCCGGCAGACCTGCATTGGGTTTTGCCAAGATAGGGACTGTGGCGTACTCTGCCATCTGTTTTACCAAACCTACCATATCTTCCGGTCCGGTGGAACAGTTCAGTCCGATGACATCTGCCCCCAGACTTTGTAATACCACCGTTGCCGTTACCGGATCTGTACCGTAAAGGGTTCTTCCATCTTCCTGATAGGTCATGCTGACCATTACCGGCTTGTCCGTCAGTTCTTTTAAGGCAATCAACGCCGCACGGGTTTCCTGTAAACTCATCATGGTTTCCACCACGTAAAGGTCTACTCCTGCCTTTTCGATTGCCCGAATCTGTTCCTTATAAACTTCCACCAATTCTTCAAACCGCATATCCCCCATGGGATAAAGCTGTTTGCCGCACATGGTCAAATCTCCGGCAATCAGAGCCTTTCCTCTGGCTGCCTCCCGGGACAGTTCCACCAACTGCCGATTCAGTTCTTCCACCTGATTCTCCAGTCCATACTCTTCCAGTTTTATGCGGTTTGCCGTAAAAGTCGGTGCATATAAAATATTGGTTCCTGCCTCCACATAATCCCTTTGAAGTTTACATAATACTTCTTTGTGATCCAATATCCATGTTTCCGGGCAGCATCCCATCGGCATTCCTGCATTCATAAGATTGGAACCAGTTGCTCCGTCCAAAAAAATCGGATGTGTCTGTATCATCTGTTGAAATTCTGTCTTTGTCATATTTCCATCCTGCCTATAACTTTTCTCTTATCTGCTGAATGATTCCTGCAATCAAGCCTGCACGGTTGAAAGGCGTCATCATATAATATCCGTCTGCCGTATCCCGCAGTTCCTGTGCGATTTCTACCGCAATCTCAGTAGCCACCGCTTCTGCTTCTTCCCGGCTCATATCTTCTCTGTAACGATTTACAATTTCCTCCGGTACAAAAATACCCGGCATTTCATTGGCTACAAATTTTGCATTTTTGTAGCTGACCAACGGCATAATGCCGCAGAACAGTTTTGCATCTATTCGCTCTTTGATATAAGAAAGTCTCTCCACATCTTCCTTAGAATACACCGGCTGTGTCATAAAACATCTGCATCCCGCGTCTATTTTCTGCTGCATCCGGCGTATGATGGCATCCGGGTTCGCCCCATGATAATTCAAGGCTCCCGCATAAAATACCGGCTCTTCGGCAAAGACATCCCGATTCATTTCCCGTACATATTCCATAAAACGGATGGAATTGAAATCGAAAACTCCGGTAATATGACCTCTGGCATCCCTTGGCACCGGATCACCGGTGACAATCAGAAAATGACGGATTTCATTCATGTAGGCTCCCAACATAGCAGAACGCAAAGCAACCACATTTCGATCTCTGCAGCAAACATGAGGCATAACCGAAACCCCTGTTTTTCTCTGGACTGCTGCCGCCAACTGCATCGCATCCATTCTGGCTCTCGCCATAGGAGAATCTCCAAAGGTAATCAAATCCACTCCTGCCTCTGCCAGCAATTTGCTTCCCTCAAATACCTTGTGAGTGTCAATTCCAAAGGGCGGGTCCAACTCCGCAATAATCATTTTTTCCCCATGATTCAGCTTTTTTTCAAATCGGGAAATCCGAACCTCACCATTGTCTTCTCCGGTTTTACCAATATTTTTTTCCGCCAGCGGAATCCCTTCTAATTTCTCTGTCAGCTTTTCAATGTAAGCCGGGGTAGTTCCGCAACAACCGCCCAAAATATTGATTCCCAAACCTGCAATGGCTTCCATCATTTCCACATAATAATGTTCGTTATTGGAATAGATGGTCTTTCCCCGAAGGGTATATGGATATCCGGCATTTGGAAGTGCCGTCACATATTTATCATTTGGAAAGGTAACGTCTTTTAACATCTGATAGAGATGTGCCGCCTCTACGCCGCAGTTAAAGCCGTAGGCATCCAATTCCTCCATATGTGCTGCCGTCTGTATCATTCGCTCTATGCCAAGACCGGACTTGGTGTAGCCGCTTTTGTCAAAAGCAAACTGGGCAATGATAAATACATCCGCCTTCTTTTTCAAATAAGCTGCCATCGGTTCTATGTAGGTAAAGTCCGACTGTGTTTCAAATACAAAGCATTGAGCTCCCTGCTCCAAAAAGGTATCACAAATAGTCTGATACTCCTGCAAAATCCCTTCTCTGTCCTCAAAATTCATCTCCGGTATCGGTCCGATATCTGCGGCAATGACCACATCCTCTCCCGAAACTTCCACTGCCGATACTGCTGCCTGATAACCGTCCCGAATACACTCCTTTACCTGTTCTATATCCCCTAAAAAGGTGGTGTTGCAGGCAAAGGTATTGGTACGGATAAATCTGGCACCGCTTCGGATATAATCCAAGTGAATTTCCTGAATCCTCTCCGGACAGCTTAGATTTTCCATCTCTGCGATTCCGCTTCTTACCGTGTATTTTTTCTCATAATAAGTTCCCATGGCACCGTCTGCAATCAGGCGGTGTTCTTTTAAATATTCTTGTAAGTTCATCTTTTACTAGGTTCTTTCTTAAAATTTTCTGTCTTTTATTTTATGATACCAGAGTCAAAAGGTCTGAAATCCGATGCAAGCTTGCTTGCAAGAGGATTTTTGACTTTGAGGATTGCGAGCACACAAAGTGCGAAGCAATCCGGTATCAGAGGGGTCAAAATACCTTTTGACCCCAACATCATTTTATAATTATACACTTTGCCCGTCAACCAAAATCTATCCTATTTTTCCCATTTCCCATGCTCCCATCAGGGCTTCACAGCCCTCCAGAATGTCCCGGTAGGTCTGTTCAAAATCTCCGGTATACCATGGGTCTGCAATATCTCTTGGATTTTTACCAAAATCCAGCATCCGGTATACTTTTCCCTCCGGGTCTTCCCCCAGTATCCGCATCATATTTCGTATATTCATGCTGTCCATTCCGATGAGATAGTTATAGTTATCGTAATCCGCTTTTGTCATCTGTCTTGCGTATTTCCCTGCGGTACTGATTCCTAATTCAGCCAGTTTTCTGCGGGTGCCCGGATGTACCGGATTCCCCAGTTCTTCTCTGCTGGTGGCTGCGGAGGCAACCTCAAAATGGTCTATTAGATTTCGTTTTTTTATTATGTCTTTAAATAAAAATTCTGCCATGGGGGAACGGCAGATGTTGCCGTGGCAAATAAATAAGACTTTTATCATTGTTTTGTTTCTCCTTGTTTTGCCCGGAAATGCCCTGTTTTGCGAGGGATTTCGAGGATTTTGTGGTTTGCTCTGAAATTACGAAATGTGGCAAATCAGAGCAGAATTTAGCAAGTTATTACTACTTGTTAGTAGTAAAATAAGTAGTAAAATGAACATTCTTACTACTAAGGATTATTTTTCAAAAACAATTTGTTCATATTTGCTTGCAAGAATATTTTCTATTGCATCAACTCCCATATTAGGATAATCCTCTAATGCCTTTATTAAATCACTATCTTCCAACGGAATTACAAGACCTCGTTCATCCGCAAAAGTATCAGCACATCTTTTAATGAAATTTTCTTCTAAAACTCTACATGTAAGAATTCCAACTCTTCCTCTCATATTACTAAATCGTCCACTTAGCTGATCAATTTCTGGATTTGCAACTTCACCAGTATAATTTTTGCATTCAACATAAACATATGGACATGGCAATGTAACATTATGACTAGGTGTTGTATAGAAGAAACCATCTTCGGCAGAATTATTAAACACAATATCTATTCGTTTTCTACCCTCATGTATTTCTTTTTCCTTTTTGGGTGATGACAAATTCGGATAAAAAAGCAATTCCAAAATACCAATTATTAGATTATGATAGTTAGACGCATTTTTTGTTCCAGATGGAATGCTTCTCAATTTACTAATCAAATAATTACATATTTCATTCGCATTTAAATCTTCTAAAACCGCACCTTGAATCCTTTCAATTTTGCTCACAGTTTTATTTTTGAAATCTTGAAATACTTCCGGATGTGATTCAGTAAATCTTGCCAAATATTCTTTATCTATAGGAGGTTCGATTTCTTCAATACTTTTTTTGGTAACATATTTCTCACCATTTTTATATTTTCTTACAAGTGAACTTCCTAAACTCAAGTGCTCATTTTGTAAATAGTTCAACACAAAATGTTGTTTATACTCTTGCGTTGTATATTTGTCAGTAAAAGAAACTATTCTCTTCGGTACTAATAGTATAGGTTTATTATTTATTACAAGTCTTTCTGTATATTGGTTATCCCATCTTTTATGTTTTGCATCCCAATACATTCCCGATGGAACAGCTTGATGAAGTGGAATATTATGTAATTCACATTGCTGTTTTGTGTATTCTAACAATTGTAATTTTATTATATTTGCAGTCATATCCGATACTTTATCTCTATCGACATTAGGTACAAATATTCTAAAATCTTCAATATCCTCCATTATTCCAGAACGAATTGCTCGGCTCCTTAACAATTCTTTAAATATTGCATTTGTATCTTCTGGTCCCATACCGTGCCCTTGAGGTTTTCCATGAGACATTCCCATACACACATCATTACTCTCACCTAGATGTGAAAACAGTTCTCTCGCTTGTTCTATTCTTTTTCCCTTTAATAACGCTAACAAGAACTCAAAATATGACCTAATCGATTCATAAGCACAAACTGCAAACGGAAATTCACATTTTGAAATATAATATGGATCCAAAAACAAGGGCGTATCAACATCTGGATTAATATCCACAAAATCAAGCTCATATTGAGTTTTTTTTAAATCAAATAATTTACTTATCTTCACAGTTGTTGTAACCTCCCACTCACTCATAATACTAGCAAGCATATTTCCTATTCATTTTTTAAAGATAATTCTAATTGAACTGGTTCTCCCATAGCTTTTCTAAAGAGTTTATCAAACTCGTCCCACGTATCTGACGCCTTCATCAATGCAATTGTTTGCTGCAATTGATGGTCCAATGTTGGCAATCCTGTATCTTCTGTTAAAAATTGATGAAATCTTGTACTTCTATTTCCATTTTTGTTTTTTGGAGTTTTTCGTTTTAATTCGTTTAATACTCCTGGGGGTAAATAATTATATATATATTCATTTGTTAATTTACCTGCATATGAAGGTTTTGCTTTTCCACGATATTCCCATCCTTTTAGTCTAAACATTTGCTTGTAAAACTCATCTGGAAAACGTTTCGCCCATGGAAGCAACTCTTGACTAACATATTTCTCTAAAATAAGTTGAAGTTCATTTCTATCGCGTTCATCCTGATATCCAGTAACTTCATCTATTACAGCAATCAAACCAACTTTTGCAAAAGCTGTCATAATAATATACATTCTTTCGGCGGTTCTCTTTTGCACTTCTGTTTTTAGGACTCCGTCATGCATTGCATCAACATATGCTTTACATAAATCCACAAATAAGGAAGCCTCAAAAGGTTGAAACTGAACTCCACGAGTTGTTAAGTATATTGGTAGTTCATTTCTATTTGCGCTACTAAGCCATTCTTTTAACCCATCACTCAAATATGGAGAAATCCACATACTGTTTAGATTACGTGTCAATGCTTGACTTCCATTTCCTTTAATTCCAATTCCTCTTGCCGCACCACGTAAAGATAATACCCTTTCCTTATTATCCATAACATAACACTCAATTTTGATATCATTCTCTTCATCTATTACCCATGTTCCACTATGAGTTGCTTTTGGAATACTGTTCATATTCATTACCACCCTTCTCTATTATAGGACCATTGAGTTTTGTCATTACAGGTCCCGAACTTAATATACTACCACTTGTATATTTGTGCAAGCACAAAATAAAAACGCCCCAGCCGAAGAAGCCAGAGCGTCATCAATCTTCTGTATTAAATTGCCTTAAACATTTTCTGTGACATCGGTTTCTCATTTTTCTTTTCAATCTCTGCCTGTGCTTTCCGGAACTCCTCCATCCGCTTCAGTTCTTCCTCGGCATCATCGAAACTGATATGCGTGTACACGTTCATGGTAACGCTTATATCCGAATGTCCCATAAGGTACTGTAGTGTTTTTGGATTCATTCCCGATTTTGCCATATTGGAGCAATAGGTGTGTCGGCATACATGCGGAGTGATGTTCGGCATCTGTACCCGGTAGATGTCATTGTACCTGCCAACCATGTGATTGAATCGGTGCTGCCAGTGCATTGCCACAAGTGGCATATCATTTTCATCGTAGAAAAGAAATCCGCTATAGCCGTCAATAACTTTCTCAACCTTGGGAGGTACTCTGTCCTCAATGATTGCCTGAAACATCTGCGCCACATCCTCAGTGATGGGAAGTTTCCTTGTTCCGGCATCCGTCTTTGTAGTTTCAATGATATACCTCATATCCGATGTTCTTTGTAGCTGATGGTCGATATTAATGATTCTCTTTTCCAAATCAATGTCTTTCAGTGTCAGACCACAGAATTCTGAAATTCGCATTCCCGTGTGAAAGAGAATGTACACCACTTCATAATATTTACAATACACCACATCATCATGCACGAACTTTAGGAACTTTCGCATCTGGTCTTTGCTGATAGCCTCTCTCGTAACCGAATCGTTTACCAACACCCCGGCAAGCTGAAATCCGAAGGGATTTTTCACTATGATATCGTCATCCACTGCCATCTGAAAGGCAGGTCTAAGCACTCCCCTTATTGTGTGAATAGAACTGTAACTCTTGCCATCCTCTTGTTGCAACTTTATTAAAAACAACTTTGCATCGGAGGTTTTCACACTACGAATTGTTTTCTTGCCGAAAGGCTCCTTTGCAAGCACCCTCTGCACTGTCACATAGCCCTGTCGGGTACTCTGCCTTACTCCGGTCTTTGTTTTTAAGTATCGGTCTACCAGTTCACAGACTGTCATCTGCCCGTCTACGATATTCACAAGGATATCTAAATCCGTGTTGACCTGTTTTTCTAATTCCCGAAGAGAAAGGCATGGTTTCTTGCCCTGCGGCAGCTTGTCCGTTGGTTCCAGTTTCCAACTGTACACAAAATGCGGTTTTCCATCAATATGATATTTGTATTGATATTTACCGTCTGCCCGGATGCTCTCACCCGGACGCAATACTCTCCGTTTAGCGTCACGCCTTGTTTTCCCCCGTCCTGCATTCGCCATTTGCAAGCACCTCCTTTACTTCCGGATTCTGTAATAGATATTTTTCAAAAGCCACACGAAGTATCAGCTTTCGTTCTTTGTAGTAAGCGAGGAAATCCCCACCATCCGTTTCGCTCAAGAACTTATAGAATTTCCTGTTGCTCAAATGAAACAGTTTGATTGTTTCCGATGGATTCAAAATATCCTTTTCGGCTAAGTTCGGTTTTGCCATTGTATCACTTTCCTTTCTGCCAAAAGTGGCTGTTTCAAGGGTTTATTGGGTTCATCGTATATTCCCTCTACACCCCTAAAATAGCAACTACTTTCGGCAGATAAAAGGAACTATATTTCTGAAGAATTAAAGATGAATTCTTCAAACTTTGGTTTTACAATTAGGTATCTGTTTCCGCTATACACTGAAAACACACCAAGATTATCCTCTGCCAGCCTGCGTAACTTCTTTGTACCTATATTGTAGTAAGGTGCTGCCTCTTTGATAGTGAGCATAAACTTCTCACCTACAGGCAACGCACTATCATTTTTCTCTGTTTCAACCATATGCAATATGCTCACCTCCCTGCCGGAACGGATTTCTCCGCCCCAGCTAATGATATTTGTATTGGTTATGAAATCTGCATAACCTTGATGGCTTCTCTGTTCACAAGTTTGCCGTCAATGTACTCCATCGCAAGATATCCCGTCTGGTCATAAAGTTCGAACTTCTCCTTAAGCGCTCTGACAGCCAGAGGTCTGCGATTGAGAATCCAGTAGTAACTAAAATCACCAAAAGCAATAACCTTCTTTCCTGTTGCAATGCTAGGCATAAACTCTGAAATGTACACAGGCTTACCGAGAATGGTATCCATATTCTCCTGCCATAAATAATTGCCGTCCTTATCTTTAAGCTTACGGAGAGCAAGTGCCGTCTCGTCATTCATAAGCCATACTCCATGCTTACGATGTTTTGCCTTTACTGACATATAAAGATTAATGACATCATCGAAAGTAACGTCAGTTGTGGTAACTCCTGTCTCAGCACCCAATGTGTCATTCAAAATACCCACAGGCTGACCTTCTCCCGTTCCATTAATGAAGAGATTTTCTTCTGCCCTGCCAAAGACCTTTGCAAATCGTTTTGGAAGGTGTTTCTTGATATCAAACGCATTATCAGTAACAAATGCATTCGCTACTTTTACGAGTGACACCACCTTATGTGCCTCTGTCTTAATTCTTGTAAAATCATCTGCCAGATCCGATACATTGATAGATTCTCCTTTCGGCACACACGCGGCCACATCGTCTGACGCATACGCAAGCACGGTATTGTTGGATGAAGATACATTGATACTTGTTGCAAACTGACGGAATATACTCTCCTTTTCAAGTTCAGCCATATACTTACGATTACTATCGTAAGGAAGAGTAAACATATCTGTTGCTGTTCTGCCACCCTTAAGTTTCTCAAAGTCTGCCGGCTTACCCCTCATTGCCTTGTTCCAAAATTCTGTATCATAATCCTTGCCACTGTTTGTGATTTCATCAATACCCATTACTGTTCCCTCCTGTGATGAATTGTTGTTTGAAATTGATTCTGTAACCATAGTTAAAATCTCCTTTCTCTACTCTTGAGCAACAATTTCATTGCATCCTCGTAGGGTGTTGCTCCTTCAAAATTTACTGTACAATTGGCCTTTACAATCTCATAAATCAAAGACCATTGCTGCGTTGCCTGTTTCATGTAACTCTGGCTCATACTGACATACGGAGATGTGATAGCCTGTCCTGTTGTAGGGTGTTTTGCCAAAAAACCATACTCCGAAATTGCCTCTTCACACTGAATCCAACGTGCAAAACTCATCGCATATTCCTCCACAATTGCAGGTACGAATAAGTGGTCACACTTGCATTCAATAAGCCATCCCCAGGTATTGTTATAGATTTCCTCGGCATATAATGGCTTGCCGTTTTTTTGTTTTGCTTTGATATAAACATTCGGCTTTGGAATATCTGTACCTTCATATGTAGAAGGTGCAGGTATAACCTTTATTGGTTTATATCCGAGATTACCATCAGCTAACTTTTCCGATAATGCTTTTCTCGGTCTACCGCCTGTTCCCGGCATAGGTCCTCTTTTTCCCATAATTTCCTCCAATCCGGGGTTAATACCCCTAAAACTTATGAAAGTTATTTACACGAAGGGGCGGCACCGTTACCCTGCCATAAATGCCACAGAGATTATGACCGCCCCTGGGGTCACCCTATCGTGCTAAACTGTGATGTTGTTGCTTGGCTTTGTTTTCAAGCCTCTTGCATTGCAAAATGAGGTAAGATCTTCCACATCCATAAGGTCCAGTGATGTGTGACCGCCACTCATATGGAAGTGTGGCTCTTTGGTAAACTCCAACTTGATATCATCCGGTGTGTAAAGCACAATCTTGTTGTGAAGTTTGAAGTGTTTCTCAAAATAATCCTGTGTAAACATTTGCATATCCTCCTAATTCTCTGTTTTCTCTGCGTATCCTTTACTGATACAGTAGCCGATTGCCTCGGCACGGGTTTTGTAGTACATCTCCTGTGAACCATCAATCACATAGTAATGAGGTGGTTCTGCCGACTTGCTCATAAACACTCCGACAAGGCTGTTATCCGGTTTCATATACACACGGATGCACTTGTACTTCTCTGTGTCACAATCGCCGGGTAGTAAATGTAACTCCTCGGCACTTCCCCAAATCTTGACCATAAGGCATTCCTCCCTTCTTGCATTTTCACAATCGGGGCATTTTGTGGCTAGTCCATATGGTGTTTTCTATAATGTTTTTTCCTATAGGATTTACCATTCTGAATAGCCACATATTGCCCCTAGCTTAAGAAATCTACCTTAAGCCTGTATCCTATAAGCATTGTGGTTTTCTCTCCACCAGCTTTCGGACGCTTTCTGACTACTTTTCCGAATTTGCGTAATTCCTGATTGAAGTTTCTGCTATTCTCGGAGTAACAGCCATTCTCATCACACCACCTTCGGTATTCATCGTAAACCTGTGATGTTCTGACCTCTGCGGTACCATCTTCGATAAGCCTGTCATCGGCAAACTGCGTAACCTTATCACTTTCGTGATAGTAGGCTGCCGTTGCTTCAAGAACTGATTTCGGTGGTTGCAGACCTTCCTTCTGTAAAAGTGCATATCCTTCAAGTAACCAGTTGAGAACTGCACTCTGTACTTCCGGCTTTCTGAATTCTGTCTTTAACCCTTTATCCTGTTCCCAAGGTTCAAAGTGTCTCTCAAACGGCACTATCAGAACTCTGTCACTTGTAAACACTGTCATATCCGTAATTACAGGCAGATAGTTGGTATTCACATATAGCTTGAACTGTGGTCTGAAATCAAAACTGTTCTCATGAAGAAAACGAGCATTCAAGGTATCACTACCTGTCATCGTCTTGACCTGTGCTGCATTAAGTAAAAGCCCTCTACCCGGCTCGGATATGTTGGCAAATCGTATGCCTGCAAGTCTTGCGATATCTTCTGATGGATTCTGGCTGTTTGGGTTATACTTGGTCGCTATGGTTTCTGGTCTTACTGTTGCTCCGTAATCCCCAAGTGTGATAAGAACAGTCTCCATAAGAGTTCCCTTACCATTTCTTGTGGTTTCTCCGAAATAGAAGAACATGCACTCAAACCTTGTATCACCACTCAAGCCGTAGCCCAATGTTTTCTGAAGGAAGCTTGCCCTATCCTTATCCCGGCAGGTAATTTCATCGATGAACTCTTCAAAACGTTCCGACCTTGCCGATGGTACATATTCCACGGGCGAGATTTTGGTAACGAAGTCATCTGCTCTGTGTTCTCTGAAAGTTCCATCTCGCAAATTAAGTGTTCCGTTCTTACAATTGAAGAGATAAATATCTCCATCAAACTTCTCAATTGGCACCGGGTACACACTTTGAGCGTCACTAAGGTAGACCGAACGATAACCTCTCTGCTGCCACTTTCTCACAACATTTTTAATGAAGTTGTTTCGCATATCTTCATCCTTGATAGTCACGGAATGAATGAGCAATGCATCAGCCAAATCTTTGGCAAGTTCCATAGCCTTAAGCGAACCAATATCTGCAACCCAGCGGGTGCCATCGTAGATAAACCACTTCTTGCGTTCCGGCACATATCTTGCAATGTCCTTAAACACATCAGCGAAGAGCCTTCCGTTGCCAAGGTCACCTTCCTTGTAAAGTCGGTTTGATTCCGGCATGAACTCCGTAAGACGAATCGCAAGTTCGTTGAAGTCCTCACGGGCATCTCCTCCATCAACAGGTTTGTAAAACTCTGTGGCTCTTGCTATCGCATTTTGTATGGTTATATTGCCGTAAGTATCGGGACCATGAAGTTCATCCCACTTGTCACGGATAAGAGCAGATTGTCTGAAAAGCCTGTCCATCTGCTCCTCATCACCACCACACCAGAATGCGAGTATCATGCATAGTGCTGCGTCAGCCTCACTGTGCGATTTACCTTCTGGTATCTCGCCTTCCCACAACGCTTTCGTCTTTTCTGCATTTTTAGAAGCAAGCATTTTCTCGATTACCGATTCATCAGAAAGGTAACTCCCCGGAGCCTCGACCTTTGGCTTTTCAGCTGACGGTCTTATCATGTACTTTTCAAGAATAACCTTAAGAGCATTCGTACATTCGTTGATGTCATAATCATTGATTACATTGCCTGTGGTCACTATGAACTTCGTGGTTACGCCCGCCGGATAAATCTCAAGTCCGTATGCGCGATTGTTAAAGTAGTAGCGCTCCTTGTCATAAACAAGACCAGGCGCTCTTGCCCATATATGTACTCCTGTGCCGGAAATACTTAGTTCTGCATATGAACCAAGTGAATCAACAATCTCGGCAGCCATTGCACTCAGCTTTCCGTTTTCCACGCAATCATCAATGTCGATTGCAATATTGTCATCGAATAAGCCTATGCCGATTCCGTCATACCCACCCTTATCAAAAACCTTCATTACTTTCTCAAGGCTTGTGAAATGTTCTGGGTTTGTAGGGTCTGCTCTTGCACCATTCGTTCTGTATGGAACCTTATCCTTCTTGGTCTTGCCCAGCTTCTGTTCAAGCTTCATCAAGCAGAAATATGGTTTGCCACGCAGCCTGTTTGGAATTTTTGATAAATCCATGTTTATGCCTCCTTTGTGTTGTTTTCATAGACGGGAAAAGTTACAACCCCTTTCATATTCCTTTGGACAGGAAATCTGATTTTGAACGAAAGTTTTTTATCCTTTCACATTCCTATGGACACTTTTTTCTGAAATGGGCGTAAAAATTTTTATCTTTCGCATAGCCCTGGACAAAATTTTCTAAAATGACCGGTTTTCCCTCTCATTTTTATTAGTAAGGAATTTCTGTATTTTCCTAATTAGAAGAAAAATTTCTTCTCCCCTCTAATCCTCCCAATTACAGTTAGGTGGATTTTGAACTACAGTTTTTGAAAAATAATATTCTGTTCGCTATCCTTTGGGAAAAACATGACCAAGTGACCGAGATAAAATTGAAGAATCTGTCCTTTTAATTCTTAAAAGAAAAACTCGTTGGATTTGACAATTAAAATTGAATTTTAAGAACGAAATATTTCTATATAAAAATGAGCAAAAAAATAAGAGAAACCTTTCGGTTTCTCCTATGGACCTCTTACGTCACTACCAATCAATTTTTATATCCAATTTTTTCATATGTTCCATCATCGTATTATTAATCTCCAAAAATGCTTGAACTAATTCTTCATACTTAGGATATTCCTTTTGTAATTCGTCAATAAATTTATAATGATTATCATTTTCAATCTTGTACCATCTTCTATAATTTGTCTGATTTGCAGTTAGAAAATAATTCAAATCCTTAAGCATATCCTTCATCTCTAAATAAACGACATTTTCAGTAGTAGAAACATTTTCATAATAACTCATTTGTAATCTAATAAACTCATAAATGTTATGGTATGATTCAAATACATCATCAAAATTATCTTGTGTAGGATCAATCTTAAATAAACTTCTTTTTGTCACAAAGTAATTTGAAAGATTTGATTTCACTATACCATCAATATTCTTCAAATTAAGTTCTATTCCAGCAATTGTAATTGATGGGACCTTAACATCTACATGTTTTCTCAAAAAAAATATTCCCAATAATATTATTGATCCAATAATCACTGCCACATATTTAGTCAATACATTTGTTATAAAGTTTAAATTTGCCACAAAACAATGTATCCCCGGTATACATAGCAGAATTTCTTTTATATCACAACTCCACATTAGAATTATTATAATTATTAAAACAATCCATGGAATTATTGACTTTATTCCTTTTTTCTTCTTTCTGTTATTCAAAATATTTTTTCAACTCTCCTTTGTCAATATTCTTGATTTCATTTCTTTTTTCTTCAGTAAAAAATAAATCTCCATATCTACCTGACTTATATACGAACTCAACCAATTCATCTACTGAATTCACTGTAGGTTGAGTTTTCAAAAATGATGGGAAATCATCAATATTTTTTGTCTTTATTGAAATTATTTTTTTATCTTTTATGTCCGCAATTCCTATTTCATATGGAACCCACCAAGATAATTTTGTCTTATCTGATACTATACATAAAAGTATATCAGACAGACTAATTCCTTCCTTTATTGATTCAACTATCTTTTCATCATTCTCTTCTGACACTGATTCTTGTAAATCTATATCATATAAATCTAGATAAATATCAACATGTAATTTCTTCGTAAGAAAATCTCCAAGTGCTATAGCAATTTCTTCATCTTCTTTTTTATGTGAAAGAAAAACACATTGAGTATTATTACTTTTAATTGTCCTTATGAATCCATTGCTTTTGTCTGCTCTATTCATAGCTGGTCTCCTAGTGTGTAATACCATGCGTCTTACATTTTGCATTATACTTCATCATTTCATTTGAATTCTTAATTAAATTTGCTCGCTGAGTTCTTGCATTAAATGCATCCTCTATCCATTCCTCTAGTTGCCTCTTGCTGGTTGGATATGAATAATATCTTGCATATCCTATGTCTTTTTTATTATAATCCCTAATTACATTATCACTCACTCTGGGTGGAAGGTTACCAGTAGTTCCCATATATGGTAGATTAATAGCAATCAATCCATTAGGTAATGTTTGTCCCTGCTGAAGAGAAGCCTTCACCTCCCAATCAACATATCTTCTGCTATGTGTGCAACTTCCCACTAAAACAATAGTCACTGTAGAGTCTTCTAATTTGTTTTCTCTAATCTTACGCATAATGTATTGAGGATTATTACTATCAAAGTCAAAATCCCCATCTTTAACGCCTACTGTCTTAAAAATACACACATCAGAAAAATCATTAACAAATTTATTTACTGCAGCCTGATCACCATGATAATAAGATATAAATACTTTTCTCATTATTAAAATTCCTTTCTAATTAATACAAATTTTTGTTGCTTCTATTCTCTCAAGCTTATGAGTAATATTTATGAGTTTCATTTCAATTTTCTGTTCAATGTATGTAAGCAATTCCGTTCCATCCAAATATATATACATCTGTGGTGCAACAAATCCCGGAACATCGCGCCTTAAATCATAAAGCGAAATAGCTGTAGTTTCCTGAAACTCATCAATCTCCATAGCATATCGATATGATTCTTGATATTTTTCAATGCGAGCAATAGCATCCTTATTCTCCTTAAATTCTTCTTTCCAATCGGATAAAAGATGTCTCTTGCCTAAGTACACAATTCCTGTAATTGCCTTAACAGGTGCACTCACATACATATAAGCCATAATAGGCTCGTCCGGAAAGTTTCTTCTATGTTCAAATTTTTTCTTCCCGGATTTAATCTTCTCATACACTTCCGGCTTAAAGCTTAAAAGCATCTTTCTCATTAATGCCACCGCCTTAATTCCATTTACATTCGATGTTAAGAACTTCCATTGGCATACTGATAAACTGAACATCAAACTTAAGACTTGGCTCAACCTTTGTACTTGCATTGTGAATTCTAAAACTAAGCTGCCATCCGTTATCAAGATACATTTCTACAGTATTATCACTATCTGGTTTGAATTCAAGAGCAACAAGTCTCGTAGGTAACTTAACAATAGGTACTGTAATTGCTGATAACTTATTCTTTGCTGGCTTATTCAAAGTATCATGCATATTAAATGTATGAATCATCGTAAGTCTCTTACTATCCTTGCTCACAACTTTATAATAATCTTCAATACCAATCAGATATTCAATCATTTTTCTTGGCATCGTGTTATCTTTCACATTTGCTCGATTTATTTCATCAATGAATGCCTGCAATAAAGGAATATACACTTTCTGACCCTTATCCTCTATTTCAGACCATTTTGTACCATTCTCTTTTTCCTGTTTCAATATATTAAAGATTGGTTCTACAGCATCCCAATACTCATCAGAACATGGCATTTCAAACCACTCATTTCCAAAATCCAACTTATGGCTTAATCTGCTGTGCTTTACAGCATCGTGGTTATGTTTAATACTCAAGCCAACCTCCCATTCGATATCCTTTCTCTTGATAACGATGTCTCTAACATCACCTTTTACCCCCTGACCATCTTTTTGAAACTCAAGGGTAAGTTCATCATCATCAATTTCAGATTCTTGGTTCAAGTTCTAACACTGTATCAATGGCAGCACCTGCTGATATCATAAATGTCTCCTGCATTTCTTCATCCATAAGAGACCATGCTTTTTCATTTGCCATCAAACTAGAATTCTCAACAATTCTTGTTTTTCTTAACTCTGCTAATGCTTTATATAAAGTTTGAATCCAAGCATACTCGTATGCTCTTCCCTGATCATTACTCTTTGTACTCACTTTCTTCTCATTGACCTCCTTAGCATCAATAACCTCTCTGTCGATTTCAACAGAAGAGCCTTTTCCTTCAAGATACATCTTTATTGCTACAGCTATCTCATATGCCAAATTCACAGGGACTGCATTACCAATCATCTTATATGCAGTATTTGTATCATTGTAAATGAATTTAAAATCATCCGGGAAACCCTGTACTCTAGCAACTTCACGAATAGTCATTCTTCTATAAAGGTGTTCTTTTCCTTCTACAAATCTACAATCATTAGTTCCAACCTTTACCATCTTAGGTGCCTGTGGGTGTAACTGACATTGACGTCCAGATGCTTGAACTGTAAACGCCTGCTCATCCCATCCCTTTACACGATTACGGCTCATAAAAATAGGTGAATAAGCACCTGTGAAATATTCATTATTATTTATTGCATCCGGATTATGGCGATTCTTTTCTCCAGAAGGTACAGCAGTTTCTTGCAAATCCCAAATAACATCACGCAATGTAATCTTCTTTGAATCATCTTTAGTAGAACCTTTAGGAAAACCGAAGTCTATCTTTAAATCTTTTCTAAATCCTATGTAAAATACTCTCTTTCGCTCTTCTGCAACACCATAATCCTTGGCATTAACCAATGTGAACGAAACATCATATCCTGCCTCATCAAATAATTCTAAAATATTTTGAACGGCAATAGAATGTCTATCCGCAAGCATTCCACTAACATTTTCCGCTAAAAAGAACTTTGGTTGAAATTCCTTTAATATTCTGATATAGTCAAAAAACAACTGACCTCTCGCATCCTTAATACCCTTAAGGGAGCCAGCTTCTGACCATGACTGACATGGCGGTCCGCCAATGATTCCATCTACTTCTCCATCTATGTATTGAGCAATATCATCTTTTGTGACTTGCCTAATATCACCTTCAATTAAATGTGTATTAGGATGGTTAACTTTAAAAGTTTCCCATATGGTTTTGTCAAATTCATTCGCCACAGGAATATTAAATCCTGCTCTTTCAAAGCCTAAATCAAGTCCTCCACATCCACTAAACAAGCTAATTACATTCATCGGCTTTCGCTCCTTCATTCTCATTCTTTTTGATTATTTTCGCCGCCTCTATAAGTGCTGTCCTACGTACAAATTCACTATAAGAAGCATATGCCTCTAATCTTGCAGCCTGCTTGAATTTATCTAATTCTTCTTCGCTAACACGTATGCTTATTGATATTGATTTTTTCATTTTAGGGCACCTCCCACTATCTAATATTCTACTCTGCAAGGTGTGTCAATGTCAATACTTTGTTGCACAAACAAATGTTCTTTAAATAAATTCAAGTCCTTAGCATACTAAATATTATCACCTTTGCTGTCCCAAAATACGGACACAAAAATACGGCTAAAATGCTTTTTTACAAATTAGCCGAATTTTTATTATCAGTGTTGTTCATATGCCATCCGTTGGTAGTTCATTACTACTAAGGATTTTTCCCCACACATTTGCCTTTATCCAGATTCCCAGCATGAGCCTTAGTAGTTTAAACCGTAGTAATTCCAGGGCTTTCCGCCATATTATGCCGTACTCTGCCCCACTTTGCAAAGTCCTGCATTATAGTAAAACTGGAGTGCCGTGGCAGATGAAAAGTATTTTTATCATAGTTTTAATTTACTCCTTTTTGCCCTGAATTGCCCTGTTTTGCGAGGGATATCGGGTATTTTGTGATTTGCTCTGAAATGACGGAATGTGGCAAATCAGAGCAGAATTTAGCAAGTTATTACTACCTGTTAGTAGTAAAATTAGTAGTAAAACGAAATTTCTTACTACTAAGGATTTTTAGATACACATATCAAATTCAGTAATTGATTGCACAAATCCTTGTAGTTCCTGCAAGGTTGAAAACTTTTTATATGATTTTTCGATATTTCTTGGTTGCTGCTGAAGTATTGCATCAAACAAAGTTTCTAAACTAACTCGTGGATTTTTCCATAGCAAACATTCTTCAAAGCTATTACAATAGAGCATCATCTTTACATCATAAAATTCTTTCCATTTCTCTTTTTGTTCTGCCTCATTACAAGCCAAATTTATAATAGTAAATGGCGCAATATCTTTCATTTGACTTATGCTATTGGCAGATTTCATCAACTCAACTGCCTCTATATCTGTGACAGGGGCCCCATAACCATAAACAGTAATACCTGCAGCCCTTGATAACACATCTTTGGCTCTATCCCACTCGTTTTTTATAATAGATTTTCCATTATAATCCTTCTTGCCTATTGGATATAACAATGGCATTTGTTCCAACTCTCGAAAGCATTTAGGACACAAACAATTTGTATAACCCTTTATTTTGCACTCGTAACACAATCCAACTCCAGCATTTCCATGTGGAAAAATTATTTCTGGCAGATTGCCTACATTAATATTTCGTCTATATGCTTGCATCAAAAACGGATCCCAATTGAATGATATAATTGCATCTTTTTCTGTTAATGATAATATCAAGTAATCATATAATGTAGGTTCGTCTGGAATCGTTAACTTACTGAAGTAATCACAAACTTCATATTCCAATTTTTTCTGTAAATCACTATATTCATCTTTTCCATATATGTCAGAAAACAGCTTTTCAAAATCTGACATTTGTTCATCCGAAAAGTCATACTTCTCTAACACTGATGTAAGTCCTAATATATTATGTATATTTTTTAATAAAGGAACTTCTTTTTTGTTTTTATCTATCTTACAAGCTGCTATAGAAGCACCAGCACCTACAATTACAACATGAGGGTCAAGCAATCTTCTGTTCTTATGATTTGGTAATCTATATGGAACCATAACCTGCATTCCTACTATACTCACTCCTTTATTCTTCTTCAAATTCCTGGGTAATTTTCTTTCCCCTAAATTGAACCTCTATTTTACTCAAAATCTTGCTAGGATCTAAATCCTTATGGTCACTTGTAACCTGTCCTTTTTCAGGTTTTATAAAAAACTGTGACTTTTCGTCATCATCTTTGTGACCTACATAAACTACTATTATCGTATCTCCATCCTTATCAGTTTTTACATCTGTATGTATCCAATAGCCAGACTCAGCTTTTTTCTTCTCTTTGATTTCTGGCACATACCAGTCATCTAATCGAATTAGTTTTGCACCCTTAAATTCAGGTATATTCAATAACCTTAAACACTTGCTCTTTAATTCGCGCGGATTATCTATTTCAATATCCTCACCACAACGAGGACATTGATAAACTACCTTCGAATAATCATTTGATACACATTCTAATTCTATTTCTGGATGTTTAGTACAATGATAATGGATTCCATCTTGATTGCAACAATAATAGGTTGTCCAATTAGCCTCACGTGTTGATGAATTAGTACAATCTCCAAACACAACCTTATCTTCGTCAGCTAATGAACATTTTCTGAAGGAAATCTTATCATCTAATCTATATATTTTTTTATCGCTCATTGTCATACCTTCTTTCTTGTAAACTATCCCAAAATATATTATATCCTCAGAACCAACTTTTTTCCACAAAAATAACGCCCCAGCCATAAAGCCAGAGCGCCACAAATCTTCTATATTAAATTGCCTTAAACATTTTCTGCGACATCGGCTTCTCCTTCTGCTTTTCAATCTCTGCCTGCGCCTTTCTGAATTCTTCCAATCGTTTCAATTCTTCCTCTGCATCATCAAAACTGTAATGCGTGTACACATTCATCGTAACACTGATATCCGAATGTCCCATAAGGTACTGTAGCGTCTTTGGATTCATTCCTGACTTAGCCTGATTACTGCAATAGGTATGCCTGCACACATGCGGTGTAATGTTCGGCATCTGTACTTTATAAATATCGTTGTACCTGCCAACCATATGATTGAACCTGTGTTGCCAATGCATAGCCACAAGTGGCATATCATTCTCATCATAGAAAAGAAATCCTGTATAGCCATCTATAACCTTCTCAACTCTCGGCGCTTCTCTATCCTCGATAATTGACCTGAACATATCTGCCACGTCACTCGTAATTGGAATCTTTCTCGTACCCGCATCCGTTTTTGTGGTTTCAATGATGTATCGCATATCAGCAGTTCTTTGCAACTGATGCTTCATTGTGGTGACCCTTCTTATGGTGGTTCCATGTATGGGTGTCCTCACTGTGGTAATCTTAAGTTCGTTCCTTTCCGTTGTAAAAGCCGTTTCTGCCCTTCTTGTGGCAATCGCTACAATCAAGAACGGTCTTTTCATATGTCCTGCAAGCTTGTCGCCTGCGTTCATCGTCATTGTGTATTTACCATTCCCGAAGAACTTCGCGTTTATTTCCTCAACGATAGAACTCTGCTCAATTGTCTCTTTCATTCCGTTCGTGATGTTGTCTTTCGTATGTTTTCCAAAACGAATAAAACTGAAAACTTTACCCCCGGACTCATCTGCGTTCTTCACACTTTCGGTCGTGATTTAAAATGGAATCCTCATATCCATGCTCTCATATCCGAAGGCGGCTCTGGCAACCTCACTCCTTGGCGTCCCGTGAAACACTTTGATTACAACTTTCTCCGCATTGCTTTTCGCAAGGTTCTACTTGAACAACTTGCAGTTCGCATTGGTCCTTCTTTTTGCAAAGTTAAGAATGAAATGTATACCAGACATACTGATGGGTTTTATGTCCGTGCAAAACCTAACCTTTGTACTCCAGACATCACCATCAAATATATCAGCCGATATCTTGGAAGACCTGTTATCGCTACCTCTCGTATCGATGATTACGACGGTGAAAATGTCACCTTTCACTATACTCGTCACGAAGATAATAAAACCATTACCGAAACTGTTCCTGCTTTAACTTTCATCCAAAGACTTATTGTCCACATCCCTGAAAAACATTTTAAAATGCTCCGTTACTATGGCATCTATGCCAAACATCATAAACAGGAGAAGTTTCTTAGAAGATGTATTTCTGAGAAGAAACGTACCTTTTTAAAATCCATTCAGGACTGGCGAAACTCTATACTGCTTTCTTTCGGCTACGACCCTCTGTGTTGTTCCGAATGTGGTACTTCTATGTTGGTTTTGGAAGTCTACCACAAAAAAACTGCACTATTTGAACAATATCGAAAGGTTATGGGATATGGATAGTCCATACTCATAATAACTCTTTCTCTATAGTCAGATAGTGCAGTCAAACCAAAAAACAAAAACCGCATAAACAACGTCATGGCGAAATCGCAACCTTCGCTCTTTTGTCATGCTCATTTTTATTTCGTTGTCATTATACACCATTTCTGACGATTTGAGAAATTTCCTATAAAGTAAAAAAAGCAGCCAACCGTGCTGCTTCCTTTTCGTTACAATTATTAAACTATCGACTCGATTCTTATGTAGATAAAAGCCGTCACTTAATCATCTTCATCACCAGTGTCCCAAGAGGAAATCATATGTAATTCCCCAGTATCTAAGTCCATTGCCATATTGTCTGACATTCTAGACATCAAATGACCATCCATATCCATAGCCATATTATCCGATGTACTCATGCAAAAATCACCATCTGTATAATTGAATATTACGTTGCGGCGGAGCCGCCTGTCCGGTGTGGCGAGAGCCACCTTTC
>CATWDJ010000026.1:0-28446 GCA_958349535.1 uncultured Lachnospiraceae bacterium
TTGTGGTGATTTCTGTTAATTTGTACTTGACAAGAGGTCATTACATATCAGTTGGAAAAATGTACATACAGTGTCGCATAAATTTAAGAGGGAGGTGCTTTATGGCAGTTATATATGAAAGAAAATTAGAGGGAGGCGGAACGGTCAGAATCCATGATGACGACGCCGTTAAGACAGAAGAGGAGAAGCAGGCTATCATTGATGCGGTTTCAAGGGTATATATCAATCATTACATCAGAGAAGCCAGAGAGAAGAAGAGACAGGAGCAGATGAAGAGCTGAGACCGCCTTGGCGGTCTGTGAGGACAAGCTGTTAATGATAAAAAAATAAATATTCATGCATTCCCTGTGGAACCGGAGATACTTCCATAAGAACCCTTTCATATTTTTTTCTCCTACTACAAAGATTCCGGTTTCACATGGAATGCATGAGAAATGGAAGGAGTGCATTATGAGTAAAAATTTTAAGTATTCCGTTCTTGGAGTGATTATCGGAGTGGTTAGTGGAGTGATTTTATTGGCAGCCGCCTTTATAATTAATGATTTAGATAAAACGGAAAAGCTCTCGCAGGAAGAGTATTGCAAAACACAGATTGAAGTAGAAGCAAACGTGCTGATTATCACGCCGGATGATTTAGAGCAGGAATCATATTATGATAGCTTAGAAATGCTTGCGGTGTGTGTAGAAGCGGAAGCCGGGAATCAGCCGTTGGATGGACGCAGGATGGTAGCAGATGTGATTTTGAACCGGGTGGACAACCCCGACTTCCCGGACACTATAGAGGGTGTTATATCACAGCCGTATCATTTTAGCAGCTATTGGGACGGCGGTATGGATAAGGTCATAGAGCCATCGGAGCTGACCATAAAGGCAGTTCAGATGGAACTAGAGGAAAGAGGATATCCGGGACTTTTATATTTTAAAGAGGGCGAATTTTCGGAGTATGGAACACCTTGGAAGAAGGTCGGAGACCATTATTTTTCTATTGAATAAGGAGGTTTTATGGCAACGGCAGAATATGTGACGTCTAAGAAAATGACAAGAAAAAATCCAAATGTAGATACTTACAGGCTGCCACTTAGTGATAACGGGAGCATCCGCATTGACGGGTATGGTCATTCTATGGCGGTATTCGGAGATGCGATTGATAAATTAGGCAAATATGAGGATACCGGTTTAACACCTGAGGAAGTTTTGGAATTAAAGAAAAGAGTCGGTTGAAACACCAGTGATTTTTAATGGGTACGAAAATCGCAAAAGAAACCATGTATCATAATATATCACAATACAGGTGTACGGTATCCGGAAAGGAGCGTATGAAGGAATTAAGCGAGAACCAAAGAAAAAAGGAGTACCTCTTATCATACATACCGCTTTTCAACGAAGTAAAAAATTTAGAGGAGCAGATAAATGCTTTCTGCCAATCTAAAATTTCCCCCAAAAATCAAAAATATGATAAAAGCGGAACGGCTTCTGGGGAGCTGCACGATTTATCGGATGTGATAATTCAGGAATCTTCTTTGGTGGAACGCTGGATTAAAGCCAGAAAAAATAAAATCCGAAAATGCAGTGAAATATACTGTCAGATATGTTTTTTGGATGATGAGACTGAAAAAACCGTGTTGCAGATGCATTATTTAAGAGGATTGTCTTGGGAGGATATTGCAAAGAAATTAAGTATCAGCTTGCGGCAGATCCACCGGATACACGGGAGAGCATTGAATCATTTTGAATTACCGGAAGAGGAGAGGGACGATGGAAAAGTTGGATGTAGAAGTGATTGACGGAGCCATGGTCGTAGTTGAATCATCAAGATGTGACTGCGGAATAGGAAACGTCATATTGCAGGCGTTAAAAGAACTCCGGGAATATAAGAGCCTTGGAGTTACGCCGGAGCAGATAAAAGAGATGGACAGGCTCTACACATTGAAATGTCAGGAGCTTGCGAAAATGGAGAAAAGAAAATAAGAGCAGAATGGGCAGATTTAAGAAACGCATTGATTATGCGAGCTGGTCTGTAGATATTTTCTCCAATGATACAAAAATTGACAAATTACTGGATGCTCAGGGATGGAAAGGATTTGGAGTATACTTCTTCCTTTGCCAGATGGCATTCAGCGGTGAAGGATATTTCTATGAATGGTGCTATGACCTTTGTGCATCCACGGCGAGGAAGATGGGCGGGGGCATGGGTGCTGAGACGGTAGAAAATGCCGTCAGGACCTGCTTGCAGATTGGACTTTTCGATAAAAGGCTGTTTGAGGAGTGGGGAATCCTTACAAGTAGAGGTATCCAAAAAAGCTATCTGGTTGTCCTTAGTTCTAAAAACAGAACCGGGACACAGATATATAAAGAATTTTGGCTACTCGATATCAATGAGGATATAAAGAAGTATCGAGGTGTTATTTTTGTACCAAAAAATGGAGAAAAAGAGAAAAGACTAGGAGAAAACACAGAAAAACTCGTAGTAAACAGCGGATTACTACGACAAAAGGAAAGTAAAGGAAAGGAAAGTATAGTATATCCCCCTATATCCCCCGGAGAGACCTTTGAGAAATTTTGGAATGCTTATCCAAATAAAAGATGCCGGGCGATGGCGGAGAAAGAATACTGTGACATTTTACTGGAAGGGAATGTTACCGAGTCGGAACTTTTAAAGGCGGCGGAAAATTATGCGGAATATTGCATGATAAAGGAAACGGACAAAATGTATAACCCTAATAATTTTATTGGGAAAATGTATTTTGTAGATTACCTTCCAGAAAATTATCAGAAACCAGAAAAGAGGAAGCCGTCGAATAAATTCAATGACGTTAATCAAAGGACTTATGATTATCAGGACTTGGAAAGAAGATTGCTTGAGAGAAGATGATCCAGAGGGAGCTAATGCGGCAGGCAATAGTAAGACAGGCGTATTTATACTATGCGGAGGTGTAGAAAACTGAAAAATGGAAAATCAAATAACAATGAATTTTGAAAGTGATGATTTAGCATTTGTTGAAGAATATGGAGCAATAGATGAAGCCCCGGACGAAGTATTTGAAAATTTCAAAAGCGTAAGAAGAGGGATGCAGAGAAATTTTCAAAAGTTGCAAGAACTTGATTATGAAGAGAAAATTGAAAGGCAGAAGAATGTTGCATACGAATTTCAAGAAACTATGAGAGAAAATGAAAAGAGTTGCCATGTTAGTGTAGGAGGTCTTGACAGTATCACATTGTACATATGGCTCAAGAGCATAGGGATTAATGTGCCGGGAATTTCAGTATCCAGTCTTGAAGATAAGAGTATACAGAAAGTACATAAGGCACTTGGACTTGAGATTTTGAAGCCATATAAAAGCAAAGCAGAGGTTCTGAATGAATTAGGCTTCCCTGTGATTTCTAAAAAGATTGCCGGAAGAATAAATACGCTGCAGAATCCGACAGAAAAAAACCGAACAGTACGCCATGCCATCATCACAGGAAATTGCGGAGAAAAAGGGCATTTTGCTAAGAACAGCCGTATGAAGTTACCGCAGAAGTGGCTTAAATTGTTCGGAGGATATGAAAATGAGAATGAGGGAGTGAATTATCAGAAGCCGGATTTTAAGGTTTCAAACGAATGCTGTTATTGGATGAAGGAAAAGCCCTGTGATGATTGGGCGAAGGAACATAACTCTTATCCATATCTGGGACTAATGGCAAGTGAGGGAGGACAGAGAGAAGAAGCGTTGGTAGAGCATGGCTGTAATTATTACGGAAAGACAGTTACACGGTCAGCTACGTTTGCTATCTTCTACAGACAGGATTTATTGCAGCTCTCGTTAGAAATGGATAAGTTTTATCACGAACATATCGAAGTTTTTGAAAGTCTGTACTATGAGCAGGAATATAGCCGTGACAAAGACGGTAATGTGATTCCATATGAGCCATTAGATACCATCATACCGGAAATATACGGAAACATTGAAAGAGATGATGATGGAAACCTTAGGACCACCAAAGCACAGAGAACCGGATGTAGTATGTGTGGTTTCGGTATTCATCTGGAAGAACGACCACATAGATTTGACCGATTGCGTGAGCGTAATCCAAAGGAATGGGAGTTTTATATGTATAAGTGCTGCACGAATCCGAAGACTGGAGAAAAGTATGGTTGGGGCAGGGTGCTTGATTATATCGGCGTGCCGTGGGAGGATGTTCCAGCGGTACAGATAGAAATGGAATTTGATTCATAAATAAAAATTTCAGAAAGGAGCAGGAACCTCCCGGGAAAAGGTGCACCGGGTTCCTTTCAAAAAATGACATATAGAGAATTCTTAGAAACAAAAATTGAGCTGGCTACAGACAGCGGGTTTGTTGTAAAGCCAGAAAAAGTAAATAAGGTATTGAAGCCACATCAGAGAGATGCTGTGATGTGGGCGTTAAAGGGTGGAAGGAGAGCGTTATTTGAATCCTTTGGACTTGGTAAGACGGTGCAGGAGTTAGAATTTTGCCATTTGGCAGCAGAGCATGAAAACGGAAGAGCGTTAATTGTGTTGCCGCTTGGAGTAAAACAGGAGTTTACACGAGATGCGGTCGAGGTACTTGGCTATGAGAAACCGGAATACTGCCGGACGATGGAAGAGGTCAAAGGATCTACATCACAGATTGTACTTACAAACTATGAACGTGTCCGGGATGGAGATATCCGGCCAGAATACTTCTGTGCGACAGCACTTGACGAAGCCAGCGTTTTAAGGAGTTTCGGAAGCAAGACATATCAAACGTTCCTTGATAAATTTAAGAACGTGAAGTATAAGCTGGTTGCAACCGCCACGCCATCCCCGAACCGGTATAAAGAGCTGATACATTATGCCGGATATCTGGAAGTGATGGATACCGGGCAGGCGTTGACAAGGTTTTTCCAGAGGGACAGCACTAAGGCAAACAACCTGACACTCTATCCAAACATGGAGGATGAATTCTGGTTATGGGTATCATCGTGGGCACTGTTTATCACGAGACCTTCAGATCTGGAACCTGATTATTCTGATGATGGATATGACCTACCGCCGCTAGATGTGCGTTGGCATGAACTTCCGGTACATTACGGAGATACATCCGATAAGAATGGACAGATGCAGCTCTTTCAGGAAGCAGCAGAAGGATTAAAAGAAGCAGCTGCAGTTAAAAGAGAAAGTATAGATGTCAGAGTTTTAGAAATGAAGAAGATTGTAGAAGAGTTGCCAGAGGATAACTTCTTGTTATGGCATGATTTGGAAAATGAGCGTCTGGCCATAAAGAAAGCATTACCGGAAACGGTTGATATTTATGGTTCACAGGATTATGACCTTCGGGAGAAGAGAGTAATTGATTTTTCCAATGGCAAAACAAGATTATTTGCAACAAAGAAATCTCTCTCAGGCTCAGGATGTAATTTTCAAAGATACTGTCACCGCGAAATATTCCTTGGTATTGATTATGAATTTAACGATTTCATTCAGGCGGTGCATAGATGTTATAGATTCTTACAGAAAGAACCGGTTGTAATTGACATTATCTACATGGAAAATGAGCGACAGATAAAAGAAGCACTTCTGGAAAAGTGGAAGAATCATAACCACATGGTAGAAAAGATGGTCGAAATCGTAAAGAAATATGGATTGAATGCAGCCAACAAAGCAGAACGGTTAGAAAGGAAGATGGGTGTGGAAGGAAGCAGAGAGGAACGGACAGTCAGAGGAAAGTATTACACAACAGTATATGGAGATTGCGTGGAAGAAACGCGGCAGATGGAAAGTAACAGTGTTGATTTAATACATACATCAATTCCATTTGGCAATCATTACGAGTATTCAGCAAATTACAATGATTTTGGACATAACCAGAATACGAACCGGTTCTTTGAACAGATGGACTTTCTAACACCGGAGCTTCTACGAGTGTTGAAACCTGGAAGAGTAGCAGCAATCCATGTAAAGGACAGAGTTTTATTTGGAAATGCAACAGGTACCGGAATGCCGACAATAGAGCCATTTCACGCAGTATGCATTGAACATTATATGAAACATGGTTTTCAGTATTTCGGAATGATTACAGTTGTAACGGATGTGGTTAGAGAAAACAATCAGACATACCGACTTGGATGGACGGAACAGTGCAAGGACGGTTCAAAGATGGGAGTAGGATGTCCCGAATACATTCTGCTTTTCCGAAAACTGCCGACAGACCGGTCAACAGCATACGCAGATGAACCCGTAAAGAAATCCAAAGAGGATTACACGAGAGCACAGTGGCAGATTGATGCACATGGTTATTGGAGAAGCTCTGGTGACCGTCTTGTAAGCAAGGAAGAATTGAAAGATTTTCCTGTGGACAGTCTACAACAGGTATACAGAGAATTTAGTCGCGACAATGTTTACAACTATGAAGAGCATATAAAGCTGGCAGAGGAACTTGACGAGATGGACAAGCTACCGGCCACCTTTATGGTAGTAGCACCAGGAAGTTGGAACACTTTGGAGGTATGGGACGATATTAACCGAATGCGGACATTGAATACCACACAAAGCCGGAGGCGGTCGCAAATGCATGTATGTCCGTTGCAGTTGGATATAGTTGAAAGAATTATTAACAGGTATTCCAATGAGGGAGACTTGGTGTATGACCCATTCGGCGGCCTTATGACAGTACCTATGTCTGCGGTAAAAATGAAACGCCGAGGATATGGATGCGAGTTGAATCCAGATTATTTTCGAGATGGCGTAGGGTACCTGCAAGCGGCAGAAAATGAGATTGATGAGCCGACATTGTTTGATTTTTTGAAATAAAAAATAGTCAAAAATTTGCAGGTAAATATCCATATTAATTTCAATAAAAAATATGGAAACATCTAACAAAGTATTAGAATATGCAGAATTTAAATAATATAGTGAGAAATACAGACCAAGTGGCGAATAGGTTGTGTAGTCCATAAAAATCACTCCTTTCTATATCCAATATGACAGGAGCGATTACTAAAAGGATAAAGAAGCGTAAGGAGGGATGCTATGAAATGTCCGTATGATAAAAATAAAGAGTGTACCGAAAAATGTAAGCACGCCATGACATGTATCCAGAGGAAGGAGAGAAAAGATGGAAGATAGATATTTATACCGTGCGAAGCGGACGGATAACGGAGAATGGGTGGAAGGCAGTTTAATGATGGATATACATAAAAATGTTGAGACAAACGAAGAAAGTGAAATTTTTGGGATATATCCTAACGGACGGGATTATGTAAAAGTAGTAGACCAATCCACCATCTGCCAGTGCACCGGACTTAAGGATAAGAACGGGAAGCTAATTTTTGAGAATGATATTTTGATGTGCCACGGCAATAAAAAGGATTTATGCAAGGTTTGCTTTGGAGAATTTAAAGTGCTTGATATCGAAAATATGGTAGATGTTGATATTGTCCAAGGATGGTATTATAAACCGCTTGAAACAGATGGATTGAGTAAATGTGAACCATTTTGTCATGAAATGCCATTAACAAATTATTATCTTGAACGCATGGAAGCAGAGGTTGTAAGCAACATTTTTGACAACCCGGAACTGTTGGAGGTGGGAGAATGAGTAAAGCAATATTAGTAATGGATATGCCGGAAAACTGTAAAGATTGCATTATGAGCATTCAATCAAAAGAAAAACATACAGGACAATTCTGTTGGAGATGCATAAATGCTCCTACTATTATGATTGATAAGTCTGGAGATAAGCCAGATTTTTGTCCTCTACGTCCGGTGCCGGAGAAAGTAACTGAACCTATTGACGAAGAGGATATTGGAAAAGATTATTCAGAAGGTACAATGGATGGTTGGAATGCCTGCATAGATGCGATAGGAGGTGGCGATATTGCATGAACAGGAAGCTATTATTTTCATAAAAAATGCTATGGAACAGTCGAGAAATGCATTGGCAGAATTAATGCTTTCAGCACCAAAGGTATTTAAGAGAAGAACTGGATTACTAGGCGAATATTACAGTAACCTTGAAAACTGTAAAAAAGAAATTCAATCTTGTGAGATAGCAATCAAGGCACTGGAAGAAATACAACAGTACCGGGCAATCGGCAAACCGAAGGAAGTTAAACAGAAGTTAGAAGAACTTGAGCGGTGGCATACCTATCGTCTTGCTATAAATGTGAAAAATCCGTTTGCAAAAATGTCCACTTCTATCTGCCATAACTGTGACCACAAAGACGAGTACATAGAAGAGCTGGAAGTTGAAGTGGAAGAGTACCGAAAAATCGGAACACTAGAGGAATGTCTTGCAGCGGTGGAGAAGAAAGAAGTTAGAAACAAGGCTATTGATGATTTTGCAGAATTACTGAAAGGTAAATTAGTACGGAAATATGCAAATGCAAGTGAAACACAACAGTATGTTGCAATGCAGGCTACAGATTGGTGCAATGAAATTGCAGAGCAGTTGAAAGGCGGTGGAGTGGATGACTAGAGGATAGAGGTAAATTAGACATTATGATGGAGGTAATGTATGAAGGAAGTTATGAAAATTCGGCAAATATCTGTAGATGGAACAATCATAAATACAGATAACATTACGCCTAAACAAGCATTGATTTTTTTGCACAAACATAAACCATTTAAAAAAGCTACGGTTTTCGCTTTGGATGGTTGGCATTGGGATTATACAATGAGAAATAACAGAATTGTAAGAAAGTAAACTGACATTTAGAGGAGGTATTATGCAGAAAGTAGAATTAAAACCGTGTCCATTTTGCGGTGGTAAAGCGGTAATACATGTTGATAATGGTGTAAGAGTTATTTGTAAGGAATGCTGTGCAATGACAAAAATCTTGTGTGATGGAACAGCACAAGGTAAACCGACAGGAAGTGCAATTGGTTCTGTTGTAGATGCATGGAATAGGAGAGTGTGATATGCAGGAAGTATTCGAGAAGATTATTGAGAAGTTGGAAGAAAAGATTGTAATTACATGGAAGCATGATTATGACGGCGGCAGGAAAGATGCTTTCAACGAGGCAATCGAAATTGTCAAGCAGGCAGCCGCAGAGTTCAACAACGGCTGGATTCCGTGTAGTAGCGGAAAGTTACCAGATGAAGGGGATGAATTTTATCCCATGTGTTTCGTTACGCTTGACAATGGGGCTGTATGCCTTGGCGTTTATCGGTATGATGATAAGCAATGGTATACAAAAATGATTAAGGATGAAACCTTGTATACAACAAAGCGTAATGTAATCGCATGGCAACCACTGCCAGAGCCATATCAGCCGAAGGGAGAGTGATGTCATGGCAATTTTAAATTACACAACAACAGTAGATTCCTTTAAGACGGTATCAGAAATAGAATATATCTTGATGAAGCATAGAGCAAAATCAATTATGAAGAACTATGAAGGCGAATCAATAACTGGATTATCATTCCTGATTGACACAGGAATACAGCAGATACCTGTCAGGTTACCAGTTAAAGTAGATGAGTGTCTGGAAGTATTGAAGCGTGAGAAAGCAAACGGAGCAAGAAGCATTAAGGCAACGAGAGAACAGGCGGAGCGTGTTGCGTGGAGGATTTTGAAAGACTGGGTAGAGGCTCAGATGGCATTATTAGACATTGAAATGGTTAAATTTGAAGAAATTTTCCTTCCATACATCGAGATGCAGGGAGGACAGACAATTTTTGAAAAATTGGAATCAAATCAATTTTTACTAGAGGAAGTGGAGGAATAGGAAATGGGATGGATTAAAATTCAAGATAGTAGTTATTTACAACGGATGCCGAAAGAAGACTGCATGATATGGATTACGAGAACCATGTATACTGGCAGACGTTGGACACAGAGAATAAAACATTATGCGGGACATGACATTATGTATGATGGTACTATTGCATGGATGCCAGACCAAGAAGAACAACCAGAACCGTACATTGGATGTGATGTAGAGGTTGTTCAGTTAGTAAGAAGCACAGATTTTTATGATGATTATCTTTATGACGAGCAAGTGAGTAAGACTAACGCCGACCGGATTCGTTCCATGAGTGATGAGGAACTGGCAATGTGTATGATGTGTCCGAATGAGAATGGTTTAGCGGAAATTAATTGTGACCATAGCGATAATTGTAATTGCTACGGATGCATATTAAGATGGCTACGGTCAGAAGTGGAATAGAGTTTGAGGTACATTGAATATTGGCAGGCGGTGTGGTATGATTTATTCAATACTGATTACAAGGAGATAGCAAATTATGAAGTACGTAAAAAAGTACTGGAAAAAGATTTTATGTGTAATAGCCATAATTATCTTTCCTTTTTTGTTGGAATTGATTCTTTTTTTTACACCGGTTGTAAGTAAATTCAGTAATGAAGCATGGTTTTCATTTACTAGTTCATATATTGGTGCAGTTGTGACACTTGAAGTAATGTATATAACATTTAAAAAGAGTGATGAGGAAAATAAGAATCTTATTATACAACAAAAAAAGCAACATGACATCGATAGGGAAAATGAAAAATTGTCTAAAATAATACATGTTTTACTATTGGATGGATATTATTTTCTTGATCCAGATACAGTGTGCGAGAATATGGATAGGTTTCTTGGAGATTTACATTATGTTCAATTTGATACATTGAAGTTTAAATATATGACGCACAAAGATGAAAAATTAATGGATGAATTACTTAAGCTTCAAATGGAAGAAGTTAAAATAATAAATGAAATGCAAGAAAACACGCCGCATGTAGATTCACAACAAAAAGCAAAAGACTTGAAAAGAATTTTTATGAAATCTGGATTGGAACTAAGTCAAAATGCTAATTTACACAGAGAAATAATTAAAGTGATGTATGATAACTATCTTGAAAGGGTATATGAACAATATTACTTGTGATTTCATTACCAACCGTTAGTATTCGATGGTTGGTATTTTAAAAAGAACAGGAGAAATATATGAAAAAAATTTCTTTTCAAAATATGTTTACAGAATATTATTTTAAGTATTGCCCGAAAATTAGATATATTACACAAAGCAAAGATCCAGATATAATAGCTTCATTTTGTTTTAAAGATTTTTTGAGTTTTTTAAAAGACTTTGATAGCGTAAGTTCTGAATTTGAAACAGGCGTTATATATATTGCTGTTACACACGATTTAATTATTAATAAGCTAAAAAAATTTCCCAATATAAAGATATGGAAAATTCCATACTTTTGGAAAAATGTTTCAATTACTAATTTAAAAAAATATATAATCGGGGAAAAAACACGGTGTGCAAAGTGTAGAGAAAATAAATGTTGTAAAATTTATAAATATTTTGATAAGCATAAAACAAAAGAAGTGAATGACTATCTTGTCATTATTAAAAAGATATAATACTAAAAATATGTCATTGTTTGGCACACAAAAATGTGTTAAAATATTAAAATCATAAGTGGCGAATCGAATAGATTCGCCTTTTTTATTGCAGAAAGGAGGCACCTATGAATACAGTACAGCCAATCCGTGATATAGATATTGTATGGGATATTGCGGACTATCTTGGGAAAACAAGTGAAAGAAATCGGATTATGTTTCTTTTCGGTATCTATGTCGGAATCAGAGTAAGCGATATTCTTGAATTACGTGTCCGGGATGTGAGAGATAAGAAGAGTGTTGGCATCAGAGAGAAGAAAACAGGAAAAGAAAAGATTTTCCCAATCAATGATGAACTGAGACCGGAGCTCAATAAGTACATAAAAGAAAAAGAGGACTATGAGTGGCTGTTTCCGTCACGACAGGGAATCGGGCATCTTTCCCGTTGTCAGGCATACAATATTTTAAATGAAGCAGGACAGAGGTTCGGTCTTGATAGGATTGGAACCCATACCATGAGAAAAACATTCGGGTATCATTTCTATCAGCAGACACACGATATAGCGACACTTCAAAAAATATTCAATCATTCCAGTCCGCAGGTTACCTTAAGGTACATAGGAATATCACAGGATATGCAGGATGCAGCTATACGGAGATTGAGCTATAAGCGAAGATGATTTTATTTTTTTGAGCCAGATAAACATATTGAAATTTAAAGTATAACACGATATCCATATGACGGATTTCTACTATATATAATCGCCGAAAAATGGAACTTATACAAAATATTAGATATGTTAAACTCAAAGAATAAAAAAATAAAAAGATGTCATTGTTTGGCACACCGAAATGTGCTAATATGTAATCATAAGAATTGGAACCAGAAATCCAATTCTTTTTTTATTTCTTCTACCATGTATCTGCCGCTTGTTGTGAGCGGCAGAACTCATTTAGGAGAAAAAAAGGAAAGGTATCAGTATGAAAATAAAAGTCATAACAGATGAGAAAATAAAGGATTGTAGTGTCTGCCCGTTAAAACCAACATATACGAGAGAGTGTGGAAAACAGGAATCATTGAATGTCAATAGTGGACAGACCTACAGAAAGAAGCCGGATAAAAGATGCATGATAAATTATCAGAAGTAAATGTGAAAAAGTATATTGAGCAACTCATAGAAGATGATGAGCTATGAAAATTCTATAAGATTAAGGTGATAAGATGCCTAAAACATTTAGAGCAGACAGAGACGGAACCCACAGAGGAGCATTTGAAAAAAATAAAAAGAAGATATATGCAACTCAGACAGTGTGTGGAATATGTGGAAAGCCCGTCAATTTCTCAATAAAGTATCCACATCCGCTTTCCCCATGCATCGACCACATTATTCCAATAGCTAAGGGTGGTCATCCAAGTGACATTGGCAACTTACAACTAGCCCATTGGACTTGTAATCGACAGAAATCGGATAAGATTATTGAGAGTAGAGGAACGGTGAACAGTAATAATGCAGAAGTGTTAAGTAATAGACTCCTTCCTCAGTCAATGAATTGGAATGAATACAGAGGAACATGAGAATAGGGGGCATATACCCCTCTCACGTGCCCGTCAGGGGTACAGCCGTCCCACTGCGAATATTTTCTCACGAAAATTTTAAGGAGGCTAAAATGGCAGAATACGAAGGAATAGGATACCTTAGAAGAAAGCTAAATAGTAAGCGTTATAGGGTAAATATGAGATATAAATACTACGAGATGAAAAATGTAGTAAAAGATATAAGCCAAATGACCCCACCAAACATGAAATGGCTAACCGCTTGCCTTGGATGGTGCGGTAAGGCAGTTGATAGTTTGGCGGATAGATTAGTGTTCAAGGAGTTCACGGATGATCATTTCGATATTAATAAAATCTATCAGATGAACAATCCAGACACATTATTTGACAGTGCGGTGTTGTCAGCTTTGATTTCATCGTGCTGTTTTATTTACATCTCGCCGGACGATGACGGATATCCTCGGTTACAGGTAATTGACGGGGCAAATGCAACCGGAATCATTGACCCGATAACAGGGCTATTAAAAGAGGGATATGCGGTACTTGAAAGAGATAAGAGTAATAATGTTGTCTTAGAGGCTTACTTCGTTCCCGGAAGGACGTATTATATCAGAAAAGGATCTAGTGAGATTCAGAGTGTTCAAAACGTAGCACCATATCCTTTATTGGTTCCGATTATTTATAGACCGGATGCAGTAAGGGAGTTCGGGCATTCAAGAATCAGCCGAGCTTGTATGCAGATTATGCAGTCAGCACTAAGAACTATAAAGCGTTCTGAGGTTTCCGCTGAATTTTATTCATTCCCTCAGAAATACGTTTTGGGATTATCGGAAGATGCGGAACCAATGGATAAATGGAAAGCAACAATGTCGAGTATGCTGACATTTACAAAGGACGAGGAAGGAGATTATCCACAGGTAGGACAATTTACACAGCAGAGTATGAGTCCTTATATAGAGCAGTTTAGAATGTTCGCTTCTCTCTTTGCAGGGGAAACAGGCTTAACATTGGACGACCTTGGATTCGTTTCGGACAACCCATCGAGTGCAGAGGCAATTAAAGCATCACATGAGAATTTGAGACTATCAGCAAGAAAAGCACAGAGGACGTTTGGCAGTGGTTTCTTGAATGCGGGATATTTGGCAGCATGTATTCGTGATGATTATCCGTATCAGCGTAGACAGATTTATCTTACAAAGCCAACATGGGAGCCGATATTTGAACCAGACGCAGCAATGTTGTCCGGTATTGGTGATGGAGCAATTAAAATTAACCAAGCTGTACCGGGATATTTCGGAAGTGATAACTTAAGAACATTAACGGGGATAGATGCAAGCAGGAATCCGGTAATTACGCAGACGGAGGAATAAACGGATGGAAGATGTGGCACTAGAACTGTTAAAAAAAATACGTGCAGAGTTTGACAGTATCGTAAATCAGAACAACACTTTGAAAGACGTAGAAGAAAAAATATTAAAAGGAACTGCAACATACGTAGAAGCGAATCAGTATGCGATTGAGATTGGGAACATTCTTGCTAATGCATTTAAAAATAATATATCAGCAGATATTCTTCCAGATGGGAAGATGCATTATGATATTGCAAACAGAATTATCACTCCAACAATGCAGAATAATTACGATATGATATCTAAGGTATGCACGCAGGTTCAAAAAGCGTTAAATGATGCTGCAGAAATTGGAATAAATGCAATCCAACCACAAATGAATGTGGATAGGATAGAGGGAATTGTAAATAGGGTCAGCAGTGCAGAAAATTACAATGATATTGCATGGATTTTGCAGGAACCTATTGTTATTTTTTCGATGAACATTGTGGATGAATTTATCAAGGAAAATTCTGAATTTCAAGCAAAAGCTGGTTTAAAAGCAAAGATTGTACGGAAAATAGCCGGAGGATGTTGTGAATGGTGCAGCAGACTCGCAGGAACTTATATGTATCCAGATGTACCAAAGGATGTATATAGACGGCATCAAAGATGCCGATGTACGGTAGATTACATACCAGAAAAAAACAAAAAAGTACAGAATGTATGGACCAAGGAATGGCATTCCATAGATGAAAAAGATAGAATTGAAAAGCGGAAACAAGTTGGAATAAAAAAAGAATACCATTTAAATTTAAAAAGGGGAACGGATGTCACAACGGAGTATGAGCATGGGAAGTTTCCGGGGCAGGGTAAAATTAATTATGATAGTGGATACAATAAGACGTTACACGAAAACGAAATAGAGTTTGCAGAATGGTTACATCGCAAACTAGGAGGAGATATACGGTTAGTAAATGAAATAAACATGCAAGGACAAAAAAGTCCAGACTATGTTTGGAATGGTAAATATTGGGATTTAAAAACGACAACAACAGCAAAAGCAGCTAATAGTGCATTGAGACATGGATTAAAACAGATAAAAGATAATCCGGGAGGTATCATTCTTGATTATAAAAATGAGGATGTTGATTTACAGGAAGTAATAAATGAAGTTGAAAATCGAATGAGACAATCGAAAGGAGATTTATATCATGTAGATGTAATGATTGTATCTAAGCAAGAAATAGTAAAGATTATAAGATATTAAAAAAGGGCCCCCCCGCCTAGAGTGGCAAAGGTTCCCTTAAACATATTATAAACAATATTTTCAAAAAAAACAATCTCTTAGAAAAAAATAAAATCGCTGACAAAAAAAGTCGGTGTTTTTTTATGTAATAATAACTGGAGGAGAACATGACGGAAATAAGAAAAGGTCTCCAGACGCCTACTCAATCCGTTGTTCTGCCATATAACGAAACAAAGGGGCAGGAAGCGATTGACATTTATAACTCTTCCGGCCGGACTGCTCAAGAATGGCAAGAACTTATGTTATATGACATTCTGGCAGTGAACGAAGATGGACTATGGGTACATACAAAGTGTGGTTATTCTGTTCCACGACGAAATGGTAAAAATGAAGTTGTTGTAATGCGAGAAATGTGGGGGCTAAAAAATGGAGAGAGAATTCTACATACAGCACATAGGACAACAACATCTCATGCAGCGTGGGAACGATTATGTAGTCAGCTTGATAAGGCAAAAATAAGCTACAAATCTATTAAAGCATCTGGAAGAGAAGCAGTTTATATCAAAGGCACAGATGCAAGAGTTGAATTTAGAACACGGTCCTCAAAGGGTGGGCTCGGTGAGGGATTCGATTTATTAGTTATTGATGAAGCACAGGAGTACACAGATGACCAAGCTTCAGCTTTGAAATATGTTGTTACAGATAGTAGGAATCCGCAGACAATATTTTGCGGTACACCGCCTACACCCGTAAGTTCCGGTACTGTGTTTATGAAATTAAGGAAAACGGCACTTACCGGGGAATCAGTTAATACAATGTGGGCAGAGTGGTCGGTTGAGAATCAGTCCAATCCACATGACCGGGAATTATGGTATCAGACGAATCCGTCTCTTGGAACGATATTTACAGAGCGTTCCGTATTGGATGAGGTCGGAGATGATCCGATTGATTTCAATATTCAAAGGCTGGGATTGTGGATTCAGTACAACCAGAAGTCAGCTATAAGCAAGGCGGAATGGATGGAGATGCAGGTTGAAATGTTGCCGAAGTTAAAAGGAAAGTTATTCGTTGGAATAAAATACGGCAGAGACGGTAAAAATGTGGCAATGTCAATTGCCGTTAAGACAAAAGAGGATAAAGTTTTTATAGAGGCGATAGATTGTAGGGAGGTTCGAATTGGGAATGCGTGGATCATAGATTTTTTGAAAAAGGCAGATGTAAAGAAAGTGATAGTAGATGGGGCAAACGGGCAGCAGTTATTAGCTGATGATATGAAAGAAGCAAAGCTAAAGGCTCCAGTTCTCCCTACTGTAAAACAGATTATAGTTGCGAACTCGGCATTTGAGCAGGGCGTATGTCAGAGAAATATTGTACATATGGGACAACCGTCATTAATGCAGTCCGCAAGTAATTGTGAGAAAAGGGCGATTGGAACGAATGGAGGGTTTGGCTATAAATCAATTAGGGAAGATATAGAAATCGCACTGTTAGACAGTGTGATTTATGCATATTGGGCTTGCAGTGAAAGCAAAGAGAAAAAGAAACAAAAAGTTAGTTACTAATGGCACACGAAAAAGTGTGCTTTTTTAGTATAAAAAAATACCGATACCACCGGGTTAAGTGGGGAAAGGAGAAACAATGGAGTTTAAGACAATTGAAACACAGGAGCAGTTCGACGAGGCAATCGGAGAGAGGCTGAAAAGGGAACGGGAGAAATATGAAGGATATTTATCACCGAAAGACGTGGAAGAGAAATATAAGGGATATTTATCACCGGAAGATATAGCTAAGAAGTATGAAGGCTATATGTCCCCAGAAGAAGTTGAAAAGAAATATGCCGGATATATCTCAGCAGAGGATGCAGCAGAAAAAGATTCGAAGATTAAGCAGTACGAGTCGTACTCGGTAAAAACACGGATTGCTAAAGAAGCAGGCTTAACCTCGGACGCAGCAGATTTCTTGCAGGGTGAAACCGAAGAAGAAATTAAAAAGAGTGCAGAGGCATTGAAAAAAATTCTTAAACCGATTGCACCACCACTTAGAACCACAGAAACACATAAGGGTGATGATAAAGACGAAGCTCTTAGAAACACATTAAGAAATTTAAAAGGAGAGTAAATTATGGCAGGAACATTAACAAAAGGCGAATTATTCGCACCAGAGACAGTAGCAGATTTATTTAGCAAAGTATCAGGAAAATCATCTTTGGCAAAATTAGCAGGAACAATGCCGATTCCATTCAATGGAGCAGAGATTTTCACATTCTCAATGGATGATGAAGTAAACATCGTTGCAGAAAATACAGTTAAGTCCGCAGGATCTATTTCAGTGGCACCGATTAAGGTTGTACCGATTAAAATTGAATACGGTGCCAGAGTCACAGATGAATTCATGTATGCATCCGAAGAGAAGCAGCTCGATATCTTAAAAGCTTTCAACGATGGCTATGCAAAGAAAGTAGCAAGAGCACTTGATATCATGGCAATTCACGGCGTAAACCCACGTTCAAAAGAAGCGTCTGCTTTGATTGGAACGAACAGCTTTGATACCAACACCGGAGTAGCAACTGTGACCTATGATGCAGCTCAGATTGAGGAGAACATTGAGGCAGCAATCGCCGCAATCAACGAGGCTTACGATACAACAGGAATGGCAATGAGTAAGGATTTTAGCTCCACATTGGCATCTTTGAAGGTCAATGGCGTAAAACAGTATCCAGAGCTTGCTTGGGGTGCTAACCCTGGTACTGTGAATGGACTTCCTGTTGACGTGAACAGCACAGTATCTTTCAATGCTTCGAAAGATAAAGCAATTATTGGCGATTTTACAAACGCATTCAAATGGGGTTATACAAAAGAGATTCCGCTTGAAGTTATTCAGTACGGTGACCCGGACCAGTCAGGTAAAGACCTTAAAGCATATAATCAGGTTTACTTACGTTGTGAGACTTATATTGGCTGGGGGATTCTTGATCCATCAGCATTTATAAGAATCGCAGAAAGCGAAGCGTAGGTGAGAATCAATGAAATACCAGAACATAAAAACAGGAGCAGTTATTGATGTGAAGTCTGTAATTTCCGGCGGTAACTGGCAGGCGGTTGAACCTGCCAAACAGCCGGAGAAGAAAACATCAACCAAAAAGGAAAAGGTGACAAAGGATGAGTGATTTTGCCACGATTCAAGACGTCATTGACCTGTGGAGAGAAGCCACTCCGCAAGAAAAGGAGAGAGCTGAAAAGCTTCTTCCTATTGTATCAGATAGCCTCAGAACAGAGGCACAGAAGGTCGGAAAAGACCTCGATAAAATGATAGTGGAAAACCCTTATCTTGCAAATGTCGCAAAATCAGTAACGGTCGACGTCGTGGCGAGAACACTCATGACTTCGACTGATTCAGAGCCTATGAGCCAGATTTCACAATCTGCACTTGGATATTCCGTCTCCGGCACGTATTTAGTGCCTGGCGGCGGTTTATTTATTAAAAAGTCAGAACTTGCGAGATTAGGTCTTAGGAGACAGAGGTATGGAGCAATAGATATCTATGGCAATGATTAAAGGAATAACAGTAAAGTTGCATGAGAAAAAAGAGGTCGGAAGAGATGCTTTTAATGCTCCTGTTTATGAGGAGACAGTAGCTAATGTGGAGAATGTGTTGGTTTGCCCAACATCATCGACTGACATTATCGACCAGATGAATCTCTATGGGAAAAAGGCGGTGTACACGTTAGGTATCCCAAAGGGAGATACCCATAATTGGGAAGATGTGACGGTTGAGTTTTTTGGTCATAAATGGCAGACATTCGGACTACCTACTGAGGGAATTGAAAACCTTATCCCGCTCGGATGGAATAAGAAAGTGACGGTGGAGAGATATGGCACAGAAAGTGAAGATTGAGTTAAATACTAGCGGAGTAAAAGAGCTTCTTAAATCTCCAGAAATGCTAAACATCTGTGAGGAACACGCTTCGAGAATTTTGAACAATTGTCCGAGTGGGTACGAGATGGACAGCCATACAGGACTAAACCGAGTAAATGCTATGGTATATGCCTCGACCTATCAGGCGAAAGCCGATAATCTGAGGAATAACACCCTATTAAAGGCGGTGAAGTCATGATTGAGAAAATCGTTTTAGACTATCTCAATAAAAAACTGAGTGTAGAGTGCCATATGGAGAAACCAGAGAATCCGCCAAAGTCATATGTGCTGATAGAAAAGACATCCGGCAGTGAAAAGAACATGATTAAATCTGCTACGTTAGTCATTCAGTCGTATGCAGTAACGTTAGTGCAGGCAGCATCTTTGAATGAAGAAGTAAAAAAAGCACTCCGAGACATTGCCGAGCTAGATGATATCAGTAAGGCAAAGTTAAACACGGATTACAACTTTACAGATACAACAACGAAAAAGTATAGATACCAAGCGGTATATGATTTCATTTATTTTTAGGAGGAAAAACATGAGTGACGCTTCAAAAGTTACTACAGGAAAACCAAAAAAAGGCGGTGCGATTTTTAGAGCACCTTTAGGAACCGAGTTGCCGAAAGATGCAACCGCAGAACTTAATGCGGCATTCAAAGCACTTGGATATTGTTCTGAAGACGGTTTAACAAACAGCAATTCGCCAGAGAACGATTCTGTCAAGGCATGGGGAGGCGATACTGTGCTGAATATGCAGACAGCCAAAGAAGATACATTCGGATTCACGCTGATTGAAGCTATGAATACCGAAGTGCTTAAGGCTGTCTATGGGGATAATAATGTATCAGGCGATTTATCAACAGGAATTACAATAAAGGCAAATTCTGATGAGCAGGAAGAATGTGCATGGGTAATTGAATTAATCTTAAAAGTCGGAGCACTTAAAAGAATTGTCATTCCAAGTGCAAAGGTCGTTGAGGTCGGAGATATTACGTATGTTGACGAAGAGCCAATCGGATATGAAACAACTATCAGTGCAACAGCTGACACAGACGGACAAACTCACTATGAGTATATTATCGGGAAAAAGAGTACAACTGATTCAACTGAACAAACTGCATAACATCAAGGAGGACGAAAATGAAAAAAGTTAAACTCACTAATGGTTTTGAAGTAGAAATCTCTGAGAACGCAATGGATAACATGGAACTTGTGGATGCCTTGGCGGAAATGTCAGATGAGAATCCGCTTGAAGTTTCTAAGGTTTGCTCAATGATACTTGGAGGCAATAAAAAGGCACTGTATGACCATCTGAGGACAGAGGATGGAAGAGTGCCTGTTGCTGAAATTTCAAAATCCATCAAAGAGATTTTTGAATCATTTGGAGAATCAGGAAAAAACTAATTGCCCTCGCCGACATGCTTGCAGTTGACAGGACTGCATTAATCTGTGATTTAGCTGAAACATATGGGATTTTAGATTACAAAGTGCTACCAGTGGAGACATTGGCGGCACTTTCTGTCGGATTGAGGGAAAACTCAAGAATCAAAATGAAGTTATCCGGTGCAAAAGTGCAACCGGATTTTTTACTTTTAGCAGCAGCCGTAGATAGATTATCACTTCTTGTTTGGTCGAAAACGAAGGATGCTGAAAAGGGAAGAAAAATACCAAAGTCATTGGTTGAAGTTTTGAACGGCAAAAAGAAAGAGAGTGATGTCATGGCGTTTAATACAGCAGAAGAATGGGAGAGTGCAAAGGCAAAGATTATAGGAGGAGATTATGGCAACTGAATTAGCAAAAGCATATGTGCAGATAGTCCCTTCTGCGAAAGGAATAAAAGGAAGTATATCCGAAGCACTTGGTGGCGAAGCGGATAGTGCTGGAAAAAGTGCAGGAAATACGCTTGGTTCTAGCCTAGCATCCACTGTTAAAAAAGTTATCGTTGCAGCGGGAATAGGAAAGGCTTTCAAACAGGCAATATCAGAGGGAGCAAACCTGGAACAGAGCCTTGGCGGAGTTGAAACACTGTTTAAGGATAGTGTAGATCAAGTCAAAAAGTATGCTAACGAAGCGTATAAAACGGCAGGATTGTCCGCGAACAGCTATATGGAGCAGGTTACAAGTTTTTCTGCATCCTTACTGCAATCATTAGGAGGCGATACTTCAAAAGCGGCGGATGCGGCAAATAGTGCAGTTATTGATATGGCTGACAATGCTAATAAAATGGGGACAAGTATTGAATCAATTCAAGATGCTTATCAGGGATTTGCGAAGCAAAACTATACCATGCTAGACAACTTAAAACTTGGATATGGTGGTACTAAAACAGAAATGGAAAGACTTCTTGCAGACGCTGAGAAGATATCTGGAGTTCATTATGACATTAATAATTTAAACGATGTCTACTCTGCTATACACGTTATTCAAGGAGAATTAGGGATAACAGGAACAACAGCAGAAGAGGCGGCATCTACAATATCTGGTTCATTAGCATCTATGAAATCAGCTTTTTCAAACGTTTTAGGAATGCTTGCAACAGGTGGAGATTTGAAATCAGCTTTAAAAGCACTCGAAGAAACGGTATTTACGTTTGTATCAGGTAATCTTGCACCGATGGTGGCTAGAATTTTCGCCGGATTGCCGGAGATACTAAACTCGGTGTTGAGTATGGCAGTTAGGGGAATTAACCTACTAGCCAATAATGCAGATGCTATTCTTCAGATGGGAATTGATGTCGTGACCGGATTGGCTAGTTCTATTATATCGGCATTGCCATATCTTGCAGAGGCGGCATTAAATCTGATAGCATCATTTGGAAGTGCACTTATTAATACGGATTGGATACAGATAGGAAATGATTTCATATCAGGATTAAGAGATAGCATGTCAGTAGCATCCGGTGAAATATTCGGTACAGATACTAGTATTATCAGTTCTGTGATGAATTCTATCACACAGCATCTTCCTGATGTGTTGAATAAAGGTATCGAAATTGTGACAACGTTGGTAAATGGAATTTTACAAAATCTGCCGTCACTCATTTTGGGAGCCGGACAATTAATCAGTCAATTTGTAGATTTTATTTTAAGCAATCTACCGACTATTTTAGAAGCCGGGGCAAATTTACTCTTGAATTTTGTTCAAGGTATAACGGAAAATTTGCCGGAAATTGTTAAATCAGCAGCTTCTACGATTACAGAGTTTTTATTAACAATCGGTAAACATCTGCCAGAGATACTATCGACTGGAGCTAAAATATTAGGAAAGTTGATAAAAGGATTGATTAGTGCAATACCTGATTTGATAAAGTCAATTCCCAAAATCATCTCTGGTATAGCAGATACGTTGTCTAAGCATGACTGGCATGGATTAGGTAGTGATATACTGGCAGGAATCGGAAAAGGTATCACGAGTTCTGTTTCATCAGTCGTGGAAGCGGCAAAAAAAGCGGCGAAATCTATTTTTGATGCCGTAGAAGATTTTTTTAAAATCGGCTCTCCATCAAAACTGATGCGTGACGAAATCGGCAGATGGATTCCGGCTGGTATTGCAGTTGGTATTGAGAAAAATCTTGACCCTGTGACAGATGCTATGGATGAAATCACAAAACTCACGACAGGAACATTGAACAGTGACATAGAATACGGATTGAGCGATAATCAAAAAACATTAAACAGTGCAGCGGTATCGTATGATACCAGAAACTCAACAGAACCTATTGATTATGACAGGCTTGAAGATATTTATACCGAATCATCAAAAAATATGAGTATTAAAATAGATACGAGAATATTAGGAAGAGTTATTCGTGAGGTGATGGCATAGTGGATGTATATTATGTGAATTCAAAAAATCAGAGAGTTTATTTTACTCAAACGCCGTATGTGCTTTTAGACGGCGGTTCCATATTTAATTATTCTTTAAGCTATACCACTAACTCTGGTAAAGAAAAACCAAGAATTAAGAATTTCAGCAATAGGCTTAAGAAAGGCGACATGACAATAATTGTGTCTGGAAAAACAAGAGAAGAGTATTGCGAGAATATTAATAATCTGATGGATGTCATAGCTTATGATGTGAATAACAATACCTCTGGAAAGTTATATTGCGGAGAACAGTATTGTTCCGGGTATTTTTATGAAAATAAACATGGAACAACATATAACAACTCAAGGCGTGCGGAACTTAAGTTGAATTTTATTGTTGAAAATGGAAAATGGATAAAAGAAACCCCATATTCCTTTGAAGCCAAAGCCCTTTCCCTCTCCAACGTTAAAAAGTATGCCTACAAGTATCCGTACCGATACAGTATCAGTGCCGGAGAGAACTTCATAGAGAACAGCCATTACGCAGACTGCAATTTCAAACTCCGAATCTACGGACCGTGCGTGAACCCACATATCATCATCGGCACACACAGGTATCAGGTATGGACCATATTGACCGCCGGGGAATGGCTTGAGATAGACAGTATCAGAAATAAAGTCTACAAGGTCATGGTAAACGGTACGAAGGTAAGCCTTTTTAACGAGAGGGACAAGCTGTCATCGGTATTCGAAAAGATACCGCCTGGCAGACAGCGGGTAGTTGCCCCGGGAACCTTCAATTTTGACCTTATCCTGTACGAAGAAAGGAGCGAACCGGAATGGAATTGAAATTAATTACTGCAGATCCATCTGGAAAAGAACTTGCTTATCTGGATGATGCAGAGGTGGATGTGGATATCGGTACGGATAATGACTTTGAACTTATCATATCCATGTCAGACTACGGCGAGAATTATGCATACGGCAACCGTATTTTCATCCCGGACACGGAATACGGCGGACTGATTGAGGATATGAATGTCATAACTGCCAACGATGAGATAAAGCTGAATGGATACACATGGCGTGGACTGCTCACACAGAAAGTCGTGGAGCCGCCGGATGGAGCAGAGAATCTGATTTTAAACGGAGAACTGAATACGGTCATACGGGAACTGGTGGGAGACCGTTTCGGGGATTTATTTATTGTGGAAGATGTTAATACAGGAGTTATCTTAAAGAATTGGGTAGTTGACCGCTACGCAATCCTCCATGATACCATTATGAAGTTTCTGGATGCGTCAGGATACCGCTTAAAAATCTGGTATCAGCAGGGAGAACGTACCGAACCGGGAGCCGTTCATTTACAGGCTGTTCCAGTGGTGGACTACTCCGAACAGCTTGAGTATAGTCAGGATGCCAACCTTGATTTTAATGTCCGGGACTACCGCCGGGGTATCAATCATTTAATCTGTGCCGGCGGAGGCGAAGGCACGGAGCGAACCATCCTCCACCTCTATGTACAGGAGGACGGAAGTATCGGAAAGACACAGTTTTACACCGGATTATCAGAGCGGACAGCCTATTATGACTATGGTAACGCCGAGGATGAAGAGAAGCTGGAAGAGGGCGGCATGAAACGGCTGACAGAATTGCAGAACTATAAAAAATTCGAGATAAGCGTGGATGATATTGACCTTGAGTTGGGCGATATCGTCGGCGGAAGGGAATACATCACGGGAACCGAAGTGAAAAAGCCGGTTGCAGGAAAGATTTTTAATCAGAAAGACGGACAGGTGTCCATTCAATATAAACTGAAAGGAGCAGATTGATATGAGCTTTAAAGGAATCACGGTCATGGTACCGGAAGAAAATCTCGGGAATATCACGGCGGCAGACGATGCAGCCATCTTCCAGAGCCTCATCGGTTCGGATGGTGTGTTAAGCATTGGAAATAAATTCGCTGTGACCGTCATCAGTAATAATGATGTTAGGATATCAGATGGTGTTTTATGCGTCGGCGGTCATATTGGACGCATTGCTTATGGGGACTATAATGATATGACCATTGAAAACGGCATACTTGGAGAAAACAGGAATGATATCATTTATGCGAAGTTCTTGACCAGCGGAAATTATGACACATTTACCCTTGAAGTTAAAAAGGGAGACAGTATTGCCGGGACTGCGAAGGACCCGGATTTTACACAGGGAATATTGTATGAAAATGCTACACTCCGGGAGATACCGCTTTGGCGTGTGAAACTGGAAGAGTTAAGTATCGTAGCGGTGGAGCAGATGTTCACGGTTATTCCGACCATACCGGAACTTCTGGCTATGGTTAATTTAAAAGGAAGTGCAACCGATGTGAATGCTTTAAAAACATCTGTGAATACGATAAATACAAAATTAACAGCCGGATATGTTGCCGGTACAGATGAATTTAAATATAAAGCTGCATGGGATAGTGTTAATACAGGCACACATAAACTGATGTATATCATATCAGACGGTGGCACGGAGCCGATTATAGTGCCATGCAATATTAGTATAGCAAGTCCGGCATCTCCTGTTATCATGAAAAATGCCAGTGGTTCCGCTATTTTTCAGTATTACGTATCCGGCAAAACGCTCTATGTGTACGTTTTGAATAGTGCTAATAAGGTCGGAGTGAATTATATTTTATAGCTTGTGAAGGAAGGAGGATAAACATGAAGAAATTTATTTTTAACGATGGAAGAAGCTGTGATGTGCAGACAGTAGAAGCCTCCGGGGGAGTGCTTCATGCGAGATTTATCTTGCAGACTTCCGAACAGCTCAAGGCATTTTTTAAAGATGAATTTGCCTGTAAAAAACTTACGGTACAGGAAAACGGCAAAGAGACCGTTTTTGAAAATTACACCAATCTTACCTATATAAAAGAAGAGGCAGGCGGAATCTGGGAGGTGGAGATGGTCCAGCCGGAGGCAGACCTTGAGACCAGACTGTCCGCCGTAGAGCAGAAAACTGACGATACGGTAAACGCATTAACAGAAGCGGTATTGGAGCTGACCACCGCTATCGCGGCAATGAAGGAGGTGGAAGCGGATGTTTAATGAAAATTCAATCGTAGCCAAAATATGGGCGGAAAAAGTGAAAGACGGTACATATAGCTTAGAACAGGTCCCGGACTTATCCAATCTCCGGGAAGTGGTAGCCGGAATGGTAGCATAGAGCCAGAGAGCCAGATATCTTAATGATGTTTGGCTCTTTTTAAATAAGAAAAAAGGAGAGATGCGTATGATTGCATTCATAAATGACTACTGGCAGATACTCACAACCTTTTTAGCGGTCGTAGCTTATCTGTACAGGCAGATAGTGGCTACCAGAAAAGGGGTCAGAGCATTGCTGAGAGCGGATATTATCCGACTCTATAATAAATACCATGATGACCTTGGATACTGTCCTCTCTACGTTAAGCAGGCGTTAGAAGAGGAATACAAGGAATACCACGCATTAAAAGGGAATGGCGTAGGCACCCAGATGTATGAGGCTTTAATGGATTTACCAACAGAACCGAAGGAGGAATCATAATGAAAGGAATTAAAATCAGTAAAAAAGCACAGAAATGGTTGAAAGCGGCAGGAATCCGAGCCGTGAAAACAATGGCACAGACAGCGGTAGCCCTGCTCCCGGCAGCGGCAACCATCACACAGGTAGATTGGCTGACCGTTATCGGTACGGCGGCATTAGCAGGCGTTGCGTCTGTGATTACATCATTGGCAGGATTGCCGGAAGCGAAGGAGGAATAGAATATGAGACAGATTGGAGAAGCAGGATTGAATCTTATTAAACAGTTCGAGGGATGCCGTCTGGAGGCATATAAGGACCCGGCAGGCGTATGGACCATTGGATACGGTCATACCTCGGGAGTAAAGCAGGGACAGACCATCACACAGGAGCAGGCAGACCAGTATCTGAGAGAGGACTGCCAGAAGTTTGCTGACTACGTGGACAACCCGGCATATGTCCCGGTCACAGCACAGCTCAATGAGAATCAGAGGGATGCACTCATCAGCTTCGCATTCAACTGCGGGCAGGGAAATCTTAAGACATTGTGTGCTGGCCGGAGCGTGGCACAGATTGCCGAGAAAATTCCTTTATACAATAAAGCAGGCGGCAAAGTCTTAAACGGTCTTGCGAAGAGACGTGCGGCAGAAGTAGAGCTTTTCAATACCCCGGTGGCAACCGTACAGGCGGCAGAGACAACCCCGGCAGGATTCTCACAGGATGTCCTTGACTTCCAGCGTGCTTGTAACGCGGACGGAATCACGGATGAAAATGGTAACGAACTGAAAGAGGACGGTATCCTTGGAGACCATACCAAGGCGTCTGCAGCTAAGGTACTTTTAAAAGCAAAGCTGGTAAACGGAAAATACAAGGTCGGCTCTACAGGTGTTCTGGTAGAGTTCGTACAGTTTCGTATTGGATTCACAGGAGCGGATATCGACCGGAAATACGGTGCAGATACCAGACAGGGAGTGATTGCATATCAGGAGAATCACGGATTAACAGCAGATGGAATCGTTGGTGTAAAAACCATTACGTGTATGCTGGGATGTTAAGTGGATAAAAAATAAATGTTTTAAATTATTTCTACATGTGATATAAAATTTATAGAGGCTATCCGTCATAAGTTAATGACTGATAGCCTCTATGTGCTAAAGAACTTGCACACATGGAAATGATTTCCGCCATTGTCCATCAGCTTACCAGAAACCTGTCGCCGGAAGAGATTAAAGCTTCGGGATTTGATAAATATTATGTGGATCATACGCTGGCTCTCTGGCCACAGGCAGCAGGAGGTATTCCGTTTAATGCCTGTGAATTCCAGTCAAAAGGAGATCCTATTACGGATTTGACAGAAGACCTTGCGGCAGAGCAGAAGGCAAGAACCACTTATGACAATATCCTGCGTCTGGTAAAAGACCCGGAGGTCTGTGATCCAATCCGATTCCTGCGGGCAAGAGAAATTGTCCACTTCCAGAGATTTGGCGAAGGACTTCGGAAAGTACAGGAGGATTTGGATTCGAAAAACTTTTATGCATACAACCCTGAGTTTGACCGTTAACTCAGTAAATCCGAAAGGTATCGGGAAGGTCTTTTGCTTTCCGGTACCTTTTGACATGAAATGGGGATTGGGATAGAATGGTAGAGATATAGGTAGTGTCAAGTGAACTATGAAAAACTGAGTTAAAAGAAAAAGGCTCAGATGAA
>CATWDJ010000027.1:0-27359 GCA_958349535.1 uncultured Lachnospiraceae bacterium
CTGTCATAAAGCTCTGGCAGAATGCCATAACTTCACGATCTGATTTTCCTTTCGGGTCGAAATCAGAACCACCTTTACCGCCTCCGATTGGAAGACCTGTTAAAGAGTTCTTGAAAATCTGCTCAAATCCAAGGAATTTGATGATACCGATATTTACGGAAGGATGTAATCTAAGTCCTCCTTTGTATGGTCCGATAGAATTATTGAACTGTACACGATAACCTGTGTTTACCTGTACCTGTCCCTTATCATCTACCCATGGTACTCTGAACTTGAACTGTCTATCCGGTTCACAAAGTCTTTCTAATAATGCTTCTCTGCGGTATAACTCCTCATTTGCATCAATAACCGGACGCAGGGACTCTAATACCTCTGTTACTGCCTGAAGAAATTCTGGTTCAGACGCATTTTTTTCGCGTACTTTTGCAAGTACTTCATCAACGTAGCTCATCTCATAATCTCCTTTTTTATTAATTTAATGTATACACTCATTCTGCAACTGTTATGTTCAAATCTTTCACAGTTGACTCGTCAATCCCTATTTTATTATGATTTTTGCAATTTTGCAATATATTTCCGTCATTTAAAACTTTAATTCAATAAAGTTTTTTATTTTTGGTTTACATAAACTATAAATCCCATTTTCCGAAGGGTTTGGACATAGGTACACAGCCGTTCAAATAGAGGCTCTGCATCCTTCCCGAATTTTTTCTGCTCCAACAGTCCCAGCTGGTAAATACTCTTTTCTCCATCCATCTGCTGCCACAAAAAGCTCCCCATCTGTTCTAATTCTATATAGGTAATTTTCGGTTTTTTACAAATCACCTGCAAAATTCTGTTACAAATCCCCCGGTTGGGCACAGCGATTTCCACCATTCCTTTTTCATTGATATGATAGGCATATCTTTGGTTTCTCTTGGGAATATAATCCAAAAAATTTTCTTCTTTTTTCATTCTTTCCTTTTTCCCCTATAAATTGTCCAAATCAAAGTTCCTGCAATAAAGGCAAAAGCGATTAACCCCCCTATATTTCCGAAATTGATTCTTTCGCCAAGCTCTCCCATCTGCACACCGATAGATTTCCCTTTGGTTGGAAAAATAGCCAGTACCGCCAAAAGGATTCCCACCAATCCCTCTCCGGCAATCAGACCGGAAGAATAGAGTACTCCGTTTTCTGTCATTTCTTTTTGAGTTTCCTCATCTTCCTGACGGCTTTCTGCCCACAAACGAATTAGACCTCCCACCACCATAGGAGTACTGAGATGGATTGGCAAATATAATCCCACTGCAAAAGGCAGCACCGGTATTCTGAGAATTTCCACAACAATTGCCAAAGCCACCCCCGCAAACACCAGATTCCACGGCAGGTTTCCTCCCATCACACCTTCCACCACCATTTTCATCAATGTTGCCTGAGGTGCCGGAAGCTGTGGAGAACCATAACCCCATGCTGCATCCAGCAGGTACAGTACGCCGCCGATGGTAAGTGCCGAAACCGCTACGCTGATTAATTCCCCGTACTGTTGCTTTTTCGGCGTGGCTCCCACCAGATATCCGGTTTTTAAATCCTGTGAGGTATCCCCTGCCATGGCGGCAATAATACAGATAATTGTACCGATGGCTATGGCTGATACCATCGCTCCGCCTCCCGTTTCATTCCCGGATTTTAAAATGGCTGCGGTGATAATCAGGGTTCCGATTGCCATTCCCGAAACAGGATTGTTGGAGCTTCCCACCAGTCCCACCATTCGGGAGGATACGGTGGCAAAGAAAAATCCCAACACAATAATCAACAAGGCACCAAAAAGATTTACCGGGATTACCGGAATCAGCCACATAGCAACCGCCACTGCCACAATTCCGGCAAATACAATTTTAATGGAAATGTCCTGATTGGTCCGTTCCTCCTCCATAACATTTTTTCCATAACCCTTTATGGCTTGTGCAAAGGTTTTTACAATCAAGGGCATAGCTTTTATCAGACTGATGATTCCGCCTGCCGCCACGGCCCCGGCTCCGATATACCGGATATAATTGCTCCAGATTCCCCATGTATCCAACTGGCTTACCGGAACGGTTGCCGGATAAAGCACTACATCCTTTCCAAAAAGTGCAATCAGCGGCATCAACACAAACCATGCAACACTTCCTCCTGCCAAAAGATAGGAAGACACTTTGATTCCACAGATATAACCCACTCCCAGAAGTGCCGGAAGCACGTCCATTCCCACTCCCGCACCCCGGTATTTTTTTATGGAAAAGTCTACTTCACTGGGAAACAGACAAAGTCCGTCGGCAATAAACTTATAGACCGCTGCCACCCCCAGCCCTGCAAAAACCGTTCCTGCCTTTGCTCCGCCTTTTTCCCCGGCAAGCAGCACTTCCGCACAGGCAGTTCCCTCCGGATAAGGAAGTTTTCCATGTTCCTGTACAATGAGTGCAGAACGGAGAGGTATCATAAAAAGCACCCCCAGAATCCCGCCGCAAACTGCAATCAGTGATATTTCTCCCAACCCCGGAGATTTTACAATTCCCTCTTCTGCCCACATGAAAAGAACCGGCATGGTAAAAATAGCTCCTGCCGCCAGAGACTCTCCCGCCGAACCGATGGTCTGTACCATATTGTTTTCCAGAATGGAATCTCGGTGCAGAATCATGCGAATCACTCCCATGGAAATAACCGCAGCCGGAATGGAAGCCGATACTGTCATTCCCACCCGAAGCCCCAGATAGGCATTGGCTCCTCCAAACAGAACTGCCAGTACAATACCCAGTACCACACTCATAACCGTAAACTCCGGCACGATTTTATGAGCTGGAATAAAAGGTTTAAAATCTTTTTGCTGATAATCAAATGTTTCCATAATTACTCCTCTTCGTCCTTCTTATCTGTATCAGTATGTACCAAAAACTATTTGTTATGCTTTATAATTCCTTTGCTTTTTCCTCCTGCTTTGATAGAATAAAGCCATATGCAAATATTCTTTGCACGATTTTTATCCTTTTGCAAAAAGCCTTTGCTGGCTTTTCTTTGATGCGTTATTGATAATGGTTCTGAAAGGAGGAACATTATGAATGTCGGACAGACAATTTTAAACATCAGAAAAGAACATCATTACACTCAGGAGGATTTCGCCGAATTATTCCATGTTACACGTCAGACGGTTTCCAACTGGGAAAACGAAAAGAGTTATCCGGATTTACAGACATTGGTCGATATCAGCGACCGGTTTGATATTACTCTGGATAAGATTTTAAAGGAGGATAAAAATATGGTCGAAAACTTAAATGTTGATATAAGAAAAGGAAAGAATGCCCGTCGTAACATTCTAATTGCATGTCTACTAACACTGGGCATCTGTATTGCCGTAATAGGTATTTACTTTTATCACTACGGAAAAACTTGGCTGGCTGCCTCAGAAGATGTCTCAGTTTCCTACGAAAATGTAGAAGGGGTAGCAACATTAAAATTTAAAACTTCTAATGATAATTGCTATTTAAATGCTGCCATAGACCCAAATTCGCCGGATGTTATTTCTATTGAAGAGGCTTATGTAAATCCTCTTCGTAAACCTTTACGCCTCACCGCTTCTTTGGGATATACCTTCATTGATGAAAACACTATATATGCCCATGACGGAAAAGAAAAGCATCTGACAGACGAAGATACTTTTACAGTAAAATATAAAGACAAATCCGTTACCTACAAAATCTCAGATTTATACTATGGAGATAATATGAAATAATATATAAAAGAGACTGTACACATTGTTGGTGACAGTCTCTTACTTTTTCTTAAATTAAATTTAACTTTAATTTTTATATATGGTCTTTCATCTGATGTGACACATAAAGCGTTGCAATAATATCAGACAATCCGCTGTAAATCAATCCAATTCCCACTAGTTGCAACAAAGTGGTTACTGTAGAGAATGGATTCAGAATAACCACCGCTCCCAAAATAACATTCAAAAGTGCCGTTGCCAGTACGGTACTCCACCGACTTACCTTCATGCGAGCAAGGTCAATTGCCTGCTGGAATTTTACAATTCCGCTCAGCAGAATGACAATTCCCAATATAATCGGAATAATCGAAATAACCGCTTCTGCTCTAAAAAAGATAACTGCCGCCACAAATACAAAAAACACTCCTACGACAATTCCGCCGCTATAACGTCCGTCTGCCGGGTTGCTTCTCAGATAACCGATAATCTGTGTCAGTCCCATTAACAAAAAAATGGCTGCTGCCATATAGGCTATGGTTTTCGTGGTGGCCTCCGGGAAGAACAATAAAATAAATCCTGCAATAATTAACACCACACCGGATGCCATAATTCCACTCTTTAACTTCTGAAATAAATTCATGCTTATCACTCCTTATTCTATTGTTTCATTCTACTCTAACCGACATAATTATTCAACGGGTTTTTTCTCCGAACTATTTTGCAAATTTAATACCGGAAACCACATCTTCTACTATCTGCTGTGTATCATTTTCATAAATGATATCTATGACTGCCATATAGTTTCCTACCTTATGACAATATGTCTTTTCAAAATAATTTCCGTCCATTGTCACAGTCAATACGGATACCTCTGTTCCGTTTATATCCTGCGTGGTTGCCTCCTCTATCTCATAGCCCTCTATTCCGTCCATGACTTCTTTCAACATTTCCAGATATTCTTTTTCGCTTATTACCTGTCCTAAATTTTCTTCCAAATCACAATATGTAACTATGACATCCACAAAGTCTTCCGGTGCTCCGGCATGCATATCATAAAATTCTCCCTGATTTTCTTCCAGCATATCCTCTGCATCATAGGTTCCGTCTTCCTTTAAAAAAGACTCCGACATATTCGTCTTTTCCAGAAGTTTTTCATCAGAACATAGTGTCCAGCCCTCCGGAATTGCAATGGACACCCCAAATGCCTCATTTACATATACCCCATCTGTTACCGTTCCTCTTTCAGGTTTAATTTCTTCCTTTTTCTCCTCTTTTTTCGTTTCTTCCTGCTCTACTGTGTTCTTTTCTTTTTCCTCATCACTCCCTGCTGAATTTCCACATCCAACAAATTGTGTACCCACAAGTACCAAAGCCAAGAACATTGCCAACATTTTCTTTTTCATTATCATTTCCTCCATTATGAATAATTTTTTTGTATCTTGTTCATTATACACCTTTTCTCAAATGAACTCTATCGACTGTTTTCTGTATTTGTCGAATAAAAACAGTTATTTTTAATTATAATGATACAGTCATCATATTAGCACTCTTCGAACAGATATCATTAAAAAATATGGTGAATAAGGTCTTAACCCTACCCACCATATTTAGAGGTCAACATAATATCTATTTTTTCTTCTTTTACAACTCTGTCTTCCACAGTCCGTGAAGATTACAGTAAATATATACTGTTTTTGCTGTCTCGCCCGGCTGTAATACAAATTCTGCTCTTGGAGCCTCTTCCGGCTTCATGTCTTTCCAAAGACCGCCTTTGTCTGTCTCAACTGCTGCCCACATGATATAATGTTCAGCTATCATCGGATGCTCTACGCTTCCAATTTCTACAATTAATTTGTCACCTTCATGTTTTACTACAGGCACATGCTTTTCTACTGCCGCATCAGAATCCCCTGCAATTAATTCATCATATGTTAACTTTCCGCCTTCATTTCCCTTTGTGAGTTCCATAACCACACTGCCCTGTTCTTTGTTCTTAAAAAATTTCATGCTACATCCTCCTTTTATTGTTAGAATTTCACTTTGCTTTTTCATTATACCCCTATCATTTCTCTTTTGCAATACCAATTTTAATAATAATTATTATTTTTATTTTAACAAATAAAAAAATTTTGCATACACTATTAAAAATTAGATTTGGGGCTTTTATGGCATCCTGTACTGACCTTTATCTTCTCGCTTCCGTCGCCTGCCAACTGGCAGAATGTCTGGATCAAAAACAACTTGAAATCCTTGCCGCAGATTTGGTAGTTTTAAGCGATATGCTTGCTAATCTCGCATTAAAAAAAGTGGAATGACAGATATCCCTGTTATCTCTCTTTTACGCCAACACCTTTTCCTTTGTTACAGGAAGATTCTGACCGCTTCTCAAAATTTTTAACGGATTCTTTTTCTACAGAGTCTTCGCCACCGGGCAAGTCCACATCCGGAATATTCCCATCATCGTATACATTCATTGCCTTATCAGACATGCTATTTACCATCCTTTCGGCGTTAGTTTATGATATTTCGCCCTGTACTATACGCCGTTTTTTTTAATGCAACGAGAGAAGTGTCTGTAAATCCTTTAAAATAGGGACTGCAAATGCAGTCCCTACAATTATTAATAACGCCAACGGTCATCTCTTCTATCGTTACGCCTCTCATCCCATCTATCATCTCTTCTGTCATCACGGCGGTCACGTCGATCGTCTCTCCTGTCATCGCGGCGGTCACGGTCACAACGACATGGCGGACATGGTGGGCAGTCGCGTCTGCGGCGGTTGTCAAAATTCTCCGGCATACGAAATCTCCTTTTTTATTTAGAATATGCAACGGAGCTTATATGGGTTTAAAATTATCAAATAAATAATTGTTATTTCTGAATTAAATCTTTATCCAGTTTTCCGGCAGCAATGGTATTACTAACCCATAGATTAAGGGAATCTATAATAAGGGACATTTTATCCAGCTCCTCTTGAATCACAACAAAATCCGAGATTTCATCTTCTGTAATTTCCCCGTCTACTGTGATTTCAACAAGACGCTCTTTTCTCTTTGCAAGATTGTTTAAAGCCGCCAACATTTCCAGCGTTATCTGCGAAAGTTCTTTTGCTTTTATCTCCGGCACATACTCCTGTCCAATCGGACATTCATGGGAACAGAAATAGTTGCATAAGGATGGAGCTTTGTAACAGTCAGCCATAGCCAATATTTCTTCGGGATGCGGTAGGGTTTTCTCACTTTCAATTTTTTCAATGCGATCCGCAGAAATAAATCCCAGCTTTTCAGCGGCTTCCGCTCGGGTATAACCAAGCTCCTCACGACTTGTCTGATATATATTTTTATTCTCTTTTGTTGATTTTCTTCCCATAAAAATTTCCTTTTCTTAATGTTAATTTGCAGATTTCACCAAATTAGATTATTCTATATTAGTCTTCTGCAGGTTTATTATACTGTTCTTTTATTATAAACTATAAGCATATAAAAGGAAATCACTTTTGTCCGGTGAAAATAGGTGAGTTATATGAAAAAGAGCATGAGCATCGAAAGAAGAATCCAGATGTGCCTGTTGCTGGAAAAAATGTATGAACAGGAAGATTTTAGCAAAAAATTGGGACTCGAGGACATTTCCCAATTTCGCGAAAAAGAAATAAAGAAAGGTGGACGATAAAAATGTTAACCGCATTATTTGTAATTTTGATGTTAGTTGTATTTGGAAAACTATTGGTATTTGCCATAAAAGCGTCATGGGGAGTCATAAAAATATTATTTACCATTATATTTTTACCATTAATTTTAATAGGGCTTGTAATAGCCGGACTAACCTCTGTTGCATTGCCGATTCTACTGGTTATCGGGGTGATTTCCTTAATTGCTTCCCATGCGTAAGGCATCACGAAATGGACAAATCATTCATAGTTACCAAAATCAAAAACAGCACTTCATTATGAAGTGCTGTTTTTCGTTTTCCTCTTATGCAAGGATTCTCTCAATCGATGCGACAGGATTCGAACCTGCGACCTCTGCGTCCCGAACGCAGCGCTCTACCAAACTGAGCCACGCATCGATATAGGCACGACAAAAATCGTGCCTAATTATATTATCATACTTTTTTTTGTTTGTCTAGGTTAAATATAATAATTTCCGCCCATTTTATTTTTTTGATTTTCCACCAAATCTTCCAAGGTTGTTTTCTCCAGATAATCGGAAATTACCTGATACAATCCCTGCCAAAATTCTACCGTTCCACAAATTCCATAATTTTCACATTGATTCTCATCATCCTCCAGACAGGTAATGGGTGCAAAGCTGCCCTCGATTGCATAGAGAATTTCTTTCGTGGTATACTCCGATGCCTTTCGGGCAAGACGGTAACCTCCCTGTGCTCCTCTTCCGCTTTTCAACAGTCCTGCACGGTTTAAAGGGGTTACAATCTGTTCCAGATATTTCACAGAGATATTCTGTCTCTCGGATACGTCTTTCAATGCAATATATTTTCCTTCATCATGCAATGCCAAATCAATCATTAACCGCAGTGCATACCTTCCTTTTGTCGATACCTTCATCTGTACCGCCTCCCAATATTCATAGTATTCCTATGGATATTATAACTCTTCGTTTGCTTTTCCACAAGCATCATCTCTATTTCCCATGAGATTTGTGTTCTTATCCCGGTAAATACTGTGCTCCGGATCTCTGTAATTTCCCTGACCGTATTTTTGATTCTGAATCCGCTCATCCACTCTCCCGTCTTCAATACCGGACGATAATCCAACTGGGTATTTTTGATAACGTCATGGTTTTCCTCTTTCCGTTTTCTTTCTATGGCATCGTAATTCATAGAGGGTCCTCCTTTACATACTTTTCCATTAGTATGTATCTCCCTCAAAAAACTATTCTATGAGCATTCGGATACAACCGTAGATTCCCGCATCATTGCCCAGCTTTGCCAGAACAATCCTTGCATTTTGGGATGCATGATAGCTCTTTTCCATAAAATATTTGTTCAGCACCTGAATCAGAATAGAACCTGCTTTGGAGACTCCTCCTCCAATGACAATGACTTCAGGATTTATTACACAGGCGATGTTGGCAATGGCAGTTCCCAAGATTTCTCCCAACTGCTCCACCTGATTTTCGCCGAAAACATCCCCCTGTTTTGCCGCCTCAAAAATATCCTTTGCCGTCAAGTTCTCAATTTCCCGCAGAGGTGTTTTCCACTCCTGCTCTGCCAAGGCTTTTTTTGCCATGCGTACAATGCCTGTGGCAGACGCAAACTGTTCCAGACATCCTCGTTTTCCACAAGTACAATATTCTTTCTCTTTGGAATCCACCAGAATATGTCCGATTTCCCCGGCTGCTCCGTTGGAACCGGCAACCATTTTTCCTCCGATGACAATTCCGCCTCCCACTCCGGTTCCTATGGTAACCAGCAATACGTCCTGACTGCCTTTTCCGCTGCCCTGCCACATTTCTCCCAGAGCTGCCACATTGGCATCATTACCTGCCTTTACCGGTAATCCCGTCTTTTCGGACAGGGCTTCTGTCACATTAAAAATTCCCCATCCCAGATTCACACATTTGATAACTGTTCCGTCTTCCTTTACAGGACCCGGCACTCCCACGCCGATTCCTGCCACTGCCTCTTTGGAAATATTTTTCTCCGATAACTTATTTTCTACCTGTTTTGCAATGTCATCTAAAATGTATTTACCATGCTCTTCTGTACGGGTGGGAATCTCCCACTTTTCCAAGAGCTTTCCGCTCATTTCAAAAAGTCCCATTTTTATAGTGGTTCCACCTACATCTACGCCAAATCCATATTGTTTCATTTTTATTTCCTTCCTGTCTTTTCTATTCCTCTGTCTCGTCTGCTTCCTCTTCTTTCGGCGTTTCATTTCCACTGCCGGCATTTTCGTAGGACGCATAATCCGGGAAATCCTGAGGCTCTAATCCCTCATGGATTTTTGTCATATAGGTCTGCCAGATACTTCCCGGATAAGAGGCCCCGGATAATCCATCCAGTTTTTTTGGCAAATCATAACCCACCCAGACGCTGGTGGTATAATAGCGGGTATATCCCACAAACCATCCGTCTTTATTATCATTGGTGGTTCCGGTCTTGCCGGCACAAGGCATTCCTGAAATAGCCAGTCCCCGGCCGGTTCCGTTGGTCATAACGGTTTCTAACACATCCGTCATCATTCTGGCAGCATTCTCCCGATATACCGCCGTTTCTTCCGGCTTTGTGCTAAGCACTGTATTTCCTTCTGCATCTGTAATTTTTAAGATACAGGTAGGTTCTCTGTAATATCCGTTATTTTCTATGGCTGCGTAACCTGCTGCCATCTCCAACGGAGAAACACCATTGGTAAAACCTCCCAGTGCCGCCGCCTGACGCTTATCATTCTCATCCAGTTTGGCAAAATTCATCTTCCGAAGATACTCCAACCCTTTTTCCGGGGTCATTTCTTCTAGCAATTTCCATGCAATGGTATTCTTAGATTTCTCCACCGCCGTACGGATGGTAATTTCCCCGGAATAGACACCGTCGGAATTTTCCGGGCCGTCCTCGATAGGTTCATCCACCACAACAGTGTCCGGGGTATAACCTCTCTCGAATACCGGTGCGTATACCAACAACGGTTTAATACTACTTCCCGGCTGACGATAACTTTTATAGGCACGGTTAATGGTATATCCGTTATATTCCTGACTTCTTCCTCCCACAATGGCTTTCACATAGCCGGAGGTATTATCCAGACATACCGCCGCACTCTGTAAGGTATAAATCCCTTCTTCGTTGGTCTCCGTATATCCCTGCAATGTGGTATCTATGGTATTTTGCAGCTCTGCCTGCATATTCAAATCAATAGATGTATAGATGCGGTAGCCTGCAGTATAAAGCTGCTTATTGCAGGCTTCATACAACTGGTTATATTCTTCCTCATACTTTTCTTTTTCCGCCGCACCGGAAAACTCAGTTTTAAACTGGAATCCTTCCTGCTTCATCAGTTCTCTGGTGGCACAATAATAGGTATAGGTTTCCACATAATCATTTTTTATATTCTGCGGCCGTTGAAGGGTTATGGTTTCTGCCACAGCCTCTTCGTATACCTGCTGTGATATTTTTCCGTCTTCATACATATTCCGCAGAATCCGGTCTCTACGCTTTATGGTGTTGTCCATATTGTTTACCGGATCATAGAGGCTGGGATTATTGGGTATGGCACACAGGAATGCTATCTGGGATAAATCCAGATTTTTTACCTCTGTATCAAAATAGCCTTTACTTGCTGCCTGAATTCCGTAATATCCATTTCCGAAATAAATATTATTCAGATAAAATTCCAGTATCTGATTCTTGGAATATGTCCTCTCCAGCTCTGTGGCAATAAACATCTCTTCTATCTTTCGTTCCCAGGTTTTGTCCTGCGTCAAAAATACGTTTCTCGCCAACTGCTGGGTAATGGTGGAACCGCCCTGGGTAACCTCTCCGTTTTCGATAATTGCCTTTGCTGCCCGCATAATAGCCTTAAAGTCCACACCGTGGTGCTGATAAAACTTTTTATCCTCGATACTGATAATTGCCGAGCAGACATCGGAAGGGATCTCTTCATATTCCAGATAATACATATCCTTCTCGCCCTTTAATACGGAAATCAGGCTCCCGTTGGCATCATACACCAGACTGGTCTGGGACCCCTTAAAGGTTGCTTCGGTGGAAGAATGCACAAAGGAATATGCCTCCTTCTTCATCGCATCTATTTTTTTCGCATATCCGCCAAAATAGTAAAGTGCCAATGCTGCCAGTACCAACAGAATCAGTACAATCTGTATTTTTACAAAAAGGCGAAAACCGCGGTATTTTTTCTTCTTTTTCTTTTGCTTAGCCATTTTAGTTACCTTCTAACTCAATTCTCTGATAAGGAATTCCCATTTCATCTAAATATTCCAGTTCTCTCTTCTGACAGGTAAAGAGAATTATCTGGTTTTTCTGCTTTGCCAGCCATTGCAGCACCTGTTTTAGCCTAAGTTCATCATACATCCCAAAGGTCTCATCCAGCAAAAAGGGCATAGGCTCCTCCTGAGACAAAATTTCTCCCATACTCATCCGTACTGCAAAATAAATCTGTTCCAAAGTTCCCATACTCAACTGTTCCGGCTTGCAAATCCGTTCCTGCGAGAAAACAGAAACCTCCATATTTTCATCGATGGTAACCCGGTCATACTTTCCCCGGGTAATTCCCGATAGAATTTCCGAGGTCTTCTCATTAATCCTGTCACCAAAATCCTCATAGATTTCTCCTGCCAAGGCTTTAATGGTCTGATGAGCAATTTCACAGGCGGCTTCATACTGCTTCAGTTCTGTCTCCCGTTCTGTGGGCTGCTCCAACTCCGTCTGCCGCTCCAACACGTTAAAAAGCCTTGTTTCTTTTTCCCGCAGCTCTTCTGTCGGGGTTTCTCCCCTCTGCAATGCCGACATTGCCCTTTTCCCCTGCCTTCTTTCCATAAAGAAGGCAATTACCGCTGCTATGGCTGTGGATAGGCAAATTAACCCTCCATTTTCCAACACCATTTTCCACGGATACTGCAAAATGGAAGCTGTTACAAACCAACCAGCTGTCAAAAAACATCCCAATAACAGTACACTTACGGTCACATGCCGCTTCGGTTTCTCAACAGCATCCCTTCTCTGTTTTCCATTGGTTCCACTTTTTTTGGAACGGATTCTCTCTATATCCTCTTCTAACAATTCTCGCTCCATTTGCAGCTTTTCGATTTGCAGCTCTCTTCGACCTATCTCTTCTTTTATTTCTTTCGCAGTTTTACTTTTTTTATTCTGCAAATCCATCAGGGTTCTGTGAAGCTGAAGGCTTCCTTCCCCTGTATTTGCGACATTTGCCATATAATTTTGCACAAAAATTGCCAGTTCTTTTCCCGTAACGGCTCCCGATTGAGAAATACAATAGGTGTTTTCATACATTTCCTTTGTCATTCCCCCTAAGAGCATTTGTAAATCTCCATACTCTACGGAAAGTTCTTCTCCATCCTCCATATTGCAGAGGGAAGCACTTTTTTCTTTATGATAAAAATTCCTTTCCAGATGGAAAGGCTTTCCTTCCACCTCTAAATCCATATCTCCACTATAAAAGCTGGTAGTATTCCAAGGCTGATATTTTGTATAAATATCCCCCTTGGCGGCTCTTCCCCTTGCTTTTTCCAGCCCAAACAGCATAGAAAGCAAAAAGGTATGTAATGTGGACTTTCCCGATTCATTTTCTCCATACACCACATTCAAGCCTGGCGAAAAGGAAAATGCCTTATTTTGAAATTTTCCAAAGTTTTTGATTAGTATTTGTTTAATCTTCATATAATTTCCTTGCTTTTCTAAGTGTCTATACGATTTCGGAGTATTGCATCCACTCCTATCTCCAAAGCTTTTTGATATACCTCCGAATCTCCCTGACTCTGCATTGCCGCAATGAATCTCCCCAACAGCATACCTTCATGTTCTTTCCGAAGGCTTTCATAGTTATAATCTGCCCTTAAATTGTCCACAACCTCTACCACAGCTTCCTGATTGCGTATCCAGTCCAAATCGATTTCCACTTCTGCCTGTATGCTGCCCTCCAGATATATTTTGTATATCTCATAGGGTTTCCGGTTCGCCAGCAGATTCCGTATGACAGTCTGTACCGCCAGATTGGTCATATGCGGTGCGACCTGTATGATTTCATGGATATATCGACAGCGACGGATAGGGCAAAATTGAACCTGTGAAAATGCCTTGGATACCTCTCCAATCCAAAAGCCATGCTCTCCGGTATCGTTACAGTCAATAGGCTCTAAAGCTCCTGCCATAACCACTCGTGCCTCCCTCATACCTGCCCGTTCCTCCGGGAGCTTTGGCTGCACATAAAGTCCCTCTAAAATTCCACCCTTGTGAATATGACCGCAAGCCACATAGTCGAATCCGTTTTCCTCTATTTGCTTCGGAGAAAACGGAAGGTGTCTGCTGTCTCCTCCATGTGCCAATAGGATATTGATATGATTCGGATTCTCGGGAACCACTTCATGATAAACTCCGAAAGGCTCCTCTCTGTGCCAATAGCTTTTGCCGTAAACACTGGTATTTAAATCCTTAAAGTAAACATGTTCTATCTCATTGCCTTTCAAGAAAGTAACATTGGGCGAAAAGGAAAAACTCCGGTAATTGGAACCGGTGGACATGAAATCGTGGTTTCCGGCAATCATTACAATCCGTATTTCCGGTACCTGCCGAAAAATATAATCCAGTTCCTTTAATTCCCTTACCAACGGCTGTCTGTGGAACAAATCTCCTGCAATCAGCACCATATCTACCTTTGCCTGTTTAGCAACAGCAAAGACTTCGGTAAAGCTGGCCCATAATTCTCTTTTCCTTCGCTCACTCCACGGTTTCCCCTCATCCGGGACAGCACCCAGATGCACATCCGCCATATGTATGAATCTCATATACTACTCCTCTATTTTTTAGAAAGGGCGAGTGTTTGCACACTCGCTCTATATACCTGTTAAATCTTTAATTACTTCTCCTGCGAGAATAAGTCCCACCACCGAAGGTACAAAAGCAGCACTTCCCGGAAGGACCCGTTTGTTCCCGTCCGAAAGCTGTTCCTTCGGCGAAATCGGCTCTTCCTTGGAGTACACCACCTTCAGATGCTCCACGCCTCTTTTTCTCAATTCTCTTCGCATGACCTTTGCCAATGGACAAACGGAAGTTTTACTGATATCCGCCACCTCGAACCGGGTAGGGTCCAGCTTGTTTCCGGCACCCATGGAAGAGATAATGGGAACTCCTGCTTCTTTTGCCCGCATCACCAGCTCCAGCTTTGCAGTTACCGTATCCACCGCATCCACAATATAATCATATTCCTCAAACCGGAACTGTTCTGCGGTATCCGGCAGATAAAAGCACTCATGGGCGTACACCTTACATTCCGGGTTAATATCCAAAATCCGGTCTTTCATTACCTTCACCTTGGATTGACCGATGGTACTGTGGGTGGCTATCAGCTGACGGTTGAGATTTGTCACACTTACCGTATCCTTATCCACAATATCTATGCTTCCGATACCGCTTCTGACCAATGCCTCTGCCACATAACCACCGACGCCTCCTACGCCAAATACGGCTACCCGTTTTTCCTGAAGTTTTTCTACTGCTTCCTGTCCCAGCAGTAAACCTGTACGCTCAAATTGCTCTTTCATCCGTTCCTCATTCTGTTTTACTGTTCCATCTGCTTGCCTAAAAATCCGGCTGCCACAGAAACCAACTGACTTTCCGTATCTCCCATTTTACTCTTTTCTTCTTTATTATACAAGATAACGGAGCCAATTGCATCTCCTTCACTGATAATCGTGCTAATCGCCTCGGAGACAAACTCTCCTTTATCATCTAAGGTGATTTTTACAAAGTCATTGCTGTCATTGGCTGCCAACAGACTTTTCCTTCCCTCTATCAGGGCTTCCAGTCCCGGAGTGATGGGTTTCTCATAAAATTCCTTTTTTCCTGCACCGCTGGCGGCAATCACATGATCTCTGTCAGTAATACACACCAGACAACCGGTTGCCTGTGACAGACTGTCTGCGTACTGTTCCGCAAACTGCCCTAATTCTCCGATAGGAGAATATTTCTTGAGAATAATCTCTCCTTCTCTGTCGGTAAATATCTCTAAAGGGTCACCCTCTCGAATTCTAAGTGTCCTGCGAATCTCTTTTGGAATGACTACTCTTCCCAAATCATCGATTCTTCTGACTATTCCTGTTGCTCTCATCTCCTCATGTTTCCTCCATTTCCAACTATATTCTGAGGTATCTCATGTTTCTTTTTTCTTACTCTGATTGGTTGTGGAGTTATTATGTGGAAAAAAAGTAATAATATGCAGGAATCTCTATTCTTTGTTTATCTCCCCTGAATCCTTTTTATTTTACAATTTTTTTATATCTTCCCAGCTTTTCATTCATAGAAAATACAGTATCTAATGCCCGGTTGGTAACAGTTCTGTTATCCTTCATGGTGGTATTCAGATTATCCAACAATTCTGAGATATTGATACGGTGCATAGGCACTGAAATAGCCGCCCCATTTATCGGTGCTTGGTTCCGAGTCTACAATATCACCCTCTAAAAAATGCTGTAACGTTACTAAGGTTTCTTGATATTCTTTTGACTCATATCCATCAACGGTAATCTTCTCATGCATATCTCCGTCAATGCTGGCTACCGCCATCTTTGCAATTCCCAGAGTTTCTGTTTTTTCTTGTGTGTATAATCCCCCTCCATAAAAATAGAGTCCGTTATTTCTTTACGACATCCTGCCATTCCTTTTCCTTAAAGCCTACGAATACTTTATCTTCCGTTACCAATATTGGTCTTTTTACCAGCATTCCGTCTGTTGCAAGCAGCTCCAACTTCTCTTCGTCACTCATGCTTGACAGTTTATCCTTTAACTGCATTTCCCGGTACAACATTCCGCTGGTATTAAAAAATCTTTTTAACTCTAATCCACTTTTTTTATGCCACGCTTCTAATTCCTCTTTCGATGGGCGGTTTTCTTTGATATTCCGTAATTCATAAGAAATCTCATTTTCCTTCAGCCAGTTCTCTGCTTTCTTGCAAGTACTACACTTTGGATAACATACGAACAAATTCATAGCTGTCACTCCTTTTTCTTTTCATTTTACCATTTATCCCCTTTAAAAGCTACGTTTTTTGCCTTTCTTGACTTTTCTTTTGAAAGTTCTATAATAGTTCATTATGGAAACGAACAATACTTATTTAGGAACAGAACCGGTTGGGTCTCTTTTACGGAAGCTTGCTATTCCTTCCGTTACCGCCCAACTCATCAATATGCTATATAATATCGTAGACCGTATTTACATCGGACACATGCCTGAAAGTGGTGCCATGGCATTGACCGGTGTAGGAGTCTGTATGCCTATTATCATGATTGTCACGGCTTTCGCCTCGGTTTCAAGCACCGGAGGTGCTCCCCGCTCTTCGATTTTTATGGGGAAACAGGACTATGAAAAAGCGGAAAAAACTTTGGGAAATTGCTTTTTTATGCAAATTTTTATCTCTGTGATTTTAACCGCCGTTCTCCTTCTTTGGAGCCGGGATTTTCTTTTAGCTTTCGGTGCCAGCAAACGTACCATTCCTTATGCTACGGATTATATGAATATTTATGCTCTTGGTACCGTTTTTGTACAACTCACCTTGGGCATGAATGCTTTTATTTCCGCACAGGGATTTGCAAAAACCAGTATGCTCTCCGTTATTATCGGAGCTGTCTGCAATATCACGTTAGACCCGATTTTTATCTTCGGCTTTCATATGGGTGTACAGGGAGCCGCTCTCGCAACTATAATTTCTCAGGCAATTTCCGCTGTATGGGTTCTTTCTTTCCTCTGCGGAAAAAAGACGATTCTTCGGTTAGAACTTTCCCATATCCGCTTTTGTCCTGAAACCGCCCTGCCTTGCATCGCTCTGGGTGCTTCCACTTTTGTTATGCAGTCCAGTGAGAGTATTATCTCTATCTGTTTTAACTCTTCCCTGCTGAAATACGGCGGTGATGTGGCGGTAGGTGCCATGACGATTCTTACCAGTGTCATGCAATTTGCCATGCTGCCCCTTCAGGGACTGGGACAGGGTGCACAGCCGATTATCAGTTACAACTATGGTGCTAAAAATCCTTCCCGTGTAAAACAGGCATTTTTCCTTTTGCTAAAATGCAGCTGTCTTTATGCCGCTGTTTTCTGGGTATTTGTTCTGGCAGCACCTTCTGTTTTTGCCCAAATGTTTACTACGGATACTGCATTAATCTCTTTTACTGTGGATGCCATCCGTATTTACTTTGCCGTCACGGCTCTTTTCGGAATTCAGGTTGCCTGTCAGATGACTTTTATTGCCATCAACAACGCAAAGTCTTCCATCATTGTAGCGGTGGTGCGGAAATTTGTACTTTTGATTCCTTTGATTTATGTGATGCCTCATCTTTTTACCGCCGATAAATGCCGTGCTGTCTATATGGCGGAGCCGGTGGCAGATGTGATTGCCGTAACCTTTACGTCCATTCTTTTCTTTCATCAGTTCCGAAAGGAATTAATATCTCTGAAAACCTCTTGATTTGACATATTTCTCTGGCAATGATAGTATGATTAAAATATTATTTTAGGAGGATTTTGTTATGATTCAAGAACGCAACATTGCTGTATGCATTATTTTATCCCTTGTGACCTGTGGCATTTACGGTCTATATTGGTATGTGTGTCTAGCAAATGACATCAATACCGCTTCCGGCTCACAGGACACTTCCGGTGGAATGGTGTTGCTATTAACCTTAGTTACTTGTGGTATTTACGGTCTGTACTGGGCTTACAAATGTGGAGAGAAAATAGACCTTATGAATGAGAAGCGTGGTATTCCGTCTTCCAACGGTGGTATTCTCTATCTGCTTTTGTATTTTTTTGGCGGTATTATTGCCTATGCTTTGATTCAAAATGAACTGAACAAATTTGTACGGGAAGCATAATATGAAAAAACGTACCCAACGTGTATTAATAATTTGTTTCTTTTTAGGAGCAAGTGGAATTTTATATGCTACGTGGTGTCAGGGAACTGGTCTTGCGGTTCCCTGTCTTTTTCATGTCATTACAAAATTCTACTGTCCGGGTTGCGGGATTACCCGTTGCATTCTTCATCTTCTACATTTTGAATGGAAAGAGGCTTTCTTCTGCAACATGGCATTTATTATACTTCTCCCATTTTTTGTGTATTTTCTTTTTTACCACATCTATTCCTATATCCGTTACGGTTCTGTAAAGTACACAAAAAGACTGAACATACTCATTTATGTCTGCCTGATTTTTTTTCTCCTGTTTGGTATTTTACGGAATCTTCCGCCGTTCTATTTATTACGTCCCATGGGATGATTGCAGATTCAAATATTTTCGTATCTTATATGCCAGCCACAGATTAAAGCACTGGTTCTGGTCATTAAAGTCTGCGTTTAAGATTTCCTGTATTCTCGTAATCCGATACTTCATGGTATTTCTGTGGATTCCCCGCGTATCCGATGCCAATCCGATATTACATCCACAATCCAGATAGACTCCTAATGTATCCAGAAAATCCGAATCTTGTTCTTTATCATAGTCCAGCAAATCTCCTAAAATACTTCGGTAGATGTCTACCACTTCTTCGCTGTCGTTATATTCATAAAAAAGGCGGTAAATCCCGATATCCTCATAGATACGAATTTCATTTCTTTTCCGGCATTTATGTATCATGGAAAGTGCCTGCTTTGCCTGTTCCATGCTCTGTGCCATTCCCTCCACATCTTTGAATAAGGCTCCCACACCAACGCTTAAGCTCAATCCGTATTTTATGGTGTGCCAGTCCCTCTTTACCGCATCCATATAGGTTTCTACTTCTTTTTTAAGATTCTCATTTCCCCTCCATGGAAGGAAAAAAATAAGTTTTCCATTGTTATCCGTCCACAGAACATCTTCATCATTTAATTTATAAAAGACCTGACAAAATGCCAGCATTAATTTGTCTATTACAATGTTCTGTGTATGGAATTTATTATCATCCTCTTCTAAAATAGTTCATAATACATATTTAAAATTTCTTCTTCGGTAGCAACCCTCGGATTAATCTTATTACTATTATTTACAAAGGCGTCATGTTCCAACTTCGGCAACAGCTCTTTTTCTGCTCCCACCTCCGATAGTTTTTTCGGCAGTCCGGTGCTGTCATAAATTCGATTGATGGCTTCGATACAGGCATCTCCGATTTTCGGTGAACGCTACCACTGTGATACGGAATACGCCACCTTGGGAACTGCCATCACAGCATTGCTTTCCTTGATTATCATACCCCTTTATTCCGGTATCCTGTTCTAGTTACTTTTTGCCGCAAAATAGGCATCGATTCCATCGGCAATTCCTGCCGCTAGCTTCTGCTGATATGCCTCAGATGCCATATTGCAGTCCTCAGTGGGATTGGTCATGTATCCCATCTCTACGATGGTTACCGGCACTGCTGCCCAATTCACACCGCTCATGGTATCCGTCTCCCAGACATATTCTCTTCTGGCTCCCGTTGCCTGTACCAAACCGTCCAGCACCGCCACCGACAATGCCTTGCTGTCTTCATAACAGCCTGCATTATAAGGATTGGATGAGGTCTGACAGATAGTCATGGCACCGTTGACACTGCTGTCTGTGGAACCGTTGGCGTGGATTCTCACAAAGGCATCTGCCCCGGCATTATTGGCAATCTCTGCCCGTTCCGCATTGGAAATATTCACATCATTGCTCTCCCGGGTCATTATCACTTCGTAGCCCCGGTTTTGCAGCTCATCCCGTAATTTTAAGGAAACCTGTAATGTCAATTCATATTCCGCCAAACCAGAGGCAACCCCAGAGGTTCCCCCTGCCACCTTGGCTTTGGTCTGGCTGGCTCCCGGTCCGATAGGCTCCTGAGCACTGTTTCCCCTGCTCTGATGTCCCGGATCTATCACCACCAGATATTTTTCCTGTACCACTTCCTGCGGTACTTCTTGGGGTTCCTCCTGTGGCTCCTGTTGAGGTTCCTCCTGCTTCACTTCTTCCTGTTTCTCTTCTTTTACGTTTTTCTCAGAGGATTCCTTTTCCTGCTTCGTGTCCTGTTTTCCGCAACCTGTGCAGATTAATAGCAGACACAGTAACAAGCATCCCAGAATCCCTTTCTTTTTCTTAAAGAATGTCAATATGCTCACCTGCCAAAGCCTTCTTCATACTTCGCACGGCACAGAATTTTCCACACATGGAACAAGTGTCGTCGTGCTCCGGCTTTCTGTCCTCTCTGATTTTTTTTGCTGTCTCCGGGTCCATGGCACATGCCCACTGTTCCTCCCAATCCAGCTTTCTTCTGGCGTCTGCCATACGGTCATCTATCTCTCTGGCTCCCCGCACACCCTTTGCAATATCTGCTGCGTGTGCCGCAATGCGGGATGCAATGATTCCCTGTTTTACATCCTCCACATTCGGCAATGCCAAATGTTCTGCCGGTGTCACATAACACAGGAAGGATGCTCCCGAAGCCGCCGCAATGGCTCCGCCGATGGCTCCCGTGATATGGTCATAACCCGGTGCAATGTCGGTTACCAGAGGTCCCAGTACATAGAACGGTGCTCCCATGCAGATGGTATTCTGTATCTTCATATTTGCCTGAATCTGATCCATCGGCATATGGCCCGGTCCCTCTACCATAACCTGTACGTCTTTTTCCCATGCACGTTTTGTCAGTTCACCCAGACGCACCAGTTCTTCTATCTGGCACACATCGGAGGCATCTGCAAGACACCCCGGTCTGCAGGCATCTCCCAGAGAAATGGTTACATCATACTCCCGACAAATATCCAGAATCTCATCATAATATTCATAAAACGGATTTTCCTCTCCGGTCATGCACATCCATGCAAATACCAACGAACCGCCTCTGGATACGATATTCATTTTCCGTTTGTGGTTTTTAATCTGGTCAATGGTCTTTCTGGTAATTCCGCAATGCAGTGTCACGAAATCCACTCCATCCTCTGCATGAAGGCGAACTACATCAATGAAATCTTTTGCTGTCAACGTGTCCAAATCTCTCTGATAATGAATCACGGAATCATATACCGGAACGGTTCCAATCATTGCCGGACATTCGGATGTCAACTTTCTGCGGAAAGGAATGGTATCCCCATGGGAGGATAAATCCATAATGGCGTGAGCTCCTAACTTCACCGCCTCCATAACCTTTTCCATTTCTACATTGTAATCCTTACAATCTCTGGAAACTCCCAGATTTGCATTGATTTTGGTGGAAAGCATAGAACCGATTCCCTCCGGCTCAATACACTTGTGGTTTTTGTTTGCACAGATAACCACCTTTCCGTCTGCCACCAACGGTAAGAGTTCTTCTGTGGTCATGCGTTCTTTTCTCGCCACAATTTCCAACTCTTTTGTTACAATTCCTTTTCTTGCCGCTTCCATCTGTGTTGCATATTCTCTGCTCATGTTCTCTTTCCTTTCTCTTTCCACATATGATTTAATGGTCCGTTTCCTTTTCCCAAGTCCAGACCGTCCCTTAATGCTCCATTCATATATTCCTTCGCCTGCCGGATACTTTCTTCCAGCGTCAGCCCTTTGGCTAATCCTGCGGTAATCGCCGAGCTGAAGGTACATCCTGTTCCATGATTGTTGGGATTTTCAATCCGCTCCCCCGGAAACCATAGGATTCTTCCTCTGTCATAAAGACAATCGTCTGCACTGCCCAAGGCGTGTCCTCCTTTTATGACTACTCCGCAGCCATAGGTCTCTCCTATCTGCCTTGCCGCAGCCTCTACCTCTTCCTTTGATTGGATGCTCTCCCCGTTCAAAAGTTCTGCCTCCGGTATGTTGGGAGTTAGTACCCTTGCCAACGGAAATACCTGCTTCTGCAAAGCCTCTTTTGCGTCCTCCCGTAACAGGCTCCGACCACTGGTGGATACCATGACAGGGTCCACAACAATCTGCCGGATATCATACTTTTTCAACAAAACTGCCGTTTCTTCCACGATTTCCTTTGTATACAGCATACCGATTTTTACTGCGGCCGGTAGTATATCCTTTAAGACACTTTCCAACTGCCTGCGAAAAAATTCCGGTGGAACTTCCAAAACATCCTGTACTCCGCAGGTATTCTGTACCGTCAACGCTGTAATTACGCTCATGGCATATACGCCATTGGCCTCCAATGTCTTGATATCTGCCTGAACGCCGGCTCCTCCGGAGCTGTCGCTGCCTGCGATTGTCAATGCTGTTTTCTTCATATTCCCACCATCTTGGCCATTCTTTTTTTCAATTCTGCCGCTGCCTTCTGCACATCTTTGGGAGCAAAGATGGCACTGACTGCTGCCACCCCGCAGATTCCGCTGCCTGCCAGCTCTTCTACATTTTCTGCGGATACTCCTCCGATGGCAACCACCGGAATTTTTACCGCACGGCAGATATCCTGCAAGGTCTGATAGTCAATTTTTTTTGCATCCTCCTTGGTGGAGGTTCCAAAAATAGCTCCCACGCCCAGATAATCGGCTCCTGCCTGTTCCGCTTTTAATGCCTGTTCTACGGTTCTTGCCGATACTCCCAGTATTTTATCCGGTCCTATCAGCTCCCGTGCCATTCGGGCGTCCATATCCTGCTGTCCCACATGGACGCCGTCAGCATCCGACGCCAGCATAAGCTCCACATCATCATTTAAAATTAGCGGTACCTGATAGCTTTCACAGATTTTTTTTACTCTCTTTGCCTCTTCTAAAAGCTCCTCTTTGTCCAGATGTTTTTCCCGAAGCTGCAAGCAGGTAACGCCGCCCTGCAAGGCTGCTTCTATCTGGGATTCCAGACTTCTTCCTGTCAGACAGGCACGTTCCGTCACCCCATAGAGCAATAGCTGCTCTTTTGTAATATTCATGGTCTCTCCTTCTTTCTGCTTGAATAGAGAATTTTCTATTAAATTAAAAAAGCTGTACAAATACCAATCAGGTATCTGTACAGCTTATTTCTTCGCTTTCTCTCCCTACGTTGGCATTATCCAAATCAGGTTCATGGGTCAAAGCAATCCAGCTTAATCTCAGCCTGCTTAAGCAAGCACCCCAGCCTATTTATTTAATACCATTCTAAAGGAGAAACCTTTAAAAATCAACCCCTATTAATCTTCAAACGGAATAACTGCTCCGTCGTAGTTGTCGTTGATATATTTTTTAATCTCGTCTGATTTTAATACTTTTACTAATGCCTTAATGCCTTCGTTGTCCTCATTGCCTTCTTTTACTGCAATTACATTCACATAGGTCTGTGCTGCCTCAGAATCGTTCTTCTCATAAGCAACAGCATCCTTTGCTACGGAATAACCTGCCTCTAAAGCATAGTTACCGTTTAATACTACAAAGGCAACCTCTTCTGTTACACGGGAAACCTGTGCTGCCTCCAGCTCACGGATTTCCACACCCTTAGGATTGTCTACGATGTCGTTCACGGTTGCTTCCAGACCAACGCCGTCCTTTAAGGTAATTACGCCATTATCCTGTAATAAAAGCAATGCTCTTGCTTCGTTTGTGGTATCGTTTGGAACTGCGATAACATCACCTTTTTCCAAATCATCTAAGCTGTTTTTGGTTCCCGGATAAATTCCGAATGGCTCGTAGTGGATACCGCCGGCATTTACCAGATGTGTTTTCTGCTCCTCATTAAACTCCTCTAAATAAGGAATGTGCTGGAAGTAGTTTGCGTCAAATTCTCCACTTTCTACTACTAAGTTCGGCTGTACATAGTCATTAAATACCGTTACCTCTAAATCCCATCCTTCTTTTTCCAAAAGTGGTTTTGCCTGCTCCAAAATCTCAGCATGCGGAGTCTCGGATGCCGCCACCTTAATGGTTCCCTTGCTGTCCGTATCCTCTGCTTTTTTCTCATCGGAACTTCCGCAGCCTGTAAATAATCCCACTGCTAAAATTCCCACTGCTGCCAATGATAAAAGTTTCTTTTTCATATCCTTTTTCCTCACTTTCTCTTTCTATTTATTTCTCCTGTCTAACCGCTTAGACAACATCATACCAAGTGCCTGAAGCACCTGAACAATCAATACCAGAATGATAATCGTAACAATCATGATATCCGACTCATATCTGTAATATCCATAACGAATGGCGATGTCTCCCAGACCTCCGCCTCCTACAACACCTGCCATGGCAGAGTAACCAAGAATGGTTCCCAATGCAATGGTCGTTCCCACGATTAACGAGGTTCTGGCTTCTACCAGAAGCACTTTGAAAATAATGGTCCATGGTCCTGCTCCCATGCTTCTTGCTGCCTCAATGACTCCTGCATCCACCTCTTTTAATGAGGATTCCACCATTCGGGCAATGAACGGTGCCGCTGCAATGACCAAAGGTACAATGGTGGCACTGGAGCCGTAGCTCTTTCCTACCAATGCACGGGTCAACGGAATGACCAGAATCAAAAGAATCAAAAACGGAATACTTCTTATGATATTGGAAATGATATCCAGTATCCGATAGACCACACGGTTGGGACAAATTCCCTCTTTGTCGGTAACCGCTAATGTAATTCCCAGAGGCAATCCCAACAGATATCCAAGTGCTGTGGATGCCAATGTCATATAAATTGTCTCCCAGAAGCCCTGCTGGAGCATACTAATTACTTCCGCTGAAAACATCTTCATCCACCTCCTCTACGCTCAAACGACGTTCTTTCAGATATTGTATCATCTTCTCTGCGGTTTCCCGCTCCTCCGGAAGCTGAAGAATCATTTCTCCCGCCGCCGTACCGTTCAAATCTCTGGTATTCGCATAGAGAATATTTACCGGTGTCTTAAATTGCAGGGTCATATTTCCAATCACCGGTTCGTAGGACGAGTTCTCTTTGAATACAATTCGGATGCAATGCTTTCCATGCATCTGTTCCATGGTATTTCCGTTTCCAAGTATCAAACGTTTTGCCTGTGCAGATTTCGGTGCCGCAAAGATGGTTTCCACATTTCCGGTTTCCACCAGATGTCCCTCATCTAAAATTGCCACCTTATCACAGATTTCCTGTACCACACTCATTTCATGGGTTACCACCACAATGGTAATTCCCAAATCTCTGTTAATCTGCTTTAACAGCTCTAATACTGCCTTTGTGGTCTGTGGGTCCAAAGCACTGGTTGCCTCATCACAGAGCAGGATTTTCGGATTGTTGGCAATGGCTCTGGCAATTGCCACTCTCTGCTTCTGTCCACCGGATAGCTGGGATGGATATGCCTTTTCCTTGTCACTTAAACCTACAATTTTCAAAAGCTCTCTGGCTCTCTCCTTGGCCTCTTTATCCTTGACTCCCGCAATCTTCAAGGAAAAACATACGTTGTCCAATACGTTCTTCTGCATCAGCAGATTAAAATGCTGAAAAATCATTCCGATGTCCTTACGGATTTCCCTCAGCTCTTTTTCAGAACACTCCGCCAGATTCACACCGTCAATTAAGACTTCTCCGCCGGTAGGACGCTCCAGATAGTTTACAGAACGGATAAAGGTACTTTTTCCCGCTCCCGACATTCCGATGATTCCGAAAATGTCTCCCTTTTCGATATGTAGGCTGACTCCGTCCAGACCCTGAACGTTTCCCGCCTTGGTTTGAAACTCTTTGCTTACATTGCGAAATTGTATCAAAGCTTCATCTCTCCTTCGTTATGAATTTTATTATAGCTTCTTTTTTTCAAAAGTGATAATACATAAAAAAAACAACTCGTTATAGTTTAACCCTATAACGAGTCCTGTGTCAACTATAAGACTTTTTCTCTATATTTTTCCAATTCTTCCAAGTACATCCTTCCCAAAGGACTTAAAGGAACGCCCTTTCGTGAGATATATCCTATCATCATCTCCTCCTCTGAGTCAAGAGGTATAGCACAATAATCTCCCCCGTTCAGTTCCTCACAGATAATACCGGAACAGAGGGTATATGCATTCAATCCCACCATCAGGTTTAACAGCGTTGCCCGGTCATTGGCTTTGATGATTCTCTTGTAATCGTAGGTACTCAATACCTCCTCTGCAAAATAAAAGGCATTGTTGCTTCCCTGTTCAAAGGAAAGACAAGGATACTCCTCCAAATTCTCCATGGTAATCAATTTCTTGGATGCCAGCGGATTTCCCTTCCACAGATAGACATAGGTCTTACAGGAAAATAACTCTGTAAATTCCAAATCGTTCTCCCGAAAGATTTTTTGTAGCATCTGGCTGTTAAAATCGTTCAGATAAAGAATCCCTATTTCACTCTGAAAGGTTTTTACATCCTGTATCACATCATAGGTTTTGGTCTCATGTACCGCACACTCATACTCATCCATGCCGATTTTTTTAACCAGTTCCACAAAGGCTTTTACTGCAAAGGTATAGTGCTGGGTGGAAACACTGAATTTCTTTTTAATTTCTTTTTTATCCACATAGCGGTCTTCTATCAAACGATACTGTTCTACCACCTGTCTGGCATATCCGATAAATTCCAGACCATCCGGGGTCGGCACCACTCCCCGGTTGTTGCGGATAAACAGCTCCGTTCCTATCTCCTCCTCCAAATCATGGATGGAGCTGGAAAGACTGGGCTGGGAAATAAACAGCTTTTTTGCCGCTTCATTCATGGATTTGCTGTCTGCGATTGTGATTGCATATTTCAACTGTTGTAAAGTCATCTTTCTTACCTCTTATATGTATTTTTGAAAAAATTCTGTGACACCGCCACCAATGGCAATTTCATCCCGGGCATCCTGACTCAAATCATAATAGGGAATTCCGGTTTCCAACTCTTTGGACAATCCATCCAGAGGAAATCCCGGCTGGTATTTTTCGTGAAGCTCTGTTCCCAGCAGGAATGTCTTTCCCCAAAGACTTTCTCCCTGGCACTGATAGATATGTGTATCATCCAAGTAAAAGCAAATGGCATTTTCATATCTTGCCCTTTGCTCTCCATATGGTAGTGTCAAAAACTACCTGTTTTTTATTGTTTAAATCTATTAAAAACCTTG
>CATWDJ010000028.1:0-25886 GCA_958349535.1 uncultured Lachnospiraceae bacterium
TCATCTGAGCCTTTTTCTTTTAACTCAGTTTTTCATAGTTCACTTGACACTACCCTCCATATCGCTGTATCAGCCGCCGGTAATAGGCAATCATTTCTTCATCGGTATATTCCCTGCCTGAAATCCTTCTGGTATGCATTCCCGGCTGTAGCTCCTGTGGAAAATTCTCTCCCACAAAACGAAGAGATGTATCGCAGGAAAATACCGGGATTCCAAATGCCTCATAATATGCCTTTGCTTTAATTTGAGCATTTTCCAACAAAGTACTTCCGGTTTCTTCGATATCCGAGATTTTTTCCTCCATATCCTTCAAACCCACTATCTCAATCGGCAGGGTTGAAAGTTTCCGTCTCATCACTTTCAATTTCCCCATATTCCCGGTTCCATACAGAATCCTCATGGTCTTCTTTCTCCTCTTGTAAATATTCCTTCGGCAGATAGGTACGCAATATGATATCTAACTGCTTCGGTTCAATCGGCTTTCGGATATAATCATGAAATCCAAAGGATTTATAGTTGCTCTCAATATCCTCTCCAGTTAATGCAATCAGCTTTGCATCTCCCTGAATTTTTTCTTCCTTCAATGCCTTGATGGTATGTACTCCGTCCATATCCGGCATATGATAATCAATAAACACCAAATCATAGGTGTTTTCTCTCATTTTTTCCAGACATTCTCTGCCACTGGCTGCCAGCGTAATCTGAACCTGGCTCTGCTTTAACAGTGCCGCCGCAACTGCCAGATTTACCTCACTGTCATCCACCACTAAAACCTTTGCCTGAGGTGCCGTAATTCCTTTCATTCTCCGACTCTCTTTTTGTAGTGGTAATTCTTTCATCTCAAATTCACCCATAGGCGTATCATCCACAATTTCCTGTGGCAGATGCACGATAAAGATACTGCCCACTCCGTATTCACTTTCTAATTCCATACTTCCGTTCATTGCCTCCAACAATTCTTTGGTAATGGCAAGACCTAAACCGCTTCCTTCAATATAACGGTTCTTTTCCTGTTCAACTCTTTCAAAGGATTCAAAGAGGTTCACCTGACTTTCCTCCTTAATTCCCTGCCCGGTATCTATTACTTTAATAATAAGGTCAATTTTCGATTCATGTATTCTCTTATAAGCAAAAGAAATGGTAACCTTACCTCTCTGCGTATATTTAATAGCATTACTCATCAGATTCATAATAATCTGCTTGATACGGATTTCGTCTCCATAGAGAATCCTCGGAAATTCCGAGTCTGCCAGCACCTTAAATTCCAGCTTCTTTTTATCCGCCGAAACCTTTCCGATAGAATATATTTCCTGCAGCATGGAATACATCAGATATTTCGTAGGCACAATATCCATCTTACCGGATTCAATCTTGGAAAAGTCCAGAATATCATTGATAATATCCAGCAGATTGTGTCCTGCCCACTCAATCTGTTTTGCATAATTCTCAATCTCTTTTCCCGGATGCTCTCTGAGAATCATCTCGTTCATTTCGATAACCGCATTAATCGGTGTACGGATTTCATGGGACATATTGGTAAGGAAATTTGCTTTTGCCTGATTCGCCCGATCTGCTTCCAACCGTGCCTCATTCAGTTCCTCAATCAATGCTACATCGGGATTTTCCAAGGTAAAATACATAAAAACAATCGATAATGCTCCGCCGGAGCTTACCAACAAAACCGTAGGATGAAACCGCTGAATCAATCCCACCGTCAAAATCATTCCAAAATACATATAGGTGGACATTCTTTTCAGTACCGGAATATTCTTCTTATTTAAAATCACCAACAAAAAACAGAAAAAAATGGAAACAAATGCATAAAAGTATACGATGTCCGTAGAGGCTCCGTAGGTATAAGTTTTCCCACCTTTTGAATAATAGCATGTATCTTCTAAAATGATGAAAGAACAGATAGCAATCACCACCACAAAGACTGCCGCAACGCATGCCCGCCCCAGTTTTGGCGTCTGCTCAAAAATCCGTTCCACCGGCACCAGACTGATTGCATAGATAGACATGGTGGTAATCCATATAATCATCATACAGAGGTATCCCTTCGCGAAAAAAGAGGTAAGATTTCCGGCTGTGGCACGATTATTGACGGCAATGACACTTCCCACATCAAAAAAGATTGTTATCAGGGATTGTATCAGTAAAATACCATAAATCTGATTCTGAACATTTTTCAAACGGCTTTTTGAGAAAAAAACCACCGCAAAAATAAGCAGTACGCAAAAGCTGCACACTTGAGATTCAATATTGTATTGCATATATGTCCCCCTACACTTTTTTTCATTATACCTCCATCCTGTCCCATTTGTAAAACTAAATAGAGAGCTTCCTTAAAAAAGAAGCTCTCTGTTATCTTAATTATTCTGTTTGTGTACTTTTTTACGAAGAAGTACCACCACCGCTCCGATTAAAAACGGAAGCACGAAGGTTACAAAACGATACAGCAAGGATACGGAGCCTGCCTCTGCCGTTCCCACAATCACTGCCAAAAGCATAGTCAGTACAATTTCCGAGGAACCGATTCCCGCCGGTGCCGGAATGACGGCTGCCAGCATCATGGATAAAGAAGTAATTGCCAATACCTGTGGCAGATTCAAGTCATAGGAGCCTGCCAGTATGATAAACGGAATGCCATACCAACATACCAGCTTCAGCATATTCTTCAGGATACAGGTTACAATCAAACCGCCTCGCTTTAAGAGGGTTCCCGCTGCTTCCTCCAGAATCTTACACTGTTCCTCCAGCTTTGTTACCTGCTCGTCCAGCTTACCCTTTCGGTTTATCTTCTTCACAATCCAGAGAATAAGTTCATGGAACTTTTTAGAGCAGGCAAACAGTAACAGAACCACTGCAATCACAAAGGTAATTCCAAAACCTGCCAGCAGAGTCATATCATATTTGTGATAATGTTTCTGCATAAAACTCCAGTTCAGCAAAAAGAATATTCCCGAAAACAAAGCAATACTGACTTTGTGCAGCATATATTCAATGGTATATAATCCGGTCCCTTTGGAATAAGGAACTCCCTTTTCATTGAAATAATAGATTGCCGCAACGCCTGCTCCGCTTCCCAAGGTTGCCACCCGGTAAAAAGCGGCATAAAAAGCACTTTCTACTCCCTGCCAATATTTGAAGTCAGGGTTATAAACTTTGGCGAAAGAATAGTTAATCCATCCTTCCACCAGTTCATACAGAACCGAAGCAATACAGATACCGGTAATGACCAGCAAAGATGTATCCTTCAGTTGTGCCATGATATCCCCTGCCGAGTCTTTGAACGTATATACAATAATGGCAATTAATACAAGGACAAAAAGTATTTTGCCTATCATCTTTGCATTCTTCTTATTAATGGCTCTCAACTCCTATTTCTTTTTGTAGTTTACATAACCACGTGGCTTATATGGATGCTCTGCCCAGAGCTTATCAGCTGTTCCCTTCCACTCTTCTGCATATTTCTCACATTTTCCGCAGAGATGCTCTACGGTCTCCGGCTGCTGCATATCGGTGGATTTTGCACCGGTCTCATTTACAATCCGCTGCAAAATTTCAGGATTCTCCAACATTGGACATGGTCTTAACATATTTTCGTTAAACGGCTGATTGTCTCTATACGCCATAAACAATGGCTGTTTCAAACACTCTAACAGAGATTTCTCACGGATATTCGCTCCTGAGTAATGGATAAATACGCAAGGCTCCATATCTCCCTTTGGATTGATATGGCAGTAGTTTCTACCACCTGCAATACATCCACCTACAAATTCTCCGTCGTTCTGGAAGTCCATAACGTAGATTTCTTTTCCGCCTTCGTTTGCACGAACCTCACGGATTCTGTGATAAATATATTCACGCTGCTCCTTGGTCGGCATCAGCTCCGGTGATGCGTCCATTCCAACCGGCATCAGATGGAAATACCATGCAAAACGGCTTCCATGCTCAATCAGAAGGTCAAAGAACTCATCGGAAGTAACAGCGTCCATGTTCTTACTGGTATAGCAAACAGAGTTACCGAAAAGTAATCCATTTTCATGGAGTAAATCCATAGCATGAAGAACCTTTCCGAATACTCCCTCACCTCTTCTGAAGTCATTGGTGTCTTCAAAACCTTCCAGACTGATGGATAAGGAAAGATTTCCTACTCTCTTCATCTCATCACAGAATGCCTGATCTACCAAAGTTCCGTTGGTGTAGCAATGGAATGCCACATCATTATGTTTCTCGCAGAGTTTAATGACATCTGCCTTACGAACCAACGGCTCTCCGCCGGTCATCATATAGAAATAGATACCCAGTTCTTTTCCCTGCGTTACAATACTGTCTAATTCTTCAAAGGTCAGATTCAGCTTGTTGCCGTATTCTGCTGCCCAACAGCCGGTACAGTGAAGATTACATGCACTGGTCGGATCCATTAAAATTAACCAAGGAATGTTACACTGATGTACCTCTCTCATTTTACGGATAGTCTTTGTTCCGTAAAATGCAGCCTGATATCCCAGATTCAACGCTGTCATTTTTGCTACGTGCGGGTCTGTCTCATCCAATACACGATTGACATATCTCATCCATTTATGATCCGGGTTCTTAATCATCTTTCTTGCACCTTCATATGCTTCCGGTACAAAATTATCACCCATAAATTTCTCTGTTAAATCCACAATCTGTAAAAGACCCTTTTCTCTGTCTTTATTTAACTTTCTCAATGCAATATCAATTGCTGCACTAAATGCTTTGCGTTCTACCTGCTCTGCTAATTTAGCCATAATTATTTCCTCCACTCTTTTGTCTCAAATTTTTCCTTTTAATGAAAAGTATAAAAACTTTCCTGTTCCGTGAACATATGCAAAACGAAAATCCTGTATTTTTCCGATATACAAAATCCTCTTATTGTATAAAATGCAGACACAATTTCCTATATGTCCACTATGATATTCTATTTTCCTAATTTATGCAAGAAAATCTTCTATTTGTTTTTCAACAATTTTCATCAAACGCTTTCTGGTCTCCACGCTTGCCCACGCAATATGAGGTGTAATGACAAGCTTGCTGCTGTCTTGGATTCTCTGCAGCGGATTATCTTTGCTCATAGGCTCTTCCCGCAAAACATCCAGCCCTGCCGCAGCAATCTCTCCTGTCTCCAATGCTCGGCACAAGTCCTCCTCTACCACAATAGGACCTCTTCCCACATTGATAAAAATAGCACTTGGCTTCATCTTGGCAAAAGCTTCTGCATCCATCAGATTTAAAGTTGCGTCCGTCAAAGGAGCATGTACCGATATTATATCAGACTGTGTCAAGAGTTCCTCCCATTCCACCCGTTGGAAATCCTGCTGCTGATTTTTTCCGGTGGTAGAATAATATATGACATTACAGCCAAATACTTTCGCAATTTCAGCCACTCTTCTTCCAATATTTCCCATACCAATGATTCCCCATGTTTTACCGTTTAATTCATAAAACGCATTGGAAAAATGTGTGAACAGGCGGTCATTCATGTATTTCCCGCTTTTGACATACTGGTCATAATAGTTCATCTTTTCCATCAGGTAGAAAAGCAGGGCAAAGGTATGCTGTGCCACGGTCTCGGTAGAATATCCCGCCACATTCCGCCATGCTATATTTCTGCGTTCCAGATATTCCTTGTCCAGATTATTGGTTCCTGTTGCCGTCACACACACCAGCTTCAAGTGTTCTGCCTCTCCGGTGCTGGCTTCATTTATCTGCACCTTATTTACAACCAAGACATCCGCATCCCGAGAACGCACAACTGCCTCCTCCGGTGTGGAATAATCATATTTTACCACCTCACCAAAGCGGTCAAATCCGCTTAAATCCAAATCATCCCCGATGGTTTTTGCATCCAGAAAAACAATTTTCATTTCATCCTCCTAAATAATAAGTGACTGCCCCAAAAGCAGTCACCCCGTTTTATCTTAACTTACCTTTAACATCTTATCGAACCCGGTCATCTCCAAGACCCTCATCATGGTTTTTCCCACATGTAGCAACTCCAGACTATATCCTTTTTTCTGAAGTGCTTTCTGTCCTATCAAAAGAGTTCTTAGTCCTGCACTACTGATAAAACTCAGCTTTTCACAGTCCAGAATAATATCATTGTCAGCCTTTTCAATCTTTTCCATCAACATCTTTTGAAGTTCCTCTGTGGTGATGGCATTCAGTCTTCCCTCGACCTTTAGTACATGTTGGTTTTCCAGTCTTGTCTCTTCGATTTTTAACTCCATACTATTATTCCTCCCTCCGGTCAGAAAGTCTCTTCTCAAGTGTCAATACATTTTTTCCCTCGCGGTGTTCGTAACGGATATCATCCATCATCTTTTTGACCATATAAATCCCTAAACCTCCCGGTTCCCTGCCGGACAGATCTGTCTGAATTTCCGGTTCTTCATTTTCCAATGGATTAAAGCATACTCCATCATCCCTGAATTGAATCAGAACACTCTTTTCGCCTTCCTTGTAATCAAACCGCAATTCAATCTCATCCCTTTCGGAAATATCTGCGTACTTTACAATATTGACGAAAATTTCTTCTACGGCAATCTCAATCGCCATTCTTTCCTCTTCGGAACTTGGAGTTTTCTGGAGCAACCGTTCTATACATGCCTTAACTTTTTCCAGCCTTTCCAGTTCTGCAGGTATCGTGTATCTCTTCATGTCACACTCCCCCTGTGTCTCTCATTTATAGTCCTATTATAACGTTTTTTTCCATTTTCCGCAAGTTTTTAGACCTTTTCTACCTTTTTCAGTATCAATTTTACTCCCTGAACCTCTGTTACCTCAGCCAATTCTCCCTCTTCAAAAACACTTCCGTCCTCTGCTGTCCGGGCAGACCATTCCATACCGTTATAGACAACGGTTCCCGTTCCCGCAATATTGTCCACACGTCTGGTTACCCGTACTGTCTTGCCTTCCACTTCCTCATAATTCGTTTTTACATTTTTGGGCTTTACAAACTTCATTGCCCATGGTCTGGTAAAATACAATAGTACAAAAGATACTGCGAAGAACAATACCACCTGAAGCCAAATAGGACCTCCTGCTCTCTCCGCAATGACTGCCGCCAAAGCACCTCCCGCAAACCAAATGGAGGTCAGTCCCACAGTAATAATCTCAACAATCAGAAACAGAATGATTAATCCAATCCAAAAGATAATCGGTTCCATTTTCATATCTATCACCCTTTCCTAAATGAAATATATCCCTCTGCTTTTTATAAATTTCTGGACTTCTCAATACAAGCTTCCATGGCATCCATAACTGCTGCACGAAATCCCTTTTCTTCCAATACCTTTACCGCCTGAATGGTAGTACCAGCTGGCGAACATACCATATCTTTTAATTCTCCCGGATGCTTGCCCGTCTCCAGTACCATTTTGGCACTTCCCAATACCGCCTGTGCCGCAAACTCATAGGCTAATGCTCTCGGCATTCCTTCTGCCACAGCCTCATCTGCCATTGCTTCAATAAACATGAATACATATGCCGGAGAGCTTCCGCTGACTCCCACCACCGTATCCATAAGATTCTCAGGAACCGGATATGCCTTTCCGAAGCTTTCCAGAATCTTTCGTGCTGTCTCCTGCTCCTCCTCTGTTACCATAGAATATGTACAGAATCCGGTGCAGCCTTCTCCTACCAATGCCGGGGTATTCGGCATACAGCGAACCAGTTTCATTTCTTTTCCAAAGTGATCCATCAGCCACTCCATAGTCTTTCCCGGTGCGATGGAAATTACTAATTTATCTTCTCCTACGGCTCCTTTTATCTCTGCAATCATTCCCTCAAAAAACTGTGGTTTTACAGCCAATATCAATACATCTGCTGCCTCTGCCACTTCTATATTGTCGGTTGTGGTATGGATATGGAAAGTCTCTGCCGCTCTCTTGACCGCTTCTTCAGACTTATCCGCACCTATCAAATCCTCCGGTAAATACAAATTCTTTTTCAGAATTCCTCCTATCATGGCACTTGCCATATTTCCCAATCCTATAAATCCTATTTTCATCTATACTTCCTCTGCCTTTCTTCCAGTCTTCTTATGCACATCATACTAGATTTCTGCCACAATTTCAATCTTTCTTCATCATAGCAATTCTTCCCACGTATTCAGAATATCCTTTCCGTCCAACGCCGCCTCTGTCAGCATATCGCCCTCATAGGACAGCTTCAAGGAAAAGAACGGGGCTTCATTTTTCAAAAGGCGGAAGAAAATCTTGTCCCCCAGCCAGAGATTCAGGTTTTCAATTTCGGACTTCGGAACCCACTCCAACTGCCCCTCATTGCATTCTGTTATCTCGCCACTATATTCATCTGCGGTATAAAGGCACATATACTCCGTCTGCCACGCATCGCTGCAAAAGGTAATCAGTCCCCGGAATCTCCAGCTTTTCAGAGTCAGCCCTGTCTCTTCCTTTACTTCCCGCAGCAGACATTCCTCCGGGCTTTCGTCTGCCTCAAAATGACCGCCTACTCCAATCCATTTGTCCTTGTTAATATCCACTTCTTTCTTTATTCTATGCATCATAAGATATGCATCTTCTTTTTCTATGTAGCACAATGTTGTCATTCGTTCTCTGGTCTGTTCCCTTCCCATGATTCCACCTCTCTGACTTTTGTATTCTTTCGTATATTGTATCCAATTTTCAAAGACAATTCAATTATGGCTCATCAACCACTTTGCAGACGCTTAGAAAATACCATACAAAAAGGCTGCCGGAGCAGCCCTGTTTGCTAAACCAGATTTTCGTATTCGCCCTCTCTGCAAAAAGGTGCCAGCTCCAGCCGTACAAACCATCCCTGCTCATGTCCGCATGAAGGACAGGTCTGTGGTGCACTTTTGGACTCAATGACATACCCACATTTCAGGCAAATCCACTTTGTCTCAATTTTGGATACGAACAATTCTCCGTCCTCCAAAAGCTTTGCAAATGCTCCAAAACGGTCTCCGTGCATTTTCTCTACCCCTGCTATTAGGGAAAAAGAATTTGCTGCTTTGGGAAAGCCTTCCTCTTTTGCCGTATTCGCAAAATTCTGGTATACGTCGTCATGCTCCTCGTATTCGTTGTGCTGTGCCATCCGCAAAAGCTCTGCCAGATTCTTGCTGAGGTCTACCGGATAGCTTCCGTCAATTTCAATATTTTCTCCTGCCACCTCTTTTAACTGGTTATAAAATACTTCTGCGTGTTCCCTCTCCTGGTCTGCCGTAAACTTGAATAACTTCTCCACCACATATACTTTCTGCTGGTGTGCCTCGTATGCCGCAAAGGTATAGCGGTTTCTTGCCTGACTCTCCCCTGCAAATGCCCGCAACAAATTCTCTTTTGTCTTACTCTGTTTAAAATCCACTGCCATGATTTTATACTTCCTTTCTTATTTTTGATGGTAGGATATGTAAAATACAAGGCTTTATACATGAAAAGTTCTCTGGAAATTTTAACACTATCTTAACTTCTTACTCCTTGATGTTTCTTCTGATAGTTGGCATAATAGACCTTAGACATTAAAATATCATTCATCGGTTTACATACTTACGGAGAATTTCTATGAAAAATTTATTTTGGCGTATTCAAAAAAATAATTATTGCATAACATTGTTTTTCCTTGCCTTAGCCACCTTGCTGGCTTTTCTGTTTGCCCACATTATACCGGGAAATTCCCCGAATATTTCTTTGATTTATATTTTAGCCCTTATTTTGATTGCGAGGCATACAGACGGTTATAGATTTGGCATTTTTGCTGCTATATTCTGCGTAATATCTATCAATTATTGTTTTACTTACCCTTATTTCAAACTGAACTTCACTCTCACCGGCTACCCGATTACCTTTCTGGGTATGCTTACCATTGCAATCATTACCAGTGCCACAACCACCCGGTTAAAGCAACAGGCCTTTATCATTGCAGAGCGTGAAAAAAGTCTGATGGAAGCAGACAAGGAAAAAATGAAGGCAAATCTGCTTCGTGCCATTTCCCATGATTTGCGTACTCCCCTTACCAGTATCATCGGTGCCGCCTCCTCATATACGGAAAATTCCGAGGTTCTCTCTGAGGAGGAAAAGCAGGATTTAGTATCCCAGATTAATGACGATGCCAACTGGCTTTTAAATATGGTAGAAAACCTGTTATCTGTTACCCGGATTCAAAACGATTCCAGTAAGATTTCCACCTCATTGGAAGTGGTGGAAGAAGTGGTTTCCGAAGCGGTACAACGCCTCCGCAAACGAATCCCTTATGCTCAAATCCAAGTTTCCATACCGGAAGCTTTTCTGATGGTACCTATGGACCCGCTTTTGATTGAACAGGTTATCATCAACCTTTTGGAAAATTCCATCATTCATTCTGAGAGCACCAAACCCATTGACCTTGTTGTAACAGATGATTCCTCGCAGGTTACCTTCCATGTAATTGACTACGGAAAAGGCTTGAAACCGGAATCGATACCTTCCCTTTTCGATGGGCAGGCATATTCCGTCTCTTCCGACTCACGCCGGGGCATGGGAATCGGACTTTCCATCTGCAAGACAATTATTCAGGCTCATAATGGAACTATCACTGCATTTAACCACGATGATGGTGCAGAATTTTGTTTTTCACTTCCAAAGGAGGCAGTCACTAATGAATCATAAATTTTCTATTCTTATTATTGAGGACGAGCTACATATTTTAAATTTTATGCGAAAGGTTCTGACCGGACATGACTACAAGGTTCTATCCGCCTCTTCGGGGAAAACCGGTCTGGATTTGATTTCTTCCCAATGCCCGGATTTGATTTTATTGGATTTGGGACTCCCGGATATGGACGGTGTGGAAATCATCCAAAAAGTCCGGGAATGGTCCAGTTGCCCTATTATTGTCATTTCCGCCCGCACTTCGGAACAGGAAAAGGTAATGGCTCTGGACTTAGGTGCAGATGACTACATCACAAAACCTTTTGGAACCTCTGAGCTTTTGGCAAGAATCCGTACCTCCCTTCGGCATAGCAATAAGATGAACACGGATTCTCCGCTGTTCATCAAACCTTATCACGCCAAAGACCTTACCATAGACTTTTCCAAGCGGCTGATTACTCTCAACGGAGAGGAAATCCATCTGACCCCTATTGAGTATAAAATTGTAGCCTGCTTGGCTAAAAATTCAGGAAAGGTGGTTACTTATTCCGCCATTATGCTGGATGTATGGGGTCCTTACAGTGACACAGACAATAAAATCCTCCGGGTAAACATGGCAAATATCCGCAGGAAACTGGAGAGCAATCCTGCGGAGCCAACCTATATCTATACAGAACTGGGTGTTGGCTATCGCATGAAAGAGGATGAGTCGGATTCCTAATCCGCTCATCCTCTTTATTTTTTTCTTAACGGAATCTGAACATCGGTTAAAATAACGTTAAGGTGCCTTTCCATTTCCCCAAAAACGGCTTTTTTTCTGATATAGTGGGCTTCAGAAAGGAGGCTATATGTTAGATATTATTATTTTTGCGGTAATGGCAATTGTCGGCGGGATTCCGTGTCTTTATCTGCTCCTTAGTATACCGGTTATCCTGATTTGGAAATTGCACCGCAAATTTAAGTACAATTTAACGATGTATGATTGATGAAACTCATTCATACCTCTATTTCTCCCAAAAAAGGATGCCCTAGTTCCCCTAAAGCATCCTTTTTCTTATCTTTTATACTCTTCTATTTGGAATCCATTTCTTCCATGCTCTTTGATGTAATACAACTGTTCGTCTGCTGCTGCAAGAAGCTGCGTCCATTTTACGTTTACATCCTTTGTCCATGAAACTCCCATGGAAATCTGAATCACTTTTTCCTTCCCATCAGGAAGAAGAATCGGCATCTCCTTCAATCGATTCTGGAACTCTACATTCGCTTGCTCCAGATTCTCCACAGTCACAAAATTGTAGATAAACAGGAAAAACTCATCACCGGAACGTCTTCCCACAATCGTGTTCTTTTTTACGGATTGCAGAAAGATTTCGGAAAAATGACACAGATATTCATCTCCGGTTCCGTGACCATAACTGTCATTTATCCGTTTAAACTTATCCAAATCAATCATGGCTACTGCCATGCTTTCCACCTGTTTCTCTTTTAAAATCTGCTCTACGTGACGTTCAAAGGCCTGACGGTTCCAAAGTCCCGTCAAAATATCAATATCTCTGTCTTTTTCCAATTTCTCATGGGCAATGGCATTTTCCCATTTGATTTTGGACTTTTCCCATGCTACGATTGCTCCTATGATAATCGCCAACAATGCATCCATTACATCATATATAAATTGTCCCATAGGTTTTGAAAGGTAACTGCACACAAAAAATACGATAGCCGCAATAACCGTAGCAACCATATTATAGCGAGGCAGTAAGTCAAAATTAATCTGTAAGAAAATAAAAAGGGACACACAGGTAACTGCCAGATTTCCTCTGGATTCAAAAGTTCCCAAATATATGGTAATACCATATGCACAAGCTATGAAGGTTGCCATAATAATCCACGACACCGTTCTTGCCACTGTATCCCCATTCTTCTTCAAATATAAAGATGATGCCACATAGACCAGCAGCATAATAATAACTCCCGCAAAAATAGAAAGCCCTCTCTCAAAGAAGCCTTCCTTACTTATAAAATACAGACCGTATAAACCGCATAATATGGTTATAACTAAGCTTTCTTTTTTGACAATTCTTAAGTTATCTACGGCAATTTCCCTTTGGTGTTTTTTGGCTTCTTCTTCCTTCAATCCGAACCAAAGCCATTTCTCTAGTAAATTCTCTTTTTTCATCTCAATTTCCTTATGTATATACCTACTTTAAGTATACTTTTCCTCTTCTACAAAAGTCAAGTATATCAACGGCATTATTACTATTTACCCATTTTTGCACACATCTATCCACTCCAGATAATTCGTGTATTTTTCCAACTCCGGTATGGTAAATTCTGCCGCACTGTTAGAACTTCCACAAGCCGGGAATACGGTCTCAAAGCGTTTTAAGGATTCATCCAAATAGATTTCCACTCCTTCATTTACCGCAAAAGGACAGACTCCGCCTACTGCATGTCCAATCAAATCCTCTGCTTCCTCTCTGGCAAGCATTTTTGCCTTGGTTCCAAACTGTGCCTTGTATTTGGGATTGTCAATTTTCTGATCCCCTGCGGTTACAATCATGATTATCCGGTCTCCTGCCTGAAAGGTAATGCTTTTTGCAATCCTCTCCGGTTCACATCCCAATGCCTGTGCCGCCAACTCCACCGTTGCACTGGATACCTCAAATTCCTGTATCTTATCCTCAATTCCCTGTTCTTTAAAATATGCTCTTACTTTTTCAATCGACATTTTTCTCTCCTCCTCATCTATTTCATAGTATATTATAAAGATTCGTTAGACTAATTACAAGAAATGTACTAAAATAGATATGGAAATTTACTACTGGAGGAAATTCTCATGCCATTAGATAATAAAACGTGGTTTCAAAAGGGTGTCAAAGACGGCATCCCTATCGCTCTCGGCTATTTCGCCGTTTCATTTACACTTGGTATTACAGCAAAAAACGCAGGATTGACTGCTTTGCAGGCAATGCTTGCCAGCTTTACCCTAAATGCTTCTGCAGGAGAATTTGCAGGCTTTACCCTGATTGCCGCCGGAGCCAGCTATCTGGAAGTTGCCATTATGGAATTTGTGGCAAATGCAAGGTATCTGCTGATGTCCTGTGCTCTCAGTCAGAAAATCCCTTCTGACACCCCGCTGCTACATAGATTAATCATCGGTTATGATGTGACCGATGAAATTTTCGGAATCTCCATTGCCGTTCCCGGCAAGCTGAATCCTTTCTATACCTTCGGTGCCATTGCAATTGCTGTTCCAGGCTGGTCCATCGGCACTTATTTGGGCGTTGTGATGGGAAACATTCTGCCTGCAAATATTGTAAGTGCTTTGAGTGTAGGACTTTACGGAATGTTTATTGCTATTATCATTCCACCTGCCAGAAAAAGCAAGATTATTGCCGGAATCGTAGCTGTTTCCATGGCGGCAAGCTTCGCTTTTGCAAAGCTTCCTCTGGTTTCCAATATCAGCTCCGGTGTGCGTACCATTCTTTTGACCGTTGTGATTTCTGCTCTGGCAGCATATTTTTTCCCGGTAAAGGAGGAATCATCTGATGAAACATAATCCTTATATCTATATTCTGGTTATGGCGGTGGTCACTTACCTCATTCGTGTACTACCTCTGACCCTGATTCGCAAAGAAATCAAGAGCCCTTTTATTCGCTCTTTTCTATATTATGTACCTTATGTAACACTGGCAGTTATGACTTTTCCTGCCATTCTGGATGCTACCGGAAGCCCTATCTCCGGTCTGGCTGCTCTCATTGTGGCAATCCTTATCGCATGGTTTGGCGGAAGTCTGTTTCAAGTGGCAGTCATTGCCTGTGCCGTGGTATTTGTTTTAGAACTATTTATCTGTTAATCCTTCCTTCATCGCATAAAACCTGAACCGTACACATAAATTAACTAAAAAGTACGTTCAGGTTTCTATATTTATGCACTTTCTTTTTAAATCCAAACTGGTAATTGTCGTGGAATGTCTCTGCCTGCTGGTGTTGTGTACTGCCCTTATACAACTGAACCAACAGACCCGAACAGCAGAGACCTCCCACGCAAAAAAAGATTATATTAAATGGGTAGATTTTAATGTTTCTTATGAAGCACTTTTAACCGCTTATGATTTAGATGTAGAAAGCCATGGCAGCAAGCATCCTGTCAACTGGATTGAGCTACTGGCATATGCGGCCGCCAACAACGGAGGCACTTTTTCCGATAGCTGTCCTCAGAAAATTACAGAAGCCGCTGAAAAAATTACCTCCGGTAAGACTACTATGAAGAAGCTGACGAAAAATCTGGCCTCCTATGACTATTATTTAGAGGCCTATTCTGCTGTTCTGGACGGCTATGTAGGAGAATATAAAATAGAGACTGCTGCCGGCAGCGACAAATATGAAACCCACTATGGATTAAAAGCTTTTTCCCCTATTGCAAAGGGATTCCCTTATGCAGATTACGACGATTTCGGTGTTTCCAGAACCTACGGCTACAACCGCCCTCACCTTGGACACGATATGATGGGACAAATCGGCACACCTATTATCGCCGTAGAATCCGGCTATGTAGAAGCCATCGGATGGAACCAGTACGGGGGCTGGCGTATCGGAATCCGCAGCTTTGACAAAAAACGTTATTACTATTACGCCCATCTGCGGCAAAACCTTCCTTATCAAAAATGTTTAAAAGAAGGCAGCATTGTAACCGCTGGAGACGTTATCGGTTACATGGGACATACGGGATATAGCACCACGGAAAACACCAACAACATTGATGAGGTGCATCTTCATTTTGGCATCCAGCTTATTTTTGACGAATCCCAAAAAGATGGAAATTCCGAAATCTGGATTAATCCTTATAACCTCGTACGGTTTTTACGGAGCAATCAGTCCGAAGCTGTAAAGAAAGAAAATTCCAAGGAATGGACTCGGGTTATCCAAATGAAAGACCCTGCGGTGGAGGAGTATAAAAAGGCAAAAAAGAAGTGACACCGTGGTGCCACTTTCTTTCCTCCTATTTTTCATAACAATATTTTTTATTCCTCTGTATCCACGCTAAAAGAAATTCTCTCAAATGCGGATTCCGCAGCCTCCTGTCCTTCCAGCCCTCCCATTAGGATACCTGTATGGGAACCTTCTATCCAGAGCACATAATCATACTCGGTTCCCCCACTTCCCTCACATTTATAAAAAAAATATCTATTTTCGTCTTTCTTGTCCTCTTTGAGAACCTCTACACTTGCATTAGACTTAATGCTCTGATACTGGTCATAGGTTTCTTCTGTAATGAAACATCCTTCCAATACAGTTTCCTCTCCATTTACAACCATAAATCGACCATTTTCCTGCTCTAAATCATAATCTTCGGAAGTATCTAATTCTACCTTTATGCTATCTCCTGTTTCTACCCTGAAGGTATAGGACTTGCTGGTTTTACCTGAACACGCTGATAATATGACAGCTAACAGCAGCGGTATTGCCAGAAATTTCATCTTTTTCTGTATTTTCATAATTTCCTCCTGTTTTCTATAATGAGCTCTTTTTTCCACTCACGTTCTCATTTTATACTAAATCTCTTGGTCTGTAAAACAAATTTTTCCATTCTAGGCTTATATTTATTCTCCTTTTACACATACTATTATCCGAAGAAAGGAGCGACTATGGAACAGGAAAAACAAAATTCAAAAAATTGTCATCGGACTTCTGTAAAAGCAGAAGCAGCCAAAAACGGAAAACCTCCAAAAGAAGGTTCCGTTGAGCCTTTGCCGGAGTCCTCAAGACCTCGGCAGGATGGACCGGGAGGAAATTAATTTCCTCCCCATTTTCTTAATATTTCCTTTTCGCTTTTTTAAGGATTTTTTAGAGTTTCTTTTTATTTCCTACATGGTTTGGTCACATTTTTCCAATATACTGTTTTTAACATCAAAAGAGGGCAGTGATTGTATATAATCTCTATGTATGGTTGCTGTACTTCGTCAAAACATAATTAACATTTACATAAATTTTCTAACTCAAAAAAAGCAGAAGTCCATCAGACTTCCGCTTTTTTAATATAGAGCTGTTATCTTCTCTTAGCTTCCTAAAATTAGGGGAATGGTTCATCTCTTTTAGAGCATTCCCTCTTTGATTACATCATGATCACGCAATACCTTTTCCACTACCGTTCCTTTTACAACCCGCAGTAACGGTTTCTTCAACACATTCAGCGGACCCGGCAATTCGATTTCAAGTGGAGATTTACCATCCATAAGCTTCACGGAGCTGTCTAATAATTCACGAATATCATAAACACTGCCCCATACCTCCGGTACGCCTCTGTCTACACCAAGCAGTCCGTACACAGCTTCCATTGCGGTTCTTACGGAATACTCTGTGGTAAATACCGTATCTCTCGGCGTTTGTGCAAACTGTCCTAAGAATGCAAAATTCACACAGCCATCCGGGATGACATCTGGACGATCTCCCTTGGTTCTCGGCATGAAAAATGCTGTAACGTAAGGCATCATCGTTGGAACACATACCGCACTCTTCTCTGACAGTTCCTCAATCTGATCCACCGGTACACCGATATGATATAACCACTCTTGTGTAATTTCTTTACCGGTACATTCCTTCATTGGTTTTTTCACATAGTCGCCAGGAACATCGGTAAATAATCCATATACCCAGACACATACTTTATCTTTTTCCTGTGATTTAAACTGACCCTGTCTGTTAATGGTCCAGCTTAACAGCCAACTGGAATCCTGACAGCTTACAATACCACCGGTTACTACCTTACCGCTTCTCGGATCACGTTTACAGATATTGGTGATGTATGGGATAATCTTGTCATCCAAGGTGGTAATCGTTGCAGATTCCCAGTTTGTCTTTGCCACATCAGAACAGAATTTTTCCGGATGTCCAAATGAAGGATCCTGTTTTGCAATGTTTTTCCAAAGGCTCCAGCAGCCGCTTGTTCTCACCTCGGCATCACCGTTTGGTGCATGATCCTGGTCACCGTAAATCGTACCCTCCGTACAGCTTCCGTTGGTTACAAATACAAGGTCATCTTCCGTGAGCACGATTCCGTTTTCTACGCCTTTTACCTTACATTCAATCGCCTTTGCTACCTTTCGGTTATTCTCAAATTCAAAGATTACATTTGTTACTTCTGTATTAAACTGGAAGTCAACTCCCGCATCTTCCAGATATTTCTGCATCGGAAGAATTAATGACTCATACTGATTGTATTTGGTAAATTTCAGTGCACTGAAATCAGGAAGACCTGCAATATGATGGATGAATCTCTGGAAGTAAAGCTTCATCTCCAAAGCACTGTGCCAGTTTTCAAAGGCAAACATGGTTCTCCAATATAACCAGAAAGTAGAATCAAATACTTCTTCATCGAATACATCTTCGATTGTCTTATCATACAAATCTTCATCCTTGGTCATGAACAGCTTCATAATTTCCATGCAGCCCTTTTGACTGAGATTGAATTTACCGTCCGTATGTGCATCCTTTCCACGGTCTACGGTTGCACGACACAAGGAGTAGTTTGGATCTTCTTTATTCAGCCAGTAGTATTCATCTAATACAGAGACACCCGGTGTTTCCAAAGACGGAATGCTTCGGAATAAATCCCACAGACATTCAAAATGGTTTTCCATCTCACGTCCTCCACGCATTACATAGCCTCTGGTTGGATCCAAAATACCATCACATGCACCACCGGCAACATCCATTGCCTCTAAAATATGAATATGTGACCCCGGCATCTGTGCATCACGTACTAAGAAGCATGCCGTTGCCAATGCTGCCAATCCACTTCCTACAATGTAAGCATTTTTATCGTCCACGCCTTCCGGTTTCTTTGGTCTTGCAAATGCTTCATAATTTCCATTTGTGTAGTAGATTCCTTTACTGTTTTTCTGATCTTTTCCTCTCTCTGTGTTGCGGTACTCCTGATTTTGGGCAGATGCTTTTTTATCTGTCTTATTTTCAGATTTCTTACCTGACTGGTGTTTTTTTAATGCAATTGCCGTTGCACCTACTCCTGATGCAATCGCCGCTGCACCGATTCCAATATTTCTTTTGTTTGCCATTGGAATTGCCCCTTTCTTTTATTGCTGTACAGTTGTTTTTATTATTTACATTTTATGCTCATAATTTTTATAATCCTACTTACAAAAAAAGCGAAATGATAAAAAAATTATCATTTCGCCCTATTTGATAAATTATAATATTATTTCATTATGATGTCATTTTCTCAACTATTACCAATTTTTCTTTTCCTTACTGCTGTCCCGGTTACTCTTACGTTCCTCTACCATTTTTACAAACCACTCCACCATAGCCGGATCATAATGGGAGAAAAAGGAACTCTCTTTTTTGTCTAATACAGCGATTTGTGCCATATCCTCTGTGGTAAGTTCAAAATCAAAGACATCAAAATTTTCCACCATCCGCTCATAACGTGTGGATTTTGGAATTACAACCACTCCCCTCTGAATATGCCAGCGAAGCATTACCTGAGCTGTTGTCTTGCCGTATTTTGCACCGATTTCTTTCAGCGTGGCATCCTCAAACAATCCTCCTCTTCCTTCTCCGAAAGGTGCCCATGCTTCTATCTGTACATTATATTTGTCCATATACTCTTTGGCAATCATCTGCTGGTTATAAGGATGGGTTTCCACCTGATTTACCATAGGACGAATCCGTGCAAAGGAAGCAATATCCACCATTCGGTCAGGGTAAAAGTTTGAGACTCCGATAGCACGCAGCTTTCCTTCCTCGTACAACTCCTCCAACGCCCGCCATGCTCCATAGTAATCAGAAAACGGCTGGTGCAGCAGCATAAGGTCCAGATAATCCGTCTGCAACTTTTTCATGGACTCTTCCACAGATTTCCGGCAAGCTTCATAGCCGTAATTCTCAATCCATACCTTTGAGGTCAGGAAAATGTCTTCCCGTGCTATACCGGATTTTTGAATCGCAGAACCAACCTCCTCTTCATTGAAATAAGATTGTGCCGTATCAATAGAGCGATATCCTGCTTTTAGAGCATCCAATACACATCGTTCACATTCTTCTTTGGTAACCTGATAAACACCGTATCCCAAAATCGGCATTTCTACTCCGTTTGATAATGTTATATATTCCATTTATGTTTCCTCCTGTTCTATCCACCTTTCAATATCTCTTTCTGACCGCTCCACGCTGCCTCCGTGAATTGCCAGTCCCTTTTCAATCTTCGCATCGGGACACAGCCTTTGAATATCCTTTATGCTGTTTCCCAATCCGCTTCCCTCATGGGTACAGAAAGGTCTGATTCTTTTACCGCTAAAATCAAAATGCTCCAAAAATGTAAATACCGCCATAGGCATTGTTCCCCAATAGTTGGGAAAGCCCAGATAAATGGTATCGTAATCCTCAAGGATTTCCGGATAATTTTTAAGCTCGGGACGGGCATCTCGTTTCTGGTCTGCCTGTGCCTGTGCAATGCACTCGTTATAATCTTTTGAGTACGGCTGCATTTGTTCTATTTTGAAGATCTTGGCATCTGTTAATTTTTCAATAATACCTGCCGCTACTTCTGTATTTCCGACCTCCAATTTTTTTATCATGCCATTTACATAGTTTTCGTCTGCTCTTGAGTAGAATACCACCAGTTTCTTGCACATTTTAATCCCTCCTCATTTTTATTTATGTCCATGATAGCATGGCTTCTCTTGACACAGAATCTCCAATAAGTTATTGTAGTATAAACTTTAAGTTAACGCTTTCACTTTGGGAGGTCCTTCATGTATAACCATATACTTGATACATTTATAGCGGTTGCTGATTGCGGCAGCCTTACAAAAGCGGCAAAACACTTGTATATTTCACCCACAGCGGTTATGAAGCAGATGAATGCTTTGGAAAGTCATCTGGATTTAAAGTTAATAGAACGCACACCTTCCGGTATACAGTTAACAGCCGCCGGAGCGGTTATCTATCAGGATGCAAAGTTTTTGATAGACTACTCAAAAAAATCTATTGCAAATGCAAAAGCTACTTTATATACATACGACACTACTTTTTGTGTGGGCACATCTCTTTTGAATCCCGCCAAACCCTTTATGGACTTATGGTATTGCGTAAATAAGGATTTTCCCCAATACAAGCTGCACCTTGTTCCTTTTGAGGATAATCACGAGGGAATTCTTTCTGAAATTGGTCAGTTGGGAGAAAAATTTGACTTTCTGATTGGAGTATGCGATTCCAAGGCATGGCTGAATCTCTGCAATATGCTGCCCCTTGGAAGATACAAAAAAATGATAGCCGTACCCCGAGAGCATCGGCTTGCAAAGAAAACCTGTATTGATATTGAAGATTTGTCCGGAGAAACCCTAATGATGGTAGAACGGAGAGATTCCGGCGTCAATGATTTTTTACGCAATGACTTGGAAAAACATCATCCCAAAATCCACATCGAGGATACCCCTCATTTTTATGACTTGTCCGTATTTAACCGCTGTGCGGAAACCGGAAATGTTCTGCTCACCATTGAATGCTGGCAAGAGGTTCACCCGGGACTTGTTTCCATTCCGGTGAATTGGGATTACAGTATTCCATACGGTTTATTATATAGTTTGGATGCACCGGAGGATGTTCTTAGATTTGTTAAGACGGTAGAAACTTTTTTAAAAAATGGTTCTTTTTGATAATATCATATACTTTCTATAAAAAAATGTGATAGCTTTTTCACAAAGCCCTCTTCATTACAAATCCTGTTGTTCAAAATTTTTTATGGAAATCCGGCATACCCCTATGGTCATAACCACATACAACACAATTCCTATTCCCAATGCCACCAGCTTATATCCCAGATATTTCGGGTCGGGAGTATCCAAATAATCCCGCATGAACGGTATGACATGAGTACCTACGGCATCTATCGTTACCAAAACGAAAAATACAACCGTTGCTTTTACAAAGCTGATTCCCACTTTATCCACATTTTTGTAATAGCTATAAAAGAACATCAGATTAAATATTCCAAAAAGCAGAAATCCTTCCGCAAATAAGACGATATTAGCATCCATTCCAGCCTCATTTCCCATTGCGTTCAAGTGTTGACGCAGCAAAGAAAAGGGAACCAGAAGAAGCATTTGCAACAGTTCTAAAATTACCACAAAACAGATTCTTGCTTTTACAATCTCTTTCTTTGCCACCGGCAGCGTCATGGTATAAACTACATCGTGATTTTCCCTGCCCATCATGCAGGTAAAGAAAATCGCCAACGTCATGTAAAAAAACATTACCGCATAAGGATAATTGGGAATCAAAACCATTAACGAAAGTGCCAGCATCAATGGTGTAATAGGGTGCATGGATAATAAAAATTCTTTTTTTAGTAACCTACTCATACTTTTCCCTCACTTTCCAGATGAACCATAATTCCATCCAAATCTGCCTCTGAAATATTTCCCGGAAAATTCGCTGCCTCTTTTGACCGGATTAAGGATGTCCATCCGCTTTTGTTTCGGCGTTTTCCAATCAATTTATCCATCTGCTCCGGCGTAAGCTCATTTTCCCCGTACTCCACCAGCCTGTATGTATTTACAAACTCCGAAAGAGCTGACTGCTCCACAATCTGTCCGTTTCTGATATAAATGATATTGTCTGCACATTTATCTAAATCAGAAGTAATATGGGTGGAAAATAATATCGTTTTCCCTCTGTCACACAGGCTCATAAAAATCTCCAACAAATTTTCTCTGGATACCGGATCCAAACCACTGGTAGGTTCATCCAATATCAAAAGCTCTGCATTATGGGATAACGCCAACGCAAGTGCATATTTTATTTTCATTCCCATGGATAATTGGCGAAAGGTCTTATTTTCATCCAGTTCAAATTCTCTCATATAATTCTGATGAGCCTCTTCATCCCACTCTCTATAAAAGGATTTCGTAACATTGGTAACTGCTTTTAGCTTTTTGTTGGGATAGTAACTCATACCACTGGAAACAAAACCGATTTTCTGCTTGATTTCCATCTCCCCAACGGAAACATCCTCACCCCAAAATAAAATTTCTCCATTATCGGGATGGACAAAATGAAGCAGGGAATTCAAAGTTGTGGATTTTCCCGCTCCGTTGCGACCGATAAATCCTGTAATCTTCCCCTTTTCCAATGAAAAATTCACATCCTTCAAGGTAAAAGAGGGATAATGTTTACACAAGTGTTTTACTTCCAAAACATTTGTCATTTCTTTTCCTCCTCACTTTCCTGGATTTTTTTCATTCCTTCAAGAAAAAAATCCGTACTCATCAATGCCAGTCCCCGTTCTTCATCGCCAAGCACAATCAGGTCATCCCCCGGATTAATATTGAAAATTCTCCTTGCTTTCACCGGAATCACAATCTGTCCCTTTTCCCCTACGGTCACCGATCCGAATATATGCTTTCCCTTTGGAGGCACCTCTTTCATCCCTTCTTCACTCTCCTGAAAATTTACAAGACTGTCTAAGGTTACATCAAACAATTCTGCCAGAGCATTACTGTGAATTACATCAGGAACACTCTCGCCATTTTCCCATTTTGCAATGGTCTGTCTGGTAACACCGATTTTTTCTGCCACTTCTTCCTGCGAAAACTTATGCTTTTTTCGTAATTTCACAATATTCTCACTAATCATACTTTTCTTACCTCCTAAGTCCATTCTATCATTGGATTTTCCCCTATTCTACCAATTATATTTAACAAAAAATAGCCGTTTTGTTAAAATTTGTTGCATTTAAAATTAATATATGCGGAAGTATACGGAAAAGGGAATGTTTCAATTATCGAAACATTCCCTCTCCTAATTACTATTTTCTTATTAAAATTTTTATTTTCTTACTACAGAGATTCTCTCCTGAATATGATTACCATTTGTAATCTCATCAACCATCGCAATTGCATAATCGGCATAACTGATGATACTTTCCCCTTTATCATTCAGTGTAAGCTCCTCACCTGCAAGAATATACTTTTCGGTACGTTCACCCTCTGCCTGAAAATCTGCTGCAGGACTTATATATGTCCATTTTACATCATTTCTTTCTCGCAAATTTTTAAGTGCCATACCGTGAGCTGCTGCAAGCGGTTTGAAAGCCTCAGGAAAATCTGCTCCGTCCGCAACTGTCAGAGTATGTTCAGGATTTACATACAGACTTCCTGCACCACCAACAATTAACAATCGGGTATTACTTCCCGACAAAAGCTCACAAAGCTTTTCCACCGCCTTTGGAATCTCTGGTATCGTATCCTCTGTCCATGCTCCAAATGCATCCACTACTACATCAAAATCTTTTAAATCCTCTCTGGTAATTTCAAAAATATCCTTGCTTACAGAATGAGGAGCCACAGATTTATTCTCTCCTCTGACAATAGCCGTCACATCCAGTCCCCTGTCTACTGCCTCTTTTGTAATAAGTTTTCCCGCTTTACCATTTGCACAAACTACTGCAATCTTCATAATGATTACCTCCTATAATATATATTATTTTCTTTGTTGTAATGATTGTTATTACAACTTGTGAAGTTATAATACCTTCTTTTTTGTTGTAATGTCAATAGTTACATCAAAAATATACAAAAAATCAAGGCTTTTGAAAATCACTTCCACAAAGCCTTGCATCTTCTCCGTTTTTTATTTTCAGAAATGTTTTATCATTCCTGTTGTATATATTTTTCTGTATCCCGCTTCAAATCTTCCAGTGTAATGGAAGCAAGCTCTTTTTCCATAGCAGTCTGCACCTGAAGTAATTTATCATCTAAAATGTGATGAATATTTCTTCCCACCGGACAATTGGGGTTTGGATTCTCATGGAAATGAAATAAATCTCCCTTTTCAACACATTCCACAGCACGATACACATCTAAAAAAGTAATTTGATTTAAGGGCTTTGCAACAGTCGTACCACCTGTTCCCCGTGCCACATCAACCAATCCTGCCCCTTTTAGCTGACCTAAAATTTTTCGTATAATAACAGGATTTACATTGGTACTTCTCGCAAGAAAGTCACTTGTTACTTTGCATTCATTTCCAAAAGTATCTATACAGGCAAAAATATGGATTGCCAGTGTAAAACGACTTGAAATTTGCATATAACATACCACCTTTCCGCTACATTCTACTTTAGTTTTGTTGTAATGTCAACGATTACAATTTTCAAGCTATTTTTTTAGTAGTTTCTGTACAGCAGTAACATCCAGCAGATTTATGGTTTCAAATTTTCCTTTATAAAATACTCCCCAATTGTTAAATACACACGGCACTTCCTTTGCCTTTTGTAACGTATCTATCTGAATAAACCTGACTGGAACCTCATTGGTTTCGCAATATTGTTCTATTTCTTCGATTTTCTGATAGATATACGGACATTGCATGTCGTAATATATTGTCAATTCCTGATTTTCAATTTTCTCTCTTTTCGCATTTTCTGTAAATTGGGGAGTTGTTCCATCAAAAGAAAGGGCAAGCAACTCATACCCGGTATCTGTTATGTCAACCACCTCGAAGCCATACTTTTTAGCAAACGCCTGATTGGAAAGCCAATTCTTTTGCTTTTTTGCTCCAAGCATACATATCCCAGACTTGCCTTTTTCTTTTGCGTCCGCAATGCAGTACTCCATCAGTTCCTTTCCATAGCCTTTGCCTTTGAACTCCCCCTGAACCCACAGACAATAGATATAATAAAAATTATCCCCATTTATTGGTACCCACGCCATTTCCAGCGGTGCATATTCGATGAAACAACAACCTTTTGCATTTAATTTTCTAAATACATGACCTTCCTTTAATCGGTCTGAAAGCCATTGACGCTTTGCTTCAACCCCCGGATGTGGTTTTCTGCTACGGATAATACAACACAAATGCTCCTGTTCCAGATTTTCTGTTGTCAAATTTATAAAATTCATCTCTATATTTTTCCTGCCTCAAAGTTACCGTTCTCTTTTTCTTTTCCTATCTGCTCTTTTTTCTTCTTTCTTTTCTAGTACAACATCTTCCACATTCGGTTCTTTTACATGGACAGTCTATACGATTCATTGCCTCTCTCACCTTCAATTACAATTTGTCATTGTAATTCATATTGTATCAATTATTTTTTTACATGTAAATGAAGTCGTTCATCAATATTTTTTATCATAAAAAATAGAAGCATCTAAATTTAGATACTTCCACTCTTCTACTGAGGCATCGGGGATTCGAACCCCGGACAACTTGATTAAAAGTCAAGTGCTC
>CATWDJ010000029.1:0-24995 GCA_958349535.1 uncultured Lachnospiraceae bacterium
CTACAGTTCTACCACCTTCACGGATAGCGAATGTAAGACCCTGCTCCATAGCGATTGGGTGAATCAGTTCGATAGTCATTTCTACGTTATCACCAGGCATACACATCTCTGTACCAGCTGGTAACTCGATAACACCTGTTACGTCAGTTGTTCTGAAGTAGAACTGTGGACGATAGTTGTTGAAGAATGGAGTATGACGTCCACCTTCGTCTTTTGTTAAAACGTAAACCTGAGCTGTGAATTTTGTATGGCATGTTACTGAACCTGGTTTTGCAAGAACCTGACCTCTTTCGATGTCTGTTCTCTGGATACCACGAAGTAATGCACCGATGTTATCACCAGCCTGAGCCTCGTCTAATAATTTACGGAACATCTCGATACCGGTTACAACAGTTTTCTGTACTTCTTCTTTGATACCAACGATTTCAACTTCCTCATTTAAGTGAAGTGTTCCTCTCTCTACTCTACCTGTAGCAACAGTACCACGACCTGTGATTGTGAATACGTCCTCTACTGGCATTAAGAATGGCTGATCTGTAGCACGCTGTGGATCTGGAATGTGCTCATCTACTGCTGCCATTAATTCCATGATTTTGTCGCCCCACTCGCCCTGTGGATCTTCTAATGCTTTTAATGCAGAACCTCTGATGATTGGGCAATCTGTGAACTCATATTCCTCTAACTGCTCTGTAATTTCCATCTCTACTAAGTCAAGTAACTCTTCATCGTCTACCATGTCACATTTGTTCATGAATACTACGATGTAAGGTACACCTACCTGACGGGATAATAAGATATGCTCTTTTGTCTGAGCCATAACACCGTCTGTTGCAGCTACTACTAAGATAGCACCATCCATCTGAGCAGCACCAGTAATCATGTTCTTAACGTAGTCAGCATGGCCTGGGCAGTCAACGTGTGCATAGTGACGATTCTCTGTCTCATACTCAACGTGTGCAGTAGAGATAGTGATACCTCTTTCTCTCTCTTCTGGAGCTTTATCAATGTTCTCGAAATCTGTAGCTTCGTTTCCGGAAACTCTCTCAGAAAGTACTTTTGTGATTGCAGCTGTTAAAGTTGTTTTACCATGGTCAACGTGACCGATTGTACCAATGTTACAATGTGGTTTTGTTCTTTCAAATTTAGCTTTTGCCATTTTGAATATCCTCCTTAAATTGATGCCTCTTGCGGCTAAAATTTATTTTTATTATCACCTGTTTCTGATTATATAAAATAGCACAGGTTTTTTCAAGGTTTATTTACCTTTTTCAGAAATAATTTTCTCCTGAATATTCTTTGGTACCTGCTCATATTTCTCGAAGAACATAGAGTAGTTACCACGTCCCTGTGTCCTGGAACGTAAGTCTGTGGAGTAACCGAACATCTCTGCTAACGGTACATAACCACGAACGATTTTTCCACCGCCCAGATCATCCATACCTTCGATACGTCCACGACGGGAGTTGATATCACCGATTACATCACCCATATACTCTTCCGGCATTGTAACCTCTACCTTCATGATAGGCTCAAGTAATACAGGATTTGCTTTCTGCATAGCTTCCTTGAATGCCATAGAACCGGCAATGTGGAATGCCATCTCAGATGAATCGACCTCATGGTAAGATCCATCGTATACGGTTGCATGAACACCAACTACCGGGAATCCTGCTAAGATACCAGCCTGTGTAGCTTCTTCGATACCTTCGCCGACAGCCGGAATGTATTCCTTCGGAATTGCACCACCGACAACGGTAGATTCAAATTTGAATAATTCTTCTCCGTTGGCATCCATTGGCTCGAATTTAACTTTACAGTGACCGTACTGTCCACGACCACCAGACTGTTTTGCATATTTGTATTCCTGGTCAACAGGTTTTGTAAATGTCTCTTTGTAAGCAACCTGAGGTGCACCTACGTTTGCCTCAACATTGAACTCACGCAGAAGTCTGTCTACGATAATCTCTAAGTGAAGCTCACCCATACCTGCGATGATGGTCTGACCTGTCTCTGTATTTGTATGAGCACGGAAGGTAGGATCCTCTTCTGCAAGTTTTGCAAGTGCTTCACCCATCTTGCCCTGTCCGGCTTTTGTCTTAGGCTCGATTGCCAACTCGATAACCGGCTCTGGGAATTCCATAGACTCTAAGATAACAGGAGCTTTTTCATCACAGATGGTATCACCTGTGGTTGTGATTTTGAATCCAACTGCTGCTGCGATATCTCCGGAGTAAACTTTGTCAAGCTCTTCTCTCTTGTTCGCATGCATCTGAAGGATACGTCCCACACGCTCTTTTTTGTCCTTTGTTGCATTCAGTACATAGGAACCGGAGTTCATTGTACCGGAATAAACACGGAAGAATGCTAATTTTCCTACGAATGGGTCTGTCATAATCTTGAATGCCAGAGCAGAGAACGGCTCTTCATCAGAAGAATGTCTCTCAATCTCATTGCCTTCCAAATCCACACCCTTGATTGCAGGGATGTCTGTCGGAGCTGGCATATACTCTAAGATTGCATCCAATAATTTCTGAACACCTTTGTTTCTGTAAGCAGAACCACAGCAAACAGGTACTGCCAAACATTCACAGGTTGCCTTTCTTAAGGCTTTCTTCATATCTTCCACAGAAGGCTCTTCACCCTCTAAATACTGCATCATTAAATCGTCGTCTAACTCGCAGACTTTCTCGATTAACTCTGTGTGATACAGTTCTGCATCCTCAGCCATATCTGCCGGGATGTCAACGATTGAAATATCTTCACCCTTATCATCATTGTAGATGTAAGCTTTCATTTCAAATAAATCTACGATTCCTTTGAACTCGTCTTCTTTTCCGATTGGTAACTGAAGACAGATAGCATTTTTACCTAATCTGGTTTTAATCTGCTCTACGGCTCCATAGAAATCTGCACCTAAGATGTCCATCTTGTTGATGAACGCCATTCTTGGTACGTTGTAGGTATCAGCCTGACGCCATACATTTTCAGACTGAGGCTCAACACCACCTTTTGCACAGAAGACACCAACGGCGCCGTCCAATACACGAAGTGAACGCTCAACCTCAACTGTAAAGTCAACGTGTCCCGGAGTATCAATGATATTGATACGATGCTCTAACGCACCCTTTTTCGGTTTGCAGTTCTCCTGCTCTGTCCAGTGACAGGTTGTAGCGGCTGAAGTAATTGTGATACCCCTTTCCTGCTCCTGCTCCATCCAGTCCATGGTTGCAGTACCTTCATGAGTATCACCGATTTTATAGTTAACACCGGTATAGTATAAGATACGCTCTGTCAATGTTGTCTTACCAGCATCGATGTGAGCCATAATACCAATGTTTCTGGTTCTCTCTAATGGATATTCTCTTCCAGCCAAGGGATTTTCCTCCTTAATTTCTTTACAAACTATGCGGCGATTCGATTAGAATCTGTAATGTGCAAAAGCTTTGTTTGCCTCTGCCATTTTGTGCATATCTTCTTTTTTCTTTACAGATGCACCTGTATTGTTTGCTGCATCCATAATCTCGTTTGCCAGTCTCTCTTCCATTGTCTTCTCGCCTCTTTTACGTGAATACAATGTCAGCCAACGAAGTGCTAACGCCTGACGTCTGTCCGGTCTTACTTCGATTGGTACCTGGTAAGTTGCTCCACCGATACGTCTTGCCTTTACTTCAAGTACTGGCATAACGTTGTTCATTGCTTCTTCGAATACTTCAAGAGCAGGTCTTTCGGTCTTCTCTGCAACTCTTTCAAATGCTCCGTATACAATTTTCTGTGCAATACCTTTTTTACCATCTAACATAATGTTATTGATAAGCTTGGTAACCACTTTGTTATTGTACATCGGATCTGCTAATACGTCTCTTTTTTGAGTATGTCCTTTACGTGGCACGGTACTTCCCTCCTTAATCATGTTTTGTTTTCGATTAATTCAACGGTACTCACATGTGTCGTTCTCTGTGTTCGTGCGGAAAAGTCCTCATACGAATTTATCCGTAATAGGTGAATTTACATTTCCAACACTTTTACCAAGTTCTGTTTGTGATACATTGTTGACTGCTAATCTTATTTAGCATCTTTTGGTCTCTTAGCACCATATTTGGAACGAGCCTGTTTTCTGTTTGCTACACCTGCTGTATCAAGTGTACCACGGATGATATGGTATCTGGTACCTGGTAAGTCTTTTACTCTACCACCACGAATCAGAACAACGCTATGCTCCTGTAAGTTGTGACCTTCACCCGGAATGTAGGATGTTACTTCAATTCCGTTAGAAAGACGAACTCTGGCAATTTTTCTAAGAGCTGAGTTAGGTTTTTTCGGAGTTGCAGTTTTAACTGCTGTACAAACACCTCTCTTCTGCGGTGAAGCAGAATCTGTAGGTCTCTTCTTTAAAGAGTTGTAACCTTTCTGGAGAGCAGGTGCTGTAGACTTCTTAACAGATGTCTGACGTCCTTTTCTTACTAACTGGTTAAATGTTGGCATGTTTTTCACCTCCTGTATGTCTAATTTGAATTTGTGCATTTGTATGCACGCTAAATCATTATATAAGCATTTTTTGAGACTGTCAAGGATTTTTCTTCATTTTTCCTTGATTTTACAGGCTTTATACCTATATAACATGTCATTTTATAAAGGTATCCCTTGGGGGGCAGCTCCTTCGGATGCATGACACCAAAAAGCAGCCGCTATTCACGGCTGCTCTTTCTTCTATATAATATGTATGGCGATTATGCTGTTTTCTCTTCTTTCCGGCTGCTGATGATAAGATAGATTCCCACGAAGAACACTGCCACGCAGAGCACTACTCTTGCATTCAGTTCCGGTCCGGTGGTTGGTGTATTGTCAAGTACATGAGCTCCCCCGGTTGCACCGCTTCCGGATGCTCCCCCTGCCGTAGTGGTTACACTGCCACTTCCGGTGGATACGCTGGCACCGCTTCCGGATGCTCCTGCTGCACCACTCTGGCTACTGCCTCCTGTAACATCACCTGTGGTTCCTCCGTCTCCGGTTGTTCCTCCCGTAGAAGGATCTGCTGCACCCGGATCTGTCGGACTTGTTGGGTCTATCGGGTTCTCTTCATTTAACAACTCATAGGTATATCCATATGCGGTAGCAAAAGCCTCACCTGCACTACCTGCATAGGTATAGATGATTGCCGGATCCCAGCTTGCCTGACTTCCGATACTTCTGACACTGGATGGTATAGTTATTGTCTGAATACCACTGTTGGAAAATGCATTTCCCTCAATGGTTGTAATATTATTCGGTATATTCAAAGTAACTATTGCATTACATCCGTTGAATGAACCTGTTCCGTATGTGGAGGCATTTCCTGCTGTCTGTATGCTGGATTTTCCTGCCGGACAAATCAGAAGCTTTGTCATTCCCCTATTATAGATACATCCATCATAGGAAGAATAATTGGAATTGCCACTGCTTACTGTAATGCTGGTAAGATTTCCGCATCCGTCAAATGCTGTGTTGGAAATTATGGATACCCCTGCCGGTATATTGATACTTCCCAGCAATCCGCACTCAGCAAATGCTTCATCACCGATGGTTCCGATTCCCGATGGAATGACTATGCTGCTTAGGCTTTCACAGTTGAAAAAGGTTCTCTGGGGAAGTGTTGTAATACTTGCCGAAAAATCAACATTAGATAAACTGCTGCAGCTTGAAAATACTCCCACGCCCATGCTGGTTACGCTGGATGGCACCGATACGCTTACCATGTTAGAGCATCCTGAAAATGCATAGGCTCCAATGCTGCTGACACTTCCCGGAATCGTAACACTGGTAACACCATCGTCATCCTGAAAAGCTCCATCTGCAATAGTCGTTACCGAATCCGGTATGGTTACATCTCCGCCGGCTCCATGGTAATCTACCAGAACTCCGCCGTTAATGGTAAAATCCGCCTCCCCGTCTGCCATTGCTGAAAATGCCGGGAAGACTAAGACCGCAAGCATTGCAACGACTAAAAATATTCCTATTCTTCTTTTCGTCTTTCTTTTCATTTCATCGCCCTACTTTCATCTACATTTATTGTTCTGTAACTTCCTTTGCCACTATATATAGTCTACCATTTTCTACATAGTTATTACAAGTAGAAAGTGTTAATAATTTGTCTCCGTAGCTGATTGCATTTTCATCTGCAAATACTGCACTTTCTTCAATGTTCTTTAAGAAAACATCAAACTGCTCTTCATTCTCTGCATTGAGGAAATCATAATACCGGAAAACGTCTTCATCCTGATACTCCACTTTACCCAAGCATACCGCTACCACTTCATAGGTTCCTTTCTCGTAAATGGTATCAAACTGAATGGTTTTATGTGCCTGCCAATAGCTTTCATCCATGTATTTTTTAAGAGAGCCGAACATGGCACTGCTTCGCATATTATGACCATATATAATAATGTTCGTACTCCTGTTCACAATATCATTTCTGGCATCGATAAACAGGGTTCCGTTTTTATCTTCTTCATGGCTGAAGGTATGGGTCAAATAATAATCTTCGTCATTTTTTGACTGCATAACCGGATAATCAATAATGGTATCATCTATTTTCAACCATCCTACGAAATCATTATTTTCTTCATAGATGGCACTGTATTCAGGTAAAATCGTAGGTTCTCCCTGCTCTGTGGAGCCTTCCGTCTGGGTTTCTTCTTCCGAAACCTCCCGTGCATCTCCCAGTCTTGCTGTGGGCATCTCATCCAGTGCCTGCTGTTTCAATTCCTGTAAGTGCTGTGTTTCTTTATTTCCTTTGTAATTGCTATACTCCAGACCAAAGTAAATCAAAAAGCAAACCATTGCTATTCCAATACAAATAATACCGCCGTATTTTTGCAATCTATCGCTCTTTTTTTTCTTCACAACCTCTTTTTTATCTTCTTCCAGTTGCTTTTGGGAATAGTTTGCAACCCGTTCCACTACATCTGCGTAAAAAGCTTCCCCTATTGGACTCTTTAACACTAACTTTTCATTTTTCATCCAATCATAAAGATGCAGCACCACATCCGGATCTTCAATATCAACGTTCTCGACGATGTAACGGATTGTGTTAACATCGTCGAGTCCGTCACGGTATTCTTCGTATGTGTGAAACACATATGCACCTATTCTGTACTCATTTTTCATCTTTACTTCACTTTAATACTTTTAATTACTGAGTATTGTCCGTATACTTTCTTACCGTTTATGGTCTTATAAGCACGTACCTTATAATAGTAAGTACCATTGCTGGTCAGCTTTGTTTTTGTATAAGTGGTACAGTTACTTCCCTTGGCATCACGAATCATCGTGTAATTACCATCTTTCTTCGTACTCTGGTAAACTTCATATCCGTCTGCCGCTTTCTGCTTTGTCCAGACAATCATTGCCTGAGCAGTTCTCGGTGAATTTACCTCTATTCTAGGTGTTTCCGGTACCGTATTAGTAGAAATCTCGTTACTGTATGCACTGTATGTAGTCTCAAAACCATCCTTTACATAAGCACGTACTCTGTATCTGTATTTTGTGGAAGCAGTCAGCTTCTTATCTGTATAACTTGTGGTTGTGACAGTTGCTATCTTCTCCCATTTGTTTCCACCTTTATCACAGTATAATTCATATCCCGAAACAACGCCGCCCGGTCTCCATGAAAGTTTAATCGTAGAATCTGATGTTGCAACCGTTTTCAATCCTATCGGCTCTGCAACCTTAATAGCGAAGTCTATCTTCATCGTTCCGCTGTAATCGCCTTTTCCGGTTACAATCGCCTTGCCCCAACCCGGCTCCTTATTATTCTCATATTCTACCGTATAATCCGTGTTTTTAACTAATGTCTTTCCATTGTTCCATAGAGTAATCGTCGGTTTCTTTTCGATACCGTTATAAGTAACCTCTTTCATTCTGCCAAGGGTACAGGTTGTGATACTCTTTGAAATAATTTCAAAATCCTTCTCACAGGTACCTGCATATTCGCCCAGTCCTTTTAAGATGACTGTTCCGGTACCTACATTTATATTATCCTTATAGGAAACCTCATAATCTGTACCTTCTGTCAATACTTTTCCTTTGTAGATTACCTTTACTACCGGTGTTATCTCATTTCCGGTATAAGTATAACGATTCGCCAGCTCTTGCACCTCTGACTCTCCAATATCATAAGAAATATTGAAGTTTGCCATTATGGTTCCATCATATACGCCGGCTCCTTTTATCGTCACTTCTGCTACGCCTACACCTATGTTCTTTTTATAAGTAACTTTATAGTCCGTTCCCTTTACTAATTCTCTTCCGTCAAAGGTTACTGTTACCTCCGGCTCAATCAAATCTCCGGTATAACACTGTGCCTCAATTGGCTCTACTGCACCATACTGCTCCAAATCTCCTCTGATGTTAAACGTTTTGGAGATAGAAGATGTATAATTTCCTTTTCCTGTGGCGGTTACAGTAGCAACACCCGGATATTGATTATCTTCCCATGTAAGTTCGTAATCCTCGCCTTCCGTCAGTGGCGTTCCATTGTAGTCCACAACAACCGGTGGTGTAATAGCTTCGCCATTGTATGCCTGATCCGGAATATCCGCAATGGTAATTCCCTCGGAATCCAATGCCTTTCTGGTAATGATAAAGCTGGTCTCCAATTCTCCATAACAACTATTAATACCGGTAATTGTGACATAAACTCTTCCTACGTCAATGTTATTGTCACCATAGTCCACAATGTAATCAACGTCTTTTTGTAACGTAATATCTCCATAAGTAAGAACAGGTTCCGGGAAAATTTCACTTCCGGTATAGCTCTGGTCTTCCATTTCCTCCAAATGCACATCGGCATCTGTTATATTCTTTGGCAGAATCTCGAACTCTACAGTGTATGTATTCTGCTTCGTACCGGCGTCATAGTCATTATATGCCGTATAATTGCCAATAAAGCTTATAACCACTTTCGCCATTCCGATATATTGATTGTCAACATAGGTAACTGTATAATCTCTGTCTGCCACCAATTTGGTTGCACTTGTTCTACCCGGAAGTGTATCACGGATTACCACCTTCGGTTCGATAGCTTTTCCTACATATGGTGTTTCCGTTATGATATCTTCCATAGAAGCTCCCTCTATGAAAGTCTGTAAATCCGCCTGCATAATGTTTCTCGGACGGATGGTAAAGGTGGTGTTAATGGTACCTCCGTAATTACCCGCACCTGTGATTACCAGTGGCTGCTCTCCCGCATTGATACGATCCTGCGGAGTTTCAATCACATAGTCTGTTCCTTTTTTCAGGGTTGTGGTACCGTAACGTACTACCGTATCCGATACAACATCATGACTCTTGCCGTCATAGGTATATGGCGGTATCTCTATGGTTAAATCTCCCGCTTCATATGCTTCATTCAGCAGACATGATACTACATTGAAAATCGGATCTTTCTCGGTAAAGGTTCTGGTTCCGGTATAGTTTCCAATTCCGGTAATGGTACCATATGCCGGACCGATTCTTTTATTGGTATCCTGAACGTAGGTAACTTCATAGTCCACGCCCTGTATTAAGACACGGTCTCCCTGCATCAAAACCAAATCCGGTGTCAACACTTCTCCTGTGTACTGTACGGACTGAACCTCTTTTAAATCTACGTCGTAGTTGCTTCCATCTGTTTTCTCAGTAATATCCTTACGCGTGATATTAAAGGTCGCTGTCTTCTCTCCGGTATAATTTCCGCTTCCTTTGATGGTTATGGTTGCCGTTCCCTGATTGATATTGTTTTCTCCCAGTACAATATAATCTGTGTCGGCAACTAACTCTCTTTTTACTGCCCCTACATCGCCCTTTTTCTTCTCGTATACTTTGAGATTTGGAGGAATAATCGCAGAGCCGGTATAGCCCTGATCAGTAATACCTTCATATGTAATTTCATACACCGGGGAAAGATTAATATCTATCGGCAAAATCTTATAGGTCAAATCTGCCGTTCCTTCATAATTGCCTTTTCCCTCAAAACGAACGATATACGTTCCTGCATCCTTACATTCTGAAACCTCTGTTAATCCTCCGGATGTGTCTTTTCTATAATAGGTACAGGTGTAGTTCTCCGGCTTCATAGCCACTCCACCCGACAGAATCTGTACTTGCGGGTTCTGCACTTCGTGATTGTAGGCAACCTCTGATGCTCCTGTAAAGCTTACATCTGCCTGAGAGATTACGCCTTTTTGAATCTCATATGAAAATTCCAATGTTCCACTAAAACTGTTTTTTCCTTTTACCACTACGGTAACGATTCCTGCATTGATACATTGGCTATTTTTTGTCCCTGTTGTATCACCGGTGTCTATGCAGGTAACAATGGTATAATCATCCGTAGATACCGGAGTTCCGTTATATTCCAAGACCTCCGTCATCGTTTCCGGTCTGTGTGATGTTCCATCATATTTAATCACAGACGATCCCACATAATACGCTTCCGCAATATCTCTGGTGGTAATCTCATAGGTAAAGGTATCTGTTCCTGTAAAATTTCCCAAACCTTCTGCTTCTACCAGAATCGTTCCTGCCTTGATACAGCCATGATCTGTGTCATCTGCTGCATTTGTCCAACTGAGAACCTTAAAATCTTTGTTATTCTGTAAGATATAGTCACCTAATTTGTATTTTGGATAGAACTGATGCTTCTGTCCATCATACTGTACCGATTCAATGGTCAGCTTGAAAACAGTACTTAATTCACGCGGCACAATTGAATAACTGTCGGATCTGGTTCCGATATACAATCCTTTTCCTGTAATACCAACCGTATAACCATCTCCTACATTCATGGAGTTGGTATTGTTATAGGAAATATCATAATCTGTTCCTGCTATCAAAACAGTATTTTTATATTTCAATCTGATGGTAGGCTGAATTACCTCACCGGTATACTGCAATTTGTTTCCCGTTACCACATTTCCGGTTTCATCCAACATCTCCACGGTAACATCATTAATATTATATACAATAGTATAGTTGACGCGAACCTCACCGGTATAGTTACCTCTTCCTTTGATAACTACCGTAGCGGTTCCTGCTTCTGTGTTGTTCTCATAGCTTAACTTATAATCAGTATCCCGTACTAATTCCTGCTCATCCCATTCTATAACGATATTATCCTCATCAGCCTGTGGGAAAACCGGATTACCATTATCATACGGCACTCTGACACCCTCAATACCGGAAATACTCAAATTGCTTACCGGATTGCCTTCTGCATCTGAGAAGGATTTTCCCGTGATGGTATAGTAACAGTTGTTATCTTCTTTGCTGCCTGTGTAATTGTTGTAATCACCGTCTGTAATAGCTGTAATCTTAACATACTGTTTGCCTTTTTGAGTATAATCAGAACCGCCTGCAACCTTTTCTACCATGTAATCTCGACCGTACACTAAGGTTTCCGTTCCATAGGTCACTGTCATCTTACTCATGGCTGTGGTAAAGGTATCCTCACCTGTATACTCCACTGCAGGTCCTTCACAGGTAATATCATAATCATCCAGCTTCTTCTGGTTAATGGTATAATTCATCGTACGGGTTCCGGCATATTTACCGATACCGTTTACTTTGATGGTCTTCGTTCCCTGATTGATACAATCTTCCGGATATTCTACCGTAAAGTCTGTGCCTTCTTCTAAATATTTATCGGTACTCTTATCTTTGATTTTCGGCACCGGTTTGTATTCTTTTCCACTATAAGTCTTATCAGAAATGGCCTCTACCGTTACCTTTTCATCGTCCTTAACATCCGTACAAATCAAGAAGTTTCCGACGGTGGTTCCTTTGTAGTTACTGTCATCCCGTGCCTCAATATGTACAATACCTTTCATACCGTTTGAAGTTTCTGTTAAGTCTACACCATCCACATCTGTGTAAGAGGTAATATTGTAATCAATACCTTCCCGTAACAGATGCTCACCGTCCATTACAACCACATTCGGTCTCGGCAGTGTTCCGATACCCTGCCAGTATTCATCCACCGTTACCGTTGCATTTTTAATATCCTTCTTATTAATATTAAATTTCCAGATAATGGAACCACTGTAATTTCCCGTTCCGGTAATAAATAATATTTTATCTTCGCCTACATTAATAACATTATTTTCATCTTCTTCCAGATAATTTAAGGTATAATCTGTTCCTTCTTTTAGAAGTATTTCCTTTACAATTACAGACACCGGCGGTTTAATGGCTTCCCCTGTATAGGTCCAATCCTTGGTTCCACTGATGATATAGTCGGTAGTCTCTGTCAGTTCACTTAAATTTACCGGATGAATTACAAAGGTTGTAGATGCTTCATCCCCATAGTTATTGATTCCGGTTGCCGTAACGGTGGCCAATGTGCTTCCATCACTGGCATTTACGTTGTTTGAATAGCTCAACGTATAATCTACTTTTTCTTTCAATGTATTGCCGTTGCACTTAATCTCTACTTTCGGCTGAATCGCTTTTCCCGTATATACCAGATTTTCTGCATCAATTAATGTAATTTCAGCGTTTTTGATACTCTGTCCCACAATAGAAAATGTCACATCCGTATAACCTGTATAGTTACCGATACCACGGACACGGACATTCTTTTCTCCCATACTGGTCAAATCATCCGAATCCAGTGGAATAACCTCGTAGTCTGTGCCTTTTACCAATTTATTGGTGTTGTAGTAAACACTAACCGGCGGCTCTATCGCTGAACCTGTATATCCTACAGATTTCAGACAATTGACAGTCACATCCTCATCCGTAATATTCTTCGGTGTAATATAGTATGACAAAGCAACACTTCCGCCGTAATTTTTCATACCTTCAATGGTTAAAGTTACTTTTTTCCCCTTGGTTCCCTCTGTTTCCCCAATGGTGGATTTCACCGTATAATGAGTATCCTGATATAAAAGGTTGGATCCATCCTTCAGATTCAAAGTTGGTATAGTGTCCTGTCCGTTAAAAACCTGATCCGGCAGAGTATATTCTGTAATATTTGTATTTCCGATACTTGCATTCTCTATGCTTCGCTGTTTGATGGTAAATGTTTTGGTCTTGCTTCCCGTACTGGTTGCAGTAGGATAAATGGTTACAGTTGCGGTTCCCGCATTCACGTTATCGGTATATGATACTGTATAATCAGTTCCTTTTGCCAGAAAATCTCCGCTCATGGCATCCTGAACTAATACATTCGGAGTTTTCTCGGTTCCGTCATACTCAATATTATCCGCATTCTGTATCGTGATGGTTGTCATAGACAAATCATAGCCTGCACCGACTCTGTATGCAAAGACATCCATGCCGTACAACATTTTATTTTCCTGTGCCTGAACAGCATTAACAGGCTCCTCAGTCTCCTGAGCAACCTCTTGATTTGTCTGGTCATTTGTCTCTTCTGTTTCTTCACCAGGAAGCATATTCATCTGCATTCCCTGCAGTCCTTGGGCATCTTCTGCGGATACATCCGTATCCTGACCTACCTCCGTTACGTTCTGGGTGTCATCCTCTGCCGCCGCATTGAGAACTGTCCAGTTGACCCCCGCAGCTATTATGCATGTGCATAAAGTTAACGCCAGAATCCGCTTCAATACGTCCTTGTACATACCATCATCCTTCCTAATTGTCATTTACCTATATTACTTTATATAGTATATCGTCCAAAATATATATTCTCTATATAATATATCGACCAAAACTTCTATTAATTTACATAGATTATAGCTTTTTTTTCCACCTTTTTCAAGGAATTTACCAGTTTTTATGTAAACAAAAAGAAATGTACCCAAATCATGGATACATTTCTTTTTTATTATTTATTCCTCATCACCAACAATATCAATTGCCACTACTGCATCTTCCGGTACTTCCGGCATTTCTTCACTTTCAAAATCTGCAAAATCATCATCAAAATCAATATCTGCAAATTGATTCAGGTCGGAATCCAGCTTAATGTCACGGTAACGTTTCATACCGGTTCCTACCGGAAGCAGTTTACCGATTAATACATTTTCTTTTAATCCGATTAACGGATCTACCTTTCCTTTGATAGCCGCCTCGGTGAGAACCTTGGTGGTCTCCTGGAAGGATGCTGCGGACAAGAAGGAATTGGTTGCCAATGCGGCTTTTGTGATACCTAACAGTACCTGTTTTCCTTCTGCCGGCTCTTTGCCCTCTGCAATTAATTTCTCGTTTACATCATCAAATTCTAAGGTGTCTACCAGAGTACCCGGCAACAGCTCGGAATCTCCGTTGTTCTCAATGCGAATCTTCTTCAACATCTGACGAACAATAACCTCGATATGCTTATCGTTGATTTCTACACCCTGGAGACGATATACACGCTGAACCTCCTGCAGCATATAATCCTGAACAGCACGAACACCTTTGATTTTCAAAATGTCATGTGGATTTACGCTACCTTCTGTCAGCTCGTCACCTGCCTCTAAGATAGCACCGTCCAAAATCTTGATACGGGAACCATACGGAATGAGGTAAGTCTTTGTCTCGCCTGTTTCCTGGTTAGTTACGATAATCTCACGTTTTTTCTTTGTATCTTTGATGGTTGCTACGCCGCCAAATTCTGTAATGATTGCAAGTCCTTTCGGTTTTCTTGCCTCAAACAGCTCTTCGACACGAGGAAGACCCTGTGTGATATCGTCACCGGCAACACCACCGGTATGGAAAGTACGCATGGTAAGCTGTGTGCCCGGCTCACCGATAGACTGTGCTGCGATGATACCGATTGCCTCGCCCACCTGTACTGCCTGACCGGTTGCCATGTTGGCACCATAGCATTTTGCACAGATACCAATATGGGAACGACAGGTTAAAATGGTACGAATCTTCACTTTTGTAATCGGGTTTCCTTTTTCGTCTACACCTTTGTTTACAACTTCTGCTGCACGTTTCGGTGTAATCATGTGATTTGCTTTTACAATCACATTGCCGTCTTTATCACAGATAGTCTCACAGGAGAAACGTCCTGTAATACGATCCTGCAAGCTCTCAATCTCTTCTTTTCCGTCCATGAATGCTTTTACATACATTCCCGGAATCTCTTTGTCTGAGTTCAGACTACAATCGGATTCACGGATACTTAATTCCTGAGATACGTCAACCAGACGTCTGGTCAGGTAACCGGAATCGGCTGTACGCAGAGCGGTATCGGAAAGACCTTTACGTGCTCCGTGGGCAGACATGAAGTACTCCAATACGTCCAGACCTTCACGGAAATTGGACTTGATTGGCAACTCGATGGTCTTACCGGTTGTATCAGCCATCAAACCACGCATACCCGCCAACTGTTTAATCTGCTTATCGGAACCACGGGCTCCGGAATCTGCCATCATAAAGATGTTGTTGTATTTATCCAAGCCGGAAAGAAGTGCTTCTGTCAACTCATCATCGGTCTCTTTCCATGTCTCTACGACCTCTTTGTATCTCTCTTCCTCTGTTACCAGACCACGTTTGTAGTTCTTGGTGATACGGTCTACCGTATCCTGTGCCTGCTGGATTAACTCCGGCTTCTTGGCAGGAACGGTCATATCGGATACGGATACGGTCATAGCGGCTCTTGTGGAATATTTGTATCCCATTGCCTTAATGTCATCCAATACCTCGGCAGTCTTGGTTGCTCCATGGATATTGATGACTTTTTCCAGAATCTGTTTTAATCCTTTTTTACCTACATGGAAATCTACTTCCAGTAAAAGAGCATTTTCCGGTTTTGTTCTATCTACAAATCCTAAATCCTGTGGAAGAATCTCATTAAAGATTAATCTTCCCAGTGTTGTCTCAATGTTTCCTGTAACTTTCTCGCCGTTCGGCATTACAGCTTCACGTTTTACCATGATTTTCTGATGAAGGGTAATATCTCCGTTCTCATATGCCAGAATTGCATGGTTAATTCCGTTGAATCTGTGTCCCATCAAATCATGTGGTGTACAGATAACTACATGCTCGCCGTCTCCCGCATTGAATCGGATGTTGGTGTACTCATCAATCTCATTTGCTTCGATTGCTGCTTTTACCTCATCTTTATCGGCATATACTTTTTCGCCTACAGTGCTTAAATCCACTTCTCCGGTACGGTCAATCATCTTGCCCATGGTCAGGTAATAGATACCCAGAACCATATCCTGTGAAGGAACGGCAACCGGACCACCATCAGATGGTTTTAATAAGTTGTTCGGTGACAACAGCATGAAACGGCACTCTGCCTGTGCTTCTACGGATAACGGAAGATGGACAGCCATCTGGTCACCGTCGAAGTCGGCATTGTATGCGGTACATACCAATGGATGCAGCTTAATTGCCTTACCCTCTACCAGAATCGGCTCAAATGCCTGAATACCTAATCTGTGAAGTGTCGGTGCACGGTTCAACATAACCGGATGCTCTTTGATAACATCTTCTAAGACATCCCAAACTTCCGGCTGAAGTCTCTCTACCATTTTCTTTGCACTCTTAATATTGTGTGCGGTTCCGTTGGCTACCAGTTCTTTCATAACAAACGGCTTGAACAGCTCGATTGCCATTTCTTTTGGCAGACCACACTGATAAATCTTAAGTTCCGGTCCTACGACGATAACGGAACGACCTGAGTAGTCTACACGTTTTCCAAGTAGGTTCTGACGGAAACGTCCTGATTTACCTTTCAACATATCGGAAAGAGATTTCAAAGCACGGTTTCCAGGTCCGGTAACCGGTCTTCCTCTTCTTCCGTTATCAATCAGGGCATCTACTGCCTCCTGAAGCATTCTCTTTTCATTTCTTACGATAATGTCCGGTGCTCCAAGCTCTAACAGTCTTCTCAGACGGTTGTTTCTATTGATAATTCTACGATATAAGTCATTTAAGTCAGAGGTCGCAAAACGTCCGCCGTCCAACTGTACCATCGGACGTAAATCCGGCGGAATAACCGGAATCGCATCCATAATCATCCATTCCGGTTTGTTTCCTGATTCACGGAAAGCTTCTACAACTTCCAGACGTTTGATGATACGTGCACGTCTCTGTCCTGTAGCATCCTTTAATCCTTCTTTTAACTCTGCGGCATCTTTCTCCAAGTCGATGGCCTGCAACAGTTCTTTGACTGCCTCTGCTCCCATTCCAACCCGGAAGTCATTGCCGTATTTCTCTCTTGCTTCCTGATACTCGTTTTCAGAAAGTACCTGTTTGTACTGCAACTCGGTATTTCCTGCATCCAATACAATATAAGAAGCAAAGTATAATACTTTTTCCAATGTTCTCGGAGATAATTCAAGAATTAATCCCATACGGCTCGGGATTCCCTTGAAATACCAGATATGGGATACCGGAGCTGCAAGCTCGATATGTCCCATACGCTCTCTACGAACACTGGCTTTCGTAATCTCAACGCCACAACGGTCGCAGACTACGCCTTTATAACGAATCTTTTTGTACTTACCACAATGACATTCCCAGTCTTTGCTCGGTCCAAAAATCTTTTCACAGAATAAACCGTCTTTTTCCGGTTTCAAAGTTCTATAATTAATGGTTTCCGGTTTCTGTACCTCTCCACGGGACCATTTTCTGATTTGTTCCGGTGATGCCAAACCAATTTTGATTGCGTCAAATGAAATTGGCTGGTATCCTTCGTTTATCTTATTCTCAGGCATTTATGATACTCCCTTCTAAATTATTCTTCGTCAAGAACAGGTTCTGCTTCCCCATAGAATTCGGAATCGTCTTCCGGCTCCTCTTCTACGTCAACAAGCTCTTCGCTTTCTGCGTCAAATTCCTTCTGGGTGAAGCCCATCTTTTCGAAGGTCTCACCATCTTCAAATGCGTAATTTTTATCATTTCCGATAACTGCATTCAAATCTGTCTCGCCATATTCGCTGGTCTCCATGATTTCAACTTCTGTGTTGTCATCACGCAGTACTCTGACATCCAGACCTAAGGACTGTAATTCTTTTAACAGTACCTTGAAGGACTCCGGAATTCCCGGCTCAGGAATATTGGTTCCCTTGATAATCGCCTCATAGGTCTTCACACGTCCTACCACATCATCGGATTTTACGGTCAGGATTTCCTGTAAGGTATATGCTGCTCCGTATGCTTCCAGAGCCCAAACCTCCATCTCTCCGAAACGCTGTCCACCGAACTGTGCTTTACCACCTAACGGCTGCTGTGTTACTAAGGAGTACGGACCTGTGGAACGTGCATGAATCTTATCATCAACCAAGTGATGCAGCTTCAGGTAGTGCATGTGTCCAATGGTTACCGGACTGTCGAAGAACTCTCCGGTTCTACCATCACGAAGTCTGACTTTACCATCTCTTGAAATCGGTACACCTTTCCAAAGCTCTCTATGGTCTCTGTTTTCATACAGATAGTCCATAACCTCCGGCAGCAGCTCCTCTTCATGTTTTGCTTTGAATTCTTCCCATGTAAGATTTACATAGTCATTTGCCAAATCCAAAGTATCCATGATGTCGTTCTCTTTCGCTCCGTCAAATACCGGAGTCGCAATATTAAATCCAAGTGCTTTTGCTGCCAGACTCAAGTGAATCTCAAGCACCTGACCAATGTTCATACGGGAAGGTACGCCCAATGGGTTTAATACAATATCCAGCGGACGTCCGTTTGGTAAGAATGGCATATCCTCCACCGGCAATACGCGGGAAACGACACCCTTGTTACCGTGACGACCAGCCATCTTATCTCCTACGGAAATCTTTCTCTTCTGTGCAATGTAGATACGCACAGACTGATTTACTCCCGGAGACAGCTCATCACCGTTCTCTCTGGTGAATACTTTTGCATCTACAACAATACCATATTCTCCGTGAGGAACCTTTAAGGAGGTATCTCTCACCTCTCTGGCTTTCTCACCAAAGATTGCCCGCAACAATCTCTCCTCTGCTGTCAGCTCTGTCTCACCCTTCGGTGTTACCTTACCAACCAAAATGTCACCAGCACGTACCTCGGCACCGATACGGATAATTCCCCTTTCATCCAGTGCCTTCAATGCATCATCACCTACACCCGGAACATCTCTGGTGATTTCTTCCGGTCCTAATTTGGTGTCACGTGCCTCTGCCTCGTATTCTTCAATATGAACGGATGTGTATACATCATCCTGTACTAATCTTTCTGATAAAAGTACCGCATCCTCGTAGTTATAACCTTCCCAAGTCATAAATCCGATTAACGGGTTCTTTCCTAATGCAAGCTCACCATTGGAGGTAGACGGTCCGTCTGCGATAACCTCGCCCTCTTCTACATGGTCCCCTTTAAATACGATTGGACGCTGATTGTAACAGTTGGACTGGTTACTTCTTGTAAATTTGGACAATTTATAAGTATCGGTTGTACCGTCATCGTTTTTGATGATAATCTTGTTGGATTCGGAACGCTCTACAGTTCCTGATTTTTTTGCAAGAACGCAGACACCGGAGTCTACCGCTGCCTTTGGCTCAATACCTGTTCCCACTACCGGAGCCTCTGTATTCAGAAGCGGTACTGCCTGACGCTGCATGTTGGAACCCATGAGGGCACGGTTTGCATCATCGTTCTGCAGGAACGGAATCAATGCAGTTGCCACAGAGAATACCATCTTCGGAGACACATCCATATAATCAAACATGGTCTTGTCATATTCCTGTGTCTCATCCAGATAACGACCGGATACGGAATTACGCACGAAATGTCCTTCCTCATCCAGCTTTTCATTCGCCTGTGCTACATGGTAGTTATCCTCTTCATCCGCTGTCATGTATACAACCTCATCGGTTACACGCGGATTGGCAGGATCGGATTTATCAATTTTACGGTATGGTGCCTCGATGAAACCATACTCGTTGATTCTTGCATAGGTTGCAAGGGAGTTAATCAGACCGATATTCGGACCCTCAGGAGTCTCAATCGGGCACATTCTTCCGTAATGGGAGTAATGAACGTCACGGACCTCAAATCCGGCACGGTCTCTGGAAAGTCCTCCCGGTCCCAATGCGGAAAGACGTCTCTTGTGGGTCAGCTCACCTAATGGGTTGTTCTGATCCATGAACTGGGACAGCTGGGAAGAACCGAAAAATTCTTTTACTGCCGCAGTTACCGGTTTGATATTAATTAAACTCTGCGGAGAAATTCCCTCTAAATCCTGAGTAGTCATTCTCTCACGTACCACTCTCTCCAAACGTGACAAACCGATACGGTACTGGTTCTGTAATAATTCTCCTACCGCACGAATACGTCTGTTTCCTAAGTGGTCGATATCATCATCATGTCCTATTCCATACTCCAGATGCATATTATAGTTAATGGAAGCAAAGATATCTTCCTTTGTGATATGCTTTGGAATCAATTCCGGAATACTCTTGCGGATTGCTTCTTTAATATCCTCAATATTGTCATTTTCTTCTAAAATTTCTGCCAAAACAGGGTAGTATACATCCTCTGTTACTCCCAGTTCTCTGGCATTGATACCCTCAACGTGGGCATTGATGTCTACCATCAAGTTGGAAAGAATCTTGATATTTCTCTCTTCTCCCTGTACCCAGACATATGGTGCACCTGTATTCTGAATTGCAGTTGCAAGTTCTCTGGTAACCTCTGTACCTTTTTCTGCAATAATCTCACCCGTTGTCATATCCACAACGTCTTCTGCCAGAACCTGTCCTGTAATTCTGTTTTTCAGTGCCAGCTTCTTGTTGAATTTATATCTTCCTACTTTTGCTAAATCATATCTTCTCGGGTCAAAGAACATAGCTGTGATTAAGCTCTGTGCACTCTCTACTGTCAGAGGTTCACCCGGACGGATTTTCTTATATAATTCCAGAAGACCTTCCTCGTAGCTGTTTGCAACGTCTTTTCCAAAACTTGCAACAATCTTCGGCTCCTCGCCAAAGTATTCAATAATCTCCTGATTAGTTCCAATGCCCAAAGCACGGATTAATACGGTAATCGGAACCTTTCTGGTCCTGTCTACACGTACATAGAAAACGTCATTGGAGTCTGTCTCATACTCTAACCATGCACCACGGTTCGGAATTACGGTACAGGAATACAGTTCCTTACCTACCTTGTCATGATCAATTCCGTAATAAATACCCGGAGAACGCACTAACTGGCTGACGATAACACGCTCTGCTCCATTGATAACGAAGGTTCCTGTCTCTGTCATGAGTGGCAAATCGCCCATGAAGATTTCGTGTTCGTTAATTTCATCGTTTTCTTTGTTGTAAAGTCTTACCTTCACCTTCAACGGTGCTGCATATGTTGCATCTCTCTCTTTACACTCCGGAATCGAATATTTTACATCATCTTCGCATAATGTAAAATCTACGAATTCCAAGCTCAGATGTCCGCTGTAGTCAGCAATTGGAGAGATATCTGCAAATACTTCTTTTAGACCTTCGTCCAAAAACCACTTATAGGATTCCTTCTGAACCTCTATAAGATTCGGCATTTCCAATACCTCTTTTTGTCTTGAGTAACTCATACGCATGCTCTTACCAGCTTGCACCGGACGTATTCTGTTTTTCTCCATTGACGTTTCACCTCTCGTTTTTTATATTTAACTTCTACTTATATACAGAATTTTATCTGCAATTTCCTGCATGATTTTTCCATACGGGAAATAAGCCTACGGCACCACAATAGTGCACCGTATATGATAGCATAAAGCAAGGTATGGAGTCAAGGAAAATTTTTCTTTTCTTAAATAAAATACAAAGCAAGCATTGCAGACACTCAATTCCGCTTCGCTCTCGAGTTCCCCTCTGCTATGTTTACGTCACGTAAGCTACGAGCAGACACTCGATTCCGCTTCGCTCTCGAGTTCCCCTCTGCTATGTTTACGTCACGTAAGCTACGAGCAGACACTCGATTCCGCTTCGCTACATCTCGTGCACGGCTGTCGCCGAATAAAAGCAAAAAAGAATCCGTGCGAGAATAAATTCTCGTCGGATTCTTTTGCTTTTATACTGCTCGTAGCTTACGTGACTATTTTAATGTAACTTTTGCACCTTCTGCTTCAAGTTTTGTCTTGATGTCTTCAGCTTCGTCTTTCTCAGCAGCCTCTTTTACTACCTTAGGAGCTCCGTCAACTAAGTCTTTTGCTTCTTTTAAGCCTAAGCCAGTTACTTCACGAACAACTTTGATAACTTTAACTTTGTTTGGTCCAACCTCTGTCAACTCTACGTCGAACTCAGATTTCTCGTCTCCGCCTGCTGCTGCACCGTCTCCGCCTGCTGCTGCAACTACAACGCCTGCTGCTGCAGATACACCAAACTCTTCTTCACATGCTTTTACTAATTCGTTTAACTCTAATACGCTTAACTCTTTGATAGCTTCAATCATTTCAGCTGTTGTTAATTTTGCCATTCTTATTTACCTCCAATTTTTATATTTGTTTTTTGTTTTTCAACTATTCGTTGCTTTCGGTCTCTGCCGGAGCTTCCTCAACCGGAGCCTCTTCTGCTACTGGAGCAGCCTCCTCTGCCGGAGCTTCCTCTGTTGCTGCTGCACCGCCCTGCTCTGCAATCTGATTAATAACACGAGCAAAGTTTGCAATCGGTGACTGGATACTTCCAAGCAATTTGGAAAGCAATTCTTCTCTTGATGGTACGGCTGCGATTGCTTTCATTCCGTCTGCATCATAGAAAGTTCCTTCTACAACACCGCCTTTAATCTCTAATGCAGGAGCTGTCTTTGCGAATTTGCTTAAAACTCTTGCAGGAGCTGTAGCATCTGTTGTAGAGATTGCAATTGCATTTGGTCCGTCTAACATTGGAGCTAAGCTCTCGAAATCCGTTCCTTTAAATGCAAAATTCATTAATGTATTCTTATATACTTTATAAGTAACACCTGCTTCTCTTAACTGTCTACGTAACTGGGTATCTTCTGCAACGGTCAGACCAAGGTAATCAACCAGCACAACGGACTGTGCATCTTTGATGTTGTCAGAAATCTCCTGTACGATTGGTTGTTTCAGTTCTACTTTTGCCACGAATCGTGCACCTCCTTTTATTTTTTTATATTCCTCAGACATAGAAGGTTCTGCGATACTTTTCCGAAAGGATGTATCTACACAAAAAACCTCTCTGCCATAGACAGAGAGGTTCTAAATTCATTCATTGATATACTATCAAATAAATTCCCTCGGCAGGTTCTTACGGTTACGCCTTGCGGCACCTGCTGTCTTCGGCAACATGCTTTTGCATTATAGCATCATATATAATTGATGTCAACTAATAATTACTGTACAAGCTTAGCAACGTTCAGTTTTACACCAGGTCCCATAGTAGGAGCTAATGTTACGCTCTTGATATACTGTCCTTTTAAGCTGCTTGGTTTTGCTTTATTAATTGCATCCATAAGCGTCTGGAAGTTGTCCGCTAATTGTTCTTCTGTAAAAGAAGCTTTTCCAACTGGCACGTGGATAATGTTTGTTTTATCCAATCTGTACTCAATCTTACCTGCTTTGATGTCGTTTACAGCTTTAGTTACGTCCATTGTTACTGTTCCGGCTTTTGGGTTTGGCATTAAGCCTTTTGGTCCAAGTACACGTCCTAAACGACCAACAACACCCATCATATCAGGAGTAGCAACAACAACATCGAAATCTAACCATCCTTCGTTCTGAATCTTCGGAACTAATTCCTCTCCACCAACGAAGTCTGCTCCTGCTGCCTGTGCCTCATCTAATTTGTCGCCCTTTGCAATAACTAATACTTTTACAGATTTTCCGGTTCCGTGTGGTAATACAACGGCTCCACGAATCTGCTGCTCTGCATGACGTCCATCACAGCCTGTTCTGATGTGAGCTTCGATTGTCTCATCAAATTTTGCAACTGCTGCTTTTTTTACCAGACCTACAGCTTCTTCTACATCATACTGTACGCTTCTGTCGATATTTTTAGCAGCTTCTACGTATTTTTTTCCTCGTTTCATTCTATAAAACCTCCTAGTGGTAATATCGGGAGAAATCCCTCCCACGATTGTTTTGTTTCAGTCTTTTTTGCGATTTGATTTATTTTTACAAATATTCATATGGTAGTTACCAAATTGCTTTCGGTCTACTCCTCAACAGTAACTCCCATACTTCTGCATGTTCCTGCAATCATGCTCATAGCTGCCTCTAAAGAACCAGCATTTAAGTCCGGCATCTTCAGCTCTGCGATTTCCTGTAATTTTGCTTTGGAAATGGTAGCTACTTTGTCCTTCTGCGGTACTGCAGAACCGGATTTGATGTTGCAAGCTTTTTTGATTAATACCGGTGCAGGCGGTGTCTTTGTTACGAAGCTGAAGCTTCTGTCCGCATATACGGTAATTACTACAGGGATGATTAAGTCTCCCTGATCAGCAGTCTTTGCGTTGAACTGTTTTGTAAACTCCACAATATTAACGCCGTGCTGTCCAAGTGCAGGTCCTACAGGTGGTGCAGGTGTTGCCTTACCAGCCGGAATCTGCAATTTGATATATCCTTCTACTTTTTTTGCCATTTGGATAAACCTCCTTTTAGTTTGTCTTTCTTACATCTGCGAAACTTATTTCTACTGGTGTCTCGCGACCAAAAAGTTCTACGTTAATAGTAACGATTTGCTTGTTGTGGTTCATAGTCTGGATAACTCCCATGGTGTCTTTCCATACACCACCGGTTACAACAACCATATCTCCCTCTGCGAAATCAACTACTATATTGTCTGATTTGATTCCCAATGGTCTCATTTCAGCTTCAGTGAGTGGTACCGGCTTGGATCCCGGACCAACAAATCCGGTAACGCCTCTGGTATTTCTGACAACATACCATGTGTCATCATTCATTACCATATTAATAAGTACATAACCCGGAAACATTTTCTTCTGAACCTGCTTCTTAGCACCATTTTTCAATTCAACCACATCCTGCATCGGAACCCGAACTTCTAATATCTGGTCTTCAAGATGTCTGTTTTCAATTGTCTTATCAATGTTCGCCTTTACCTTATTCTCATATCCTGAGTAGGTATGAACTACATACCAGTGTGCCTCTG
>CATWDJ010000030.1:0-23675 GCA_958349535.1 uncultured Lachnospiraceae bacterium
ACCCCTCAAAGATTGAGGGGCAGGGGAGCTGAAGTGTCGAAGACACTATTTTTATACCTCTTCAAATTGTTTTACACAGCCCAGCAAAAATTTATAACGCAGTTGGAGAGCATTTAATTCATAGATAGAGCTATCAATCAAATCCGGTTCAACGGCATGTTCAAAATTTGCGTAAGCAGCATCAAGCTCTCGTTTTGTCTGCCGGATATTGTCCAAAAGCAGCAAATAATGGGGATCTTTTTTCGAACTTTCTTTTGTTAATACAAACATAGTATCACATCCTTTTGGAAAAACTTCCCTTTCTAATAATAAGTATAAGCAGAGAAAATCCAAGTTATACAAAAAAATATATATTCACTATAACTTTTTGACATCCAAAACCTTGGAAAAAAGAGGATTTCAAAGGAATTTCAAAAAAATGGACAAAAATATTTGTGAAAAACGCACAATGACAGATAAGGAAAAAGTTCTTAAAATGATTTCTACAAAAGGAGGGATGCTTTAGGAAAGTTAAAATGATAATATTGTTATTTCTGTTGATGGTGGCGGTTTTTACAGATGCTCGTACCGACAGGATTCCAAATCGGCTGATTATAACCGGACTCTTTCTGGGATTGGGAACTTGTATTTTGGAAGAGGGAGTCATAGGGATTCCCCACTGGATTCTTCGAATCAGTATACCAATCATTCTATTTTATATCTTATTTTTCTTCGGCACCTTGGGAGCCGGAGATATCAAATTATTTTCCGTAATAGCAGGATTTTTGACAATGAAAGAATTTTTTACATGTGTAACAGCGGCTTTTCTGGCAGCAGGGGTGATAGCCCTAGGAAAGTTGATTTTTTCTCATAAAGTAAAAAATCCACACACCATGCACTTTTCCGTGCCGATTCTGGCGGGATATCTCTATTATTGTCAGGGGGTGATGAACTGAAAAAAGTAAATATGGCAATCTGTGATAAAGATACGGTATACATGCAAAAGTTGGGAGCCTATATCAAAAAACAGGAAAAGGAAACCTTTCAAATCAGCTTTTTTTCGGGAGAAGATTATCTGACAGAGGAGCTGAAAACCAGAGACTTTGACATTTTAATTCTGGGAAAAGAATTTCTGAAAACAGGAGAGAACTGTGGGAAGCAGACCATGTGTATCTATCTCAGCGACGGAAATGTGCCGGAAGAGTTCAGCAGTTGTCCCATTCTCTTTAAATATCAGGCGGCAGACAGTATTTTGCGGGGAATACACTATTACTGGCAGGACTATTGCGGCATTGAAGGAGAACCGGAAAGCTTTTTTGGAAAAAAAGAGCTGATAACGGTTTTTTCTCCCCTACACGAGAAGAACCAGACCCCCTTAACCCTTGCTCTGGCAGAAATGTGCTCGGAAAAAGCCAAGGTCTTGTACATTAACTTCACAGTCTGCGGAGAATTCCGGCAATTGAGCGGGTTAAAAACAGGGTTGGATTTGGGAGATTTGTTTTATCTCATAAAAGAGGACCGGGAACGTTTTTTTGCAAAGATAAAAAGCAGTATACATGCCTACGGGAATTTTTATGTGATTCTTCCCATGGGAAATCCGGAGATATTAGCGGAAATCGGAAAAGAAGAGCTGCGGCAATTTTTGCGGCTGTTAAAGGAAAAAACCGAATATGACATGATTTTCTTAGATGTGGGGATGATGTTACCGGGATTTTTTGAACTGTTAAAGGAAAGCAGTCGGATTTTTATTCCTCTCAGCGGTGGAGCGTTTTCCGATGCCGCAATGGAAGAACTGGAGAAGCTTTTGGAAAAGAAGAAGGAACATCTGGAACAGAAGACACATAAAATTTTTCTGCCCTCGGAGGAAACAGAGAGAAAAGAAAGCTATGACATCGAAGAGATTATGATGGGGGAAATGGGAAAAACTGTGCGAAGAATATTGGAGGATGAGAAATTATTTGGAAACAGAGATGATTTTACAGGAGGTTTTGGAGCAGATTGATTTGCAGGAGGAAATGAATGACCGGCAACTGAAAGAATGTATTGAGGAGAAGGTCTGGAAATATGCCAAAGAGCATCTGCTGACTATGGAGGAACAGCAACGCTATGTAAAAGATATTTTTTGTACCCTGCGGAAATTAGATGTGTTGGAAGAATTGCTGAGGGATGATGAAGTCACAGAGATTATGGTAAATGGATGGAACCGGATTTTTTATGAAAAAGGGGGCAGGATTCATTGCTGGGAAAAAAGTTTTTCTTCCAAAGAACGGTTGGAGGACGTAATTCAAAAAATTGTGGCAAAAAACAATCGGGTAGTGAATGAAGCAAATCCCATTACAGATACCCGCTTGGAGGATGGTTCCCGGGTCAATATTGTTCTGGAGCCTATTGCCATCGACGGAGCCTGTATTTCTATTCGGAAGTTTCCTAAAAAACCCATTACCATGGAACAGTTGATAGCATTTCATGCTTTATCTCCGGAAGTGGCAGAATTTTTGAAATGTCTTGTAAAGGCAGGATATAACATTTTCATTTCAGGAGGGACAGGTTCCGGGAAAACCACTTTTCTCAATGCCCTTTCCGAATTTATTCCCGAAAAGGAAAGGATTGTGACCATTGAGGATTCCGCGGAGCTGCAATTACAAGGGGCGGAGAACTTAATCCGTCTGGAAACCAGAAACGCAAATGTGGAGGGCGTGGAGGAAATTACCATACGGGATTTAATCCGCACGGCACTGAGAATGAGACCGGACCGGGTCATCGTGGGGGAATGCCGCGGGGCAGAAGCATTGGATATGCTTCAGGCAATGAATACCGGACATGATGGGAGCCTCAGCACCGGACATGCCAATTCCTGTCAGGATATCCTAAGCCGTCTGGAAACCATGGTACTTATGGGAATGGATTTACCCTTAAAAGCCATACGGGGACAGATTGCATCGGGAATAGATATTTTGGTTCATGTGGGACGAATGCGGGACGGAAGCAGAAAGCTGTTAGAAGTGACAGAAGTAGAAGGATTCGATGGAACGACCATTTTGTTAAATCCTATATGGAAATATGAAGAGAAGAGAAAAGGGGAAAACAAATGGGGAAGCTGGAGGTTGACAGGAGCATTAAAAAACACAGGAAAATTGCAGGCAGCCGGTTATGGGAATCTCTGCTCCCCTTGGGAATCACCGCCCTGATAGCCAGACTTTTTTACCGGAGCGTGGTGGCTTTGGTGTTATATGTTCCCATATCCCGGATTTGCATAAGATACCGCAGTAAAAAGCAGGAAGAGCAAAGAAAACGGAAGCTGAGAAAAGAATTTCAGGAGTGTATGGAGCTGGTGGCAGGAAATCTTCTGGCAGGCTATGCTCTGGAAAATGCATTTGCGGAGGCAGAAAAGGAACTGACAGAACTGTTAGGAGAAGAGAGTCCCATGAAAAAAGAGCTGGTAAAAATAAACCGGAAGATACAGATGAACCAACCTATAGAAAAAGTATTTGCAGAGTTTGCCCGGCAAAGCGGAGTGGAAGAAATCCAACAATTCTCAGAGGTAATGATATTTGCCAAAAGAAGCGGCGGTAATTTTGTCAAAATCATACAGGAGACTGCCCGGAACATTGGAGACAAAATTATGGTGGAGGAAGAGATAGAGACCATGATTGCAGCCAGAAAGCTGGAGCAGAAGGTTATGAATCTGGTTCCGCTGTTTCTGCTTGCCTATCTGGATATCGTTTCCGGGGGATATCTGGATGTCCTTTACGGTAATGTAGGAGGAGCCTTGTTAATGACGGTGTGTTTGGCTGTATATGGGGTGGCACTTCTGCTGGCGGAAAGGATGAGTCATATTGAAGTGTAAAGAATACAAAAAAGTAGCAGTGGTTCTAGGATTGCTATGTGTTTTGGCGGTGGCTGCTTCATGGGGACAGAGGGTCATTCGTGACGGAACCATAGAGCGGAAAGAAGCAGGGGAAGGAAGCCGGATAGAAAATATCAGTGCTTATGTAGATGGGCAAAAGTATGATATGACTGTGGAAGTAGGGGAGAGAAAACTTACAGAGGAAGAGGCACAGAAATTATTTAAAAAAGCGGAAAAAGAAATTGACAAAACATTTCTTGGAGCAAACGAAAGTCCAGAGAAGATTACGAAACCAATCGTTATGAAGGAAAGCTATCAAGAAGGGATGGTAGAGGCAACGTGGTATCTAGATTGTTTTGATGTGGTAGATGTGGAAGGAAATCTTATCCGAGAGAAAATTTCTTCCGCGGGTACGGCTGTAAATGCCCAGGTATGGCTGTCCTATCAGGAATACCAAGAGGTATATCGCTTTTCTTTCATGGTATATCCGCCGAAATTGACCACGCAGGAAAAAATAGAGGAGGCACTGCAGGAAGCGGAGAAGGAAACGGAGAATCAGACAAAGCTGGTTCTTCCCACAAAGCTTGGAAAAAAAGAAATCCAATGGAAAAATCAAAAATCCCATAAGGTATTGTTGATTTTAATATTGGCGGGAATCATGCTGATGGTTTCTAAGGTAGCAGAAAAGGAGAAGGAACGAAGAGAAAAGAAAATAAGGGAAGAGGAATTGCTGTTGGCATATCCCCAGATGATATCAAGTCTGTCTGTTTTGCTGGGAGCAGGAATGACGGTTTCTAAGGCATGGGAACGTCTGGTAAACCGATACCAGACAAATAAAAAGAAAGAGGAAATTCTTTATGAAGAAATGACCATTACATGGCATGAAATACAGGATGGTGTAGGAGAAAAAAGGGCATATGAAAATTTTGGGAGACGCTGTAATCTTCCGCCCTACAAAAAAATGGTGTCTATTATTACCCAAAATCTGAGAAAAGGTAGCCAAAGTGTGCGTCAGCTTCTGGAAAAAGAAGCAGACATTACCATGCAGCAGAGAAAAAACATGGCAAAAAAACAGGGAGAGGAAGCGGGAACCAAGATGCTGCTCCCAATGATGATGATGTTAGGAATTGTGATGGTGATTGTGATGGTTCCGGCAATCCTGTCGTTATAGGAGGGAAAACATGAATAAAGAAAACAAAATTACAAAAGAAATCAAACGTTTTTTATATGGGGAAGAGGGAATCGGAACAGTGGAGATGATACTAATTCTGGTGGTGTTAATCGGATTAGTGATTATTTTTAAAAGCCAGCTCACATCTCTTGTAAATACCTTGTTTGAAAATATTTCCGGCGATGCAAAGGGAATATAGAAAAAAGGCGGGTATTACCGTATTCCTGACGATGTTGTTGGCAATCTGCGGTTCCTTTCTGTTTGCCCTGTTGGAGACAGCAAGGGTAAAAGGACTGCACACCGAGGCACAGATGGTCGGTGATATGACCATAGAATCCATGTTTGCAGAATATCAGAAGAGTATCTATGAGGAATACGGAATCCTGCTGCTGGATGAATCCTATCAAACAGGAAAATTTGACGGAGAAAATCTGGAAAAAGAGTACATACGGTTAAATGATATCAATGGGGAAAAAGAAGGAATGTACAGCCTAAGGCTGTCCGGCTGCGAAGTAGAAGCCTGTCAGTATGTGACAGATTATGGAGGAGCTCCTTTCCGGCGTCTGGCGGTGCAGAGCAGAAGCCCTTTTTTGACAGATTGGGAGGAACCGGAATTTGAACAGGAAAAAGAGAACTATCAGAGGCTGAAAGAAGAAAATCAGGATGTGGAAGAGGTTCTTTTGGGGGATTTTTCCGCTTGTAATCAGTATGAAGAGGAAAAAAACCAAATAAATATTGTGGCAGAGTGGAGTCAGAATACCATTTTATCCAAGGTAATAAGGGATGAGAGCCTGTTGTCGTCAAAAGCAATCTCCCTAGAAGATACGCTGGAACATCGCAAAAGAAATCAGGGGAATATAAAAGGAGACAATGAAAATGCTTTCCTTGTGGAAAAGAAACTCTTTGCGGACTATCTGGAAGAAAAGATGGGAAGCTATACGGCACCGAAGGAGGATCATGCATTGGACTATGAATGGGAGTATATTCTAGCGGGAAAATCATCAGATAAAGAAAATTTGGCAGAGGTGTCGAAAAGTTTAATCAAGATTAGAGAATTGTCGAATATTGCGTATTTAGTAGCAGATGCGGAAAAATGTATGCAGGCACAGGAGGCGGCAGTTTTGGTAGCAGGATGGAGCCAGAATCCGGCAGTGGTGGAACTGGCAAAGTGGGGGATTCTCAATGCATGGGCATATCAGGAAAGTGTTTTAGATGTGCGGGCATTATTGGAGGGAGAGAAAATATCTTTTCTGAAAAATTCAGAAGAGTGGACCTTACAGACGGTGCCACCCCCACTGGCAATGTCAGAGTTTTATACGGCAAAAAATTGTGAACAGGGTTGGGACTATGTCACTTATCTGAAATTCCTCTTATATATACAGGATGAAGAGGAGGTAAATTACCGCTCCATGGATATTATAGAAGCAAATATTAGCAAAAAGGAAGGAATTCCATTAAAAATGGACCATATGGTGGTCTATTTGAGGATAAAAAGTACATACGAAGCAGAACCGCTTTTTTGGAATCATATAGGATTGGATACCGGAAAAATTCATGGCTTCACATTGGAAACAATAGAGGAATACTCCTATTTATAAAATGAAAGAAAGCAGGTGCAGGGATATGTCTCTGTTTGCAGAAGAAAAGAAAAGCATAAGAAAAAATGAAATAAAATCTCTCTCGGAACAAATCGATCATGTACACTCCTTCTGTAAAAAGACCCATAAGAAGAAAAGAAAAAAATCGCAGACAGAGGCATATCCCTGCGTCTGCAAAAGAGCAGCCTTTACCGTAGAGGCAGCGGTTGTTCTCCCGTTATTCGTAGGCTTTCTGGTGGTAATTCTGTTTTATTTCCGAGTATTGCAGACAGAAATCAGAATAGAAAAGGCAATGGCATATACCGTGAGAGTGACAGCGGCGTGTGTAAAGGAAGAGGAAAGTCAGGCGGATTTAGGAAAGATGCGGTTGATTTTTCTGGAAAGGCTGAAACGGGAACAGGTGCCAATAGAATACATAGATGGAGGAATTTTAGGGATTTCGCTGTGGAGTGCCGAAACAGAAAAGAAAAATGTGGGTCTTGGCGTCCGCTATGAAATGACTGCACCCATAGGTTTTTTTGGGAAACTTACCCATACCGCAGAGCAGAAAGCAGAGGCACGGAAATGGGCAGGGTATAGTGGAGGCAATCATCTGGGAGAGGGGTATGTCTATATCACAGAAACCGGAGAAGCATATCACAGGACAAAGGATTGTGCCTATCTGGATTTGAGCATTCAATCCGTATCGGCACAGCAGATAGAAAACCTGCGAAATAAAAACGGAGGAAAATATCATAAATGTGAAAAATGCTGCGAAAAAAAGACATCAAAAGGAACTGTCTATATTACAGATTACGGAGATGTATATCATGAAGAAATCGGATGCAGTGGGTTGAAACGTACCGTATATCTGGTGGAAATAGAAAAAGTGGGACAGCGTCACCCTTGCGGCAAATGTGGAGGAAATTAATGATAGAGAGAGGAGTAGTAGCGGGATTTCTGACAATCTGCACCATACAGGATGTGAGAAAAAGACAGATATCCATGGTTTGGGTAGGAATATTTCTGGGACTGGGTAGCTGTCTCTGGATAGGGAGAAGAACCTTGACTCTGTGGGAAATTCTGGGAGGTCTCGGGGTGGGAGCGACGCTTCTTCTGGTGGCAAAAGTTACGAAGGAAGCGGTAGGTTATGGAGACGGTTGGGTGTTATGCACCACCGGAATATATCTTGGAGGGTGGGAAAATTTTTTTCTGTTTTGGTGGGGGAGTGTCTTTGCGGCAGGATATGCCGCAATCCTTGCAGTTTTTGGGAAAAAGACAGGCAAAACAGAGATTCCGTTTCTGCCCTTTCTTTTGGCGACACATATAATTAAGGTGGTGTGTATATGGTTGTGAGAAAGAGAAAAAAGGGAAGCTATACCGTAGAAGCTGCCATTATTCTGCCGGTGGTATTGTTTGCAATATTTGAAGGTATGGCTTTGGGAATTGAATTGTGCAGGGAGGTACAGAGCGACGGGGAATATTCGCAGGAGTTGGAGGATTTGCGGGGAATAGAGATATTCCGCAAAGTGTCAGGAGTAGAAGAATGGCTGGGGGAAAGGGAATGAAAGCAGATTATAGAAGAACATGGAATCAGAGCTTTATGGTGTTGGAGGAAACGGAACCGTATCAGGAGTATGAAATCCGAATGTTGGAGTATAACCATATTTCCGGGCTTTTGCCTATGGAAATAAGTATGGAAGACGGACAAGTTTACTTAAGTTATGAGATTACCGGAAAAATGGCTCTGGATTACTTTTTAGAACGAAAAGATGTAGATGCAGAGTTTTTGAAAAATCTTTTGTGCAGATGTATCCATGTCTGCCGTGAACTGGAAAAACATCTTTTAACTGAAGATGGATTAAGATTGGAACCGGAGACTGTTTTTGTGGATAACCGGACAGAAGAATTCTATTTTTGTTATCAACCGGGAAGGACAGATGATATAAAAAGAAGTTTTCGGGAACTGATGGAGATATTGCTGCAAAAACTAGACCACAGCAAAGAGGAGAATGTCCAAATTGCATATGAACTTTATCAGAAGAGCTTAGAAGAAAATTATAGCCTGCTGGAGTTGCAGAAAGTCTTTTATCAGAGGGAAGAGATGAAACAGGAAGAGGTAAAGCAGGAAAAATCAGAGGAAAGGAAAACCACAAGGGAAATTTATGCAGAGGAAGAAATAAAATGTGAAGGGGAGCTGATAAAGGAGGAGAATTTCTTCATGGGTCTTTCACCCATGGTGGCAGGAGTTGTGGAGGAAGCCAGAAAATGGGTGGAAGAAAAATTACCGGGAAGACAGAGAAAAACAGAACCAAAATATATATCGGAGGAAGAATATCAGGAAGAAGAGGAGGAGCTTCCCCAAAGTCATCCGGTAAAGCTTTTGTATCTGGGACAGGGGGAAGGTCAGGATTTTTTCTTAGGGGAAAAGCGTTTTTTAGTGGGAGCAGAGGAAGAAATCGTTGACGGATTCATTGATTCTCCGGCGGCAGAAAGACTTCATGCCAGAATCGAAAAGCGGGAAGAAGGATACTATATTGAGGATATGAATTCCAGAAACGGTACAATGGTAAATGGGGAAACATTGGTATACAAAAAACCACGGAAATTAGAGGAAGGCGACCGGATAACTTTTGCAGATGTTTCATACAGATTCTTGACTTTTTGATGTAACAGTATAATATAGATAAGTGTGAAAAGATAGATAGTAGCGAGAGGAAAAAGCCATGAAGAAGATTGTTTTAACAGGCGGAGGAACAGCAGGACATGTAACGCCCAACATTGCATTGCTCCCAAAATTAAAAGAAGCAGGATATGAAATATATTATATTGGTTCTTATGAGGGAATCGAGAGAAAATTAATAGAATCCTATGAGATTCCTTATTATGGAATTTCTTCGGGAAAATTGAGAAGATATTTTGACTGGAAGAATTTTTCCGATCCATTTAAAGTGTTAAAGGGATATGGTCAGGCAATCAGCATTTTAAAAAAGTTGAAACCGGATGTGGTATTTTCCAAAGGCGGCTTTGTTTCGGTTCCGGTGGTAATGGCAGCAAAGCATTGCAAAATACCTGCAATTATCCATGAATCGGATATGACCCCGGGATTGGCAAATAAACTGGCAATTCCGTCAGCCACTAAGGTCTGCTGTAATTTCCCGGAGACTTTACAGTACTTGCCGGAGGGAAAAGCGGTACTCACCGGTTCTCCAATCCGAAGCGAACTGCTAAAAGGCGATAAGGTTCATGCATTGAATTTTATCGGAAACTTTACAGCCCAAAAGCCTACACTCATGGTTATCGGAGGCAGTATTGGCTCAGTGGTCATCAATGACACGGTGCGGAAAGCATTGCCGGAGCTGTTAAAGGAATATCAGGTGGTGCATCTTTGCGGAAAGGGCAATTTGGCACCGGAGCTGGATGGCACTCAGGGATATGTGCAGTATGAATATATCAAAGAAGAATTAAACGACTTATTTGCTCTTGCGGATATTGTGATATCCAGAGCAGGTGCAAATGCCATCTGTGAGTTGTTGGCATTACATAAGCCGAATATTTTAATTCCGCTGTCGGCTGCAGCAAGCCGGGGTGACCAGATTTTAAATGCCCGTTCTTTTGAAAAGCAGGGATTCAGCTATGTATTGGAGGAAGAAAAACTTACAGAAGAAACTCTGTTAGGAGCGATTCGTCAGGTGGAGGAGAAGAAAAACTCCTACCGGAAAGCCATGGAGGCAAGCAGCCGAATTGATTCCGTTACAAAGGTATTTGAGTTAATTGAAGAAGCAGCAAAATAAAAAAACAGCCGTGTTGACAGAAATGTCATACGGCTGTTTTGGACTTAATTAGGCACGGCTTATTTTGTCACGAAGAGCATCCATCTCTTTATCACTTATAGATGTCTCGGCAAAGGTAAGCATAGGTCTGGAATCTTCACTATAACGGGGAATTAAATGCATATGGAAGTGAAAAATAGTCTGTCCTGCGGATTCTCCATTGTTCTGTAAAAGATTAAAACCATCACAGCCTAAGACGTCTGTCATTTTGAGTGCCATTTTTTTGGCAAGTTTCATAGCCTTTGCGGCAACTTCTTCATCAATCTTATAGAGATTGACATAGTGTTCTTTTGGAATAATCAAAGCATGACCTTTTGAAGTAGGGTTTAAGTCCAAGATGACAACAAAGTCATCATCTTCATAAAGTTTTCTGGATGGGATTTCTCCCGCTGCAATCTTGCAGAAAATACAATCGTCTTTTTTCATGGTAACACTCCTTATGATTCAAAAATAAATATGTGATCCAGCATACGCAAAGTTTTAAAGTTTCCCTTGGCAGTCATTTCTCCGGTCATAAAGGCACGTTGGAAAGTCATTCTGCCGGATATAATCTGGTCTAAGACAGCTTCTGTCATTTTGGCATAGACATCCACGTTTTCCGCCTGTCCGTAATAGCATTTTAAGGAAGCGTCAGAAACCTTGATGGACAAAGGCTTTTTCAGACCCTCAATCATAAACAGATAGTTCGCAGAAAAGTCGGAAGGTGCAACAAAATGAGATTCTAAATCCAGAAGGTAGGAAGAACCGTCTTCGGATTCGTTTTGTTGAAGCATATCCTTAAACATATTGGCAAGTTCTGCAATATCCTCTTTTTGCTGTTTTACATAGCTGTCATCCGAAACATATTTGGAAAGCTGTTCGCTTTCCTGTGGGGTCAGCTCCAGAGATTGTGTGCGGAGTACCGATTGCTTCACTGCCTGATTGCTGGTAGGAAGCCCCTTGATTTTCTGGGAAATGGTACGGTAAAGATTCTCCGCTTTCTTTTCAATAATTAGAGAATAGTCCTGATTCATCTCAAAGGAAACCATATCCTCTACATAGCCACATAAACCGTTACAAGGAAGTCCGCCCAGCATTTCCCAAGCATTTTCCAGAGCCATCACACCTTCCCGTTCTCCGTAGGTGGTGGAAATGACCACCGGCTGCATATACATGGATTGGATTTTTTCTTTATCTCCATAAAGCCAGCAGGCGTCCAAAAACTGATACATATAACCGCCGATTCCCAGCCATTCCACAGTGGTGGCAAGAATAATGCCGTCGGCATCCTTCATGGTCTGCGGCAGGGTGGAAATACTGTTTTTGTATTCATATATATTGTAGCGTTCTACGGTAACTCGCAGCTCCGTAAATACATCCTGCATTTTCTTTAACACGTAAAGGGTAGGGTCATCCAGAAGTCCCCGTCCTCCGTAGTAAATATTAATCTTCATATGACACCTCTTTTCCTGTAATGTTAAGGCATTATCGACTTTATCTTACCATAAGAAAAATAAAATATAAATATTTTTCTTGTAAAAAAGCGTAGATAAAATTACAATATTATTATGAAAAGCAGATACTTTAGATACCAATATGAAAATACGGAGGATGGAATTGTCCAATCGGGATGTATCTGGAATAACGCACAGGATAAAAGAACCAATTATTTATATCTGGCGGGGGAGTATACGAAATCTCCAAAATTAAAGAAGAGAGAAGAAGGGGGACTGAAAACAATTTCACTGGAAAGTACGCTGGATATATTTGTTTTGGGTGCGTATACTATTCCTTACATACAAAGGCTGATTGATATCCTTGAGGAAAGGAAGGTCACAACGGTGGTTTTGCCGTATGCGACGCCAAATATGCGGTTTGATATAGTTTCCTATATTGAAAAGCACCAGGAGGTTCCCAAAAGGCTGAGATGTTTTATGGGAGCACCTTATTCCTATTTGAAAGAAAAGGGTGTAGAGAATGTCTATTTACTTTACGGAAACGGAGAAATCTTATCGGGGAAGCCGGAAGGGCTGGAAGAAGAAGGACAGTACTTTGAACTGGTAGACCAACGGATTCAAAACGAGATTTCCGAAATGGAAGGAACTTATATACCGATTTATCGTGCGGGCTATATCGTAGAAAATCATTGGTTGTATTACTTCGGGTTCTACGGTGCCAATTATCAGGTAGAAGATTCAGAACGTGCGGTTTGGGCAAGCATTACCATGTTTGTGGGACCGGTTCAGGTGGGGAATAAAGATAGGGACTGTATGTTTTCCACCAAGGTATTTACCAGGGAACAGAAATGTACGGTGGAAATACCGAAGCAGTACGATACTTGTGCCTTGCGTTGTCTGCACCGGAATGATTATGATACCATTAAGAAACATTTAGATGCAGGTCATGAGCGTTTCCGTTTAGGTTTGCTTAATTTGGGAAATGTCAATTTGAAGCTGGATCTTCCTGCAGTGATTACAAGATATGGAGCATTTTTGGATCAGGTGCGGGGAATTTCCGTACCTAACAGCGGTGATGGATGCTGGTGGGATAAAAGAGGCTTATCCTTTTTTACCGGAATGGATTTGATTTACTATATTTGCCAAGTAGGGAAAAATACAGATTCTGAGATGATTCGGGATATTGTAACAGCCAGTTCCTTTAACCGATTTATCAATGTAAACAAAGAATTTGCATATTGTTTTTCGGGATTTATTGTTCCAGGAGAAGAAAATTGACGAAACTTGCGATGAAAAGAGGGGATATGCCCCTTTTCATTGCAGGTTTCTTTTTTTATAATAAAGGTGGTGACAGATTGTCCCATAAAAGGGAGATTACACTCATTTATTATGGAAAGAAGGGAAAAAATGCAGGAAGTTATTTTGGCAAAAATCATTCTTTATGCACCGGTTGGAATTGTTTTCATGTTGTTGATTCTGATTCCGATTCTGGCAGCAAATTTACATCAGATAAAAAAAATCCGTAAAGGAATGGAAGATACATTAGAGAAAGCACAGGCATATTTCAACTGTATTTTGGAGGAAGAAAAACCAAAGGAGAATGTCCTTGTGGAAGAGGCAGAGCAGAAGCTGGAAAAAACTGCTGAAAAAGCGGAAGATGCGGCACTTTTACAGGATGTTCTGCTGGAATATTTCTCTTGAAAATAGGGGTGTGCTTTGTTAAAATTAAGCCATATCATACAAAGGAGTGTTTGCAATGGAAAAAATAACATTTGACTATTCAAAAGCAACCTGTTTTATCAGTGAGGAAGAAATAGGTTATATGAGAAAACTTACCGAGGATGCGAAGGAAGTTCTTGTATCAAAAAGCGGAGCGGGAAATGACTTTTTAGGATGGATAGACTTACCGGTAGACTACGATAAAGAGGAGTTCTCCAGAATTCAAAAAGCAGCAAAGAGAATCCAAGAGGATTCTGATGTACTGCTGGTTATCGGAATCGGCGGTTCCTATCTAGGAGCAAGAGCAGCCATTGAATTTTTAAGACATGGCTGCTACAACAATCTTCCGAAGGAAAAGAGAAAAACCCCGGAGATTTACTATGTAGGAAACAGCATCAGTTCCACCTATTTACAGGGAGTAATTGATGTCATCGGAGATCGTGATTTTTCTGTAAATATTATCTCTAAATCTGGAACCACTACGGAGCCGGCAATTGCTTTCCGTGTATTCAAAAAAATGTTAGAGGATAAGTATGGAAAAGAGGGTGCGGCAAAGAGAATTTATGCAACGACGGACAAAGAAAGAGGAGCATTGAAAAACCTTGCCACAGAGGAAGGATATGAAAGCTTTGTGGTACCGGATGACGTAGGAGGAAGATATTCCGTACTGACAGCAGTAGGTCTGCTTCCAATTGCAGTCAGTGGTGCAGATATCGGAAAGCTGATGGAAGGTGCGGCAAAGGGACGTGAGCTGGCATTAAATGAAAAATTCCAGAATAATGATGCTATGCAGTATGCGGCAATCCGCAACATTCTTTTGAGAAAAGGAAAAGGCATTGAGGTGCTGGGCAATTATGAGCCGGCATTACACTATATTGGAGAGTGGTGGAAACAGTTATACGGCGAGTCAGAAGGAAAAGACCAGAAGGGAATTTTCCCGGCAGCAGTAGATTTAACTACCGATTTACATTCTATGGGACAGTTCATCCAAGATGGTGCTAGAACTCTCTTTGAGACAATTATGAGCGTGGAGAAGCCGAGAGAGACCATCACCATTGAGAAAGAGCTGGTAGACTTAGATGGTTTGAACTATCTTGCAGGAAAAGATATGGATTTCGTCAATAAAAGTGCTATGAACGGAACCATTCTGGCACACACCGACGGTCAGGTACCAAACCTGATGGTGAAAATTCCGGAGATGAATGAATATTATCTGGGACAGCTGTTCTATTTCTTTGAGTTTTCCTGCGGCGTCAGCGGATACCTGCTGGGCGTAAACCCATTTAATCAGCCGGGTGTGGAAAGTTATAAGAAAAATATGTTTGCACTTCTTGGAAAACCGGGATTTGAGGCAGAGAGAGAAGCATTGTTAAAACGTCTGTAAACAGGAAACTTGACAAAAAATAAGACCTTTGATATAATCCGTCCGTAACATATTTGTAATATTTTGTAACAAATATGAATAAAACTACACAACATTGCGTAACAATATGATAACAATTAAACGTTGTGCATGATGGAGGACAAATATGAAACCAGACAAGAAAGTGTTGGAGAGTGCAGTATTGGGGCTTGCCTTAGTATTGGTTACCACCTACACAGCAGTCGCAGCTCCGAAACAGGAAGCAGCAGGGGATTCACAGATAAGGGTTACATCAAATGGTACAGCAGGAGCAGTATCACAGCTTGTAAGCGGATTGGATGATACACAGACAGCATCCATTGAAAAGACGGATGTGGAAGTGGTTACAGCACCGCAGATGAGTGAGGAAGAGGCTGCATGGCAGAACCGCCTGATGGCAAATGTGGAAGAATCCTTAAATGTTCGTACGGAGCCAAACGAGGCAGCAGCTTTGGCAGGAAAACTCCGCAAGGGGGATGTAGCTGAGGTTGTGGAACGAATGGATGGGTGGGCACATATTACATCCGGAAATGTAGACGGATATGTAAAAGATGAATTTTGTGTTTTCGGACAGGAGGCATATGCTTATGCAAAAGCCAACTGTACCACAAAAGCCACCGTATTAGAGGCGGGACTCCGCTTGAGATCAGAGGCAAATGAGGCTTCTTCTATTTATGACGTAGTAGCCCAGGGAGATACATTGACGGTAGCGGCAGATATGGAAGTGCCGGAAGGATGGGTAGCTATCCAGTACGGAGACGGAATTGCCTATGTCAGTGCCCAGTATGTAGAGGTTGCCCTTTCCACAGGAACGGGAATTACCGTAGAGGAAGAGCAGGCAATCATTGCAAAGCACAAGGCAGAAGAAGAGGCGAAAAAAGCAGAACAAGCCAAAAAAGCTGCCACCACACAGAAGGCAGCCGTAGAGGCAAGCTATGATGAGGTAACAATTTTAGGAGCTTTGATTCAGTTAGAGGCAGGAAATGAATGCTACGATGGTCAGGTTGCCGTAGGTGCCGTAGTAATGAACCGTGTCAGAAGCGGTTCCTATCCGAACAGTATTTCGGATGTGGTATACCAGAGAGGACAGTTTAGTGTGCGGGACAGAGTTGCAGGCGTTGCAGCCGGAGGAGTAAAATCTTCCTGTTTACAGGCGGCACAGCAGGCAATTAACGGAACCGATAACACAGGCGGAGCATTACAGTTTGCACCGGTAAGCAGCGGCAGAGGCGGCGTAGTAATCGGAAATCACGTATTTTACTAAAAATGCATAAAAGGACAGTCATATGGGGATAACCTTGTATGGCTGTTTTTTTAATTTTCTTGTAATTATAGGTGAAATATAGTAAGATGTAGGGAGAAAATTTAATGAAGAGACGGAGGAATAGAATATGGGTGGTATGGTAGCATTTATTGTATTGATCATTGTTCTTTTATTGATAGCAGTATCCTGTATCAAGATTGTACCACAGGCACATGCGATGGTTATTGAGCGACTGGGAGGATATCTTGCAACATGGGGCGTAGGTATTCATTTCAAAGTACCATTTATTGACCGTGTGGCAAAGAAAGTGTTATTAAAGGAACAGGTAGTGGACTTTGCACCACAGCCGGTAATCACAAAGGATAACGTAACTATGCGGATTGATACCGTAGTATATTTTCAGATTACAGATCCGAAGCTATTTGTCTATGGTGTAGATAATCCGATTATGGCAATCGAGAACCTGACAGCCACAACACTGCGTAACATTATCGGTGATTTGGAACTGGATGAAACGCTGACATCCAGAGAGACCATTAATACCAAGATGCGAGCATCTTTAGATGTGGCAACAGACCCTTGGGGAATCAAGGTAAACCGTGTGGAATTGAAAAACATTATTCCGCCGCAGGCAATTCAGGATGCCATGGAAAAACAGATGAAGGCAGAGCGTGAGAGACGTGAAGCCGTAACCAGAGCAGAGGGAGAGAAAACAGCAACAATCCTTGTAGCAGAAGGTAAGAAGGAATCTGCGATTTTGGATGCAGAGGCAGAGAAGCAGGCAGCTATCCTTCGTGCAGAGGCACGGAAAGAAGCGACCGTACGGGAGGCAGAAGGTCAGGCAGAGGCGATTCTGAAAATCCAGCAGGCAAATGCAGATGGTTTGCGTTTCTTAAAGGAGGCAGCACCGGACGATGCAGTTCTTCAGCTTAAGAGTCTGGAGGCATTTGCAAAGGCAGCAGATGGAAAGGCAACAAAGATTATTATTCCATCCGAGATTCAGAGTGTGGCAGGTCTGGTAAAATCCATTACCGAGGTGGCAACCGACGTGCCGACTGATACGGAATAAAAGAGTAATCCAAAGCGATTGCGTATTATAAGAGACAAAAAGGGCTGTTGGGTTTTCTCTGACAGCCCATTTGATATTTTAGCAGGAGGCGGAATTATGGACTTAAAAGGATATCATTTTTTGAAACTGAAAGATTATGAGCCGGAAGAGATTTTGTATCTCATTGACCTGGCGGAGCGTTTGAAGGCGAAGAAGAGACAGGGAATTATGCATAACAGTCTGGTGGGAAAAAACATTGCCTTGATTTTTGAAAAGACAAGTACCAGAACCCGCTGTGCCTTCGAGGTGGCAGCCCATGATTTGGGAATGCATGTTACATATTTGGATCCATCCGGTTCTCAGATTGGAAAAAAGGAAAGTATTGCGGATACAGCCAGAGTGCTGGGCAGAATGTTTGACGGTATCGAGTACCGTGGCTATGGACAGGAAATCGTAGAAGAGTTGGCAGAACATGCGGGAGTTCCGGTGTGGAACGGACTGACCAACGAGTTCCATCCGACTCAGATGTTGGCGGATATGCTGACCATCCGTGAAAATTTTGGAAAATTAAAGGGAATTAAGCTGGTATATATGGGAGATGCCCGTTATAATATGGGTAATTCTTTGATGGTGACCTGTGCGAAATTGGGTATGCATTTTGTAGCGTGTACCTCCCAGAAATATTTCCCATCCAAAGAATTGGTGGATTATTGTGTGGATGTGGCAAGCTCCACAGGAGGAAGCATTACCTTGACGGAAAGCATTGAGGAAGGCACAAAGGATGCGGATGTTATTTATACGGATGTGTGGGTATCCATGGGAGAGCCGGAGGAAGTCTGGGAAGAGCGTATTCATGATTTGATGCCTTATCAGGTAAATGCAAAAGCTATGAGTAACGCCAAGGATACGGCAATCTTTATGCATTGCCTGCCGGCATTCCATGACTTAAAGACCACCATCGGAAAAGAGATTTACGAGAAGTTCGGTATTTCCGAGATGGAGGTTACAGACGAAGTATTTGAAGGATCTCAGTCTGTGGTATTTGACGAGGCGGAAAACCGAATGCATACCATTAAAGCAGTTATGTTGGCAACCTTAGGAGAGTAAAACGTGAAATCAGAGATATTAGCGGTGCTGCGGAATACGGAAGATTATGTCTCCGGGCAGGAGCTGTGTGAGCGGTTCGGTGTGTCCAGAACTGCAGTATGGAAAGCCATTAATCAGCTAAAGGAGAGCGGCTATCAGATTGAAGCAGTCCAGAACAAAGGCTATCGTCTGGTGGCATCACCGGATATTATGAGTGTCAGTGAGTTGGAAAGTATCCGCCGTACCAAATGGGTGGGAAATAAAATCTATTATTTTGATAGTATTGATTCCACCAACAACTATGCAAAAAAAATAGCGGAAGAGGGAGAGCCGGAAGGTATTCTGATTGTGGCAGATGAACAGACTAAGGGCAGAGGAAGAAGAGGAAGGGTGTGGACTTCCCCTAAAGGAAGTGACATCTACATGACCTTAATCCTCAAGCCGGAGATAGAGCCAAACAATGCCTCGATGCTGACATTAGTGGTAGCCATGGCGGTTGCAAAAGGAATCCGTGACTGTACCGGTTTAGAGGCACAGATAAAATGGCCCAATGACATTGTTATCCATGGAAAAAAGGTCTGCGGTATTCTTACAGAGATGAGCACCCAGATAGAATACATCAACTATATCGTTACGGGAGTCGGAATCAATGTACACTGTGAGCATTTTCCGAAGGAGGTGGAGGATATCGCAACCTCCATTTATCTGGAAAGCGGAAAAAGACAGAATCGGGCTCAGTTGATTGAAGCGGTCTGGGAAGCCTTTGAAGAATATTATGAAATTTACCTTCAAACCCAAGATATGCGTGGACTGGTCAATGAATACAACAGTCATCTGGCAAATATGCACAAACAGGTAAGAGTATTGGATCCCATAGACCCCTATGAAGGAAAGGCTATGGGAATTACGGAAAAGGGAGAATTGATCGTAGACACATGGGAATCCCGAAAACTGGTGTCCTCCGGCGAGGTATCTGTCAGAGGAATCGGTCATTATGTATAGAACAGGAGAACATTTATGTATCAGGAAGAGGTTGTGCTGTGCGGTTCCAGTGCGTACAATAAAAAATATTACTTAAGTGAAGATTTTGAAGGACTTCCACAGGGGATACAGGACGAGTTGAAAATTATGTGTGTGCTGTATACCGAGGACGTGGGAGGAACCCTAGAGCTGGTATTTGATGAAGAGGGAAAACTCAGTTTTCGCACAGATGCCGATGAGGGTGACCTTCTCTATGATGAGATAGGAAGTGTATTAAAAATCAAGCAGCTTCAGAGGGATAAAAGAGAGCTGTTGGAGGCGTTAGAGTTATACTTTAGGGTATTCTTTTTAGGAGAGGAATTTGAGGAGGAGTAAAAATATGTTACTTGTAGTGGATGTAGGAAATACAAACATTACCTTAGGGGTATTTGAGAAAAAAGAACTGGTAACTACCTTTCGTCTTACCACGAAACATTCCAGAACATCGGATGAATATGCGGTTACCATGGCAGGGATTCTGCGGCAGAGTAATATAGAATTGAAGGACATTAGGGATGTAATTATTTCATCCGTAGTGCCGAATGTAATGCACTCACTGGTCAGTGCCTTTATCAAATATTTTGATATTCATCCGGTCATTGTGGAAGCCGGGATAAAGACAGGCATTAAAGTTGTGACAGAAAATCCAAAGCAGATTGGTGCGGACCGAATCGTAGATGCGGCGGCAGCCTACGGAATCTATGGTGGACCGGTGATTGTCATTGATTTTGGAACGGCAACCACCTATGATTTAGTAGATGATACAGGAGCTTTTTTGGCAGGAGTGACGGCACCGGGATTGCGGATATCCGCAAAGGCACTGTGGGAGGATGCCGCAAAGCTGCCGGAGATTGAAATCCGTAAGCCGGCAAGCATTTTAGCAAAAGAAACCATCAGCAGTATGCAGGCAGGACTGGTCTATGGTCAGATTGGACAGGCGGAATACATTATCCGTAAGATGAAAGAGGAATTTGGAAAAGAAGATATCAAGGTAATTGCCACCGGAGGTTTGGGAAGTATTATCGCACCGGAGACAAAGGAAATCGATGTCTACGATCCAAATCTGAATTTGCAGGGCATGCGGCTGATATATGAAAAACAGAATCGGAGTGCAAATTAATGGCGGCACTTAAGATAGGAAACGTAGAGTTAGAAAATCATTTGATATTGGGACCTATGGCAGGAGTAACAGACCTGCCATTTCGCTTGCTTTGTAAAGAACAGGGAGCGGGGCTGCTCTGTATGGAGATGGTCAGTGCCAAAGGTATTATGTACAACAACAAAAATACGGAGGTGCTGTTGTCCATAGATGAAAGAGAACATCCCGTATCCTTACAGCTTTTTGGTTCCGACCCGGATATCATCAGTGAACAGGCAAAGCGAATCGAAGAGCGTCCCTTTGATATTCTGGATATCAACATGGGTTGTCCGGTTCCCAAAGTAGTCAACAACGGCGACGGTTCGGCACTTATGAAAAATCCGATTCTGGCAGGAGAAATCATTGAAAAAACCGTACGAGCAATCCAAAAGCCGGTAACGGTCAAAATAAGAAAAGGGTTTGACGAGGAGCATTGCAATGCGGTGGAGATGGCACATATTGCACAGGAAAGCGGTGCGGCGGCAGTCGCTGTCCACGGGAGAACCAGAGAGCGGTATTACTCGGGAGAAGCGGACTGGAATATTATCCGGCAGGTAAAGGAGGCGGTACACATTCCGGTTATTGGAAACGGGGATGTGCGGACACCGCAGGATGCAGAGCGTTTACAGAAGGAGACAGGCTGTGACGGAATTATGCTGGCAAGAGGAGCCCAGGGAAATCCATGGATTTTCAAACAGATTCTCCATTATGAGCAGACAGGAGAATTGCTTCCGAAGCCGGAACCTGCAGAAGTGGTGGAAATGATACTCAGACATGCCAGAATGCAGATTGAGTTCAAAGGAGAGTACACGGGAATCCGGGAAATCCGAAAACATGCGGCATGGTATACCGCCGGATATAAAAATTCCGCAAGGCTGCGGGGGATGATTAACGAGGTTGAGAACTACGAGGATTTGGCAGAACTGCTGAAATCCTTGACATAAATGCCCAATGACGGGTATAATACTATGAATGTAAAAAGCTAAATGAAGTAATATATTAAATAGAAAAGAAGGGTAAGACGGGTCATGGATAAGAAAAATCTATTAACTTACGAAGGATTACAGAAATTAGAGAACGAATTACAGGACTTAAAAGTTGTAAGACGTAAGGAAGTTGCACAGAAAATCAAAGAGGCAAGAGAGCAGGGCGACTTGTCAGAGAACGCAGAGTATGATGCAGCAAAAGATGAGCAGCGTGATATCGAAGCTCGTATCGACGAGATTGAAAAAATCTTAAAGAACGCAGAAGTCGTAATTGAAGAGGAAGTAGACTTAGACAAAATCAACGTAGGCTGCCGTGTAAAAATTTTGGATATGGAATTTGACGAGGAACTGGAGTACAAATTAGTAGGTTCCACAGAAGCCAACAGCTTAAAGGGTAAGATTTCCAACGAGTCACCGGTGGGACGTGCGTTAATCGGTGCCAAGGTAGGAGATACCGTTACTGTTGAGACACAGGCAGGAGATTTAAAATATAAAGTATTAGAGATTCAGAGATCAAATTAAAGGAGAACTAGAATGGCGGAACAAAAGAACGTACAGGAACAGGATATTAACCAGTTACTCAAAATACGCCATGAGAAGCTGGCAGATTTGCAGGCGAATGGAAAGGACCCATTCGTAATCACAAAATTTGATGTAACCCATCACAGCATGGACATCAAAGACAATTATGAGGAAATGGAAGGACAGACCGTAACCGTAGCAGGCCGTATGATGCAGAAACGTGTTATGGGTAAGGCTTCTTTTTGCAATATTCAGGATTTGAAGGGAAACATCCAGTCTTATGTAGCTAGAGATGAGATTGGCGAAGAATTCTATAAAGATTTCAAGAAGATGGATGTGGGAGATATTATTGGAATTACCGGATTTGTATTTAAGACGAAAACCGGAGAAATTTCGATCCATGCAAAAGAAGTGACATTGCTGTCTAAGAGCTTGCAGATTTTGCCGGAGAAATTCCACGGTTTAACCAACACGGACATCCGTTACAGACAGAGATATGTGGATTTGATTATGAATCAGGATGTAAAGGATACCTTTATCAAACGTTCCAAGATTCTCAGCAGCATCCGTCATTATCTGGATGCAGAAGGTTTTATGGAGGTGGAAACACCGATGCTGGTAGCCAATGCCGGCGGTGCATCAGCCAGACCTTTTGAGACACATTTTAATGCCTTGGACGAAGACTTTAAGCTGAGAATATCTCTGGAATTATACCTGAAACGTCTGATTGTAGGCGGTTTAGAGAGAGTATATGAGATTGGTCGTGTGTTCCGTAATGAGGGTCTGGACACCCGTCACAATCCAGAGTTTACCCTGATGGAGTTATATCAGGCATATACAGACTACCACGGCATGATGGATTTGACCGAAAATCTTTACCGTCATGTGGCAAAAGAGGTTGTGGGAAGCCTTCAGCTTCCTTACGGCGAGCATGTAATTGATTTGGAGAAGCCATTTGAACGTATTACTATGGTAGATGCGGTAAAGAAATATGCCAATGTGGATTTCAATGAGATTAAGGATACAGAGGAAGCAAAGGCTGTTGCAAGAGAGCATCACATTGAGTTTGAAGAGCGTCACAAAAAGGGCGATATCTTAAATCTTTTCTTTGAGAAATATGTGGAAGAGCATCTGATTCAGCCGACCTTTGTCATGGATCATCCGATTGAGATTTCTCCATTAACCAAGAAGAAACCGGATAATCCTGAGTATGTAGAGCGTTTTGAGTTCTTTATCAACGGCTGGGAGATGGCAAATGCTTACTCAGAGCTGAATGACCCGATTGACCAGAGAGAGCGTTTTAAAGCACAGGAGGAGCTTCTGGCACAGGGCGATGAGGAAGCCAACACCACAGACGAAGACTTTATGAATGCCTTGAATCATGGTATGCCGCCAACAGGTGGAATCGGATTCGGTATTGACAGAATGGTGATGATTATGACCAATTCTGCAGCTATCAGGGATGTGTTACTGTTCCCGACGATGAAGAGTTTGGATAAATAAAGTGGCTTAAATATAGGGATTGATAAAGTTTACGACCAAATTCTATAAAGAGTATAATATTAAGATGGTTGGACGTATGTATCTGACCATCTTTTTTACTTTATAGGAAAGTTCTCCTTCGGAGAACTCTTGATATGAAAATAG
>CATWDJ010000031.1:0-22753 GCA_958349535.1 uncultured Lachnospiraceae bacterium
CCCCTCAAAGATTGAGGGGCAGGGGAGCTGAAGTGTCGAAGACACTATTTTTATTTATTTAGGAGGAAAAAATGATATTTCAATATGAATTAAAAGACAATAGTCTGCGGGTAATGCTTCCCAAAGAATTGGATCATCACAGTTCCATCGATATCCGTACGCAGACAGATATGTTGCTGAAAACCTATCAGGTAAAAAATCTAATCTTTGATTTTAGTCAGACAGAATTTATGGACAGTTCAGGAATCGGAATGGTAATCGGACGTTGCAGAAACATGGAATTTTCAGGTGGTGAAGTAACGGCAGAGCATATGAATGAAAGAATCCAGAAGATTTTTCTGCTGTCAGGACTGCACAAACTTATCAAGGTAAAGGAAGGAGGGGATGAGACATGGACAGAAACGAAATGAAACTTACTTTTTCGGCACGTTCCGTCAATGAAAGCTTTGCCAGAATTACAATAGCAGCATTCTTAGCTCCTTTGAACCCCAGCGTGGAGGAACTTTCGGATATCAAAACAGCGGTGGCAGAGGCGGTCACCAATGCTTTGATTCACGGATATGAAGAGAATCCACAAAAAGAAATAGAGATGCATTGTATGACCGCAGGGCAAAAAGTACATATTGAAATCATCGACCGTGGCAAGGGAATCGAAGACATTGAAAAGGCAAGGGAACCCTTCTATACCACCAGACCGGAATGGGAAAATGCAGGGATGGGAATTTCTATCATGGAGGCATTTATGGATGCTGTGTCCATAGAGTCTCATAGGGATTTGGGAACTAAGATAATTATGGAAAAAGAGATAGGAACGGTGTAGGATGATTCAATTTGAGGAATTGCTTGCCAGAGCACATACAGGAGATGAAGAGGCAAGAGAAACCTTGATTTTGGAAAACAGACCGCTGGTTTATGCTGTTGCAAAAAGATTCGAGCATCGTGGTTATGAGAAGGACGAGCTGTTTCAAATCGGAATGATTGGGTTGATGAAAGCCATCGACCGGTTTGATATGCAGTATGGAGTGGCTTTTTCCACCTATGCGGTACCCCTGATTATCGGAGAATTAAAGAGATTTTTTCGGGATAATTCTATGATGCGGGTTTCCAGAGGTTTGAAGGAACAGGGATACCACATTGCACAGGCACGGGAAATCATTGAACAGGAAAAAGGCAGGGATGCCACTTTAGAAGAGCTGTCGGCAGCCACCGGATTGGGAACGGAGGAAATTATTCTGGCATTGGAGGCAAACCGGGAGGTATCCTCTTTGTCCCAACGTGTATATGAAAAGGACGGGAGTGAGATTTCGCTGGAAGAACAGCTTTCCGCCAAAGGCGGAGCCGTTCCCGCGGGAGGCAGCCAATGGGGGCAGGAAGACTATGAGAAGGAATTTGTTGTCAACAAGCTGTTGGTGGAGCAGCTTTTAGGAGAACTGGAAGAAAAGGAACGGAAGCTTTTGAGGCTGCGGTATTTTCAGGAAAAGACTCAGGCACAAACCGCAGAAGAATTGGGGGTCAGTCAGGTTCAGGTATCCAGAATGGAAAAAAAGATATTGATGGGACTTCGGCGGAAGGTGGAACGTTAAATATGGAAATAAAATGAAGGAAATCCTTCATACAAAATGGAAGATATGGGATAAACATGTAATTATTAGAAAATATATGGAAGAATCAGATAGTTGTTAAAAAGGGGAATATTCCTACAGAAAAAAGTGAACCGGTTGGATATAGGTGTAACCTATAACTAGCTGGTTTTTTTCTATATTAGACAGGAAAAAATTACCGTGCTATTATATCCTTGCAAACAGATAGGAATTACATGAAAATATAAAATAAAGAAAAGAGAGGTAAAGGATTATGAGTAAAAAAACATATGCAGAGAGAAATTTAAAATTTGAGACTTTACAGTTACATGTGGGACAGGAACAGCCGGATTCGGTGACAGATGCAAGAGCCGTACCAATTTATCAGACATCTTCCTATGTATTCCGCAATAGTGAGCATGCCGCAGCCAGATTTGGACTCAGCGATGCGGGAAATATCTACGGAAGACTGACCAATCCGACGGAGGATGTGTTTGAACAGAGAATCGCAGCTTTGGAAGGTGGTGTAGCAGCCTTGGCAGTGGCTTCGGGAGCAGCAGCCATCTCCTATACACTTCAGAATCTGGCACATGCCGGAGATCACATCGTAGCAGCAAAGAATATCTATGGCGGAACCTATAACCTGTTGGCACATACATTACCGGAATACGGAATTACAGCTACTTTTGTAGACCCATTTAATTATGAAGAAGTAGAAGCAGCCATCAAAGAGAATACAAAGGCAATCCACATTGAAACATTGGGCAATCCCAATTCTGATGTAGTAGATATTGAGAAATTAGCAAATATTGCCCATGCACATAAGATTCCTTTAGTGGTTGACAACACTTTTGCAACCCCGTATCTGGTACGCCCGATTGAATACGGTGCAGATATCGTAGTTCACTCTGCAACCAAGTTTATCGGCGGTCACGGAACTACCATCGGCGGCGTTATCGTAGACAGCGGAAAATTTGACTGGGAGGCAAGCGGAAAATTTCCGTCATTGACAGAGCCGAATCCGAGCTATCACGGAATCAGCTTTACCAAAGCGGTAGGAGCCGCAGCCTTTGTGACAAAAATCCGTGCAATTCTGCTGCGTGACACCGGAGCAACCCTTTCCCCATTCCATGCATTTATTTTCTTACAGGGATTGGAGACTCTGTCTTTAAGAGTGGAGCGTCACGTGGAGAATGCCTTAAAGGTCGTAGAATATCTGGAGAATCATCCGCAGGTAGAAAAGGTAAATCATCCGGCGGTATCTACCGATAAAGAGCAGCAGGAACTGTACAAAAAATACTTCCCGAAGGGCGGCGGTTCTATCTTTACCTTTGAAATTAAGGGAGATGCCGAGAAGGCAAAAGAGTTTATTGACAATCTGGAGTTATTCTCCCTGCTTGCAAATGTGGCAGATGTAAAATCCTTAGTCATCCATCCGGCATCCACCACCCATTCTCAGTTAAATGAAGAGGAGCTGTTAGATCAGGGTATCAAGCCGAATACCATCCGTCTGTCCATCGGTACAGAAAATATTGATGATATTATCGAAGATTTAGAGGAAGCTTTCAAAGCAGTCTCATAAACTGGCATGGTCAAAAAATGAAAAACTGGAACTTTCAAAAAGACAGAGGTGCGTTATAATAGCTGTACACTTAAAACATATTAAAAAAGTAGGAGATGAAAGGCTATCATGAACGAAAACAGATATGAATTAAACAAAGAACTGGCACAAATGTTAAAAGGCGGTGTCATCATGGATGTCACCACACCGGAGCAGGCGAGAATTGCTCAGGAGGCAGGAGCCTGTGCAGTTATGGCACTGGAGCGGATTCCGGCGGACATTCGTGCCGCAGGGGGAGTGTCCAGAATGAGTGACCCGAAGATGATTAAGGGCATTCAGGAGGCGGTAACCATTCCGGTTATGGCAAAATGCAGAATCGGACATTTTGCAGAGGCACAGATATTGGAGGCCATTGAGATTGATTATATTGACGAGAGTGAAGTGCTTTCCCCGGCAGATGATGTATTTCATATTGATAAGACCAAGTTTCGGGTACCTTTTGTCTGCGGAGCGAAGGATTTAGGAGAGGCATTGCGAAGAATCAACGAGGGAGCTTCCATGATTCGTACCAAAGGAGAACCGGGAACCGGAGATGTGGTTCAGGCGGTACGCCATATGCGGAAGATGAATCAGGAAATTGCACGGATTGGCTCCATGCGGGAAGATGAACTGTTTCAGGCAGCCAAGGAGCTGCAGGTGCCTTATGAACTGGTGCAGTACGTCCATGACAATAAGAGATTACCGGTGGTAAACTTTGCGGCAGGCGGTGTGGCTACTCCGGCAGATGCGGCATTGATGATGCAGTTGGGTGCGGAAGGCGTGTTCGTAGGTTCTGGAATCTTTAAGTCAGGAAATCCGAAGAAACGGGCAGAGGCAATCGTGAAAGCGGTAACTAACTATCAGGATGCAAAGCTGCTGGCAGAATTGTCTGAGGATTTGGGAGAAGCCATGGTGGGAATTAATGAGCAGGAGATTGAGCTGCTGATGGCGGAAAGGGGCAAATAACAGATGAGAATAGGAATTCTTGCGGTGCAGGGAGCCTTTGCGGAGCATGAAAAGATGCTGACCTCTCTGGGAGCCGATTGCTTTGAAATACGGCAGAAAAAAGATTTGGAACAGGATTTTGACGGACTGGTACTTCCGGGAGGAGAAAGCACCGTTATGGGAAAACTGCTCAGAGAACTGGATTTGTTTGAGGCTCTGAAACAGAAAATACAGGAAGGCTGTCCGGTGCTGGGGACCTGTGCGGGATTGATTCTTCTGGCAGAAAAACTGTCCAATGATAAGCAGGTCTATTTTGGAACCCTGCCGGTAACGGTAAAGAGAAATGCCTACGGAAGGCAGTTAGGTAGCTTTTTGGCAGAGGAAGAGATGAAAGGAATCGGAAAAATCCCCATGACTTTTATCCGGGCACCATACATAGAAGAAGCTAGAGAGGATGTGGAAGTTCTGGCAAAGGTGGAGGGGCGGATCGTAGGAGTCCGTTACCAAAATCAGATTGGAATTTCTTTTCATCCAGAGGTAACAAATAATACGGAAGTACACAACTATTTTTTGAAAATCTGTCAGGAAACGAAACAGAGTGATAAACTTTGGGTTGCCTGATGAATAGAATAAGGTAAGAAAGAAGGACCGTAAATATATTGTAATATAGCTGCGGTTCTAATTATTTATTTGTGAAAATGTGGGCTGGTCCACTTTGTTCTGTAAATAGTTGACAATGCAACTAATTTAGGGTATAACGTATAATTGTAATAAAAGAAAATAATGGAAATGAGGAAAATGATATGCAGAACAATCCGGGAAGATTGCTTTCCATCCTGTATCGGAAAGCACAGGTTTATTGGACCCAGTCTTTAAAGGAATATCATATTACTTCAGCGGAATATCCCATTCTTTTGCGGTTGTACGCCAGAGAGGGAGTGACTCAGGAGGAGATTGTGGCAGAGCTGGAGATGGACAAATCCGCTATTGCAAGAGCATTACAATCCTTGATAAACAAGGGTTTCGTGGAAAAACAGAAGGATGAACAGGACCGACGTTGTAACCGAATCTACCTCACAGAGAAAGGCCATGGGGTGCGGCAGGTGATAGAGGAAGCGAAACAAAAATGGAATGAAATTCTAATGAAAAATATGACGGAGGAAGAACAAAGAGAAATGATTCGTCTCTTGGGGCAATCTGTCAAAAATTTGAAAAGAGAGTGAGAAAATGATGAGTGAAGAGATAAGAAAGAACCCTTTGGGGGAGGAGAGTACCCATAAATTACTTCGGCAGTTTGCGATTCCCAGCATTGTTGCCATGCTGGTCAGTTCCTTATACAACATCGTGGATCAGTTTTTTATAGGAAGAAGTGTGGGAGAACTGGGAAATGCAGCAACCAATATTTCTTTTCCCCTGTCTATCTCCTGTGTGGCAATCGCCCTGCTTTTTGGAATTGGAGGGGCTTCGGCATTTAACATTGCATCGGGAAGAGGAGAGAAGGAAAAGGCAGTATTTTATCTGGGAAATGCGGCAGCCATGCTGGTCATCTGTGGCTTGGTGTTAGGCGTGGTAACAGAACTTTTTCTGGAACCCATGCTGCGTTTTTTTGGTTCGCCGGAGGATGTTTTGGGATATGCCAAGGAGTATACCAGAATAATTGCATTGGGATTTCCACTGTTGATTCTCACCACCGGAGGCGGTCATTTGATTCGTGCAGACGGCAGACCAAAGGTTGCCATGGTTTGCAATCTGGTAGGAGCTGTTATCAACACCGGTCTGGATGCTCTTTTTGTATTTAAGTTAGATTGGGGAATGAAGGGAGCTGCAGCAGCCACAGTTATTGGACAGGTCATCTCGGGAATACTTGTAATCTGGTATCTTAGTCATTGCCAGACTGTAACGCTCAAAAGAGAACATCTTTTGCCTAAGGCAAAAAATGTGGGAAGAATCATGTCCTTGGGAACAGCCCCTTGCAGCAATCAGTTTGCAATGATGATTGTGCAGATTGTAATGAATAAATCGTTGAAGTACTATGGTTCCCTGTCTGTCTATGGGGAAGCAATTCCCATTGCCTGTGCGGGAATCATCACAAAAGTAAATCAGGTGTTTATGTCCTTTATTATCGGAATTTCCCAAGGACTTCAGCCTATTGTAAGCTTCAACTATGGAGCAAAAAAATACGGACGTGTGAAAGAGGCATATCTGCGGGCAATTACCTATGGTTTTGGCTTGGCATTGATTGCATTTTTACTGTTCCAGTTTGCACCGCGGCAGATTATATCTATTTTTGGCGACGGTTCCAAAGAATATTATCAGTTTGCCATACGGTATTTTCATGTGTACTTATTCTTTACATTTTTGAATTTTTTACAGCCGATTTCCTCTAACTTTTTTACAGCTATCGGAAAGCCAAAAGGCGGTGTATTCCTGTCTTTGACAAGACAGATTATCTTTTTGCTGCCGTTGCTGTTAGTGTTTCCGTATTTCATGGGAATTGACGGTATCATGTATGCAGGTCCGGTGGCAGATTTTATGGCAGCAGTAGTGACAGGAATCATGATTACAAGAGAATTGACCCGTCCTTGTTATCGGTGGCAAAACTAGGAGTATTCCATCATTTTTTATGTGTTTCATAAGAACATTTTCTTGATGGGATACCTGTTTTATAGTAAAATTATTTTATCAAGAATCAAACATAAGAAAAGAGGGAATGCGATGAAAAGATTTTCCTGTGCAGGTCCATTTTATGATTTGCCGTTTTCGTTTGTGATAAAAACAGATGCCAGTGGAAATAATGTTCAGGAGGAAAAAATGGTGTACCCAACCCTGAGTTATACAGTTGGCGGCACGGTTCCAAATGTCTTTTATGATTCCATCACTTTCGCAAATGTTGAAGGTGCGGATAAACAGGTATATGATACGACTTATAATTGTTTTGCTTTTGGAACAGGTGGTTCTGTATTTTGTACCAGAGATTCCATGAGATTAGATACTGTGGATAGCAAAAATGTTATGGTTGATCCAAGTTCGGATGAAGTAAACAAACTTTTCGAAAAAGAAGTTACGGCGAGATATAAATAAGATTAATTCAAAAATGCTAGGTGAGAAAAAACTATTTGGAACAACAAAAGAGGGAAAAAAAATTTCCCTGTATACATTGACGAACAAAAACGGAATGAAAGCCGTTGTTATGAACTATGGTGCGAATCTGGTACAGCTTTGGGTACCGGATAAAAGCGGTAAAACGGATGATATAGTGCTTGGCTATGATAAAGCAGAGTATTATTTTGAAAACAGCAGTTTTTTGGGAGCCACAGTAGGGCCAAACGGAAATCGTATTGCAGATGCAGCTTTTTCCATAGAGGGAAAAAAGTATTGCTTAAAAGCAAATGAAGGGAAAAACAATCTTCATAGTGATGAGAACTTTGGCTATCATAAGCAGATATGGGATGTGGAAACAAGACCGGACAGTGTTGTGTTTTTCTTGGATATGGCAGATGGAATGCTTGGATTTCCGGGAAATAAGAAAAATACTGTGACCTATACGCTGACCGAGGAAAATGAGTTGAAAATTCATTATTCAATTACAACGGATAAGAAAACAATTTTGAACCCAACCAATCATTCCTATTTTAATCTTTCGGGAGAAGGCAATGGAGAAGTTTTAGAACATAAAATAAAATTGTATGCATCAAAGTATACACCCATTACTCCGGAGCATATTCCCACCGGTGAATTGGCAGATGTGTCAGGTACGCCTATGGATTTTAGAGAGTTTCAAAAAATAGGAGACGGTATACATGCGGATTTTGAGCAAATAGCAATAGCAGACGGTTATGATCATAACTGGGTAATTGAAGACTGGAATCAGAGTATAAAGCTGTTTGCAGAGGTGCTGGATGAGAAGAGCGGAAGAAAGATGTATGCTTATACGGACTTGCCGGGGGTACAGTTTTATGTGGGTGATTTTAAGCACATGAAAGGCGGAAAGAAGGGGCATGTTTATAACGGAAGAAGCGGATTTTGTCTGGAAACGCAGTTTTTTCCAAATGCAGTGAATGAACCGTCTTTCCCCAGCGTAGTTTTTGAACCGGAAAAACCATATGAATCAACAACGATATATCGTTTTGAATAACCGAAAATTTATATAAAAAAGCAGTTGAAATTTTAGTGAGAATTCCAACTGCTTTTTTTTGTAAACCATGTTACAATATTGGAAACTAAAAATAAAATTTTGGTTTCCTATAAGGAAACAGAACCGTTGGAAATATTGATGCATGGAATTACAGAAAGGAAGTGAAACGGTGGGTAGAATTTATTGGAACAATGATTGGCAGTTTACAGAACATTTTACAAACGAATTATTAGAGGAAAAGGAAGCAGCAGGATTAAAACAGGTGAGACTTCCGCATACCTGCAAGGAAACGCCATTTCATTATTTTGATGAACAGGAGTATCAGATGGTAAGTGGTTATCGGAAGGTGCTGTATGGAGAAGAAAACTGGAAAAATAAGAGGATTTTTTTGACTTTTGAAGGAGTTGCACATGAAGCAACGGTCTATTGTAATGGGGCAGTAGTTGGAACACATTCCTGTGGGTATACGGCATTTTCGGTAGAGTTAACACAGCATTTGAAATTTGGCGAAAATAATTTGATTGTTGTGAAGGTGGATTCCAGAGAAAACTTAAATATTCCTCCATTTGGAAATGTTATTGATTATATGACATATGGTGGAATTTATCGGGATGTGTATTTGGAGATTCGTGAAAAAACCTATATTGAAGATATTTTTGTAAAAACGAAATTGCAGCAGGAACATCAGGCACAGCTTTGGATTGAAAATACGCTAAGCAGTAAGGAAGAAGGATACGAAGTATGCTATTTTTTGTGTAAGTGTGGAAGTACCGTAGAGCGGTCATTGGGAGAGGATAAGGGAAACAACAGGAGTGTTTATCAGGTGGAAGAAATAGAAGTCTGGGATACAGAGCATCCTGTACTTTATGAGTTACATACCAGATTGCAATATCAGGGGAAATGTCTGGAGGAAAAAACAACTGTTTTTGGATTCCGGGAATGTGAGTTCCGTGCAGACGGCTGTTATCTAAACGGAAAAAAGATAAAGCTGAGAGGATTGAATCGTCATCAGAGCTATCCCTATGTAGGTTATGCAATGCCGGCTTCCATGCAAAGGTATGATGCGGATATCTTAAAAAAGGAACTGGCAGTAAATGCAGTGCGTACCTCCCATTATCCGCAGTCCCAGGAATTTATCAATCGCTGTGATGAATTAGGGCTTTTGGTATTTACGGAAATACCGGGGTGGCAGCATATTGGTGATGAAGCGTGGAAGGAACAGGCAGTAAAAAATGTGGAAGAGATGGTACTCCAATACCGGAATCATCCGTCCATTATTTTGTGGGGTGTCAGAATCAATGAGTCCGGGGATGATGATGAATTTTATCAGCGTACCAATGAAGCTGCCCATCGACTCGATGACAGCAGACAGACAGGAGGCGTGCGGGCACATAAGAAAAGCAGTCTGTTAGAAGACGTATATACCTATAATGACTTTTCCCATGAGGGAGAGAATGCAGGCTGTGAGCCAAAGAAAAAGATAACTTCAGATAACAGCAAGCCGTATCTTATTTCTGAATATAACGGACATATGTTTCCAACGAAAAATTATGATTGCGAAGAACATCGGGTAGAACATAGTCTGCGTCATGCAAGAGTATTGGATGCGGTAGCAGGAGAAAGGGATATTGCCGGAAGTTTTGGCTGGTGTATGTTTGATTATAATACCCATAAGGACTTTGGGAGCGGAGACCGTATCTGTTATCATGGTGTCATGGATATGTTTCGGAATCCCAAGCTCGCGGCATATGTCTATGCCAGCCAGTCGGAGCATGAAAATGTGATGGAACTGGGAAGCACTATGGATATTGGAGAGCATCCGGGATGTAATCGAAGAGATACGTATGTTTTTACCAATGCCGATAGTGTAAGGCTGTATAAAAACGATCAGTTTATTCGTGAGTTCCAAAATGATGACAGTGAATTTAAGCATTTAGCTCATGGACCAATCTGTCTGGATGATTTTATCGGAGAACAGCTTGCAAGACAGGAGAACTTTGGAAAGAAGCAGGCAGATGAAATAAAGCTTGCTTTAAATACCGTTGCGAGACAGGGCATGTCCCATTTACCATTAAAAATCAAATGGATTGCCGTAAAAATGATGTTGCTGCATCACATGAAGCCACAGGATGCGGTTGTTTTATATAACCGTTATATTGGTGACTGGGGTGGAAAAGTAACGACATACCGTCTTGAAGCAATAAAGGATGGACAGGTAGTATCAACAATCCGAAAAGAGCCGGTGCGGGAAATGTCTCTTGAAACGGTAGTAAGTCATACACAGCTTAGGGAAGAACACAGTTATGATGTGGCGGCGGTAAGAATCCGGTGCGTCGACCAGAACAAGAATTTGATGCCATATGCGGCAGAGCCTGTTACATTTGATATAGAAGGTCCTATAGAAGTGATTGGTCCAAAGGTGGTTTCCTTATCCGGTGGAATGACAGGAACCTATATCAGGACCACCGGACAGGCAGGAGAGGCGGCATTGTATATTCGGTCACAAAGAATGAAAGAGGTAAAAATTACATTTAAAATAGAAACCGCTGAACAAGTAAAATTTTCAGAAAATTAGCACTCGCCTATTGACTCTGCTAACAAAACGTGCTATACCTTATCTTGTAAGAATAAAAAATCAAAAGCAAGGTACTTCTAATATAAGGAGTCAACATAGAAAGGGGCGTAGAAGTATGAACATTCAGAAATTCACACAAAAATCCGTAGAAGCAATCAATGCATGTGAAAAGCTTGCTTATGATTACGGAAATCAAGAGATAGAGCAGGAGCATCTGCTGGTGGCACTTATGCAGCAGGAGGATGGTCTGATTCCGAAACTGATTGAGAAGATGGACATTCAGAGGCAGCATTTTGAAGACAATGCTCTCCGCAAACTGGAAGCAAGAGTGAAGGTTTCCGGCGGACAGATTTATGTAGGACAGAATCTGAACAATGTTCTGATTCACGCAGAGGATGAAGCAAAACAGATGGGAGACGAATATGTTTCGGTGGAGCATCTGTTTTTGGCACTTTTAAAATATCCGAACAAAGCCATGAAAGAGCTGTTTAAAGAATATGGAATCACAAGGGAACGCTTTTTACAGAGCCTTTCTACCGTTCGTGGTAATCAGCGGGTTACCTCAGACAATCCTGAAGCAACTTACGATACCTTGGAAAAATACGGCTATGATATGGTAGAGCGGGCCAGAGACCAGAAGCTGGACCCGGTAATCGGCAGAGATACTGAGATACGAAACGTGGTGAGAATTCTTTCCAGAAAGACGAAAAACAATCCGGTGTTAATCGGTGAACCGGGTGTAGGAAAAACTGCCGTTGTGGAAGGCTTGGCACAGCGTATCGTACAGGGAGATGTGCCGGAGGGCTTGAAGGATAAGAAGCTGTTTGCTCTGGATATGGCATCTCTGGTGGCGGGAGCGAAATACCGCGGAGAGTTTGAGGAACGTCTGAAAGCCGTTCTGGACGAAGTGAAAAAGAGTGACGGACAGATTATTCTCTTTATCGATGAGCTGCATACCATTGTAGGTGCCGGAAAAACTGAGGGTGCCATGGATGCGGGAAATATGTTAAAGCCAATGCTTGCCAGAGGAGAGCTGCATTGTATCGGTGCCACCACATTGGATGAGTATCGGGAATATATCGAAAAAGACCCGGCTTTGGAGCGTCGTTTCCAGCCGGTACAGGTAGATGAACCCACAGTGGAGGATACCATTTCGATTCTGAGAGGTATCAAAGAACGGTACGAGGTATTCCATGGTGTTAAAATTACCGACGGAGCCTTGGTCAGCTCGGCAGTGCTTTCTAACCGTTACATTTCCGACCGTTTCCTGCCGGATAAAGCCATTGATTTAGTGGACGAGGCTTGTGCATTGATTAAGACAGAATTGGATTCCATGCCCACGGAGCTGGACGAACTGAACCGCCGTATCATGCAGCTTCAGATTGAAGAGACGGCATTGAAAAAAGAGGAGGACCGGCTCAGTCAGGATCGTCTTGCAGCCCTGCAAAAAGAGCTGGCAGAGTTGAAGGATGAATTTACTGCCAGAAAAGCACAGTGGGACAACGAAAAGAAAACTGTGGAAAAGGTTCAGAAACTGCGGGAGGATTTGGAGTCTCTGAAAACAGAAATTACACTGGCAAAACAGAATTACGATTTGGAAAAGGCGGCGGAACTGCAATACGGGAAGCTGCCGCAGTTGGAAGAACAGCTTGCCATAGAGGAAGAAAAAGCAAAAACAGAGGATTTCTCGTTGGTGCATGAAAGTGTTACCGAGGAGGAAATTGCAAAGATTATTTCCCGATGGACGGGAATTCCGGTGGCAAAGCTGACGGAAAGCGAACGGAACAAAACCTTGCATTTGGATGAGGAACTTCACAAACGTGTGGTAGGTCAGGATGAGGGAGTAACCAAGGTAACAGAGGCAATCATCCGTTCCAAGGCAGGTATCAAAGATCCCACAAAACCAATCGGCTCCTTCCTGTTCTTAGGTCCTACCGGTGTGGGAAAGACAGAGCTGGCAAAGACCTTGGCGGCAAGTCTGTTTGACGATGAAAACAATATGGTGCGTATTGATATGAGCGAGTATATGGAGAAATATTCCGTATCCCGTCTGATTGGAGCACCTCCGGGATATGTAGGATATGAGGAAGGCGGTCAGCTTACCGAGGCAGTCCGCAGAAAACCATACTCCGTAGTTCTCTTTGACGAAGTGGAAAAAGCACATCCCGATGTGTTTAACGTATTGCTTCAGGTATTGGATGACGGACGAATCACGGATTCTCAGGGACGTACCGTAGATTTTAAAAATACGATTCTGATTATGACCTCCAATATCGGTTCCGCTTATCTGTTGGATGGAATCGATAGCGATGGTAATATCAGCAAAGAGGCGGAGGATGCGGTTATGGGAGAACTCCGTGGCAGCTTCCGACCGGAATTTCTGAACCGTTTGGATGAGATTATCATGTTCAAGCCTTTGACCAAGGATAATATAGGAAACATCATCCACCTTTTGATGGAAGATTTGAACCGCCGTCTGGTGGACAAGGAGGTTTCCGTAGAGTTATCTGACGCAGCACAGCAATATATCATTGAACATGGCTTTGATCCGATATATGGTGCAAGACCGATGAAACGGTATCTGCAAAAGACGGTGGAGACCGAAGCGGCAAAATTAATACTGGCAGACAAAGTCCGAGCAGGAGATGTGATTCTGATGGATGAGACAGAGGGAAAACTGACAGCACGGGTAAAGGAATAAAATCAAAAAGACCGAAGCAGGATAGCTTCGGTCTTTTGCTCTGTGTCGTTTATTTTGTAAGATGTGAAATATCCATATAAACCGGAAGTCCGTCTTTGTAAGTAATATCCGGTTCTCCCACAATCAGAGGGCGAAGATATTCATACATTGGCTCTAAAACATCATTGCCGGCTTCGTTAATCCATTCTCTCGGAACGGTTTTTACCTCATTGGCAATGCCGTTGATATCTGCAAATTCATAAGAAACCTTATATGGAGAAGAAGACAGGCGGTGAATGGTTACCATGTAGCCTGTTTTTCCGTCTTCGGCAAGTTTAACGGCATTTTTACCCAGAGAAAAAGCTTCATCCAAATCCGTGGAGGAAGAAATGTGAGCACCGGAACGCTGTAATACATTGATTTCCACGGAACGTACCTTTACATCCACATGTTCTTTTACAATGTTTTCCAGACATTTTCCGGCACCGCTCAAATGGCTGTGACCGAAACCGTCCACTGTCTGGGAAGTAGCACTGATATAATTGCCGTTGGCATCCCGAATACCTTCCGATACGGCAACAATAACCGAATCCTTTGTCTCCAGAAGTTCTTTGACGTCAGCTATGAATTTGTCTGTGTCAAAAGCAGTTTCCGGCAGATAAATCAAATGTGGAGCATCGTTGTATTCTGTTCTGGCAAGAGCAGAAGCAGAGGTAAGCCATCCGGCGTCACGCCCCATAATTTCAATAATGGTAACACTTTTTACCGGGTAGCTGAAAGTATCATGTGCAATCTCTAAAATTGTAGATGCTATGTATTTTGCAGCGGAACCGAATCCCGGTGTATGGTCGGTTACACATAAGTCATTATCAATGGTTTTCGGAATACCCATTACCCGCACATCACTGCCGATTTTTTCCGCATATTTGGATAACTTCAAAGCGGTATCCATAGAATCATTTCCACCGATGTAGAAAAATGCACCTACATTGTATTTCTCAAAGATTTTAAAAATCGTTTCATAAGTCTCCGGTGAAGTCTCCACATCCGGCAATTTGTATCGGCAGGAGCCCAGATACATGGATGGAGTATGTTTTAACATATTTAAAACATCATCATCAGCGACAATTTCGCTTAAGTTAATCAGATTATCATTTAAAATTCCCAGAATACCGTTTACGGAACCGTAAAGAGTGTCATATTTTTCGGAATCTTTAATTCCCTTTACAACACCTGCAAGACTGGCATTAATTGCAACAGTTGGACCGCCGGACTGAGCAACGATACAATTTTTATTTTTCATAGGAAAACCCTCCTTGTGTACTATAAATATAATGATAACGAAAAAGAGAAAATACCGCAAGGCATATTTCTCTTACGATTTCGCCATATTGTAAAGAAAAAAAGTTGAAAGTCCGTTATTTGGTACATACAAAAGTGTAAGATACAGTTACAAAAAGCAAAGGCGAAAAGGAGGAATCAGGATGAAAGGATATTTGGTTGCGGACGGATATATGGGATATGTGGAAGGAAGATACATACTGTTTGCCAATGAACAGGATTATCGGGATTATTTTGAAGCATAATAAAGGAGGGGCTTATGAATAAATATCAGATTATTGCAGTTGATTTTGACGGTACCCTCTGTACCGATGCCTATCCGGACATGGGAGTACCTAATTTGCCACTGATAGGTCTGCTGAAAAAATTACAGCAGGAAGGATGTCAGTTGATACTCTGGACCTGTCGCTGTGGGAAAGAACTGGAAGCAGCAGTTGCGTGGTGCGAAAAGTTCGGGTTGGTGTTTGATAAGGTGAATCAGAATACCGAGGAAATTATCCAAAAATACGGGAGTGATTCCAGAAAAATCTATGCAGATGTTTATATTGATGACAAGTCCTGTTTTCCATGGGAGGAAACAGACAAAAAACAGATACATGAATAAGAGAAAAGAGGAGGAAAAAGCCATGACAGCAGGAGCAGTTACATATCACAGAAAGAAAAAGAAAGGGATAGATTTGGAAACCGTATTTGTTACCTGTCTTATGGCAGCGGCGGCAGCGGTGGGAATTATTGCCGTTTTTGCGGTATTGACGGGAAGTAATATTTATGAATGGGGAACCCAAAAGCTGTTGGGAATCTATTTTATTCTCTGCGGAAGCATTTGGGGAGGATTATTGATGGAAGAATTATGTAAACCAAAAAGGCGATAGATTTAGGTTGACAGAAATCTACAACATTTCCTATAATAAAATAGATTCGAAAAAGCAAGATTACCTTAATGGAGGCATAAATATTATGAAGAAAAAAATCATAGGTTTTGGTCTGACAGTTTGTCTGAGTACGGCAATTCTGTTTTCTAATATGGGAAATGTGGAGGCAACCGGAAACTCCAACACCACAAGTACACAGCAGACACAGACTACCGATAATAATAACAGCAGCAGTAGTAGTAACAGTTCTTCCAACCAGACAAATACTTTGGCAAACAATGCAAAGTTTACGGTGGATGGCAAGGAGCTTGTGATAACGGAAAACCTGAATCCGAGCAAATATCCTACAGGGTTTTCTGAGACAAAGGTGGAGTGTAAAGGAAAAAAATACAAAGGTCTGAAGTTCGACAAGGCAGATATTTCTATGATTTGTCTGCTGAATCAGCAGTCCGGTGCTGCGGCATATTATATCTATCAGGACGATACGGAAAGTGTGTATCCGTTCCTCCGTATTCAGGATGGGGAAAACTTTATCTTTGCCTTACCGGAAGAGATGGCTGATTCTCAGGCACCGGAGGGGTATACCGCCGCAGAGTTAGAACTGGAAAAAGGAACAGCAGAGGCATATCAGGAAGAGGGAGCAGAAAACACATCTGTTTATCTTTTGTATGCTATGAATCAGGACGGGGAAAAGAGCTGGTATGAGTATCAGTCGGAGGAGAAAACCTATACCGAATATAAATCAGATGGAGAAGAAGTTGCAGAAGGTGAAGAAGAGGAAGAAATTTCCGACACAGAATACTTAGGCAAACAGTATACACAGTTAGAAGAAAAATACAAAAAAGATAAAAATAAATATCGTATGATTATCGCAATTTTGGTCTTTATGATTGCGGTTCTTTTGGTATTATGGATTAACACGCTTCTCAAGGTAAGACAGTACAAAGACTGGGAAGAAGATGAAGAGTACGAAGAAGATGAATACGAGGAAGAGGGAGAGGAAGAGTTCGAAGAGGAATATTATGACGAGGACGAGCCGGAGGAATTTTTGGATGAGCCGGTAGAAGAACCAGTACAGAAACCGGTACAGGAGCCGAAAAAGAAATATGATTATGATAGCGATATCGAAGTATTAGATTTAAATGACTTGTAAAAGAGAGGCACACTATGCAGAAACCATATACAGAAAAAGCAAAAAAAGCAATGGAGCTGGCAGGAAAAAGCTCTAAGATGATGCATCACAACTATATCGGAACCGAGCATCTTCTTTTGGGATTATTAAAAGAGGGAAGCGGCGTAGCTGCAAAAGTTCTGATGTCTATGGGTGTGGAAGAAAATAAGATTATGGACTTGATTGAGAGCCTGATTGCACCTTCGGCAGGTGTTGCCATTTTGGATGCGGAGGGCTATTCTCCCAGAACCTTGAGAGTATTGGAGGCTGCACAAAACGAGGCAGAACGATTCAAAAGCAGTGAAATCGGAACGGAACATCTGTTAATTGCACTGATCAAAGAGTCAGATTGTGCAGCAGTACGTCTTCTGAACACTATGGGTGTCAATTTGCAGAAAATGTATATAGAGACTCTGGTGGCAATTGGAGAGGATACTGCTCTGTACAAAGAAGATTTTCAGAACGGAAAACCGGTAAAGAAAAAGGGGGGAGATGTTACCCCAACCTTAAGCCAGTATTCCAGAGATTTGACACAGCTTGCCAGAGAGGGTGAGTTAGATCCGGTTATCGGAAGAGAAGAAGAGATTCAAAGAGTGATTCAGATTCTCAGCAGAAGAGGAAAAAACAATCCTTGTCTGATTGGCGAGCCGGGAGTGGGTAAGACAGCAGTTGTGGAAGGGTTAGCACAGAGTATCGTATCGGGAATGGTGCCGGATACGGTGTTGGATAAAAGAGTATTGACCTTGGATTTGTCCGGTATTGTGGCAGGTTCTAAATACCGGGGAGAATTTGAGGAACGTGTAAAAAAGGTACTTGCAGAGGTAAAAAAAGCAGGCAACATCTTGTTGTTTATCGATGAATTGCATACCATTATCGGAGCAGGAGGAGCAGAGGGAGCCATTGATGCATCCAATATTTTAAAACCTTCCCTTGCCCGAGGTGAGATTCAGTTGATAGGTGCTACTACCATAGAAGAGTACCGCAAATATATCGAAAAGGACGCGGCATTGGAGCGGAGGTTCCAGCCGGTGACCGTGGAAGAGCCGGATGAGGAAAAAGCAGTTGAAATTTTAAAGGGCTTACGTTCTTATTACGAGAAACATCATCATGTGCACATCACCGATGAAGGAATCCGGGCAGCCGTACAGCTATCTGAGCGATATATCAATGACCGGAATCTTCCGGACAAAGCCATTGATTTAATGGACGAGGCGGCTTCCAAGGTACGTCTTGGCAGCTTCAAGACTCCAAAACAGATACGGGAAGTGGAGTTCCGTCTCAAAGAGCTGGATGATGAGATAGAGGAGGCAGTTCGCAATCTTCATATGGAGGATGCCAAAGCGGCAAAAAAAGAAAAAGAAGAACTGTTAAAGCTCCATGAAAAACAGGTAAAAAAATATCATAGAGATGCAGATAAAAAAGAACTTACGGTGGGAGAAAACGAGATTGCGGAAGTAGTTGCTTCCTGGACGAAAATACCGGTAAGCAAGCTGACGGAACAGGAAGGTCAGAAGTTAGCAAAGCTGGAAAAGATTCTGCACAAACGTGTTATTGGACAGGAAGAAGCAGTCAGTGCCGTGGCAAAGGCGGTGCGAAGAGGAAGAGTGGGATTAAAAGACCCGAATCGTCCAATCGGTTCTTTCTTGTTCTTAGGACCTACGGGAGTGGGAAAAACAGAGATTTCCAAAGCATTGGCAGAGGCAATTTTCGGAAATGAACAGGCAATGATTCGGGTAGATATGTCCGAATACATGGAAAAGCACAGTGTTTCCAAAATGGTAGGTTCCCCTCCGGGATATGTAGGCTATGACGAGGGAGGGCAGCTAAGTGAGAAAGTCCGCAGAAATCCTTACTCTGTAATTCTGTTTGATGAGATTGAAAAAGCACACCCGGATGTATTTAATATTCTGCTTCAGGTACTGGATGATGGCCACATTACCGATGCTCAGGGAAGAAAGGTAGACTTTAAGAATACCATTATCATTATGACCTCCAATGCAGGGGCACAGTCCATTGTCTCCCCGAAAAAATTAGGCTTTGGTTCGGAGGAAGACGAGAAGCAGGATTATGAATATATGAAAAACGGTGTCATGGAAGAAGTAAAACGAATTTTCAAACCGGAATTCTTAAATCGTATTGATGAGACCATTGTGTTCCATGCCCTGACCAAAAAAGACATGAAACAGATTGTAACCCTGCTGTCCAGAACTCTGGTGGAGCGGTGTGAGAAACAGATGGACATCGAGCTTCACATCAGAGATTCCGTAAAGGCATATATTGTAGAGCAGGCATATGATCCGAAATACGGAGCAAGACCGCTTCGCAGAATGATTCAGAATAAGATTGAAGACGAACTGGCAGAAGAAATTCTGGCAGGCAAGATTCACAGAGGAGATACTGTGGAAGTGGGATTGAAGAAAAAGAAAATCGTTTTTGAAATCAAAGAGAAATAACTGGTAATACAAAATAAAATAAGCTATAATAGCAATATAATCAGTTTCATTATACAGGAGGAGAAAAAATGGCAGCAATAAGCGAATTAATTCGCAAAGAAACAGACGGAACGATTAGTTTTGGGGATTATACCTTGGGGGCAAAAGCAAAATTAGATAACTTTGAACACAATGGAGATATTTACAAGGTTAAGACCTTTTCCGAAATCACAAAGTTAGAGCGTAACGGAATGTTTGTATATGAGTCCGTTCCGGGAACAGCCGTAAGTGAGCTTTCCGTAACAGATAACGGATTGAAATTTATGGTGGAGGGACCGGAGGATGCACAGATTACTCTGGAACTGGAAGATGAAACGGAATACGAGATTTTTATCGATGGCAGCAATGTCGGTAAGATGAAGACAAATCTGGGCGGTAAGCTGAGTTTAAGTGTTGAGTTAGAAGCAAATACCCAGGTGGAAGTAAAAGTCGAGAAATGTTAGATTAGGAAGAACCCGAGAAAATCGGGTTCTTTTATATAAGAGGGAATTATGGCAAAAGGAAAAACATCCATATTCTTCTGTCAGTCCTGCGGGTATGAGTCCTCTAAGTGGATGGGACAGTGTCCGGCATGTAAAGAATGGAATACGCTGGTAGAAGAAATTGTAGATAAAAAACAAAGTACAAAAACAAAACGGACAGAAAATACACAGGTCAGCCGTATATCAGAGATTTCCACCAATGAACAGAGCAGAATAAGTACCGGATTTCAGGAGTTGGACCGGGTACTGGGAGGGGGAATCGTGGAAGGCTCCCTGATTCTGGTGGGTGGAGATCCGGGTATCGGAAAATCCACCCTGTTATTGCAGGTGTGCCGGAACCTTTCGGAAAGAGGAGAGAAGATTCTGTATATTTCCGGGGAGGAATCTCTCCAACAGATTAAATTACGGGCACAGAGGATAGGAGAATTTTCGGAGTCTCTGGCACTTCTATGTGAGACGAATCTGGATATCATTCAGGAGGTAATTCGCAAAGAAAAGCCCAAAGCAGTTATCATTGACTCTATACAGACCATGTATAATGAAGAGGTATCCTCCGCTCCGGGTAGTGTTTCACAGGTGCGGGAATCCACCTCCGTATTGATGCAGACAGCCAAGGGGCTGGGAATCGCTATTTTGATTGTGGGACACGTAACCAAGGAAGGTGTGGTGGCAGGTCCCAGAGTTTTAGAACATATGGTGGATACTGTGTTGTATTTTGAGGGAGACCGCTATGCTTCCTATCGGATTTTGCGGGGAGTAAAAAACCGTTTCGGTTCCACCAATGAAATCGGAGTTTTTGAAATGCGGGATACGGGATTACAGGAGGTAGAAAATCCGTCGGAGTACATGCTCAGCGGAAAACCAAAGGATGCCTCCGGTTCTGTGGTGGCGTGTTCCATGGAGGGCAGCCGTCCTATTCTGGTGGAGATACAGGCATTGGTTTGTCACAGTAATTTCGGAATTCCGAGACGTACGGCAGACGGTACGGACACCAACCGTGTCAATCTGTTAATGGCAGTGTTGGAAAAAAGACTGGGATTGCAGATGTCCGCTTGTGATGCCTACATCAATATTGCAGGAGGTATCAAAATGAAAGAGCCTGCCATTGATTTGGGAATCGTCATGGCGATTATTTCCAGCTACAAGGATAAAGCCATACCGGAGGATGTGATTTGTTTTGGAGAAGTGGGACTCAGCGGAGAAGTGAGAGCCGTAAATATGGCAGCACAGCGAGTGGCAGAGGCCAAAAAGCTGGGATTTTCCACCTGCGTCCTGCCAAAGGTGTCATTGAAAGGATTAAAGGATGTAGAGGGTATCCGGTTACTTGGTGTAGAGAACGTACAGGAAGTCATGGGGATTGTAATGAAATAGAAGGAGAAGAAAATGAGAAAAGAAGATGTTTTGCAAAAAGTAGATCATACGCTGTTGGCACAGACTGCCACATGGCAGGAAATAAAACAGATTTGTGAGGATGCTATGACCTATCAGACGGCGTCTGTCTGCATTCCTCCGTCCTTTGTGAAACAGGCGAAAGAATATGTGGGAGACAGAATGGCGGTTTGTACGGTTATTGGCTTTCCAAATGGATATAATACTACAGAGGTAAAAAAGGCGGAGACAGAGGATGCTATTCAAAAAGGAGCAGATGAAATAGACATGGTTATTAACCTTGGCTGGGTAAAGGAGCAGAGGTTTGACTTGATAGAAGAGGAAATCCGGGTTTTGAAAGAAGCCTGCGGAGAAAAAATCCTCAAGGTGATTATAGAGACCTGTCTGCTAAGTGAGGAAGAAAAAATAAAGATGTGTGAAGTGGTAACAAAGGCAGGAGCAGACTTCATCAAAACTTCCACAGGTTTTTCCACCGGAGGAGCAACCTTGGAGGATATTGAACTCTTTGCAAAACATGTAGGCAGCGGAGTGAAAATAAAAGCAGCAGGAGGAATAGCGTCTTTTGAAGACGGAGAGGCATTCATAAAAGCGGGAGCTTCCAGACTGGGAACCAGTCGTTTAATAAAATTAATGAAGGAAGAAAAATGAAAAAGGCAGCAGTATTTTTTCTAATACTGATGATAAGTGCAGGGATATTGTGTTCCTGCGGAAAAGAAGATTCTTTGGGATATAAAGATACAGCGGTGTCCAATGAAAAGGATGGGATTTTTGAAATCGCCCTGTTGGCAGAGGAAGAAACAACGAGAGAGGGATTGTCATACCAAAATATGCGAGAAGATGTGGCAGCCTATGCCAATAGAACCGGAATCAGCTATCACTATTATTGGGCAGAGGAAGAATCACAGGAGGCCAGAAAAGCAATCGTGGAAAAAGCCATCAAAAAAGGGGCGAAGATTGTTATCTGTACGGGAAATACCTATGAAGAGGCAGTATATTTTTGGCAAAACGAATATCCAAAAGTGGAATTCCTTCTTATTGACGGGGAACCCCATAGTGATCGGGGAGAATATAAAACTGCCTCCAATGTACATTGCATTTTGTTTGAGAACAGCATAGAAAGCATTTCTTCCATGGTAATGGAAACAGAGGACGGAAGGGAAGAAGAGTGTTCGGAGATGAAAGAACGAAGTGATACAGTCATAGAGGCTATAGAAGAATGGTATAATAACGGAGGAAAGTGGAAGAGTCAACGGGCAGGAAAGACACTGCGAAAAGAATTAGGTATATCGGAAGAACAAAAGGGCTTGTAAAAAACAGGCTCTTTTTTGTTGTAAAGCATAGGAAAAGCCGGATTTGTTTTGGATTCAAAAAAGTCTTTCAAATAAAAAGAAAAAAACTAAAAAATGATGTTGACATTTGTCGGTATAAGATGGTATTATAAAAGTCCACCGCAGAAATCCAGCGGTGTAAAAAAATGAAAAAAGCAGTTGA
>CATWDJ010000032.1:0-20053 GCA_958349535.1 uncultured Lachnospiraceae bacterium
CAGGTTTTACGCGACCTGCAAGCATTTTTTTCGATGTTCAACTGTCAAACTCCCGTATATGCTAACTTCTATTAGTTGTCAATAATCTAATTGATTATTTTTTATCAATTACATGGATTTGAAAAAATCCCCTCTCCATGCTATACTGATAAAAATCAAGTACACACCAGATGGGGGATTTTACTATGAAAGTCAATGAATCGGCAGAAAATTATTTAGAAACGATTCTGATACTGAGCAAGACGCTTCCGGTAGTTCGCTCTGTGGATGTCGCCAACGAACTGGGTTTTAAGAAATCCAGTGTCAGTGTTGCCATGAAGAATCTTCGGGAAAAGAACCATATTACCGTTTCTGACTCCGGCTTTATCACATTGACCGAAAGTGGTCGGGAAATTGCAGAGATGATTTACGAACGACACACTCTGCTCTCCTCTTGGTTAGAGCGTCTGGGCGTAGACCATGAAACTGCTGCCGCCGATGCCTGCCGTATGGAACACGTTATCAGTAAAGAGAGTTTTGAAGCAATCAAAAAACATGTAAAGGATTAATCCTACACAAAGCCCACAAGCTTTGCCAATCCCGAAATCAGGAAACAGAGAAGCATTCCCGTTCCGGTGGGAAGGACTGTTGCCAGCAGCGTCCATTTCCAGCTTCCTGTTTCTTTTTTTATGCTCAAAAGTGTGGTGGAACAGGGCCAATGCATTAGAGAAAAAATCATCACACAAACCGCCGTTACCCAAGTCCATCCCTGACTTACAAACAAGACTTTCATTGCCGCCAGATTTTCCATCTCCATCAGACTCCCCTGTGCCATATAAGCCATAATCATAATAGGCATTACAATCTCATTTGCCGGAAATCCCAGAATAAATGCGGTGAGAATCACTCCATCCATCCCCAGCAGATGGGCAAAGGGGTCTAAAAATGCCGTACAATGCCCCAGCAGACTTACATCCCCTACTGTGACATTGGCAAGAATCCAGATAAGGATTCCCGCCGGTGCCGCAACTGCAATCGCTCTCCTGAGAACGAACAATGTACGGTCAAAAATGGAGCGGACAATTACTTTTCCGATTTGCGGTCTCCGATAGGGCGGCAGCTCCAGTGTAAATGCAGAAGGCATTCCCTTTAAAATGGTTTTGGAAAGCAGCCATGACATACAAAAGGTCATTCCCACGCCCAAAAGTACCAACAGGGTCAAAAGTCCTGCAGAGACAAAGGATGCTCCTATGGTTCCCTGTGTCCCTATAAAAAACATGGTAATCAACGCTATCAGTGTTGGGAACCTTCCGTTACATGGTACAAAGGTGTTGGTCAGAATCGCTATCATCTGCTCTCTGGGAGAATCAATGATACGGCATCCCACCACCCCTGCCGCATTGCATCCGAATCCCATGCACATACTCAGACCTTGTTTGCCACAAGCATGACATTTCTGGAAAGGTTTATCGAGATTATAGGCGATTCTCGGCAGATATCCCGCATCCTCCAAAAGTGTAAACAAGGGAAAGAAAATCGCCATAGGCGGCAGCATGACGGATACCACCCAAGCCAAAACCCGGTACATCCCCAAAACCAGTACCCCGTGGAGCCAATCCGGTGCTCCCAGAAACCGGAACAGCTTCGTCAGCTCCTCTTGTATCTGAAAAAGTCCAGCTGACAACAACTGAGAAGGATAATTGGCTCCGGCTATGGTAAGCCACAGCACAAACGCCAACAGCAGAATCATTACCGGATATCCGGTTCTTTTACTTGTCAGCAGCCTATCTAATTTCCGGTCTCTTTTGTAATATTCCTCCTGTTCAAAGGAAACGGTCTTTTTTGCAATCTCCTCTGCCTGTTTCACGAAAAAAGCTGCCTGTTCCTCCGTTGACAGTTCCGTATTCGCTTCTTCTTGGTTTTCCCTGCATGGCATTTCTACACATACATCCAATTTTTTTAGCAAGCCGTCCAGATTCTCTTTTTCCCGTGCCACTGTTCCCACCACCGGAACTCCCAATTCTTTGGACAGCTTTTCCAGATTGATACAAATTCCTTTTTTCTCTGCCTCATCCAAAAGATTGACACAGACCACCACACGCTGGCAAAGGTTTATAATCTGCAAAGCCAGATTCAGATTCCGTTCCAAACAGGTGGCATCACAGACCACTAAAACCGCATCTGCCTCACCGGAACAGATGTAGTCTCTCGCCACCTCTTCCTCCGGCGAATGGGCAATCAGGGAGTAAGTACCCGGAATATCCACCAGCCGATATGTATACTTTTCACTCTTACAATACCCTTGTGCACTTCCCACCGTCTTCCCGGGCCAGTTTCCGGTGTGCTGATTCATCCCCGTCAGATTATTGAACAACGTACTTTTTCCCACATTTGGATTTCCTGCAACCGCCACTACCCTTAATTCCATTTTGCATTCCTTTCAACCATAATTTTTTTACAGTCTTTTGTACGAATTGCAATCACCGCTCCCCGAATCAAATAGGCACGAGGGTCTCCCAAGGGACTTTCTCCCACACACTCCACCGTTGTTCCCTCCACCAGACCGATGTCCAGCAGTCGCCTTCGGATACTTCCGTCGGATAGTAATTTTTTCACAACCGCCTTCTCTCCCGGTTTTATCTCACACAAACAATCTATTTCATTCATTGGAACTCCACCTCTGCATACTTCCTGTTATTTATTATATTGCACCCTATGCAGTTGGTTACAGTCCTCTCTTGTCTATTCTGCCAATTTTTTCTCACGGTCCCGGAACATCAGCAAAAATCCCACCAGTAAGATAACGGAACAAATCATAATTGCTTTTTCCTGCAGGATTCCCACACATTGATTTCCAAAAACTGCTCCCAAAACAAAACATCCGATAACTCCATAAAAGAGCAGTCCTTTCTTTAGGTACTTGGGATTTCTCGTATATCGGTAATCACACATTGCCTCCGTTCCGGTTCTGAGATTTCCGATACACATGGTGGTGGCGATTCCCTTGCCGTGGATTTTCCGAAAACTCTCTACCTGTATGCCACAGGCAAAGGAAGTCATGCTGTTTGCCAGCAGATTATATTTCTGTGCCATAAACCCAACTGCCACCAAAACCACCGCTTCAAACAAAATGGTAACCTGTCGCCAATGGGGAAGTTTTTTCTCTTTCAAATAATGCTTCACCACATCGGACACCACAATGCCCAGAGCAAATGCCAGAATCGGACAGAGATACCGCAATGCCATAGGAAACTCCCCTTTTGAAATATGTATCCCAAATAAGAGAATATTTCCTGTCTGGGCATTGGCAAATACCTCTCCTCTGCACACATATGAATATGCGTCCATAAAACCTCCCGCCAAGGCAAGAAATATTCCCAATGTTAATGATTCTGAAACCTGTTTTGCTCTGTTCATTCTTTTCTCTCCGTCTAAATCTGTAAAACTGCCTGTTCCGACTCCATATCATAGTACAGTCTGCTTCCCTCTTCAAGTATGCAGACCTCTATCATATCCTTTAATTCCTCATATTCCGGGCAAATTTCCAAAAAGTGATTCGGCAGCTTGTCCATCAGCTCCGGCTGATATAGCTTCCGCTTCTCATTCTCAAACACTGCTCCGTAGAAGATATCAGATTCCACCAAATCCTGAAACATATGGCTTCCGTAGGAAAGCTCCGGCATATATCCCACCTGACTGTACGCCACCTCAAAAATCGCCTGAAATCCGCTGATGTCCGCAAACGCCACCGGGACACCCAGTTCCGGTGATGAGGTTCCGATTCTGCCCGGCACCAGAAGTACCATTCCCTTTCCCTGCTCTTTGAAATGAGCATTGATTTTTCCGATTGCCCTTGCCACCGAAGGCTTATTCGCATAAGGATAGCTATAATAAGCATAGGCATCCACCTTTACCAGCACCTGCACCTCTTCCGCCCGGGAACGTCCCATGGTGCTGTGTTCAATGTGAAGGAGGGTGCGTTCCTTAGGAATCTGAGGAATGTCCACCTTTTTTCCTCCCACACAAACCTGAAGAGGACGGCATTGCAGCAGATTCACCACAAAGTCATCATCCTCACCCAGATTGACTGTATATTCAATATCTACTGCCGTTCCGTAAACTTTCTCCAACACCGCCAGCATTTCCTTCATGGTATCGGTAAATACCTGATTACGAGCCAGTCCCTGACAGGAAATGAAATAGACCTCCCGATAATGTCCCTGTTCCCGCAGCCTTCTCTCGGCATCGGTATCATGCTCCAAAAGATTCTTTTTGTATACCTTTGACATCAGCGGCAGCACCTCTTCCATGGATACCTCCGTCAGCTCATTTTTCTCCAAATCCAGCACATCCAGTTTTCTCTGGGAATAGCGGTGGCGGTCTGCCACATCCGGTCTTGCAAAGGCAAGAGGCTTATCCATACTGATTAATCTCGGATAATCCCCTTGGGTACGGTCCACCGCCTTTGTTCCAAGACCTGCCACAATCCGAAGCATTCCTGCCGCCGGGTCCATCTCCTGCATAAAACGGTACATACTGTAAGAATATCCCACGCCTGCAGCATACGGCATAAACAAATGGTCAAAATAGGAACCGGATACCCGCTGTACCAGAATTGCCATCTGCTCGTCCTTCTCTTGCAAATTTCTAATTTTTCGGTACTCCAAAGCAGAGGGATTCAGGGTGCTGGCGTAAACTTTTTTTACCGCCTCTTCCAAAGCTTCCAAACGTTCCTCTGCCGTTCCGCCGTTTACACAGAAATAAGAGTCATATTTTCCCGCAAAGGCATTTCCGAAACCGTCCTCTAAAATACTACTGGAGCGTACGATAATCGGGCAGGTCCCGAAATAGTCCAGCATCCTTCGGAATTTTTCCCGAATATCCTCCGGGAAATGTCCCTCTAAAATGGCATTCTGAAATTCCTGTGCCACCTGAAAATACCCCTCTTGTGTCCGCTGGCGAATCCGCAAATCCCAGCAATTATTTTCCACAATAAAGGTGTAGAACACATCTGCTCCGATAAAGAAGGAATCATGAGGCTCCATCTTTGCTTTTACCTGTGGCAGCTTTTTCTCGATGATTTTTCTCGCCAACAACATACCGCTGGCTTTTCCTCCAATAGTTCCCGTTCCAATCATACGGTTTCGGATTTCAAAATAGTCCTCCGCCTCAAAATATTCCTCCACCAGTTCCCGTAGCCTTTCGTCCCGGGTCATCATAATCCGGCACATGGTATGAAGGGCTTCCCTAGGCAGAACTCCCGCAGCTTTTTGCAGTTTTGCCATATGGAAGAAACGGTCCCAACTATCCGTTTCCACCTCCTCGAGATTCTGGTTCTTGTTCAGGACAGCATAGTAACGGCTCATATCCACACCATCGGTCACAGCACGAAATTCTCCCGACTCCGGTTTGTACAGATATGGCATGAACATGGTAGGCGTATAGCGGTTCCAGACCTTCAGCGGATGCACATACAGCTCTTCTTCTCCGTACACATCCAGCAGTAGCTGCGTAGTCTCCCGAATCTTGGCAATAGCTTGATAGGAATGTCTTCCTCGGATAATCGGGAAAAAGGCAACTGTATCCAACTGAAACAGGAAAGGACAGGTAACTTTAAAAAAGTTCCCCATCATCAAATCCGTAGACCATGCCACCTGTAGTTCTGAAAGGCAATCGAACACATAAAAGGCATCATAGCCTTCCTTTTCTATAATGTGGTGAATGGTGGCGGTAAAGGTTTCAAATTTATGAGAAAGCTCCACCTCATAGACCTTGACCCCTTCCTGTTTTTCCACAAAAGGTTCATGGCTTGCAAAACGGATGTAGATAAGATTCCGTTTATCTGCCAATGCCTGTTTCACAAAGGGATTTACAAAATACCGGAACTCTTCCAGATTGGTCACCTGCCATACCACATTGTCTCCCAAGCGAATGTTATCCAACGCCTGATCCATCTCAGGGATTCCCGATTGTATACGTTCAAATGCTGCCATATTACCCTCATCCTATGCTTGATATTAAATTTTTAAATATTTTACTAAAAAATGAAGGAATTGTAAATCTTGCAACTTTGTGAAAGCTGTGCTACAATACTTTTTGTCAGTTATATAAGACAGTTCGTGACCATCCTGTCTATAAACAAAACTAGGAATTGAACTTTCTTTTGATATTTTTATATCAAAATGAAATTCGTATGGATGGATACAGATTTTGTGTCCTTTTTTATTTGCCATCCATACAAAAATTCCTACGAAAGTAAGGAGAATTTATGATACGTTACGCAATGATTACTGAGAAAAATCCCCGTGAAATTGTTATGCTGCGGGGAAGCGGCTGCAAATGGCGACGTTGCCGTTTCTGCGACTACCATTTGGATTACAGCAAGGACGAAGCTGCCAATTTTGCTTTAAACCGCTTACAACTTCAAAAGGTAACCGGAAAATACCATTGTCTGGAGGTCATTAACTCCGGCAGCTTTGTGGACTTAGATGAACAGACCCTTTCTTTGATTGAACAGGTTTGTCTGGAAAAAGACATTACACAGGTGCATTTTGAATGCCATTGGATGCACCGTGAGTCAGTGGCTGACTTCCGAAAACGTTTTGCCGACAAGGGGATTACCCTAAAAATAAAAATCGGTGTAGAAACCTTTGACTTCAAATTCCGGGAAGGGGTTCTGGACAAAGGGATTCCCACAGATGACCCAGCAGAAATCGCCCGGTATTTTGATGAAGCCTGCCTCTTATTTGGTCTCACCGGACAAACAGCAGATTCCATGAAACGGGATATAGAAACGGCTCTTACCTATTTTCAGCGGGTCTGTATCAATATTATGACCACAAACGGTTCTTCCCTTCAACCGGATGATACCGTAATCTCTCTCTTTGTACGTGAGCTTTATCCACTTTATGCCGAGAATCCTCGGATAGATATCTTAATGGAAAATACAGATTTTGGAGTTGGAGGAAACTAAGAAATGACAAACGAACTTTTATTGATTTTATCTTTATTAATTACCTACGGTGCCATTTTGGCTGCTTTTTATATTTTTCGGGAACAGGGATTATTTTTATGGACGATTGTAGCCACTATTGCTGCCAATATCGAAGTATTGATTATCGTAAATGCCTTTGGTATGGAGATGACTCTGGGAAATATCCTCTTTGCCTCCACCTTTCTGGTTACGGATATTTTAAGTGAGCTTTACGAAAAAAAGACCGCTCAAAAAGCGGTCTGGCTGGGAATTGCAACCTCTGTTATTTTCATTCTCATCAGCCAGTCATGGCTGCTTTATACGCCAAACGAAAATGACTTTGCCATGCCTGCCATGAAAACTATTTTTTCCAATACTCCACGGCTGATGCTGGTGGGCATTGCGGTTTATGTCATTGTTCAGCTTTTCGATGTATGGCTTTACCACAAATGGTGGCATTTCACCAGTGAAAAGACTGGAAACTCCCATGGCTTTTTGTGGCTTCGAAACAATGGCTCTACATTGATTTCACAGCTTTTAAATGTGGTACTTTTTACATGGGGTGCTTTTTATGGCGTACACGGAACCAAAACCCTCATTTCCATCGCCATTTCCAGTTACCTTATCTTCATCGTTACCAGTCTGGCAGACACCCCTTTTGTCTATCTTGCCAGACGTATGTACGAAAAAATGACCGTCCATTCTTAATTATTTCATCATTGGCGGCAGAGGTCTTTTCTTTCCCGTAAACTGATTTACCTCTATCCGCACCACATTGACAATGGATACCAGTTTTTCATCGAATGTAAAGTCTTTTCCTGTCTGGGTTTTCATCAGTATGGATAAGGCTTTCATTTTTTCTTTGACATCTTCCACTAAAAATGCCTTTCCCTGTCCCATGACGCAGGAATAGGCGGTTCCGTATTGACATGCTACCTTTCCCTCAAAAGGAAGTACATCACATTCTATGGAAAAGGATACCTTGTTGTTCTTTTTTATTACCTCATATTTGTATCCTGATTTTGCTCCATGAATATATAACACTAATTTTCCGTTTTCGTATGTATATCCATAATTCATAGGAACCACATAGGGCATATCATCATCACTGAGTCCCAAGTGGAGAACTTGACCTCTCTCCAATATGTCTAATATCTCCTCCGTATCGGTAATCTCCAACTCTCTTTTTGTCATATCCATTCCTTCTTTCTTTTATCTGCGGTAGTCTATTTCTAATCCATCTTCTGTGACTGTCAGTACCAACAGCTTTTTTCCCAAAAAAGGCTGCATTTTTTCCTGTACTGCACCCTCATCTTCTATTCTATAAGAACCATCCGTCAAAAACAATATCAGCTTGGACCTTGCCTGAAATTTTTGAAGATATTCCAATAAGGATTCATAGCTTTTCTCTGTCTTTTCTTCCCGATAGTCCTCATAAAAGCCGGAGGTGGTTGCCAGCATCATAGGACACACTTTATTTTCTATCCTCCGGTCGGATATCCAAAGTGTATAATTAAACCTTACATTCTGAAAGACTTTGCTGTGGCGTTTTAACGTAAGTAAAAGCTCCGGTACGGTTTCCTTTACAGTTTCTTTTGGCAGTGCAGCATCCACCACCATTTCCATCTCTAAGATTTTCCCTGTGTAATTTCCCGGCACGTGCAGAATTTGCTCTACTCTATTTTTTAATTGTTTGGTCTCTGTCAGGAATAACTTCATGTGGTCACTTCCTTCTTTCTGACTCTTATGATATGTCCTCAACCTATCGTCCACTTTGCAATTCCGTAAGCAATTGCTCATACTCTGCCATTACCTCTTTATGATGTTCACGAATATACGGATAGTCAGCATCTTTTGCTGCAAGCTCCAGAGCCTTTGCATGTTCTGACAATTTTTCTGCTCCGATGGTCAGTGAACTGCTTTTTAACGCATGCATATGAACCTGATAGTTTTTCCATGATTCTTCGGCATATTCCTTCTCCAATACTTCTCTTCTATCTGCACCAATATATGTATCAATTATTTCCATAAAGAAAGCTTCATCATCCATACAATATCCCATTCCCAATGGTATATTCAAGCTTGGAAATCGTTCTTCCAGAGCCTTTTCTTTCGTAGTGTCCGCAGTTTTTTTTGTGTTTTCTTTCATTTCCACCAGTTCCTTTGGCAAATATTTGCGGAGCATCTCCATCAATTCATCCTCATGTATAGGCTTTGCCAGATAATTGGTAAAACCTTCTTCCAGATATTTCTCCTTTGCACCCACAATTGCATTGGCAGTCAATGCAATGACCGGTGTTTCCCCATTAGGATGGTCTTTTGACTGCTTCATCGCCTTCAAGGTTTCAATTCCATCCATTTCCGGCATCATGTGGTCAAGAAAAATAATGTCATACTTTTCCTGACAAATCATGCGAAGACATTCCTCTCCACTATATGCAATATCCACCTTTGCATCTGTTTGTTTTAAATAGCTCTGTGCTACTTTTAAATTCATCTCCACATCATCCACCACCAGGATTTTTGCTTTTGGTGCCTGTAAGACATGATTATCCAGCTCTGCTGAATGAATATATTGCTGATATTTTTGTGCAAAGTCCCCCAATGGTTCAGGATTTGCAATCTGCTGCGGAATCGTTGCAGTGAAAACAGAACCCTTTCCATACTCACTTGTGACATGAATCTTTCCACCCATCAATTCAACCAGATTTTTCGTAAGGCTAAGTCCCAATCCGGTTCCTTGGATGTTGCGGTTTTTCTGTTCATCAACTCTTGTAAAATTCAAAAACAGCTTATCTATATCCGATTCTTTAATTCCAATACCGGTATCCTCCACTTCTACTTTTAATAGAATCTGCTCCCCTGCCTTCCGCTCAAATCCCATGCGGAGAATTACCTTTCCTTCCTTCGTATATTTCACAGCATTTGACAGAAAGTTATTGATAACCTGTCTGACATGAACCTCATCTCCATATAAAACGGATGGCACTTTTGAATCAATCTCCATCTCAAAGCCTAAATCTTTCGCATCGGCTCTGGCTTTTGCCATGTTATAACAGTCATTCAAAACCGAAAACAATTCATACTCCACCGGAATAATTTCCATTTTTCCGGATTCAATTTTAGATATGTCCAAAACATCGTTGACAATAGATAATAAGGTCTGGCTGGCACTTTGAATGTTTTTTGCATATTCTCTGATTTCCTCTGCATCACAGGTATCACAATTTTTCAAAAGCATGGCATCCATACCTATGATTCCATTAATCGGCGTACGGATTTCATGGGACATATTTGCAAGGAACTGACTTTTTGCCACATTTGCCGCAACAGCATCATTTTTTGCCTGCTCAACAAATTTTACATGTTCTTGCATCATTTGACGCATATAGATAATTAATGTACAAATTGCAAAAATACATACCCCGTATCTGCTTGCTTTTCCAAAATCTCCAATCTTAATAATATAACTTCTCAAAAGATCGATAAATGCACTGAACATCATACAGGTAATCCCCAGAAAATTCATGCCCGCCTCCAGACTTTTCTCTTTTCTGGCATTTTTTCCTAATGCCACCACATTTATAAAAATAAGCAACGTAATAATTCCATGAGAAATAAATGACATCTCCATAAAATCCACCAATCCCAGAATTTGAAGAATTAGCTGTATTATTACATTTGCTGTGGAAACCGACATTGCAACTAATATAATGTTGGAATTTCCGGGCATTGCCTCATAACAATATGCTTCAAAAAAGAGAGGTGCGGTCATCAGAATAATAAAGATTAGATTAGAGTACAATGTCTGATTTCCGTATAATACTTCTGGTAGTTTTGTTTCTATAAAATAGTAAATACTCATAAGTAACAGATATATACCCAGATATTCCATACCACCAATCTTCTTGATTGACATTTTCTGCATAATTGCCAATATTAGAAAGGCCACAGCAGCAATCAAGATAATCATCGTCAAAATAATATCAAATGCTTTTTGTTCTATAAAATGAAGAATTGCCACATCTCTTTTGGCAACAGATATTTCCGTTAAATAGGTAGCATAGTTGGAGTAAGGAGAACTCATCTCAATCTGTATCTCCCCCACTTCACAATCCTTTGGTATATCAGCAAATACCATTACACTCCCCGGCGTCCGTCCAAACAATCTCTCATCATTCAATCCAAAGGTATATATTTCCTCTCCATCAACTGTGATTTTTAACGTTTTGTCAGCAGACAAAAAGCTCAAAGTCTCTCCCCAGTATTCCTTTGGAATCGTATTTTTGATAACGATTTTTTCATTCGGTCTGCTGGTAGAATTATAAGGTAATTTTTGCAAATCTATCTCTGTACCATCTTCTCTGATAAGTACCCAACCGGTGTTAAAAGACTCCACTTTACCTTTTGCCAAAGTCTCGTCATCCACCTTTGCTGTTTTTATCACAATTGCTATTACTATCAACTGTATAAAAAAGATAGTCCATATAACTTTATAATACTTCTTCATAATTTCCCACCACCTCTTCAAATCTTCATTATTTTCCATCTTTATATATTATTATACAGTACTAAAGCCCCATAAGTAAACTAGCCAAAAGGATAGATTTTTCTATTTTAGAGTCTTTTTTATAGTTTTCACAATAAAAACGGCATAGCCGGAATACTCCGGCTATACCGCCATTTGTAATATACTTTTTTATCACTTATTTATGATCCGGATAATGCACATGAAGCAGTTCATGTTCTCTGTTTTTCAACAAATCTCCGTATAAAGTATCCATCAATGGATTGTTCTCGCTTCGCTTAATTTGGAGTGCTTTATCCGTCTTATAAAGTCCCTCTGCTCTGTGACGTTTTTCCATGGAGCGTGCGAATGGCTGACCTGCTCCCGCAACACAGCCTCCCGGACAAGCCATGACTTCCACAAAGTCAAAATGCTCTTCTCCGCTTTCGATTTTCTGAATCAGCTTCTCTGCATTTCCAAGTCCGCTGACAATTCCGATACGAACAATCCGCTCACCTAAATCCAGTTCACAGATTTTGGTTCCTTCCATTCCTCTGGCTCCGATAAATTCAATATCCTTTAATGCCTTCGGACTCTTATCTTCAACCACACGGCGAACTGCTGCCTCTGTTACACCGCCGGTAGCTCCAAAAATCACTCCGGCACCGGAATAAATAGAGAATGGCATATCATATGCTTCCGGTTCCAGACGGTCAAAGCGGATACCGATTTCTTTGAACATACCGATAACCTCTTCCGAAGTAATGACATAGTCCACATCCGGTACTCCATTGCGGACAAATTCTTCTCTGGAAGCCTCGTATTTCTTTGCCGTACAAGGCATCACTGCCACAGATACGGTCTCTTTTCCTTCTTTTTTGTCCAGTTTCTTGAAGTACTCTTTGATAACCGCACCAAACATCTCCATCGGTGATTTGGAAGTGGAGACATATTTCATCAAATGCGGATATTTTGTCTCTACAAACCGAATCCACGCCGGACAACAGGAGGTAAACAACGGATATTTCCGGTCCTCTTCTCCCAAAGATTCTACCAGTTCTGCTGCCTCTTCCATAATAGTTAAATCGGCTCCCACAGAGGTATCAAAGATATAGTCTACACCCAGTTTCCGCAAAGATGCAATCAGTTTTCCGATGGTATTCTCTCCCGGCTCATAGCCGTATGCCTCTCCGATAGCCACACGGACTGCCGGGGCAATCTGCATAACCACACGTTTCTTCGGATCGTGAATTGCCTCCCATACATCATGGGTATCACTCTTAATAGTAATTGCTCCTGTAGGACAGACTGCCGCACACTGACCACAGTTAACACAGTTGGTATCTGCAATGGCCTTTCCAAATGCTGTGGAAATCTCCATTTTAGAACCACGATGTGCAAAGTCAATGGCTCCTACGTGCTGAATCTCGCTGCAGACACGAACACAGTCACCACAAAGGATACACTTATTCGGATCTCTGACAATCGCCTTGGATGAAGTATCCAGCGGACGAATCGGGTTGGTATTCTCAAAACGAACTCCCGGAATGCCAAATCTTCTTGCCAGTTCCTGCAACTTACATTTTCCGTTTTTCTCACAGGTAGTACAATCTCTGCAATGTGCTGCCAACAACAACTCTATAATTCTTTTTCTGTGATAATAAAGCTGTGGCGTATTGGTACGGATTTCCATTTTATGCTTCGGAGGTGTGGAACAGGATGCAATAATGCCGCCCCACTCATCTTCCACCACACACATACGGCAGGCACCGTAAATGGACAAATCCGAATAGTAACAAAATGTTGGTAAGATAATTCCTGCTTTTCGGATGACAGCAAGAATATTTTTCTCATCGGTAAACGAAACACGTTCGCCGTCTATAATCATATATTTTTCCATGCCGTCTTCCCTCCTATACTTCTTTTACTGCATGGAATGGACAACCTTCCTTGCAGGCTCCGCACTTGATACATTTTGTGGTATCAATGGTGAATGGTTTTTTGATTTCTCCTGAAATAGCTCCAACCGGACAGACTCTGGAACACTTAGAGCAGCCTTTACAAAGCTCAGGATCAATCTGGAGGGTTACAAGTGCCTTACACTGACCTGCCGGACACTTCTTATCCACTACATGGGCAATATATTCATCTCTGAAATATTTCATGGTGCTGACTACCGGTGATGCTGCGGTTTTTCCCAGACCACACAACGCCGTAGCTGAAATTGTCTCAGAAAGTTCTTCCAGCAGAGTAATATGCTGCATGGTTCCTCTTCCCTCACAAATATCTGTCAAAAGCTCCAGCATACGCTTGGTTCCCTCACGGCAAGGAATACATTTTCCACAGGATTCATTCTGGGTAAAGTTCATAAAGAATCTTGCCACTTCTACCATACAGCTCTTGTCATTCATAACAACAAGACCGCCGCTTCCAATCATGGCACCTACTTTTTTCAGAGAGTCAAAATCCAAATGAAGATTCAAATGATCCTCTGACGGATTGATACACAGACATCCGCCGGATGGTCCGCCAATCTGTACTGCTTTGAACTCACCGCCTTTGACGCCGCCTCCGATGTCAAAAATAACCTCCCGCAGGGTGGTTCCCATCGGTACCTCAATCAATCCGGTATTCATAACATTTCCAGTCAAAGCAAAAGCCTTGGTTCCATGGTTTCTATCCGGTCCGATGGTCTTGTACCATTCAGCCCCTTTATTGATAATCGGCGGTACGTTACAGTAGGTCTCTACATTGTTCAGTACCGTTGGTTTTTCAAACAATCCTTTTTCTACCGTACGAGGCGGTTTTACTCTAGGCATACCACGGTTACCTTCAATAGAAGCCGTCAGGGCAGAACCTTCGCCACAGACAAATGCTCCTGCACCCTGGCTGATTTTTAACTCAAAATCAAAACCGGAATCCAGAATATTCTTTCCTAACAGGCCCTTTTCCTCTGCCTTATTGATTGCTGTCTGGAGTCTCTCTACGGCTAACGGATACTCGGCACGCACGTAAATATATCCATAATGAGCTCCGGTGGCAATACCTGCAATCAACATTCCCTCGATAACACGATGAGGATCTCCCTCCATCATGCTTCGATCCATAAATGCTCCCGGATCTCCCTCGTCACCGTTACATACCACATATTTTACTTCCGAATCCTGTGCCAAAACCTGAGCCCATTTTCTTCCGGTTGGGAAGCCGCCGCCTCCACGTCCACGGAGAGATGCCTCAGAAATTTCATCTACTATCTGCTGTGGTGTCATATCGAACAGAGCCTTTGCAACGGCACTGTAACCGCCCACTGCTATGTACTCTTTGATGGATTCCGCATTGATACGTCCGCAATCCTCCAACGCCACACGGGTCTGCTGTTTGTAAAACGGAATCTCTTCCTGTTTTTCGTAAGCCACACCCTTCTGGTCATGATAAACCAGTCTCTCGATGACACGGTCATTTACGATACTCTCTTCAATAATCTCTTCACAGTCTTCTACTTTTACTTTGATATATAATAATCCTGCCGGTTCGATACGAAGCAACGGACCCATCTCACAAAATCCGTGACATCCGCTTTTTTTCAAACCCACACTCTCATCATGTGGCTCTTTTTCCAGAACCAGAGAACACTTAATTCCACGCTCTTTGAGAATCTCCTGTATTCTGGCATAGATGTCTAAAGAACCTCCTGCCACACATCCGGTTCCCGCACAGATTAAAATCTGTTTTTTCTGCATTTTCAGAGAAGCTGCATATTCTTTTCTTCTCTGTTCTAATTCCTGTCTTGTATTAATTCTCATTTGCAGCTTCCTCCTTTAACTCTTTGATTAAAGCTCTCGCTTTTTCCGGAGTCATTGCCGGATGTACCTTATCATTAACTGTACAGACCGGTGCAAGTCCACATGCTCCCAAACAGGATACCGTCTCAACGGTAAACAGCATATCCTCTGTGGTCGGTTTTTCTGCTGTTACCCCTAACAGACTACGAATCTCCTCTAAAATTGCCGTCGAATTTCTGACATGGCAAGCTGTTCCGTCACAGATTTTAATGACATACTTTCCTTTTGGTTCCAATGAAAAGTTTTCATAAAAAGTTGCAACCCCATACACTTTTGCTTCACTCAATCCCAACTCTTTTGCAATATAGGACAACATCTCTTCCGGTAAATAGTGATATATCTTCTGTATATCCTGCATGATTGCAATTACCGCAGTTGCGTTGTACTCATGTGCCTTGAGTATGGCATCAAGCTGCTTTTTTTCTTCTTTTTTTAACAAACCTTCTCCTCCTTCACAATTTTTTACCCAAATAGACAAAATCTCATTTGTGTCCATTATTTTACTATTTTATTATAATGTTGTTAAATAATTAACACAATAAGCAAGTACTGCATTTTGTCATATTTTTAACAATACTCTATCTTATTTTTATATTTTATAAACTTTTAATAATTTTGGAACCCTTGATATTTCGCCGTTTTTCCGATTTTTGTTAGCACTCATTTAAAAAGAGTGCTAATTTTCTATTGACATCTCATTTTATGGATACTAAAATAAGGCTTAACGAAAAAAAATTCTGAACAAAAGGAGTGTTAACTATGAGCAATAAGCACGGAAATCTTTCCATCAACAGCGACAATATTTTCCCGATTATAAAAAAATGGCTGTATTCTGACCACGATATTTTTTACCGTGAGTTGATTTCCAACGGCTGCGATGCCATTACCAAATTGAAAAAATTAGATTTAATGGGTGAGTACACTCTCCCGGATGACTATGAGGCAAAAATCAAAGTCATTGTAAACCCGGAGGAAAAAACTTTACAGTTTATAGATAACGGTCTTGGTATGACTGCTGACGAGGTAGAGGAATACATCAACCAGATTGCATTTTCCGGTGCAACGGATTTCTTAGAAAAATACAAAGACAAAGCCAGCGAGGAACAGATTATCGGTCACTTCGGTCTGGGCTTCTACTCTGCTTTTATGGTGGCAGACGAAGTGCACATCGATTCTCTTTCCTATAAGGAAGGTGCCACACCGGTTCACTGGGAATGCGACGGCGGAACTGAGTTTGACATGAAAGACGGCGACAAGGCAGAAGTGGGTACCACTATTACCCTTTTCTTAAATGAGGATTGTCTGGAATTTGCCAATGAATACCGTGCAAGAGAAGTCATTGAAAAATACTGTTCCTTCATGCCGACCCCAATCTTTTTGGAAAAAGCAAATGCTGAGACAGAGTACGAAACCATTCCGGCTGACGAAGTAACGGAAAAAGATACCGTTGTAGAAAACATTGTAGAAGAGGCAAAATACGAAGAAAAAGAAAACGAGGATGGCACCAAAGAACAAGTCGAGGTTTCTCCTCGTATGGAAAAATCAAAAATCGTCAAACGTCCGGTACCTTTGAATGACACCAACCCACTTTGGGCAAAACATCCAAATGACTGTACCGATGAAGAATACCGTGCTTTTTACCGTAAGGTATTCCAAGATTACAAGGAGCCGTTATTCTGGATTCATCTGAATATGGATTATCCGTTTAATCTGAAAGGTATTCTGTATTTCCCGAAAATCAACACAGAATACGAATCTATCGAGGGAACCATCAAACTTTACAACAATCAGGTCTTTATTGCAGACAACATCAAAGAAGTCATTCCTGAATTTCTGATGCTGTTAAAGGGTGTTATCGACTGCCCGGACCTTCCGCTGAATGTTTCCAGAAGTGCTTTGCAGAATGATGGATTTGTAAAGAAGATTTCCGATTACATTACGAAAAAGGTGGCAGACAAGCTCACCGGCATGTGCAAGACAGATAAGGAATCCTATGAGAAATACTGGGATGACATCAGCCCATTTATCAAATTCGGCTGCCTGAAGGATGAGAAATTCTGCGATAAGATGAACGACTATATCCTCTTCAAGAATCTGAATGATGAGTATATTACTCTGCCGGAGATTCTCAAGAAAAAGGAAGAGCCGGAAAACACAGAGGAAACTACGGAAGAAAACACCGATTCCACTGTTGAAGATACTGCCGAAGATGCAGATAAGGATACCCGGGAGACTGTTTACTATGTTACAGATACCCAGCAACAGAGCCAGTACATTCGTATGTTCAAGGAGCAGAATATGGATGCGGTTATCTTAGACCACAACATTGACACCTCCTTTATCTCTCAACTGGAAGCCAGAAACGAGAACTACCGTTTCCAGAGAATTGATGCAGATGTCACAGAATCTCTGAAAGAAGATGTTTCTGAGGAAGATTTGAAGGAAACCACAGATACTCTGACTGAGGTATTTAAAAAAGCTCTCGGAAAAGAAAATCTGAACGTGGAAGTTACAAAACTGAAAGACGAAAACATTTCCTCTATGATTACACTTTCTGAGGAAAGCCGCCGTATGCAGGACATGATGAAAATGTACAATATGTACGGCATGGATCCGTCTATGTTCGGCGGAAACGAAACCTTGGTATTGAATGCAAACAATCCGTTGGTAAAATACATTTTTGAAAATAAGGATTCCGAGCATGTACCGATGTTCTGCAAACAGCTTTACGACCTTGCACTGATTTCCAACCAACCACTTTCTTCCGAAGGTATGGCTGCCTTCATTGCAAGAAGTAATGAGATTATGATGCTGTTAACAAAATAAATAAAAAGCCGCAGATTCTTCACTCTGCGGCAAAGAATCTCGCTTTGCGGGATTCTTTTTTGCTAAAATAACAAAGGAGAAATTTTTATGAAATCCAGAATCGACCAAACCATTGAACGCCATAACCGGGGCTATAACTGTGCACAGGCTGTTGCCTGTACCTATTGTGACCTTGCCGGTATGGACGAAGAAACCATGTTTGCAGTAACTGAAGCCATGGGACTGGGCATGGGCAGTATGGAAGGAACCTGCGGTGCCGTATCCGGTGCCTGTGCAGTGGCAGGCATGATACACAGTTCCAAAAATCTGAACCAGCCCAACAGCAAAGCCTCCACTTATCAGATTTCCAAGGCTATTACCCAATCATTTTTGGAAGCGAACGGCTCGCTTACCTGCAAGGATTTAAAGGGGGCAAAAACCGGAAAACCGCTCCGCAGCTGCTCCGACTGTATTCGTGATGCCGCCGGTCTGGTGGAAAAGATTGTACTTTAAATCTAATTCTATTTTGCCGATACCGCTATCAGGTAATTGACAAAAGCACTACAGGATACCAGCATAAATTTTGCTTCTTCAAAGGTGGAAGACGGACCTCCAATGTTCCCTGCATGGCGGATACCATTGGCATCGCTTGTATAGCCATACAAGGTCAAAAATGCGGATTTCATAGCCGAGTGAATTACCACCCCGTCTTCTTCCAGCTTTTTTAACAGCTTACTTAATGTTGCTTCTTTTCCTTTTACACCGGTAATTACTTCACACAAAGCTTCTACTGCACTAATGCTTTCTTTAATTGAATTCTCATAGTCAGGCTTGTCTCTATCGGATAGAAGTGTTATCGCTTTCGATATATGAATATTTACCACGTCATAAGGACCGGAAATTCCTTCTTCAATGGCGGCTATTTCATTCTCATCTGTAATCTCCACAATCTTCCAATCCACAAAACGATACCCCACATACTCTTTTTCAAACAATGCATTGTAATATTTCTGCATTTTCAATCGGTGTTGGCTCAGCTCGTAAAATTCACGAGCCATATATTCCAATACAGAAAATACTGCATCGTAATCATCCTTCCGAACGGTTTCCCGGAAAATATTCATTACCTTTTCTTCCACATACTCTAAACTGGGCTTGGTCTCCAAGGCATACACTTCACTCATAAGCCTTCGCAAAAAAGATTGAATGTCACTATAAGATTCCCTCTCTCTCAATTCCTGAAATGCCATATCCGTCAAGTTAATGATTGCCGTTCTGGTCCTATCATCCAGACTTTCAAATTGCATTTCTTTGTTTTCCGGTTTGATATTATTGCGGTCAGAAAATCCACCTCTTAGCCGCACTCTGAATTCCGGTTTTGTATTGTCTCCTATTCTTTTCATATCCATCTTTCCTCCCGATTTTCTTGATAAGCTCAGTATAACATATTTTTATTATATATTTCCTCGGCAATTTGAAATATTCTCATCTCTTATTCATAATATTGGTACAAAAAAATTCCCTGCCTGAACAAACCTCGTCAGACAAGGAATTCTTATACTTTTCCCATACCCTCTATTTGCCATTTTCTTTTTCATTCCGAACTTCTTCGATTAATGCTTTGTCGCATTCTGCCAAAGCACAGATATCTTCCTCGGACATCCCACGCTTTAACATATTTCGTATAAATGTTCTTGTTTTACTCAACTCTCCCTGTTCTATCCCTTCTTCTTTTCCCATTTGAAATTCATCCTCCCGGATATACTTCAATGCCTCCTCTTCGTTATACTCAAATATGCTCATCTCTATCGCCTCTTTCCGATACCGCAACTCTGTATGCTTTGTTGGGATTCTAGCATGAGGTTTTTATCTGCACAATGGTAAAATTGCACAATAAAAATAGTGTCTTCGACACTTCAGCTCCCCTGCCCCTCAATCTTTGAGGGG
>CATWDJ010000033.1:0-20028 GCA_958349535.1 uncultured Lachnospiraceae bacterium
TATTTCTTGTAGTATGTTCATGAAATAATTATAGAACAAAAAAGGCAAAAGAAAACCTACCCCTCAAAGATTGAGGAGCAGGGGAGCTGAAGTGTCGAAGACACTATTTTTGTGGGCGGGAATCTCGCTTTGCGAAATTCTATTTGAGATAGAAGAAAGGGAAACGTATGGATACAAGACTTGCCAATATAGCCATTGTGGTGGAGAATTCCGAAAGTGTGGAAAAACTGAATCAATTGCTGCATGAATATGGGGATTACGTCATCGGAAGAATGGGAATCCCCCACAAAGAGCGTGGTGTGAATTTTATCAGTGTTGTCATGGATGCACCGCAAAACATCATCAGCAGCCTGTCGGGAAAGCTGGGGATGTTGGAAGGAGTAACCGCAAAAGCGGTCTATTCCAAAGTGTAATCCCGATAGAGAATGAAAAATGTAAGGAGATAAGCATGAACTTATTGGAGAAATTAGAGAAAGAGCGAATGCTTACAAAAGACCAATGGATACAGCTGATTGGCAGCAGAGAGGTTTATGAGAGTCAGGCGGCTGCTCTGGCAAAAAAGATACGGGAAGAACACTTTGGCAATCAGATATATGTCAGAGGATTGATTGAATTTACCAATTATTGCAAAAATGATTGCTATTACTGTGGAATCCGCAGGAGCAATCGCAATGCAGAGCGTTATCGTCTTACCATGGAGCAGATACTGGAATGTACCGATACCGGCTATGAGCTGGGATTCCGAACCTTTGTATTGCAGGGGGGAGAGGATGGCTATTATACCGATGAGAGATTGGAAGAAATCATAAAGGCAATCAAAGAAAAGCATCCTGATTGTGCCTTGACCCTGTCTTTGGGCGAGCGGAGCAGGAAAAGCTATGAGCTGTTTTATCAGGCGGGAGCAGACCGTTATCTGTTGCGGCATGAAACGGCAGATGCAGGTCATTATCAAAGGCTCCATCCCGAAGAAATGTCTTATGAGCACAGAATGAATTGCCTGAAAGAACTGAAAGCTATCGGCTATCAGGTGGGATGTGGATTTATGGTGGGAAGTCCGGGACAGACAGAGGAAACTTTGGCGGAGGATATGTTGTTTATCCAAGAATTTCAACCTCATATGGTGGGAATCGGACCCTTTGTTCCCCATCATGAGACGCCTTTTGGCAGGGAGCCGGGAGGTACGGTGGAGGACACCCTGTACCTGCTGAGTCTGATTCGGATTTTAGAGCCAACGGTACTTTTGCCGGCAACTACCGCACTGGGAACCATAGACCCCAGAGGACGGGAAAAGGGAATTTTGGCAGGAGCAAATGTGGTAATGCCCAATCTATCCCCTACCAATGTCCGAAAGAAATATGAACTGTATGACAACAAAATCTGTACGGGAGACGAGGCGGCGGAATGTCGGAGTTGTTTGTCCAACCGTATGAAAACCATTGACTGTGAGCTGGTAACCCACCGCGGAGATGCACCGGGATGGAACCGATAGAAGGAGGAGAAGAATATGTATGATGTAAAATCAAGTAAGGCAGAAGAATTTATTGCCCATGAGGAAGTATTGGCATCCTTGGAATATGGCGAGAAAAACAAGAGTAACTTGGAAGAAATCGACCGCATTTTGAATAAGGCACGGGAGAAAAAAGGAATCACCCATCGGGAGGCCTTGGTACTTCTGGATTGTGATATTGAGGAGAAAAATCAAGAGATTTATGCATTGGCAAGAGAGATTAAGGAAGAGTTTTACGGTAACCGTATCGTAATGTTTGCACCGCTGTATCTGTCCAATTACTGCATCAACGGTTGCGAATACTGTCCGTATCATGCTAAAAATAAGCACATAGCCAGAAAGAAACTGACGCAGGAGGAGATTGTAAAAGAGGTTACTGCACTGCAGGATATGGGACATAAACGTCTGGCATTGGAGGCAGGAGAAGACCCGGTAAACAATCCGATAGAATATATTTTGGAATGCATTGATACCATTTACAGCATTAAGCATAAAAACGGAGCAATCCGCCGTGTTAACGTAAACATTGCGGCAACTACTGTAGAAAATTACCGCAAATTAAAGGACGCAGGAATCGGAACATATATCCTGTTCCAAGAGACCTATCACAAAGAAAATTATGAGAAGCTGCATCCGACGGGACCGAAGCATGATTATGCATACCACACTGAAGCCATGGACCGTGCCATGGAGGGAGGAATTGATGATGTAGGATTGGGAGTATTGTTCGGATTGAATAACTACCGCTATGATTTTGCGGGAATCATCATGCATGCCGAGCATTTAGAGGCAGCAAAGGGCGTAGGTCCTCATACCATCAGTGTACCGAGACTCCGCCGTGCTGATGACATTGACCCGGATGTCTTTGATAACGGAATCTCCGATGATTTGTTTGCAAAAATTGTGGCATGTATCCGAATCGCTGTGCCATACACGGGTATGATTGTTTCCACCAGAGAGTCAGAGGAAACCCGTAAAAAAGTATTGGAGCTGGGAATTTCTCAGATTAGTGGCGGTTCCAAAACCAGTGTAGGCGGCTATGCCGAAGAGGAACCGGAGGAAGAAAACTCCGCACAGTTTGATGTCAGTGACAGAAGAACCTTGGATGAGGTAGTCTGCTGGCTGATGGAATTGGGGTATGTACCGAGCTTTTGTACCGCATGTTACCGTGAAGGCAGAACAGGAGACCGGTTTATGAAGCTCTTAAAGAGCCGTCAGATTGTCAACTGCTGTCATCCAAACGCCCTGATGACTTTAAAGGAATATCTGGAGGACTATGCATCTCCAAAGACAAAGGAAATCGGAGAGAAACTGATTCAGAAGGAACTGGAAGTAATTACCAATCCAAAGGTAAAAGAAAAAGCAAGGGAATATATCGAGAATATTCACGAAGGACAGCGGGATTTCCGATTCTAAACCTGTATATTCTTCCTTGATAAGATGTCTATTTTGTGCTATTTTAGAATAAGTAAAAAGTAAGAACGTCTATGTAGGGAGAGGGCAATGAGCGTACAGGACAAAGTAGAGAGAACGCTTCGGGAAATGCATGTGCTGTTTTCAAAAAGTGAACCGTACGACAAAGAATCCGGGAAGGTTATTGTAAATAAAAAAGAAGTCATCGGACTCTTAAATGAGTTAAAAGCAGCAATGAGCGAGATGATGGAAGAGTATGAGATTACAAAGGAGAGCCGGGACAGAGGAGAACGTGAAGCACGGAAACACGGAGAAGACATTATCTGGGATGCCAGCCATAAGGCAGAGGATGTCTATGCGGCGTCAGTTATTTATTCAGATGAAGCATTGAGCTGTATACAGGAAATTATTCAGAGTGCCAATGATGAGATGGAACAGGTTTTCCGCAACATCAAAAAAGAGATGAAGGCGAAACAACAGGTGGTTCGGGAGAATCAGTTAGAGCTGAAGGCTTCTCTGGGAGATTTGCGGGATACGAACAAATATCTGAATATCATTGACGAGAGTAATAAGGAGCGGCAGAGAAAGAAAGAAGCCAAGGAAGCAAAACGTGCAAAACAGAAGGAAGAACCGGCATTTCAGGTGGTAAAACCGGAGATTAAGATTAATCAGGAATATTTCCAAAAGATGGGGATTCCTCTGGAGGAAACCGCAGTAGAAGAGACAGAAGAAGTCCATGAGATTACTCCGGAAGAAAAAGCAGCACAGGAAATGCAGATAAAGGTAAATCTGGATGCAGAATATTTCCGCTGGAAAAACGAACAGAAAAAACAAGGCTGATGGGATTTTCCCATCAGTTTTTTGTTTCTTTAAAATTCTTCAAAATTTCTTAAGAAAATTTGCGGTGTCAAATAGAAAAATACATGATAGAATAAGGAAAAGCAGCCACAAGGAGGGAATTATGGTACAAATATTAGTTTGTGATGATGACAAAGAGATTGTAGATGCTATTGAAATATATTTGCAGCAAGAAGGGTTTCAGGTATTGAAAGCATACGATGGAGAACAGGCTTTGCAGATGTTAGAGCAGCATGAGGTTCAGCTTTTGATTATAGATGTGATGATGCCGAAGTTGGACGGTATCCGTGCCACTTTAAAAATTCGAGAAAACAGCAGCATACCGATTATCATTTTGTCTGCGAAGACGGAGGATGCGGACAAGATTCTGGGATTGAACATTGGAGCAGATGATTATCTGAGCAAACCATTTAATCCTTTGGAACTGGTGGCTAGGGTAAAATCGCAGCTTCGCCGTTATATGCAGTTAGGCAATGCTGTAGAGGATAGTCAGAGTATTTACCGGGTGGGAGGTTTGGAAATCAACGATGATCTCAAGGAGGTTACCGTAGATGGGGAGAATATCCGCCTGACACCTATCGAGTACAATATTCTGTTACTTCTGGTAAAAAATGCAGGGAAAGTATTTCCTATTGAGCAGATATATGAAAGTATCTGGAATGAGGAGGCAGTAGGAGCGGATAATACGGTGGCAGTCCATATCCGCCATATTCGTGAAAAAATAGAGATTAATCCAAAAGAACCGAGATACCTGAAAGTAGTCTGGGGAGTGGGTTATAAGATAGAAAAGGATGTGTAATATGAAAAACCGTCATTATTCTACCGCATCAAAAATAATTGCAGCTATCATACAGCAGATTATGGCTGTTTTATTTGTGATGTTCCTGTTTTTTTTAGTTAATCTGGCAGATAAAAGCATGCTGGAAATACGGGAAATTGGAACCACAGGGAATAATTTCTTAAGTTCTGAATATTACACTCAGGAATTAAAAAAAACCACCACCGAAGTACAGCATTTAATCGCATTACAAAAAGAGTTTGAGACAGAGGGGGAATATGACCCGACCAAGCCGATATATGTGAATGCCGACATCTGTTATCAGTTGGGAGATATGATTAGCTGGGCAGAGGAAGGCTGTAAATATCAGGCAGCAGGCTATCTAAGTCTTGTGGAGGAAAGTTATCCTGCCATGGAGGATGGAGGGTATATTGAGAGATATCTCAATGGAGAGATTAGCACGGAGGAGGCTATCAGTATCTCTAATTCCATCGAGAAAACCGTGTCGGGAATTACCGAACAGATAAACGATTACAAACGTCTTGTGAATAAATACGACCTCGAAAAATCCAATGTGTACTACTACTACGAAATGGAATCCGGTCAGGTATACTCCAATTTTATGACAGATTCTGAGGAAATTGTGGAAGAGCGGTATGGAACAGACAGAAATACGGTTATGTTATTTGGCAATTCCAAAGAGGAAGCCAAAAAGAAAATGGAAAGTTTGGGAAGCTATCTCAGCTATGATGATCAGGATGTTCGTTTTACTACCAATGTAGAAGGCTTGGAGGAGTATTTTTATAATGATATGAATTATATTACCGGAAATATGGATTCCAATTCCGTGCTGATGGTAGGAATTGATACCAGCTTTCCGCAAAAAGACCATTTTTACGAAGCGAGACTTACCTATTATCGGCTTCATCCATGGATTCGTGTCAGTATGGTAATGGTGGCAGTAGCTTTGGTGGGCTGGATTATTTCCGTCATCTATCTCAGTACGGTTTCGGGAAAAGGCTTCAAAGAGGATGAGATACATCTGAATTTTGTGGATAAGATGAAGACCGAATTTTTGATTTTTTTGGGAATTCTGTTTCTTGTGGGAAATATCTTTGTGCTGGGAGCAGTTGGAAGTCTGGAATGGGAAATGTCCGGCATTATGATTATGGCAGGAAGTCTGGCATTTATCGGAAATGCGATTTTCATGGTACTGTATTTAAGTCTGGTAAGAAGAACCCGTGCCGGTACCCTGTGGAGCAACAGTATCATTTATGCATTGACGGATTTACTGCAGCAGTTCTATAAAAAGAGAAAAACAACCGGAAGATTTGTATTCTTTTATCTGGCAGGGGCGGCTGTTGTGCTGATACTGGCAGCCATGGGTTATTATTATTCTCAACCCCTATTTTTGCTGGTATTGATTTTGGTGATTGCCGCCGCAGGAGTAGTTCTTTTGAAAGAACAGCTACAGCGTCAGGAGATTATGGATGGAATCGAGGAAATCAAATCAGGAAATCTGGAATTTAAAATTGATACGGAACAGCTTACCGGAGTTAATAAAACCTTAAGTGAAGGAATCAATACTCTGGGAGAGGGTCTGGAAAAAGCGGTGGATACCAGTATGAAAAATGAACGGATGAAGGCAGATTTGATTACCAACGTATCCCATGATATCAAAACACCGCTGACCTCCATTATTAATTATGTAAACCTGCTGGAGAATGAAAATATTGAAGATGAAAAAATCCGAAACTATATTCACATTCTAAATGAAAAATCTGCTCGGCTAAGACAGTTGACGGAGGATTTGGTGGAAGCCTCCAAAATAAGTTCGGGAAATATTACGCTGGAAATGACCAAGATTAATCTGGTGGAGTTGATTTATCAGACCAGCGGAGAATTTAATGAGAAGTTTGAAACCCGGAATCTGACCGTTGTCACAAAGCTGCCGAAGGATTCCGTAGTCATTATGGCAGACGGCAGACGGATTTGGAGAGTGTTGGAGAATCTCTACAACAATGTGGCGAAATATGCATTAGAAGGAACACGGGTCTATGTGGAATTGGATAAACAGGAAGAAAAAGCCGTCTTTTCCATCAAAAATATTTCTTTCAAACCACTGAATATTCCTTCGGAGGAGCTGACAGAGCGTTTTATCCGGGGAGATGTATCCAGAACCACAGAGGGTAGTGGTCTGGGACTTTCCATAGCACAGAATCTGACCAAACTAATGGGTGGAAAGTTTGATATTATCTTAGATGGAGATTTATTCAAGGTAACCATTACATTTCCACTTGCTTTTTAAGAGGGTATTTATTATAATTTTTCATGGAAATAGAGTGTCGACGGTGGCCTTCCACCGTCGATTTTCTGTATGACAGGAAAGAGCAATATACATTTCAAGTTATAAATATAAAGGAGGTTCCTATATGAAACTATATGACGGAGGCGTATATCTGGTAAACGGAACAGATTTGGTTCCGGAAGGTGCCAAAGCAGCGGCACAGATTAACGCAAAGACAGGTATTTCTATTACAAAAGAGGAAGCGGCAAAGAATACCATTGCCTACAATATCTTAAAAGAGCACAATACCTCTGACAGTATGGACAAGCTGAAAATTAAATTTGATAAACTGACATCCCATGATATTACCTTTGTGGGAATCATTCAGACAGCAAGAGCATCGGGATTAGAGAAATTTCCGATTCCTTATGTATTGACAAACTGCCACAATTCCCTGTGTGCGGTGGGAGGTACCATCAATGAGGATGACCACATGTTTGGACTGACCTGTGCGAAAAAGTATGGCGGCGTCTATGTACCGCCTCATCAGGCAGTTATCCACCAGTATGCCAGAGAGATGTTAGCAGGCGGCGGTAAGATGATTCTGGGTTCCGATTCCCATACCAGATACGGAGCATTGGGAACCATGGCAATGGGAGAAGGCGGACCGGAGCTGGTAAAACAGTTATTGAGCCAGACCTATGATATCAATATGCCGGGAGTAGTGGGTGTCTATATGACCGGAGAACCGCAACACGGCGTTGGACCGCAGGATATCGCCTTAGCCATTATCGGTGAAGTATTTGCCAACGGCTATGTAAAGAATAAAGTTATGGAGTTCGTGGGACCGGGTGTGTCCAACCTCAGTGCAGATTACAGAATCGGCGTGGACGTTATGACCACAGAGACCACCTGTCTGTCCTCTATTTGGAGAACCGATGATAAAATCAAAGAATTTTATGAGATTCACGGTAGAAAAGAAGAGTATAAAGAGCTGAATCCGGGAACCGTTGCTTACTATGACGGTATGATTGAGATTAATCTCAGCGAAATCAAGCCGATGATTGCAATGCCGTTCCATCCGAGCAATACTTATACCATTGAAGAGCTGAATGCAAATCTGATGGATATTTTGGAGGATTGCGAGAAGAGAGCGCTGGTAAGTCTTGACGGAGCCGTAGATTTCAAATTAAAGGATAAAGTAAGAAACGGAAAATTATATGTAGATCAGGGTATTATCGCAGGCTGTGCCGGCGGCGGATATGAAAACATCTGTGATGCGGCGGACATTTTACGTGGTGCCAGCATCGGACCGGATGAGTTTACTTTAAGCGTATATCCGGCAAGTACACCGGTTTACATGGAGTTAGTAAGAAATGGTGCGGTGGCAGATTTACTGGCTACCGGAGCCATTGTAAAAACCGCATTCTGCGGACCGTGCTTCGGAGCGGGAGATACACCGAGCAACAACGGATTCTCCATCCGTCATTCCACCCGTAACTTCCCGAACCGTGAAGGTTCCAAGTTACAGAACGGACAGATTTCTTCCGTGGCACTTATGGATGCACGTTCCATTGCGGCAACAGCGGCAAACAAAGGTTATCTGACCTCAGCGGCAGATTTAGATACAACTTATACAAAACCCGCATACCACTTTGACCAGACCATTTATGCAAACCGTGTCTTTGACAGTAAAGGTGTTGCGGACCCGAATGTGGAGATCAAGTTTGGTCCAAATATCAAAGATTGGCCGAAGATGAGTGCATTGCCAGAAAATATGGTATTAAAGGTTGTATCCGAGATTCACGATCCGGTAACTACCACCGATGAGCTGATTCCTTCCGGAGAGACATCTTCTTATCGTTCCAACCCATTGGGTCTGGCAGAGTTTACACTTTCCAGAAAAGACCCGGCGTATGTGGGTAAAGCCAAAGAAGTACAGAAGGCACAAAAAGCTATCGAAGAAGGAAAATGTCCGTTGGATGCATTGGAGGAACTGAAACCGGTTATGGAGACTGTTCAGAAGACCTTCCCGGAGGCAGGTGAGGGAAATCTCGGTGTAGGAAGTACTATTTTTGCAGTAAAACCGGGAGATGGTTCGGCCAGAGAGCAGGCAGCGTCTTGTCAGAAAGTACTGGGAGGCTGGGCAAACATTGCAAACGAATATGCAACCAAACGATATCGCTCCAACCTGATTAACTGGGGTATGCTTCCATTCCTGATTGAGGAAGGTGAGCTGCCGTTTAAGAATGGAGATTATCTGTTCCTTCCGAATATCCGCAAGATGGTGGAGGAAAAAGCCACCGAGCTTCCGGCATATGTCGTAAAAGAAGATGGTTTAAAGGAATTCATGTTGCAAATGGGTGAGCTTACAGATGATGAGAGAGAGATTATCTTAAAGGGCTGCCTGATTAATTATAACCGAGTAAATTAAGAGGCGATTTTCATGCAAGAGAAAAAACAATCACATTGGAACATTCGGCCTTATCTGGCGATAGCACTGACGGCGGTACTGGTCATCTGCCTGTGTATCGTATTCTTCTTCCTGATATACCGCTACAATGGATTTGCGGCGGGCTGGAAAAAGCTGACGGCAATTTTGCAGCCGATTATTATCGGTATTGTCATTGCCTATCTTATCAATCCTATCATGGTGTTTTTTGAAAAACACCTGATGCGGTGGATAGAGCCGAAGATGAAGAAAAAAGCAAAGGCAAAAAAATTGTGCAGAGGCATTGCTACTTTAGGGGCATTGGCAGTATTTATTTTGATTATTGTGGTGCTGCTTGTGATGTTGGTACCGCAGTTGGTGGAGAGTATTCAGGGAGTGGCGACCACTCTTCCCAGCGAAGTGCAGCATTTGATAGACAAGACCAACAAGTATTTGAGCAGTGATTCAGAGGCGGCAAACTTTGTAGAGGATACTTTGATTTATGCAACCAATTATATCAAAGACTGGGCAATGAACGATTTGCTTCCAAAGAGCAACACTTATCTGACTTCCATTACCACAGGATTGATAAATGTGTTCAAGGTATTGCTGAATATCATTGTGGGATTGATTGTATCTGTATATCTTTTGTTCAGCAAGGAGACTTTTATCGGTCAGTTTAAAAAGCTGACCTATGCACTTTTTAAACCGAAAAAAGCCAATATTGTCATTCAGACAGCCAGAAAGAGCAACGAAATATTCGGAGGTTTCATCAGCGGAAAAATTCTGGATTCCATGATTATCGGAATTATCTGCTATATTGTGCTTTTGATTATGAAGATGCCATATCCGGTACTGGTCAGTGTGATTGTAGGTGTGACGAATATCATTCCGTTTTTCGGACCGTTTATCGGAGCTGTTCCAAGCTTTATCATTATTGTGCTGGCAAATCCGATTCAGGGACTGTACTTTCTTATTTTTGTGGTTATTCTGCAACAGGTGGACGGAAACATTATCGGACCGAACATTTTGGGAGATTCCACAGGATTGTCACCGTTTTGGGTTATCTTTGCCATTATGGTGGGGGGCGGATTATTCGGCTTTGCTGGAATGCTGCTGGGAGTGCCGACCTTTGCAGTTATCTACTATATCATGCAGGAGATTTTGAGATATTTTCTGCGGAAAAGAGATTTGCCTCAGGACAGCAGCCAGTACATTGAACTGGAAAAGATAAATGTGGCAACAAACCAGCCGCAGTATTTTCAAAAAGAAAAAGAAACGAACGAAAAAGACGAAGAAAAAGCTTAAAAAAAGCCGTATTCGACAGGATTTGTCGGATACGGCTTTTATACAATAATTTTTGACACATGAGGGTATCCTATGGTACACTAAAATGAATAATAAGTAGCGAAAAAAAGCACATTTAGAGGTGACATAAGTTGGATAAATATGAATATAAACTGAAACTGGATCAGATGAAAAGTGCTTTGGCGGAAGGCAGTATCCATATGGCACAGGAGCTTGCGGATGCAATCAACTGGAAGAAAGTCCGTAACGTAAATTCTCTCATGAAAGCGGGCGAGGTATATGAAACTGCGGGAAGATATGAAGATGCAAAAGAACTTTACTTGATGGCATATGACCGTTCTCCTATCGGAAGAATGATTATCTACCGTTTGGCGGAGTTGGCAATAAAAGCGGGGAATTTTGAGGAAGCGTTGGAGTATTATGATGAATTCATAGACATTTCACCGAATGATAACTTGAAGTTTGTGTTAAAATATAGAATATACAAAGAAAAAGGAGCCTCTCTTCAGGAACTGATACAGATTTTAGAGGATCTCAAAGAACAGGAGTATATTGAGGAGTGGGCATATGAGCTGGCATATCTCTATCATCAGGCAGGTATGAGTGAAAAATGTATCGAAGCCTGTGACGAACTGATTCTATGGTTCGGAGATGGAGCATATGTTGAAAAAGCATTAGAATTAAAGATGCTCTATCAGCCATTGACCAAACAGCAGGAAGAAAAATACAGGCAGTTCCGCCAGAAACGTGACGGAATTGTTGAGGTGCGTCCGAATGATATGCTGCAATCGGGAGAGATTGTTTCCGAAGTGGTAAAGATACCACAGGTTACCATGAATACAAGCCGTTTTAATACTGTGAATTTGCAGGCAGAGCTGGCAAAGAATATGAAGCAGATTATGGATGCCACCGAAAAAGAAGAGGTTAACGATTCTATGGATGCCATCAAGAAGATGGTGGAGGAAATTCCGTACCTCCAGATTCCTCACGAGGATGAAGCAGAAAAAGAAGAAAAATACGGTCATATTGAGACAGATGAAGAGATTGACGGTTCCCTGAAGATTAATTTTAAAGAGCTGTTAGCAGAAGATTCAGACGGACAGATTAGTCTTTATGTACCAAAGGACCCCATGGTGGAAAGCCAGATTACGGGTCAGATGAGCATTGAAGATGTATTAGAAGAATGGGAAAAAACAAAGCGGGCGGCAGAGACAGCATTGCAGGAAGCAGAGGAACGGAAACTGAAATCAGCCAAGGCGAGAGCCCTGCAGGAAGCAGAGGATATTATGGAACGTCTGGCAGATGTGATTCCACAGCTCAATGCCGGCATGACGCCAAAGGATTTGTTGGAACAGGAGTATTTGCAGGATATGCCGGGAAAAGACGAAAAGGCGGCAAAGCTGTTTGAGGATGTAAATCACATTCTTGCACAGGAAATTGAGAAAATTTCTCAGGAAAACAACAGCATTGATCAGATGATACAGGAGAATAAAGGTGAAGAGTTACCGAAGATAGAAATGCCGGAGATGGAGATGCCGGAGATGGAGATGCCGGAGATAGACGTACCGGAGGAAGAACCTGCGGAAAAAGAACCGGAGATACCGGAAATAGAATTGCCGGAAGAATTCTTAGATGACGAAGAGGTAATTACTGCTCTGACAGAAGAGCAGAAGGAAATCTTTTCTTATTTCGTTCCGATTCAGGGAATGGAGAAACAGCTTTGCCAGATTCTCACCGGAGTGAAGAAGCGGGCAGGAAAGAGTACCACCTCAGCCAGCGGCAACATTATTATTCAAGGCGGACAGGGAAGCGGTAAAACCGTACTTGCCACCAATTTGATTAAGGTTATTCAGCAGGAGACAGAGCTTATTCACGGAAAAGTAGGAAAGATAGAGGCTTCTGCCTTGAACCAGAAGGAGATACCGGAGCTGTTAAAGAAGGTCCGGGGCGGTTGTCTGATTATTGAAAAAGCAGGAGAGATTAACCGTGAGACCGCCATCAAGATGGCATTGCAGATGGAGCAGGATACAGCAGGAATGCTGGTAATTCTGGAGGATACGAAGGATGGTATCAAACATGCATTGGGACGGGATGAGAGCTTTGCCAAACGGTTTACCGAAAAGATTACCATACCGATTTTCTCCATTGATGAATTGGTGGAATTTGCGAAATCCTATGCCGGTGAATTGGATTATGAGATTGACGAAATGGGTATATTGGCACTTTATAACCGAATCAGCAATATCGAGAAGTTGGATGAAGCCACAACCCTGTTTGAGGTAAAAGATATTGTGGATGAAGCGATTGTAAATGCACAGAAGGGTGGATTTAAAAAGGCATTTAGTGCTTTTACAACAAAACGCCACGGTCAGAGTGACAGCAAGATTTTGCGGGAAAAAGATTTTGAAGAGTAAGGAAAGAGGGAAACGCTATGGGGAATTTTTCAGAATTAGATGCATACCTATTCGGACAGGGAACACATTATGATATTTACAAAAAGTTAGGGGCACATCCTGCCAAGGCAGGCGGCAAAACAGGAGTGAACTTTGCAGTCTGGGCACCTCATGCAAAGCGTGTTTTTGTAATCGGGGAATTTAACGATTGGAATGAAACCCGCGATGAGATGAAGCGGATAGAGCCGGAAGGCATCGGTGTTTTTGAGACATTCCTGCCGGAGGCAAAGGTGGGAATGCTCTACAAATATCTGATAGAGACAGAAGAAGGGGAATTTCTCTACAAAGCAGACCCTTATGCCAACGAAGCAGAGTTGCGTCCGGGAACCGCATCCAGAATTACAGATATTACAAAGTTCAAATGGACAGATACCAAATGGATGAAGGAACGGAACGCCTGTGAAAATCCTTACAACAAACCCATGGCAATTTATGAAGTGCATCCCGGTTCATGGATGCGTCATCCGGGCAGAGAGGATGAGGGCTTTTATAGCTATCGGGATTTAGCAAAGGCGTTGACAGAGTATGTAAAGGATATGGGATATACCCATGTGGAGCTGATGGGAATATCCGAATATCCCTATGACGGTTCTTGGGGATATCAGGTAACGGGATATTATGCACCGACTTCCCGCTATGGAACACCTGAGGATTTTGCGTATTTAGTGAATTATCTGCACAAAAATGGAATCGGAGTGATTTTGGACTGGGTTCCGGCACATTTTCCGAGGGATGCCCATGGACTGGCTGATTTTGACGGAACTCCGACCTATGAATACGGGGATCCGCGGATGGGAGAACACCCTGACTGGGGAACCAAGATCTTTGACTATGGAAAAAATGAAGTCAAGAACTTTCTGATTGGAAGTGCATTGCTGTGGATAGAGCATTATCATATTGACGGACTCCGTGTGGATGCGGTGGCATCTATGCTGTATCTGGACTACGGCAAGAAGGATGGAGAATGGATTGCCAACAAATACGGAGAGAACAAGAATCTGGAAGCCATTGAATTTTTCCGCCATATCAATTCCCTGATTTTAGGCAGAAATCCGGGAACTGTAATGATTGCCGAAGAGTCTACGGCGTGGCCGATGGTAACCGGAGATGTGAAAAACGGAGGCTTAAACTTTACATATAAGTGGAATATGGGCTGGATGCATGACTTTTTGGACTACATGAAGCTGGACCCGTATTTTAGAAAAGATAACCACTATAAAATGACCTTTGCCATGAGCTACAACAGCAGTGAGCATTATATACTGGTGTTATCCCATGATGAGGTAGTACATCTGAAATGTTCCATGATTAATAAAATGCCGGGACTTGAAGATGATAAATTTGCAAATCTGCGAGTTGCCTATGCATTTATGATGGGACATCCGGGTAAGAAGCTTCTGTTTATGGGACAGGATATTGCACAGCTTCGGGAGTGGAGCGAAGAGCGGGAGCTGGACTGGTATCTGTTGGAAGACCCGAGACACAAAGGAATCCAGAACTTTTTCCGGGAGTTGTTACATATCTATCGGAAGCATCCGTGTATGTACGAGATGGACGACAGTTGGGACGGATTTGAGTGGATTAATGCAGATGATACGGAAAAGAGTATTTTCAGTTTCCTGCGAAAGGGTTCCGAAGGTGAAAAACGCCTGTTGTTCGTATTTAATTTTACTCCGGTGGAGAGAAGCGATTACCGTGTAGGAGTGCCGGAGAAAAAAAGCTATAAACTGATTCTGGACAGTGAAGAAGAGCGGTTTGGCGGAAGCGGAAATACGGCGAAAAAGAAAACCTATCAGGCAAAGAAAATGCCGTGGGATAACAGAGAGTATTCCATTGGTTATCCGTTAGCACCGTATGGAGTAGCAGTATTTGAATATTAAAAGAAGAGACAGCGGACGGCTGTGAGTGGAAAACTTACAGTTGTCCGCTTTATTTTTTGTGCCTTCTAACCGAAATATATAGCAGAGTGAAGGAGGTTATCCTATGAGAATAGATGCAAACAATTTGGCGGAAGTGACACAGAAAAATACCGGTGTTCAAAATAAGGACGGTAAAAGTGTTTTAATAGAAAATGTATGTACAAAGGAAGTAGATAAAAAAAACGGAAGCACCTATTCCGTAAAAAGCGTGACCTATGAGAAACCTCTTTCTGAAGAAAAGACGGATGTGGAAGAATTAGAAAAAGAGGGCTTTGGAGCAGATGGAGCATGGATGAAACAGCAGATGGCAATTCTCTCTAACATTACCTCTGAAAACGACTATGAAAAATTAGAGGAAAAGGGCTACGGCGGTCAGGATGTGGAAGTGGAAGGTATCGTCACCGTAGTGGATAAAATCAAAGCAGAATTGGCAAAAGCCGGGGTAGATACTCAAATTCTCGGAGAAGAGCTGAGCACAAAAGACTTAGAAGAGATTACAGGAAGTACTGCTGTGGCAAATCAGATTACCCGGGCATTGCAGGCGGCAGACCTTCCTGAGACAGAGGAAAATCTTACAGAGACAAAAGAAGCATTGGAAATAGCGGAAAGTCTGGAAGCACCTTCCGATGCCACCATCAAATATATGCTGGAAAATGAGATGGAGCCGACTATCGAAAACCTCTATATGGCAGAACACAGCACAGCAAAAAACTATCTGCCACAGACGGAAGAATCCATAGATGTAGAAGCATTACAGGAACAGATTGAAAAGGTTTTACAGGAAAACGGATTTGAAGTAACAGAAGAAAATATACAGGACAGCAAATGGCTGGTAGAACAGGGAATTCCGTTGACAGAGGAAACCTTAAACAGTTATCAGGAGTTAAAGGCATTAAAGCTCCCGGCAGAGGGAACAGAAGTCTTGCAGGCAATTACCGATGCCATTGCACAGGGAAAACGTCCAAAGGAGGCAATCCTTAGCATTACTGCTCGCCGTCAGTTAGAGGAAGTACGGTTGGAAATGAGTGCAAAGGCAAACTATGCTCACGGAAAAGAAGGAGTTGCCATTGATACCGAAAGCATTGCCCAGACTGTGGAGGAACTGAAGCAGGCAGAGGAAACCTACTACAAAAATCTGTTGGAGCAGGGCGGTGTGGAGGCTACGGAGGAAAACGTAGATACTTTCCGCCAGATTGAACAGACCATTGAAGAAATGAAGCAGGTTCCGGCGTATACATTGGGTATTTCGGAGGGGACACCGGAGACTCCAAAGGAAATCCACCGGGAAGGAAAAATCCTGCAGGATACCTTTGAAAAGGCAAATGAATCCTATGAGGCGTTGATGACGGCTCCCAGAAGGGATATGGGAGATTCCATTCAGAAAGCCTTTCGCAATGTGGATGATATTTTGGAGGACTGCGGCATAGAAGCAACAGAAGCCAATCGGAGAGCGGTTCGGATTCTGGCGTATAACAATCAGGAGATTACCCCGGAAAGTATCTTAAAGATAAAAGCAGTGGATGAAGAGGTACAGCAAACCTTCCGCAACATGACACCGCAGGTAGTGCGGGAAATGATAAAGACCGGAGTTAATCCGTTGGATATGAATGTGGCGGAGTTAAATGAGAAAGCAATGGAAATCCGTCAGGAATTGAACATCGACAATGAAGAAGAGCGTTTCAGCAAATATCTTCACAAATTAGAACAGAACAGCGAGATTGCAGAGGAAGAGAGAAGTGCTTATATTGGTATTTACCGCCTGATTGCACAGGTGGAAAAGACGGACGGTGCAGCCATCGGGATGTTGGCGGCACAAAGCGGAGAAATGACTATGAGGAATCTGATTACCGCAGTCCGCAGCAGTAAAAAAGAAGGCAGAGAATATACCATAGATGAAGAGTTTGGGGGTCTGGAGTCTGTGGAAACCAAGACTTCTTCCATTACAGAGCAGATAGAAGCTGGTTATCAGAAAAACTGTCTGAAAGATGTCATGCGGGAGCTGTCACCGGAGAGGTTGGCACAGATACCGGATTGGGAATCAATGACCCCGGAACAGTTAAAGGGAGCTTTGGAGCAGATTCCGCAGAAAGAAGAACTGGAAAAGGCTTACACGCAGGAACAGATGGCTTCTTACGGTGCCTGTGCCGTGGCATCGGAGGAGGTATATCAGATGTTAGAGCAGTATGATTTGCCTAAGACGGTGAACAGCATTCTGGCACTTCAGCAAATGATGTCCAACAGAAACGGAGCCTTTCGGAAACTGTTTTCTCAGGCGGCAGAGAATCCAAATACAGATATCAGACAGCTACAACAGCAGGTTCTCTCAGAATTTGCCGAGGCATTAAAAAGCCCGGAGGATATGGCAGAAGCACAGCAGAAGCTGGCGGAAACAGCGGAAAACGTAATGAAGGGTATGATCAATGAAACCGAGGTAAGTACACTGGATTTAAAGGAAATGAAGCTTGCCAAGACCCAGATAGAGCTGGGAACCAAAATGGCAAAGGAAGAGACTTACCAGATACCGGTGTTGGTGGGAGATTCCGTAACGGGAATATCTTTAAAGATTGTCCGCGGAAAAGAGGAAAAGGGCAGAGTGGATATTCTCTTTGGTGGCGAGAATATCGGCGAGGTTGCGGCACAGATTGCAACGGATGGAGAAAAGCTGGAAGCTTATATTGTATCGGATTCCCAAAGTACCTTAGAGGCATTCCGGCAGCAGGAAGAGCTGTTTTTGCAAATGCTCAAAGAGGAAAGCGGACAAAAGGCAGAGCTTCATTATGTGCAGGCAAAGGAACCTCAAAAAGTCCATATGCTTCAGACAAAGGGAGAGGAAGAGACTTCGGAAAAAACCGAAGTACAGACAAAGACTCTTTACCATATGGCAGAGAGCTTTATCAAAACCGTGCAGGTATTAAATGTATAGTTTTCTTTTCAGAAAGGATGCAGAAAATAGAAAACCATACCGATATATATAGCAGATACAGGATGGAAAACCGCAGGGAAGCGACCAGTAGACGAAGAAAAGCGAGGAAAGAATATGAAAATCAATCACAACATATCAGCGGTCATTACAAACCATCGACTATTAAATACAGAAAATTCACTGGCGGCATCTATGGAAAAATTGTCATCAGGACTCCGTATCAATCATGCAAAGGACGATGCGGCAGGCATGGCGATTTCCACCAAGATGAAAGCACAGATTAAAGGTTTGGATCAGGCATCCAGAAATGCCTCTGACGGAAACAGTATTTTACAGACGGCAGACGGAGCTTTAAACGAGGTAACCTCTATGATTCAGCGTATGCGTGAATTGGCAGTGCAGGCAGCAAACGGAACCAATACGGATGATGATAAAGAGGCAATTCAGCAGGAGATTGATTCCTTAAAAGAAGAAATAAACCGAGTATCTACAGATACTGAATTTAATACAAAGACATTATTTGACGGAAGTTTGGATACCAGAGTGTATGCGGACCATGTATCACGCATTGCAATTTCCGATGCGGTGTTGCCGGGGGATTACACTTTTACCGTAACAGCGGCATCCACACAGGCAATTTACAATAATCCGGCAGATGCAGCCAATCCTATTACGGCACCAACCTATATAGATGCAGACGGCAATGAGGCAAAAGATTTGGCAGCAGTACCGGCAGATGCGGCAGGAATCGTTACCATCAACGGACGGGAGATTAAGATTGCCGAAGGAGATACCGCCATGGAGGTATATGAGAAGCTTCGTGACGGAGCAGAGCTGGGTGAATGCAGTATACAGGCATTGACGGAGGCAGGAGGAGCCTATACAAAGAAGACCACGGATTATGCCTTTGGAGATGCGTTGCAGTTTACATCAGATATCTATGGAAGTACTGCACAGGTAAAGATTTCCTGTGACAATGAAGAACTGGCAAAGTTTTTGGGCGTTCCGGTAAACAATACCGATACTATGCCGAGAGGAAACGATGCCAAAATTGAGCTGGATAAGGATTCTGCCTTTGGAGACCACTGTACTTATGCGGTAGAGGGAAACAAGATTACAGTAACTGACCGGGGCGGCTTTGAGATTTCCTTTATGATGGAAGAAGGATATGAGGGAGCAAATCCGGTTACCTTGGATGTAACCAATATCGGAACTCTGACCCTTCAGATTGGAGCCAATGAAAATCAGACCATGGAGGTGCGAATTCCTGAAATTTCAGCAAAGAGCCTTTATATTGATGATTTGGATGTTACCACTATTACAGGTGCAGACCGGGCAATCAGCAAATTGGATGATGCACTGGAATCCATCAGTGCCTCCCGTTCCAAAATCGGTGCATATCAGAACCGTCTGGATCATGCCATTGCCAGTCTGGATGAAACCAGTCAGGATATGACATCTGCACTGTCCCGAATCGAAGATGTGGATATGGCAGAGGAAATGACAGAATACACGAAGCAGCAGGTACTGTCACAGGCAGCCACCAGTGTATTGGCACAGGCAAATGATATACCACAGCAGGTATTGCAGTTGTTACAGTAGGTGATAAAAAATGGACAGAGAAAAAGTGTTGGATTTTACCAGACGTATCAGTCAATGCAATAAAAGCGGGCTGACATTGATTACGTATGAAATATTATTTGCATATCTGGAAGAAGCAGAAAAAGCACATAGAGAGGCAAACCGGCAGCAGTTCAAAGAAAATATCCGGGAAGCGTCAAATTGTATCGAGCAGTTGATAGGTACATTGAATTTTGACTATGAGATTGCAAAAAATCTATATCCCATTTATCAATTCTGTAAAGAGCAGCTTGCCATGACACTTATCAAAAATGACTTGTCGGGGATAGAGCAGGCAAAAAAGTTATTGCAGAAGCTCTATGAGGGATTCCAAGAGGCATCCATAGAAGACGTTTCTCTTCCGTTGATGCAAAACAGCGAAAAAGTAGTAGCAGGAATGACCTATCAGAAAGACCATCTGAGCGAGCATTCCATGATAGGAGAAGAAAGCAGAGGATTCTTAGCATAGAATCCTCTTTTTACTTTATAGGAAAGTTCTCCTTCGGAGAACTCTTGATATGAAAATAGCCC
>CATWDJ010000034.1:0-19484 GCA_958349535.1 uncultured Lachnospiraceae bacterium
TTGTGGTGATTTCTGTTAATTTGTACTTGACAAGAGGTCATTACATATCAGTTGATAAATACAGAGAAAAAGAACACGAATTCGAAGAAAAATTCGGTTTTCCGCTTTATATAGAAGACGAGAAAGGAAATAAATGGGTAAATTTTGAATCAGTAATTGTAGATTTATATTGTGCAACGGACAATCACAATCAAGATGGAATATTGTGGTGGAAAAAAGATGTTTATGATAAAAATGAAGATATTTCATTGACAACAGGGACGGGAACAAGCCGGGAGCAAAGAGAATATCGTTTTGAAAACTATATGGAAGACCATGGCGTTACAATAAAAATAGAGAATAAGTATTGTACATATGATACAGTTTATGAAAAATGTAAAAAATATATAGATGAGGGGAAAGCTGTTATTATCAGTACTCATCCAATTATGCTTTATGATATAAATGGAAATAGTGCTAAAGATATGGATGGTGGACATGCAATGACTGTTACCGGTGTCACAGAAGAAGGATGGATTGAAGTATCTTCATGGGGTAAATTTTATTATATTAAAAATAATGATGTGTCTTTTGAAGGAAAATGTAAAAAGGAATGTGCGAAAGATGCTTATATAAAGATACAGGTAATCAGTTTTTAAAAGGAGAAGTTAAATGAGAAAAAAAATAATGTTTGGAATGATTTTTTTATTATTGTGTATCCTGTGTACAGCATGTGGGAAAAAAGAAGCCGGAAAGAAACAGGAGGATGAAAAGAAGCAGGAGGATATGAGACAGTATCCGTTAACATCACAACTGGAAATACCCAGCAGGAAAGAGTTAAAGGAAATTTATCCCGAATCTTACAATAAAGAATTAATGAAGAAAAAAGGCTTGAGCGAAACAGAGGATTTTAGTGAAAAATATCTATATATGCAGGCACTTTACCGTGCAAATCTGGAGACATATCTTATGGATACCTTGGATTTGCAGGAATTGGATAATACATTGGCAAATGATGAAATTCATTATTTCCCAATTGAAGAAGCAGAGAAAGATGTATATGCACGTTATTCTACCATGAATCTGAGATACATTTATTTGAGGAATAATCTATGTATTGAACGTTTGGAAAAAGAAGACCTAGATACGATAGAGAAGGCATTAAAAGAAGGAAATGAAGTTGTGACAGAAGAGATGAAGGCATTGGCAGCCAGAACATATTCGATTGTCATTCCGGTAGTGGATGAATCAGAAACGGAAGAAGATATAAGAATGTTAGAAGTATCATATTTGGGAGGGTGTTCTGAACCGAATGTTCCAAACAAGGCGTTGGTTTTAGTTATAGGAACCAGTTATCCATATGATGAAGATGGATGGGAAATTCAAGATTTTCCGAGAATAGATTATTATCAGACAATAGCTGGAATAAAAAAAGAAAAAGAAGAAAGTTATAAAAATATATTGGATACATCGGTATACATATTGAAAGAAACAAAAACATGTCATCTTTCAAATGAAGAAATAGAAGAAATATATGGATGTTATACGAAGGAATACAGAAAAAAACAAGAAGAACCAAGTGAATGATATGGAAAATATTTTATGAGGAAAGTTCAATGAGAAAAAGAAAAATAATTTTGATAACAATTTTTTTAGTATGGTGTATCCTGTGCACAGCATGTGGAGAAAAAGATGCTGAAAAAAAGCAGGAGGATATGAAACAGTATCCATTAACATCGCAATTGGAAATACCTAGTAAAAAGGAATTAGAGAACATTTATCCGGAGTCTTATAATAAAAAGATGATAAAGAGAAAAGGCTTGAGCGAAACGAAGGATTTTAGTGAGAAATACTTATATATGCAGGCACTTTACCGTGCAAATCTGGAAGCATATCTTATGGAAACCTTGGATTTGCAGGAGGTAGATAATACATTGGAAAATGGTGAATTATATTATTTGCCGATTGAGGAAATAGAGAAAGATTTGTATGCACGTTATTCTACGATGAATCTGAACTATATCTATTTGAGGAATAATATGTGTATTGAACGATTGGAAAAAGAAGATTTGGCTACGATAGAGAAAGCATTAAAAGAGGGAAAAGAAGTTATAACAGAAGAGATGAAGGCATTGGCAGCCAGAACATATCCAACAGTCATTTCAGCAATGGATGAATCAAAAAGAGATGCAAAAAAAAATGAATGTACCGTATTTGAGAGCCTCTCCTTTACCATCTGTTCCGAATAATGCATTAGTATTGGTAATAGGAACCAGTTTTCCTTATGATGAAAAGGGAATGTATCTGCCTCATTTTCCGGTAAAAAAATATGATCAGATATTAGATGCGATAAAAGAAGAGAAAGAAGAAAGCTATGAGGATATATTAAATATACCCGTATATATATGGGTGGAAACGGGGGCTATTGAGTTATCTGATGAAGAGGTAGAAGAACTCTACCAAATATTATAGGAAAAATACCATGGAAAAAAATAAAAAGAGAAGCAAATTTTTGATTATATTTGTGACAGTCATGTATCTTGCAGTCTATTGGTTTAGCGGACATACAATCAGTTGGAATTATAATGACAGGAGAATCTTAGGACATTATATTGAAGAAGTAAGGGAAAGATATGGGGAGTTTGATAGTACAAATGGAGATACTGAATATTATTATTTTTTATATAAAAAAATGAGGGGTTATTAGGAAGTTTCTGGAATTATAATACGGATCAATATTATATTATGAAAATAAATGAGGATGGTGTGGTAGAGGAAATAGATAAAGGTGGACGTATGCAAGATACATAAGTGAATACAATAGAAAAGCAATTTGCCATAAAGGTGGGAAAATATGAAAAAAATCACATGGTTTTGTATTACAGCCCTATTTTTATATCTCAATGTCTTTTGCCCCAAATGTTTAGGAAAACATATCTGGATAGGAAAAGTTTATGAAAAATTCTATGGCGAAGAGTATGAAGAGGAACGCTCGTTATATTTTATAAAGGGGAAATTCCAGAAAGAATGGAAAAAAGTTGATTCCTCATTTTATATATGTGATGTGAATGACAGGGAGATAGGAGGCATAGTGACAACGCTTTGGCATTCAAGGGAGTATGAAGTGAGGGGAAGGGAACTGATTATCTATACAGATGATATGGGGACGATAGAAACAAAGGCTATTGTACCGGGGGAGAAATTTACAGAAACAAAAGAAATATTAGAAGAAAACAACTATGTATCAGGAGCAGGAAAGTTTTCCAATAAAGTATCTCAAACAGCTTCTTCCACAAGACAAGAGTATAGGTCAGCTTTAAGACAAATAAGTGATTGGGAATATCATAGAATCAGAAAAAAAGGAATTTGTACATTATTGTTTTTTGCTGTCACCTGGGTAGTTATATTTTTCTGCTCAAAGCGAAAGAAGAAATCGGCGGAAGAACTGGACGAGCAGGAGTACATAGGAAGTATGGATTATCAGTTGACAATGATTGTAAGTGTGTTTATGATAGTCCTTTCATTTTTGGTATTAGGAATAGGATTACTTGTGTTAATATTATTCTGATATCTAATAGATTCATTATGATATGATAATAAATGAGGATGGAATTGTGGAGAACAAAATGCCAAAAAGAATTCCCAAAGAATGGTTGACATAGCACATAAAACGTGATATATTATCAGAGTTGTTAGAAGCAAGTAGAGTATCCACTCTCACCTTAGCACAATCGGGTGACTAAGCGTTCATATTTCAAATAACCATATGAGGAGTTATTTTGATTTAGTGTGGATAGTCTGCCTATCCACTTTTTTATTGCATGGGAGGTATAAGACCATTAGCGAATTAATGATCAATGAACAAATCAGAGATAAGGAGATCCGCCTGATTGGCAAGGACGGAGAGCAGCTCGGCATTATGTCGGCAAGAGAAGCGATGAAGCTGGCAGAGGAGGCAGAATTGGATTTGGTGAAGATTGCACCGAAAGCCACACCGCCTGTTTGTAAGATTATCGATTACGGTAAGTACAGATATGAGCTGGCAAGAAAAGAGAAAGAAGCCAAGAAGAAGCAGAAGACGGTAGAAGTGAAGGAGATTCGTCTTTCTCCGAACATTGAGACGAATGATCTGAATACGAAAATGAACGCTGCCAGAAAGTTTCTTTCCAAAGGAAACAAGGTTAAGGTTACTCTGCGTTTCCGTGGAAGAGAGATGGCACATATGCAGAGCAGTAAACACATCTTAACAGACATTGCAGAAGCATTGGAAGATGTTGCAGTAGTGGAGAAAGCACCAAAGGTTGAAGGCAGAAGCATTTCAATGGTACTGGCAGAGAAAAAATAAAAGACAATTAGGAGGAATATATTATGCCAAAAATCAAAACAAGCAGAGCAGCTGCAAAACGTTTCAAAAAGACAGGAAGCGGTAATTTAAAAAGAAACAAAGCTTACAGAAGACATATCTTAACTAAGAAATCCGCTAAGACTAAGAGAAATCTTAGAAAACAGCCGTTAGTAGATTCTACAAACGTTAAGAACATGAAGAAGATTTTACCATATTTATAAGATGGGTTAAGGAGGATGAAGTAATGGCAAGAGTAAAAGGCGGAATGAACGCTAAGAAGAAACATAATAGAACATTAAAGTTAGCAAAAGGATACAGAGGAGCTCGTTCCAAACAGTATAGAGTAGCAAAACAGTCTGTTATGAGAGCTTTGACAAGTTCTTATGCAGGAAGAAAGCAGAGAAAACGCCAGTTCAGACAGTTATGGATTGCACGTATCAATGCTGCTGCACGTATCAACGGAATCTCTTACAGCCAGTTTATGCATGGTTTAAAATTAGCAGGTGTTGAGATGAACCGTAAAATGTTAGCTGAGATGGCAGTAAATGATGCAGAAGGATTTGCAGCATTAGCAGAATTAGCAAAATCAAAAGTAGCTTAATAATTCAAAATGGACAACTTCTATGGAAGTTGTCTTTTTGTTATACGGAAACTCTCTGCTGTGATAAAACTGTACGCACGCATGGGAGGAAGAATGGAGGGAAACGCTTATGAGCATATTGGTAACAGGCGGAGCCGGATTTATCGGAAGTCATACCTGCGTAGAACTGTTAGAAAACGGATATGAGGTTGTGGTAGTGGACAACCTGTGTAATGCAAGTAAAGAGTCATTAAAAAGAGTAGAGCAGATTACCGGAAAGAAAGTAACTTTTTATAAAGGGGATATTCTGGACAAAGAGTTCTTAAATCAGGTATTTGAGAAGGAAGAGATAGAAAGCTGTATTCATTTTGCCGGTCTGAAGGCAGTAGGTGAGTCGGTAGAAAAACCATGGGAATATTATCACAATAATATAACAGGAACACTGGTGCTGACAGAAGTCATGAAAAAACACGGAGTGAAAAAAATGATTTTTTCTTCCTCGGCAACGGTTTATGGTTCCCCGAAGGAAATTCCCATTACCGAGGAGTGCCCGAAGGGAACATGTACGAACCCTTACGGTTGGACAAAGTCCATGTTGGAGCAGATATTAACTGATATGCAAAAAGCAGACCCGGAATGGAATGTTGTGTTGTTGCGGTATTTCAATCCTATCGGAGCCCATCCCACAGGACTCATGGGAGAAAATCCCAACGGTGTGCCAAACAATTTAATGCCGTATATTACACAGGTAGCAATCGGAAAACTGGCGTGTCTGGGAGTATTCGGAAATGATTATGATACACCGGACGGAACCGGTGTGCGTGATTATATCCATGTAGTGGATTTGGCAAAGGGACATGTAAAGGCATTGAAAAAGTTAGAAGAAAATGGTGGACTGTCCATTTATAATCTGGGAACCGGTGTGGGATACAGCGTATTGGATATTGTAAAAAACTTTGAAGAGGCAAACGGTGTGAAAATTCCCTATGAAATCAAGCCAAGAAGAGCCGGAGATATTGCAACCTGCTATTCGGATGCGTCAAAAGCAAAACGGGAATTAGACTGGGGAGCAGAGTATGGAATCCTGGAAATGTGCCGTGATTCATGGAACTGGCAGAAGAAGAATCCAAACGGATATGAGTGTTAGAATAAAAAAATGTAGAAAAATGGAAATAAATGTAAATTACCATTGCAATTTTAGGAAAAAAGAACTATAATCACATCAGAAACATTGTGGCATATTTGGGAGTATGAGGAATGTAAAATAATATTAGCATTAGCTATTTTTTTACATTAATCTAGGAGGCATCGCTCGATGCTGTTTTTCCACTATGAGTAATTATAATAAAATATGCACAGTTATAGTTTCTATTTCAGTTATGATACTACATTATTACATTACCATGGTAATGTGGCAGAAGGGAGGAGATAACAACGATAAAGACCAAACGGGTTCTTTTGGAAGTACTGGGAGGAACGTTGTGTTTGACAGTTGGAATGTTTAGCGGGAGTTATGTGAAAGGTGCAGTGAAAGCTATACGGTCGGAATCTGGAAATTATATGGAAATGAGCCAGAGTCTGGAACGGATAGCGGTGGTAAATTTGGATGCCGGAGTGGAGAAAAACGGAGAGCAGATTTATTATGCAGGAAAAATCATTGAATATCCCAACAGCAACTATCAAACCACCAGTCTGGAAGAAGCAAAAAAAGGACTTGAAAATGGACAGTATGGAGCCTATGTGATTATTCCGTCCACCTTTTCGGCATCGGTGGACAGTATCAATCAGACCCCACAGAAAACAGTCTTTGAATACAAGATTAGTGAGGAACTGAACGAAGAAGAGAGAGAAGATATGATATATGAAATTGCTGATTTTGAAAAGACAACCAGCAGTAATCTCTCCTATATCTATGTGGATGCAATCCTAAAAGAGATACATAGTGTACAGGACGGAGCATCTACCATCATGGGCAACGACAGTGCAGAGAAAGAAGCACTTTTAAGTGTTCAACCGGAAAACCTGATAGAGCCGGTAGAATTTACAGAATTGCGGGAAAACAACGAAGTAGTAAAACCGGTAGATTTAAGTGCCGAGAATAGCAATCTGGATAAATCCGTGCGGAGTCTGGAGAAGGATTTTAATAATGCTTTGGACGATGGACAAAAGGATTATCAAAAGGTAGTTGAAAACAACAAAAATCTGGAAAAAGCTCTGGCAGGATTGGAAAAAAGTATTGAAAAAACAGATCCGTTTTTAGACACAAATGGAAACTGTAATTATACAGCCGGTCTTGCAAAAGTGAATCAGGTGATTGATGAAAAAAACACACAGATTACGGATAAACGGGATTTGTTAAAAGATAGTCTTACAGCAGAAGTGATAAGTTATAAGGATAATCAGACAAATAAATTGGCACAACAGAGGAATACCATCCAGAATGATTTAAAGCAAAGTGTTCTAAGCGATATGCAGACTTCTGTAAATAGTCAGCTTCAGAGCATCAATGAGAGCAATGCAAATTCCATCAGCACTCAGAATTTGGCAATTCAAGAAGAACTTGGCACATATCAGGAAGAACTTCAAAATGCTGTGAACAAGCAGTTGGACATTTACCAAAAAGAAAGTATTGAAGCTTATAATGAGGCAGCAGAGGAAGAAAACCAAAAAATTCAGGAACTCAAAGAAGCGGCACAGGAGCTGGAAGATACCGATGAGGATAATTTGATGTATCCTTTAAAGCTAAATAATCTCCTAAGAAAGATAGAAGCTTTAGAGGAAAAAGAAGCCATTACCATGCCCGCAGAACTGGAAGATTTGGAAGTTCCCCTTACAGAACGTTATGAGGGAGAATTGATGGCAGATATGACAAGGCTGAGAGAAAATCTGACCTTAGAAAATGCCAAAAAAGAGGATGGAAACAGTCTGGAACTGCCTGCGGTGGATGTGAGCATACCAAATGCATCGATTACTTTGCAGGTGTCAGATATTACTTATCAGATGCCGAGTTTGGTGTTGGAGAATCCCACCGTACAGCAGACGCGTTTGGAGGAAATAGAAAATTACTATAAAGTATCCAAGGATGGTCTGGAAAGAACCTTTGAGAAAAACGTGGTAGAAGTTGTGGAAAAACGCAATCGAGAGATACAGGCAGATGTATTCCAAAATATCAATGAGTTCTCAAAAGAACAGCGGGAATATCAGTATGGACTGGATTCCTTCGACCCGTACAGCTATATGGATTACACAGATATATCCAATCAGCTGATGAAAATATCCGATGCCATTTCAGATATGGAAACCGATATGAATGACCGGAATGAGGAATATCTGAATTACACGGCAGATGTATATGAATTGGCGAATGAACACACCAGGATTTTGCAGGAGGATATGTTGCGAGCAAACGAAAAAACCGGACAGAACATCATCAATCAAATTGATGTATTAAAAAATTCACGTATCGATAAAAACAAGACCAATGTGTCTATTTTACAGGGAATCACCCAGAAACTGACATTTACCAGAATGGGAGATCTTCCATATCGGGAAGCCTATGACTTCATCGTGAATCCATTAGAGTATCAAAGAGTTGATAAATAATATTGTTACTCACAGAGAAGACAATATCATTTATAAAAAACAAAACGAGTACAAAAGGTATGAGGAGGAAAAAAACATGGGAAATCAATTAAGCATGCAGTATTCCGATATGGAAGCTGCTATCCAGAAACTTCAGACAGAGTGCACAAACTTTGAGAACACTACACGGTCTATGACCAATCATGTGAATTCTCTGTGCGATGCATGGAAAGCAGATGCAAGTCCGATTTACAAACAGGATTATGCAAAACTGACCAAGAATTTTGACAAGACTTTACAGGTAGTTCGTGAGTTGATTAAATCCACAAACAATTATATCAACGATATGAAACAGTTGGATAAATCATACTCCAAGAGCAAAATCCAGTAAAAAAGCATCAAAGGTGGCTGTTATTACAGCCGCCTTCCATGCGTAAAAGAAAGGGAGAGTGAAGGATGATTGTCACAATTGAGTCAGAAGAAAAAGCGTGGGATATTGCTGCAGATGAAAACAGCAGTATTGAAAATACATTGAGAATATTAATGGAAAAAGGAATGGTAACCAGTGTAACAGGAGAGGTATATTCCATGAGAAAAAAGAGAAATGTGGATACCGAAAAATCTTATCGGGAAAATGGAATATATCACGGGGATATTTTAAAAATCGGATAGAGGAAAAAACGTATGAGCAGTTATGAAAATCAAGAAGAGGTCACAGGACAGGATACACAACAAAGTGATTTGGATTTAAATCCGGACATTATCCGTAACCGGACGGAGACCTACACCTCGCTGTCTGATTTGTACGACGTACAATTATTTACAGACCAACGAGTGGAGGAAAATCGGCAACACCGGGAGCGAAAAGAAAAAGAAGAAAAAAAGGTCACAGATGGCGTTTTTATAAATCAGACGGCAGCAGCGGATGTGGATGCCCAAAGAATAACAGAGCTGTTTGCAGAACCGTTGGTTATTAAAAAAAATCAGGATTATGCGGGAAACACAGCAGCAAAAACCGGTTTTTTTATCGGTGGAGCGGTTCTCATTATACTTGTTTTTGTGGTAATGATAACCGGATATTTTAAAAAGAAAAAACAGACAAAGGAAGCAGAGGAGAATGGTTATGAATGAGAAAGAAAACATTACAAAAAGAATCAGAAAAGCAAATATGTCGGCACAAGACCGATATGATTGGGGGAAAATGATATTTCCGCAGGAGAAATGTTTGCAAAGCAGTTATGAAGAGGAAAAAGAAGAATTGATTTTTTTCTATGATACAGAAGGATATAAACCTTTTGTGCAAATTAAAAAGGAACGAAGAGAAGAGGCAATGATTAATCTGCTGGACTGTGGGAATCTCATAGAGGTATGCCGAAATTACAAAGTTGAGCTGCGTCCGGAAAACCTTTATTATGACATCCATAATCAGGTATTTGTCATGTACCGGGATGTCTATGGAAAAGGCGAGGAATTTGACGAAGAGGAATTTCTAAAGCAGTACAAGGCGTTGACCGGATTTGTGTTACAGGATAAATACAATTATGAGGATTATTATGACGGTGGAATGGAGCTTTTGCAAAAAGATAAGTTTTTAGAACTTATTGCAAAGGCAGATACGGTGGAAGAGATAGAGAAATGTCTTTTAGAAGAATATGAGCGGCTGATTGCGGAACACCGTGAAACCAAGATAGAGATAGATAAGAAAAAGTATAAAAGAAAAAAGACAGCCCTTGCAGTGACAAGTATATTATTGGTATTGGCACTGACATTCAGCGGATATGAACTGTTTTGGATGAAACCTTATGAGAGAGCCGTTATCAAAGCCCAGAGAGATTATCTGAAAATTAATTATAGCGGAGTGATTGAAGATTTTGAGAAAACAGATATGAGCCGTCTGTCTGTATATGATAAATACATTCTGGCATATTCTTATATTCAGTGTGAGAATCTGACAGAAGAACAAAAAAAGAACATTAACAGTGCCTTGTCGTTGGATACCAATGAGAAGATATTGGATTATTGGATTGCCCTTGGAAGACTGGAGGTTTCAGAGGCAGAAAACATTGCACAGCAGGTATCGGATAATGATTTGCTGTTGTATGCGTATCTCAAAGAAAAAAATATGCTGGAAACCGATACCGAGATAAGCGGAAGTGAAAAAGAAGAGCGAATGGAAGAACTGGATTCTAAAATCGAACGTTTATTAGAGGGAGATGAGGACGAGACCGAAGAAGAGACAACAGAAGAAACAACAGGAGCAACAGGGGAAGATACAATCACAGAGAATAATCAAGAGGGAGAAAATGGAACAACAAATGAGTGAGAAAATTTATCTTAGAAAAAAAGAAATATCCATCGGAGCAGAGGGAAGAAATATTACGATACCAAAAGCTTCCGTTGAATTATTAATAAAAGAAAATGTTATAGAAGTCTATGCTGACAGAGACAATACCGGAGATTTGTGGAAAGGAGAAACTTTAAAAGAAGGGACCTCCTATACATTAGAAGAGGAAAGTCCGCTTCAGGTAGGAGAAGTGGAAATAGTATTCTACCAGAATACCCTCTTGATTCGGGCAGAAGAAGAGGATTATACGACGGACCTGTTAGAGATTAGGGGAGAAAGCAATGAATTTGAAGGCTTCCCGAACTATAAGCGTTCTCCGCGTATCATCAAGCGGATTCCAAAAGACCGGATTGAAATACAGAATCCACCGGAAAAATCCAGCATGGGTAAAACCAGTCTGGTGCAGATGATTGTGCCGCCGGTTATTATGACGGCAGTTACTGTGGTAATCGGAATTTTTATGAAGATGGGAGCGTTTATGATGCTCTCTGCATTGACCACATTGCTGACTACAGTTTTTACGGTAGTGCGTTATTTTAATGAGCGGAAAGAGTGCAAGGAAAAGAATGAAAAACGGGAAGAGATGTACCGCAATTACCTGTTGGACAAGCGAAAAGAACTGAATCATGCCAGAAATCAGGAACAGGAGGCTTGGTTTTACAATTATCCACGGGTGGAAGAAATTGAAAAACTGACACAGGAGTATAGTCCCCGTATCTACGAGAGAAATAGCGATGATGATGATTTCCTGACGGTATCCGTAGGCTATATGGAGGATATGGTAAGCTTTCCTATAGAATTTGAGTCCGGTGGAATGCAATATGAAAAAGATGAACTCCAAATGGAAGGAGAGGCTTTGAAACACAGTTTTGAAAGACTGGAAGAGAAGCCTCTGATTGTGGACTTGAAAAAAGCCCATCTGGGTCTTGTGGGAGACAAGGAAAATGTGCATGAACAGTTAAAATTGATGATTACCCAGTTGGCGTTTGCACAGAGTTATCATGATTTACAGATTATTGCGATTTACAATAAGATTTATGATGATGAATTTGCGTGGATGAAATGGCTGCCTCACTGTAAGGTGCAGTCTCTAAATCTGCGGGGTATTATCAATTCAGAGCACATGAGAGATCAGGTGTTGGGAAGTATTCTTCAGATTTTAAAAGACAGAAAAATGAAGTGGGAGGAGAAGAAAAAAGAAGCTAAATTTTCTCCGTACTATCTCTTTGTCATAGATGAGCCAAAGCTGATTTCGTCTCATGCCATTATGGAATATCTGGACAAAGAAGGAGAACAGATGGCGTTTTCTATTATCTATACCACGCAGCAGATGGCGAATCTGCCGGATAATATCGGAACAGTTGTGGAACTTTTGGACTCCCAGAAGGGGCGGATGGTCTTAAACGAGAAAAAATTCGTAGATAAAAATATCAATCTCTATCATACGGGAGAAACCAATCTGGAGTGGATTGCCAGAAATCTGAGTGTCCTTCATCATGAGCAGGGGATTGTATCTCAGATACCGGAAAATATCACCTTTTATGATATGTATCAAATTCAATCCGCAGAGGAATTACATGCGGCGGAGCGTTGGGAAAAGAGTCAGTCCCATAAGACTTTGGCAGTTCCGCTGGGGGTTCGTGGAAATGAAGAGTATGTATATCTGAATCTTCATGAAAAAGCCCATGGACCTCACGGTTTGGTGGCAGGAACCACCGGTTCCGGTAAATCAGAGATTATCCAATCCTATATTCTTTCGCTGGCGGTCAATTTCCATCCTTACGAAGTGGGATTTTTATTGATTGACTATAAGGGAGGCGGAATGGCAGGTCTCTTTAAGAATCTGCCTCATTTATTGGGAACCATTACAAACTTAGATGGAACGGAAAGCAAACGTGCCATGGCATCCATCAAAAGCGAGCTGAAACGACGCCAGAGAATTTTTAGCCAGTATGGAGTCAACCATATCAATGGTTACAATAAACTCTTTAAAAACGGTGAAGCGAAAATTCCGATTCCACACCTCTTCTTAATCAGTGATGAGTTTGCAGAGCTGAAAAAAGAGCAGCCGGATTTTATGGCAGAGCTGATATCTACAGCCAGAATCGGACGAAGTCTGGGAGTGCATCTGATTTTAGCAACCCAGAAGCCTTCCGGTGTGGTAGATGACCAGATTTGGTCCAACTCAAAATTCAAGCTGGCATTGAAGGTACAGGATGAAAGTGACAGCCGGGAAATCCTAAAAACACCGGATGCTGCATTTATTACCCAGCCGGGACGTGCCTATCTGCAGGTGGGAAATAATGAAATTTATGAGCTGTTTCAGTCAGCATGGAGCGGTGCCACGGTAGGAAATGAAGGTGTGGCAGAGAAGGTGGACAACCGTGTATTCTTTGTAAATGAACTGGGACAGGGAGAGCTTTTAAATGAGGATTTGGATACGGAAGAAGAAAGCAACGAGAAGAAAATGACCCAGTTAGAAGCTATTGTAAACTATGTGCAGCGGGTATTTGAAGAACAGCACTGTGAGCGTGTACCAAAACCGTGGCTTCCGGCACTTGCTGACAGATTGACCAGTCCGATACAGGAGATTTGTCCAAAAGAAAGTGCAGTTTTGCAATTCCCACTGGGATTAGTGGATATCCCGGAAGAGCAGAGTCAGGAAGAATATATTATAGATATCGAAAAAGAGGGCAACCTTGGATATTTTTCTGCCAGCGGATATGGAAAATCTACGGTACTGACCACTTGTATTCTGAGCTTGGCAAGACAGAATACGGTTTCTAACCTGAATTTTTACATCTTTGATTTTGGAAACAGTGCGTTAATTCCTTTAAAAGAACTGCATCATACGGCAGATTATATTACCTATGATGATGAGGAAAAACGCAATAAATTCTTTAAGTTGATACAGATGGAAATGAAGCAGAGAAAACAGTTATTAGCACAAAATTCTGCTCAGAACTTTACTGTATACAATCAGATTGCGGAGGAACCGTTAAAAGCCATCGTTATTATTGTGGATAACATGGACATTTTAAAGGAAATCGGCATGGATGAGGAAGAAGAATTTACCAAGATAGCCAGAGACGGTGCCGGATTGGGAATCTATCTGATTTTCTCTGCTCAGAGTGAAAGCGGTATCCGTTACGGAACTTTGAATAACATTAAGCAAAAAGTAGCCGGATATATGTATGATGCATCGGATATCTCCAGTCTTGTGGGACGGGGAGAGTATACTCTGCCGGACAAAAAAGGCAGAGTAATGGTAAAATACAAGGGTGTTAATATCATGCAGGTGTATACAGCAGTAGAATTTGAGAATGAGATTTCTTACATAGAGAATATCAAGGAGAGTGTGGCACAAATCAATGCCTGCTATCCTGATGAGATTGCTCCGAAAATACCGGTATTGCCGGAAAATCTCCAATATGTACAGTTGGAAGAGTATGAGGTAGCAGAAGAAGAGAAAGAACTGGTATTAGGACTGGATGTAGAAAATGTGGTACAGGAAGGTATCGTAAAAGGACAGTCTCCGTTTGTGATTATCGGAGAAAGTCAGAGAGGAAAGACCAATGCCCTGAAATGTATTCTGAATCAGATGGATTATGGAGATACGGTTTATGTCTTTGACTCCCAGAGCCGTGAATTAAATACCTATAAAGAAAAGGGAGAGATGCATTTTATCCGTACGCAGGAAGATATTACGGAATTTGTAAACTTTATGGAGGAAATCGGAAACAGCCGTATGGAGACATTTAACGAGGAACTCGCGGCAAATCCGGAGCTTACCATGCAGGAGTTTTTGGCATGGCAGCAGCCAATCTATGTCATTGTGGATGAGGCAGATGTATTTGTAGAAATGGTCAACGAAGAGCATGAGAATGAGATTGCAGATATTCTGGAAAAAGCAGCCAGCATGGGTGTCATGATAGTTCTTTCTGTACACGGGGTAAAATTCCATGGATATGATGAACTGACCAGTTGGATTAAAAATGCAAATGATGGTCTGGTATTGGGAGAACAGGGAAATTGTGAGATTTTCCAAGTGGGATACGGTGTCAATATAGAAATGGGAAGAGGTCTATTATTCCGCAACGGAAATTCAAAAAAAATCATGGTTCCCGAGTGTTAGGATGGTGAAGGTATGGCAAAGAGCAGAAATCGAAGAAATATCGTAGATGTAATAAAAGAAGCAGAAAAGCAACAGGAAGAGAATAGAAAACATAATCAAAGAATTCTAAATCAGATAAACACTAAGCAACAGGAAGTAAATCGGATAGGGGGCTTGCAGTCGAGACTCCGAAATTGTAAACAAAATATTGAGGGCAGCACTCGCCGTTATGAACGAAAACAGAAAAGCTTTCAAAACAATTCCTCCACCGGAACCGTAGTGGTAAAAAATAAGTTTGAAGGAAGGGCGGCACAGGAAATTCGAAATAGAAATCAGCAGTTTATCGGGAGCATAGAGCCAAAAGTTAGTCAAGCAGATAATATTGCGGCGTCAATTCCTGCGGTGCAAAGCTATTTGGGGGAATATAAGGCAAATTTAGAGGCAGAGATTCAAAGTCTCAGAGGCGAATTGAGGTGATAAGATGGCACAACGGATAAATGCAAAGGCAAGTGCGTATTCCTATAATTCTGTGAAGCAACTGTTAGAAACACATCAAAAGATTTTGGAAGAATTGTCAAAAGGAATCACAGAGCTGCGGGGAACCGTAGGAGAAGGAAAAGATTTTGACAGCGAAGGAGTGAATAAGCTGGTAAAAGGACTTTTGGATACCTATGAGAAGAAGGTATATAAGGCATTACAAGAAAGTTTTAAAGCATCGGAAACAGCTTTAGGAAAAATGCAGACGATGATAATAACGGAGGATGTTTTCAAGGAGTAGAGCCATGGGAAGTAAAACGGTTATTAATTATGATAATGTAAAAACAAAGACAAAGAATGTAAGCAAAATCGCAGGAGCCGGTGGGTTACAGGCAAGTGTGAAAACCCGATATAATAATTTGAAAAAAAATTGGGACTCCTGTGAGGGCGATTGTGCTTCGAGGATGAAAATGTTATTGGTAAAAGAAGAAGCAGACGCCATAGAGGCGGCAAAATTTTTGGATAAGATGCAAAAAATGATATGGGAAGCGGCAAATATATTTGACCAAAGGGATAAAAAAGACGCAAAAGAATCCGTAAAAGAGTAGATAAAGCAGGAGGGAGATTATGCAGCCAGCAGGGGGAGACATCATTAACGCAACCTTTGATGTCGAGAATATCAGAAAGTTAAAAAAGGAGCTGAAAGAGCTTCTGGAAAAGGCAGAGGAAACACAGGCAGAGCTTGCCGAAGAAATGGCAGAGCTGATGGATGTTTTGAATCAGGTACCGCAGGGGTCCGGCAATGTTGCTAATTTAAAAAGTGCGGTCAGCAGTCTGAATGGAGTGTTGGGAGAAAAAAGTTATCAGACATATAAAAAACAAGTAGAAAAAAATCTCAATCGAATCATGGAGAACGTACCGAAAACGGATAAGAAATGTGGAGATGATTTGAAAAATGTCTGCGATACATTAGATAAAATAAAAAATGATATACGGAATATAACAGACATGATTCCGAAAACCGGAAAGGGAATTGACAGCAAAAAATTCCAGAATGAGGTGGACTATTACACCAAGAAACTGGAAAATTACAACAATAATGAATTAAAATATTCGTTACAGCAGACGGCAGAATTTGTGGCATATTTAAAGGGAGATGATTTGTCCCAGACCAAAAGCAGTGTTGATCCGGTAAACTTAAGTACCGGAAACTTTTACTACGGGTATAGTGATTTGAAAATAGAAGGAGAACCGGTTTTGGATATGAACCGATTCTACAATGCCCTGTACCCAAGAGAAGGCAGTCTGGGAGCAGGATGGCAGCATCCGTACGAAGTCCGTCTCTTGATAGAGGAGGACGCGGTTCTCATTATAAAAGAAAATGGACAGGAAGAAATTTTTAAAAGAAAAGAGAACGGAGAGTTTTCCTGTGAAGAGAGCCGAAATCTTCTTACCAAAACCGAAAAGGGATATTGTTATCAAAAACAGAATGGAACCCAGCAGATTTTTGATGAAAATGGAAAATATCTGCAACTGATAGAAGCACAGAATCATGAAGTTCGCATGGTCTATGAAGAAGAATTGCTGAAAAAAGTAATTCGTGAAACAGACGGTGCAGAGCTTTCTTTTGTGTATGACGAAGAGGGACGTTTAAAAGAGGTTACGGATGATACAGGGCGGAAAATCAGTTACGGCTACGATGAAGAGGGGCGTCTGAACAGCGTTACCAATCCTGTGGGAGAAAGCTATCATTATGCCTATGACCAAGAGGGGCATTTAGTAGAAATTGAAAGTCCGCAGCAAATCTGTCTGGTAAAAACAGAATATGATGAAGACGGAAGAGCAAAAAAACAGACCTTCCCGGATAAGAGCAGCATGACCTTTTCCTATGATGAGGAAAAAGGAGAGGTTCTGCTTCAGGAGAGAGATGGAAGCAAGACCATCTATTGTCACAATGAGCGGTATCAGAATGTGAAAGTCATTTATGAGGATGGTACACAGGAAAGTGACCTGTATAATAAAAAGGGACAGTTAATGACCCATCGGGATGCCTTGGGAAGAGCTACCCGCTATGCCTATGATGCCAAAGGCAATCTGACACAGGTAATAGATGCCTTGGGAAATAAATGCAATGCCACCTATAATCGGGATAATCATCTGTTGACCCTTAGTGTGAACGGAAAGCTGAAACAAAAAAACACCTATGATGAACAGGGACGTCTGATAAAAATTACAGATGCTCTGGGAAGAAATACGCAGATTCAGTATGGAGAAAAGGGAAAAGAAGAGTGTGTGACATTACCGGACGGAAGTACGGTCCGATTTTCTTATGACCAACGTGGGAATCAGACCGCAGTTACAGATGCCTATGGGAGTGTCACTGCCTATGCTTATGATGAACTGAACCGTATCGTACAGGAATGTGATCCACAGAAAGGAATTACCGATTATACCTATGATGAATTAAATCGAATTACGGAAATAAAAGAAGAAGGTGGAATTACTACCACTTATCATTATCATGGAAACGGACAGATTTCCAAAGCAGAGTGGAAATATGGCAGTGAAACAGCAGATTACAATGAAATCGGATGTGTGAAAGCAAAGACGGATGCCAACGGAAATACCACAGAGTATGCTTATAATGAAATGTGGAAAATACGGGAAATCCGTTATCCAAACGGAGGTATCCAAAGATTTTCTTATAATAAAAAAGGATTGCTGGAGACAGAAATTGATGCGTTGGGAAACCAGACCCATTATACCTATGACGCAGTGGGCAATCTGATAAAGGAAGAAAAAGAAGGAATCGGAGTCAGCAGTTACAGCTATGACGAACTGGACCGCTTGGTATCCTACACAAATATGGATGGTCATACGAATACCTATACCTATGATGAGGAAGGGAATCTGACAGCACTTATCAATCCAAAGGGAACCAGAACCGAATACGTCTATGATGAAGTGGGACAGTTGATTCAGGAAACCAATGGAGCAGGTTATACACTTTATTACACCTATTCCCCGTTGGGACAGTTGGAAAGTATTCGGGATGAAGAGGCAGAGCTTCTCCACCGTGAATTTGAGCCGGGAGGAAGATTAAAATTCATGGAGCGGATAGATGGTCTGCCGACCACTTATGAATACGAAGCAAACGGAAATCTGAAAAAAGTACATACTCTTGCAGATGAAAATATCATCTATCACTATGACAATCGGGGCAGAGTGTTGTCCGTAGAAGGAATTGACGGAAAACAAGAGACATATACCTATGATGAAAGAGGTTTCCTGTGTACGGTGCGAAGCGGAAAAAATCAAGGAGACAGTTATGCTTATGACGGAAACGGAAATCTGACAAAACTGACAGATGCCATGGGAAATGAGACGATATATCGTTATGATGCTATGAATCGTCTGATAGAGATTGACAGATACGCAGGAAAAGAGGCAAAAGACAAGATACCGCTTCGGCTTTGTTATGAGAGAGACCTGTTGGGAAATGTGCTGTGTGTTACGGATGAAGCGGGAAGAAAAGAACGTTATACCTATGATGCAGCAGGCAGAATGTTGACAAAAATTGACAGAGAGAGTAATCTGACATCATACAGATATTCTTGCGAGGGGAGACTTTTACAAATTTCTTATGCTGATGGAAAAGAAAGTAGCTTTTCCTATGAAAGTAATGGTGCCCTGAGGGAGGTTCAGGATTGGACCGGAAAAACCGTCATGGAGAATGACACGCTGGGCAGAGTGCTGCAATTGCATTATCCAAACGGAGAAAAAATTGGTTACCGTTATAATCTAAGAGGCGAAAGAACCGGTATCTGTTATCCTGACGGAACATGGTGTGAATATACTTATGACGAAAAAGGGCGTCTGGCAGAGATGAAGGAGGGTGGTGACAGTATTCATTACGGTTACGACTTTTATGGCAGGCTGTCCAAAAAGACCTTGTCGGGAGAGATAGAAACCGAGTATGGATACACCAAAGACGGTTGGTTAAAATCCATCATTACCCGTGGAAAAAAGGATATGCTGTATGAGAATCATCGGTATCTGTATG
>CATWDJ010000035.1:0-19411 GCA_958349535.1 uncultured Lachnospiraceae bacterium
ATCAAGGTTCTTTTTGTTCCGTTGTCACACGCAACTTTGACATCATACCATCTTGTGCTGCGTTTGTCAACTGCTTTTTTCATAAAAAAAACAATTTCTTTTTTAGAAAAAAGAGCGGAGAAGGAGGGATTCGAACCCTCGCGCCGGTTACCCGACCTATACCCTTAGCAGGGGCACCTCTTCGGCCAACTTGAGTACTTCTCCGAATTCATATTTTCCTAATATAAATTGTTTTCTTTGGCGTTTTATGACGCATAGATTATTCTACTAAATCAGTATTCATTTGTCAATCAGATTTTTTATCTTTTTCGTATTTTTCCCTTTTATAGGAAAATTATTCCTGTGTACAAAATTCTTTTACCGCAGTTTCATAGAGATTATTTCCCTGAGAATCTATTACAACAATAACCGGAAAATCCTTTACCTCTAATTTTCGGATGGCTTCTGCTCCTAAATCATCATAACAGATGACTTCCGATTTTGTAATGCATTTGGAAAGTAATGCTCCCGCTCCGCCGATAGCAGCAAAATAAACTGCCTGATTGCGAATAATGGCATCTATGACTTCTTTGCTCCTTTTTCCTTTTCCTATCATTGCCTTTTGCCCTAAATCCAATAATCTGGGAGCATATTTATCCATACGGCTGGCGGTGGTAGGTCCGGCAGAACCGATAGGACGGCCTTCTCTAGCCGGGGACGGTCCCATGTAATAAATTGTAGCATCTTTTATATCTATAGGAAGATTCTCATTTCTATCCAAAGCCTCTATCATTCTTTTATGTGCCGCATCCCTTGCCACATAAATAGTTCCGCTAATATAGACATAATCTCCGGTATGTAAGTCTTTTGTTACCTCGCTGGTAATCGGTGTTGTAATTTTTTTATCCATAAATATCCTCTTTTCACTTTATCCACATAATCTGAAAACTTAATCCTCATGTTTTTTTATATTTTTCTCACTACATGGCGATTTACATGACAACAAATATTGATTGCCACAGGAAGTCCTGCGATGTGAGTTGGATAAGTATTAATATTGACAGCAAGAGCTGTGGTGGTTCCTCCCAATCCTCCCGGACCAATCCCAAGACCATTGATTTTTTCCAACATCTCTATCTCTAACTCTTTTACATAAGGAATCTCAGAATGTTCTTCCACATTTCTGGTAAGTGCCTGCTTTGCCATCAAGGCACATTTTTCAAAGGTGCCTCCGATTCCCACGCCTACCACCATAGGTGGACAGGCATTTGGCCCCGCATCCTTCACTGCCGTTAAAATAGCATCTTTTACTCCTTCAATTCCGTCTGCCGGTTTTAACATAAACACACGGCTCATGTTTTCACTGCCAAATCCTTTGGGAGCTACGGTGATTTTTACTTTATCTCCCGGTACGATGCTGTAATGGATAATTGCCGGGGTATTGTCCTTCGTATTTTCCCTTTGAATTGGATCTTTTACTACGGACTTTCTGAGATAGCCTTCTTCATATCCCTGACGGACTCCCTCATTTACGGCATCTTCCAGACTTTCTCCCTGAAAATGAACCTCCTGACCCACTTCCAGAAAAATAACTGCCATTCCCGTATCCTGACAAATAGGAATTATCTCTTTATCTGCAATCTGAAGATTTTCCTGTAACTGGTTTAAAACCTTTTTTCCAATCTCAGATTTTTCTTCTTCCTTTGCTTTTTTCATCATACGGTCCATATCAGGAGACAGGTAATGATTTGCTTCAATACACATTTCTTTGATATTCTTTGTTATTTCCGCTACGTTTACTTCTCTTATCATTTTTTCTCCTTCTTCATAGTTTCCATGTATTTTTTCAATTTTTGTAAGGTTTCATTGTTACTTACGGAGGTCATTTTCGGGAATGCCTTCATCAGACGGTTATGACCGGATATTTTTTCCTCCAACAGATTTTTATACTGTTCTTTCAGATTTTCCAATTCAATTTTACGGACATTCATACCCAGTTTCACTTCTTGGGTCTTTTCTGTAATATTTTCGGTAAATTCATCTTTCTTTTCTGCAATTTTTAAAATCTGCTCTCCATGTGCTTCTGTAAAATTATCTTTTTTCTCAAGAGCTTCTGTTACGTTCTCATAGATGTTTTCACCGATTTCATCGGAAATGTGATGAATTTTTTCTGCAACTTCATCCATTAATTTCAATCTTTCATTAAATTTCAAAATTGTAGCAACGGTAATTCCACAGTCCACTACAAAAACCACAAGGATTATCGATAAAATTACAACTCCTACTACAAAAGGAATTAATTTTAATACGCCAAAAATAATCGGATGAAGAATCAATACGATAAAGGTACAGGCAAATCCCCAGAACAGGGAAAATTTTAAACAAATATATCCTTTAATATTGTAAGGCTTATCGGAATAATCCCACCATTTGTTGTGAAATACTTTTTCTAAAATATATCCGGTAATAAACTCTATCAAGGAAGTTAAAAACACAGAGCCTATGTAAAGTATCAACAGATTTTCCTTTAATGGAGTTAATGTTACAATAACCAATAATATTCCACATCCGTAAATTGGACAATAGGGACCGTTTAAAAAACCCCGGTTTACAAATCTTCCCGTGTCCAATGCAGCATATGCTACTTCTGAACACCATCCAATTACTGCATAAATCATAAATATCCAAATAACTTCATATATTGTTGTCGGCATAATTTTTTCCTTTTCTTAATACAAATGAAAGAAGCTATGAAGCTTCTTTCATTTTATCTCTATTGTGATTCTTTCGCTTTTTCTTCCTCGGCAATCTTATCTGCTTCATCCATGATGGATTTATCTTCTCTTACCTTTGCAATACTTGCAACAGTTACTCCTTCATCCAAATTGATTAATTTTACTCCTGAAGTAACTCTGCCCAGAAGTGCTGTTCCATCTACAGGGATTCGGATAATGATTCCCTCTGTAGTAATCAGCATTACTTCATTTTCTTTATTGACTGCCTTAACACCTACGATATTTCCTGTTTTGTCAGTAATTTTGTAACATTTTACACCTTTTCCGCCACGATTCTGTGGAGAAAATTCGGACATCAATGTACATTTTCCAAGACCTTTTTCGGAAACAATCATCAGGGATTCTCCCTGGGTATTTAACTGCATTCCGATTACTTCATCGTCATCGGTAAGATTCATTCCGATAACCCCCATGGAAGTACGTCCTGTTTTGCGGACATCGGTTTCATGGAACCTGATACATTGTCCGTATTTTGTAACTAAAATAATATCTTTTTCGTTATCTGTTACTTTTACCTCAATCAGTTCATCATCTTCTCTGAGATTGATGGCTGCCAACCCTGTTTTGCGAACATGGGCATAATCGGTAATCGGTGTTTTCTTTACAATACCGTTTTTGGTTGCCATGAAAAGATACTGGCCTTCGTTGTATTCCTTAATCGGAATTACCGCAGATATTTTTTCTCCCGGCTGGAGCTGTAATAAATTGATAATTGCCGTTCCTCTGGAAGTTCTGCTTGCCTCTGGTATCTCGTAAGTTTTCATACGATATACTTTTCCGGTATTGGTAAAAAACATAAGATAATGATGGGTAGTGGTCATAAAGAGGTCTTCGATATAATCATCCTCAATAGTTTCCATTCCCTTGATTCCTTTACCTCCACGGTTCTGACTTCTGAAATTATCAATGCTCATACGTTTGATATATCCCAGTTTCGTCATAGTAACTACGGTATTGGATACCGGAATTAAATCTTCCATGGAAATATCATATTCATCAAATCCAATGCTGGTTCTTCTATCATCTCCGTATTTTTCGGAAATCAGCATGATTTCTTCTTTGATGACACCCAATAATTTTTTCTCATCTGCCAAAATTGCTTTTAATTCCGCAATTTTTTCCATTAATTCTTTGTATTCAGCCTCTAATTTTTCCCTCTCTAATCCGGTAAGAGCACGAAGACGCATGTCTACGATTGCCTGAGCCTGAACATCTGTTAATCCAAATCTTTCGATTAACTTTTCTTTTGCATCTGCCGTAGTACGGCTGCCACGGATAATACTGATAACCTCATCAATATTATCTAAAGCGATTAATAAGCCCTGTAAAATATGGGCACGTTCTTCTGCTTTATTTAATTCATATTTAGTTCTTCTGGTTACAACATCCTTCTGATGTATCAAATAGTAGTTGAGCATCTCATAGATGTTCAAAACCTTAGGCTCGTTATTTACCAGAGCCAGCATAATGACACCAAAGGTATCCTGAAGCTGTGTATGCTTAAACAACTGATTCAATACCACATTTGCATTGACATCACGACGAAGTTCAATACAGATTCTCATACCCTGTCGGTTGGATTCATCTCTTAAATCCGTAATACCGTCTATTTTTTTATCCCGGACTAATTCTGCAATTTTCTCAATCAGTCTGGCTTTGTTAACCATATAAGGAAGCTCGGTAACTACAATTCTGCTTTTGCCGTTCTGCATCGGCTCAATATCTGTAATAGCACGTACACGCACTTTACCTCTTCCGGTACGGTAAGCCTCTTCCACTCCCGCGGTTCCCAGAATCATACCACCTGTTGGAAAATCCGGTCCCTTGATGATATTCAATATCTCTTCCATCTCGGTTCCTCTGTCTTCCAGAACCTGATTATCTATAATTTTTACAACCGCTGCAATGACTTCTCTTAAATTGTGAGGCGGAATATTTGTTGCCATACCTACGGCAATACCTGTGGTTCCGTTTACCAAAAGATTCGGGTAACGGGAAGGCAATACTACCGGCTCTTTTTCTGTCTCATCAAAGTTTGGCATAAAATCAACGGTATCTTTGTTAATATCTGCCAGCATTTCCATGGAAATTTTGCTGAGACGTGCCTCGGTATAACGCATTGCCGCAGCACCATCTCCATCCACAGAACCAAAGTTACCATGACCGTCTACCAGTGGATAACGGGTAGACCAATCCTGTGCCATGTTGACAAGTGCTCCATAAATAGAACTGTCTCCATGAGGATGATACTTACCCATGGTATCACCGACGATACGGGCACACTTACGATGAGGTTTGTCCGGACCGTTGTTCAATTCTATCATAGAATACAAAACTCTTCTTTGTACCGGCTTTAAACCGTCTCTTACATCCGGTAATGCACGGGAAGCAATAACGCTCATGGCATAGTCAATGTAAGATGTTTCCATTGTTTTTTTCAGGTCTACATCATGTACCTGATCAAAAATTTTATCATCCATTCTCTAAAACTCCTCTTTTTTCTGAGAAAAATTATACATCTAAATTCTGAACATATTTTGCATTTGCTTCAATAAATTCACGTCTTGGTTCCACTTTATCACCCATCAAGGTTGTAAATGTTAAATCAATCTCAGAGGATGCTTCATCATCCATGGTAACTCTTCGCAAAATACGGCGTTCCGGGTCCATTGTAGTTTCCCAGAGCTGCTCCGCATCCATTTCTCCAAGTCCTTTGTAACGCTGAATCTTATTATTACCGTCTCTTCCGATTTCGGTTAGAATACTATTCAACTGTTCATCACTGTATGCATACCATACTTTTTTGTTCTTCTCTATTTTGTAAAGAGGCGGCTGTGCCAGATACACATAACCCTCTTTGATTAGATCCGGCATAAACCGGTATAAAAATGTCAGAAGAAGCGTACTGATATGAGCACCATCTACATCGGCATCTGTCATAATGATAATTTTATGATATCTCAACTTTGTAATATCAAAATCATCATGAATACCTGTTCCAAAAGCAGTAATCATTGCTTTGATTTCTGCATTTCCGTAGATTTTATCCAATCTTGCTTTTTCTACATTTAAGATTTTACCGCGAAGCGGTAAAATTGCCTGAGTTGCACGACTTCTGGCTGTTTTTGCAGAACCTCCGGCGGAATCTCCCTCTACAATATAAATCTCACAATTTTTTGGGTCTTTATCAGAACAATCCGCTAATTTTCCCGGAAGGGACATTCCTTCCAAAGCTGTTTTTCTTCTGGTTAAATCTCTGGCTTTTCTGGCAGCTTCTCTTGCCCGCTGTGCCAGCAATGATTTTTCGCAAATAGTCTTTGCCACAGTAGGATTCTGCTCCAGAAAATAAGTAAGCTGCTCACTGACAATACTATCAACCGCACCTCTGGCTTCACTGTTTCCTAATTTTTGTTTTGTCTGTCCTTCAAACTGTGGTTCTTCTATCTTTATACTGATAATTGCCGTCAGGCCTTCTCTGATATCATCACCGGAAAGAGGTGCATCATTATCTTTTAAAATCTTATTGGCTCTGGCATAGTTATTAAATGTCTTTGTCAATGCATTACGGAATCCGGCAAGATGTGTACCACCTTCCGGGGTAATAATATTATTTACAAAACTGTAAGATGCATCGGTATAGGAATCATTGTGCTGCATGGCAACCTCTACATAGACATTATCTTTGGTTCCCTCACAATAAATAACCTCTGGATATACCGCTTCTTTACTTTTATTCAGATAAGTAACAAATTCTTTAATACCACCGGCATAATGGAAATCATGTTCTTTTACCGGATCCTCTCTCAAATCTCTTAAGATAATCCGAAGTCCCTTTGTCAAAAAGGCAGTTTCACGGAGTCTCTGTTTTAAAACATCATACTCATAAACCGTCTCTTCAAAAATATCAGGGTCCGGGTGGAAGGTTACTTTTGTTCCATGTTTATCTTCACCACAGCTACCGATAACCTTTACATCTTCATCCGGTTTTCCGATATGATAACTCTGATAATAAATTTTTCCCTCTTTATACACTTCTACACAAAGTTTTGTTGATAACGCATTTACAACGGAAGCTCCAACACCATGAAGTCCGCCGGATACCTTGTATCCTCCACCGCCGAATTTTCCTCCGGCGTGTAATACTGTATACACAACTTCCAATGCAGATTTTCCTGCTTTATGGTTAATATCTACCGGTATTCCACGTCCGTCATCCTCTACGGTAATGGAATTATCTTCATTGATAGTTACTTCTATATTTTTACAGTATCCTGCCAATGCTTCATCTACTGCATTGTCTACAATCTCATAAACAAGGTGATGCAGTCCTCTGGAAGAGGTACTTCCAATATACATACCCGGTCTTTTACGAACCGCTTCCAGTCCCTCTAAAATTTGAATTTGATCTGCTCCGTATTCAGCACTCATTTATATCCTCCTGATAACACTTGGAAAATGCTATAACTCTGTTTTTTCGGTTACAACACCCTCTACAACATTAAAAATTTTATCTATTTTAAATCTATTTTTTATAAATTCATCCAATCCGGTACAGGTTATAATGGTCTGTATATCATGGATACTGTTTAACAAATAATTCTGTCTGCTGCTGTCTAATTCGGAAAGTACATCATCCAGCAGTAAAACAGGTGTCTCATTAATATTTCTTTTTACCAACTCTATTTCTGCCAGTTTCAAAGAAAGTGCACTGGTTCTCTGCTGCCCCTGGGAACCATATTTGCGAATATCCACATCAAAAACTGAAAATTGCATATCGTCTCTGTGAGGACCTACAGAGGTCTGACAGAATCTCATATCTCTTTCCTTGGCACGATTTAACTCATCGTGAAAAAAAGCATCATCAATATTTGGTTCATATTTTAAAACCAATTCTTCTTTTTCACCGGAAATCTGTTTGTGAATATCAAATACAATCTCATTTAATTCATCCACAAATGATTTTCTTCTCTTGATGATTCTTTTTCCATAATCAATCAACTGGGCATCCCAAATTGGAAGCGTTTCCTTTAAATCCGGGCGAAAAACCATATCTTTCAACAATTTGTTTCTCTGATTTAAAATCTTATTGTATTTTGCTAAGTCAGACAGATAAATTTTATCCAACTGGCAAAGCTCAGAATCCAAAAATCTTCTTCTCTCCGAAGGACCGTTTTTGATAATATTCAAATCCTCAGGAGAAAAAAATACGATATTTAGAATTCCAAACAGTTCACTTGCTTTTTTTAAAGGAACCTTATTTACTGCAATTCCCTTTGTCTTATTTTTCTTCATATGGACATCTATCTGATAATCCATATCTTTTTTATTTACTACGGTTTTTATATGAGCTTCTTCTTCGCCGAAGCGAATCATCTCTTTATCCTTGCTTCCTTTGTGGGAACGGGTAGTTCCACTTACGGATACGGCTTCTAATATGTTTGTTTTTCCCTGGGCATTATTCCCATACAAAATATTGGTTCCATAATCAAAGTCTAAATCCAGACTTTCATAATTCCGAAAATTACTTAACTCAATCGACTTTATTATCATGATTCTACCCGAAAGGATTCTCCTTCAAAACTTACTTCATCACCCGGATAAAGTTTTTTTCCTCTCTGGGTCACAACTTCTCCGTTTACGGTTACAAGTCCGTCCTGAATAACAAACTTTGCATCCACACCGGAACCAACCAGACCGGCAAGCTTCAAAGCCTGTCCCAATTTTATATATTCATCTTTAATTGTAATTGTTTCCATAAATAAAACCTCAATCTGATTAATTTGCTGCGTTATTGAAATTAACAGGTAAAATCAGATAAATAAATTTGTCATTGTCATCTCTGATAAAGCAAGGTGCTTTTGGATTTACCATATACAGAGTAACTTCCTCTTCATCAATGACTCTCAGAGCATCAATAAAGAATTTCGGATTAAATCCAATCAGAATATCCTTACCCTCTTTTTCAATATCAATATCTTCATTCATGGAACCGATAAAGGAATTAATCTTTAATTCCATATTTCCATCAGTTACATTCATGATAATCGGTTTTTTATCTCCTTCTTTTACCAGAAGGGTCGCTCTGTCAATACAACTCAATAATTCTTTTTTATTAATCTTTACTTTTGTCTCATAGTCGGAGGATAACATCTGTTCAATTCTGAAATATTCTCCTTCGATTAATCTGGAAACTACTGTGGTATTGTCAAATTCAAACACGATATGATTATCGGATAAGAAGATATCCACCATTTCCTCGGCAGTTCCCGGTATAATTTTGCTGATTTCCTGAAGTGTTTTACCCGGAACAACTACTTTCTTATCGTCATAATGATCTTTTAATTCAATATTACGGATAGAAATACGATGTCCATCCAGAGAAACAACCTTTAGCTGGTTCTCTTTTATCTCAAATAATTCTCCGGTCATGAGTTTGTTGTTATCATTATCTGATATAGAAAAGATGGTCTGTCTAATCACTTCTTTTAAAGTAAACTGTGACATAGTAATTGGTTCATTCTTTTCTATGTATGGAAGATAGGAGAAGTCTTCTCCTGATTTTCCGATAATATTAAACTTTGCTTTCTCACAGGTAATTGTTGTCTTAAAAGATTCATCTGTTTCTATAACAACATCACTATCCGGCAGCTTACGCACAATCTCAGAAAAAATCTTTGCATCTAATGCAATGATTCCTCTCTCTTCTATCGTACCTTCAATGATAGTTTTGATTCCAAGCTCTATATCATTTGCCATTAATTTAATTTCATCAGAAGAAGCATCTATTAAGATACATTCTAAAATTGCCATAGTCGTTCTGGTAGGAACTGCCTTTGACACGATGTTGACACCGTGCAGTAAATTCGTTTTTGAACAAATTAACTTCATTTTGTGAATAACTCCCTTCCTGCTTTAAAAATAAATAATATAATTAATTATTAAAAGTATTCTTCTTAGAGGATGTTTATAAGTTAATAACTCCTGCAGCTGTTTAAAATCAAGGCTTTCAAAAAAAATTTAACTTTATAACTATGTGAAAACCGGGTAGATTTTTTCTGGATAAAATGTGAATAACTTAGTTTGGATTGATTTTTTTCTTAATAGTCTCAATCTGATTTCTAAGACTTTCACTTGAATCGTATTCATCCTGTATTTTATTGATTCCGTGTATGATGGTGGAATGATCTCTTCCTCCCAACAGGGAACCAATGTTATCTAAAGATGCGTCTGTCATATTCTTACAGAGATACATGGCAACCTGACGAGGTTTTGCAATATCATTGCTTCTGCTTTTAGAAACAATTTGTTCTGAAGAAATATTGAAGTGTTCACAAACTACATCAATAATAAGCTGCGGTGTAATTTCTTTAGGCTTGTCCGGAGAAATAATATTTTGTAATTCTTCCACGGCAATATCCATGGTTATTTTTTTATGCTCCAGATTTGAGTAAGCCAGCAGCTTATTCAATGCTCCTTCCAGCTCACGGATATTGGATTTGATATTGGTTGCAATGTAATCTAGTATCTCATCATCCAATTCAAAATCATCCATTTCATTTTTTCTTCTTAAAATAGCCATTCTGGTTTCATAATCAGGAGAACCGATGTCGGAAATCAGACCCCATTCAAAACGGGAACGGATTCTTTCTTCCAAGGTTTCCATATCCTTTGGTGGTCTATCGGATGAAATAATAATGGCTTTTTTGGCCAGATGAAGTTCATTAAAGGTGTGGAAAAATTCTTCCTGCGTACTTTCTTTTCCTATAATAAACTGAATATCATCAATTAAAAGAACATCAATATTCCGGTATTTTTCACGGAATCGGTTCATAGAAGAATTATTCCCGTTACGGATTGCGTCAATCAATTCATTTGTAAATATCTCAGAAGATACATACATAACTTTCATTTCAGGATTATTTGTCTGGATAAAATGTGCAATAGAATGCATTAAATGGGTTTTACCCAGACCAACTCCTCCATATAAAAAGAGAGGATTGTAAATTTCTCCCGGGGATTCTGCCACAGCCAAAGATGCCGAATAAGCAAATTTGTTATTATTACCTACCACAAAGGTATCGAAGGTATAATTTGGATTCAAACCGGAACTGGAAGCTCCATTATCCATAGATTCGATGTTTTTAGCCTTATATGGTTTTAATTTTTTTGTTTGTTCCGGTAAGATAAATTCGATTTCATAATCTGTTCCGGTTATCTCTGCAACAGCAACCCGAATTGGAAGTAAATATTTCTTTGTGATATAGCTTAGTCCAATCTGTTCATCCGGTACCAGAATGTATAATTTGTTTCCTTCTACGGAAAAAACAGACAATGGTTTTAGCCATGCATTAAAAGAAATATCCGAAATATCATGTTCTGTTTTTACGGTCTGTAAGATTTCTTCCCATTTTTCTATAATTTGTTCCATCTAAACTCTCCAATAAATCTCTATATAAATAAGAAGTAATTTTTATAATATTGATAAAAATCCACACTTACTATAATAAACTATATGAGCTAAATAATCAATGAAAAAAATATCAACATACAGGGGATAAGGGTAATGTGAATAAATCCGTCTATGAGCCTCTGAATAAATCAGGGGTTTATAAAAAAGGAATCAAAAAATAGATAATTATAAACATCTTATAAAGGCAATTTCAACATCTTATCTACAACTTGTCCACAAGAAAAAATAAAATACAAATTACTATATCTAGTTGAAATGAGTTTCTTCCTTATATATATAGTAGGTAAAAAAAAGCAATTATAAAAATATGTCGGAATAGCTTGACTTAGACCGCATTTTTGTTATAATTGAAGAGATGTTTTTTAACATAGAGGAGGTGGATACCTATGAAGATGACTTATCAACCAAAAAAGAGACAGAGATCTAAAGTACACGGATTTAGAAAAAGAATGAGTACAGCAGGCGGAAGAAAAGTATTGGCTGCAAGAAGATTAAAAGGAAGAAAAAAATTATCAGCATAGGCCACGCTTAGTGGTCTTTTCTTCTATTTTAATATTTTGAGGAAAAGACGATGCAATTTTCAGAATCGTTGAAAAAAAACAAGGATTTTCAAAAAGTATATAAAAAAGGAAAATCTTATGCAAATAAGTATCTGGTTATGTATGTATTGAAAAATGACCTTGAAAAAAATCGTATTGGAATATCAGTTAGCAAAAAAGTAGGAAATAGTGTTATAAGACATCATTTAACAAGGTTAATAAGAGAAAGTTACCGATTACATGAAGACGTGTTCGATAGTGGTTTGGACATTGTAATCATTGCAAGAAATTCAGCAAGAGAGATTGGGTTCCATGAGGTGGAAAGTGCCTTGCTGCATCTTGGAAGTCTTCACAAAATTATAAAAAAATGAAATAGAAAAAGAAGATGGAATCATTTTGAAAAAAATTTTAATTACCCTGATTAAATTTTATAGAAAATATTTATCACCGTTAAAGAGAACAAAATGTCCGTATTATCCGACATGCTCCACCTATGGATTAGAGGCAATTGAAAAGCATGGGGCAATCAAAGGTGGTGCTTTAGCGGCATGGAGAATATTAAGATGTAATCCTTTTTCAAAAGGTGGATATGATCCTGTTCCATAATGTAGGAGGTTTTTCATGGATATTATTTTAACACAATATTCAGGTAAAATTGTTGGACCAATCGCAAAATTTTTAGGTTGGATTATGAACGGTATTTATACTGTTCTGGATAAGATAGGAATCAATGATGTTGGTTTAACAATTATCATTCTGACAATGATTATCTATTTATGTATGCTTCCGCTGACCATTAAACAGCAAAAATTTTCAAAGCTGTCACAGAAGATGCAGCCGGAGCTTCAGGCAATTCAGAAAAAATACAAGAATAAAACAGATCAGGCTTCCAGACAGAAGATGGGAGAAGAGACACAGGAAATATATCAGAAATATGGAGTTTCTCCGACAGGAAGCTGTTTACAGCTTTTTATTACATTTCCGATTCTGCTTGCCCTGTATCGAGTAGTTTTGAATGTACCTGCTTATGTAAGCGGTGTAAAAGATTCTTTTTCAAATCTGGTAAATGGAATTTATCAGACCGATGGATTTGCAAAGATTTTAACAGATTATGTGGAAACAGCAAAAATAAAAACTTTATCTGTTGATTTTACTGCAAAAGACCCAACAACTGTTAAGAATTATATTGTAGATTTATTGTATAAGCTTCCTTCTGACGGATGGGATACTTTACAGGATAAATTCAGTAATATTGCTGATATTTTTACATCAACCCATGAACAGATTGAACCGATGTTTACCTTCCTTGGTTTAAATATTATCGATTCACCTTTAAATACTATCAAAACAAGTTTTGCTTCTCATTCATGGCTGATGTTGATTGGTGCATTGTTAGTTCCTATTATTTCTTATGGAACACAGGTATTAAATATTAAGTTAATGCCACAGCAGACACAGTCAACAGGGGATCCAAATGCAGATGCCATGGCAGCACAGATGAAAACTATGAATATTATCATGCCTCTGTTTTCATTTGTAATGTGTTTTACAGTTCCTGTAGGTGTTGGTATTTACTGGATTTCAGCTGCAGCTTTCCGAAGCGTACAGCAGTTCTTCATCAATAAGTATATGGATAAGATTGATTTAGATGATATTGTTGCAAAGAATCAGGCTAAGATGAAGAAGAAACGTGAAAAGATGGGTATCAGCGATGAGACTATGAGAAGAGCCGGTACTGTTAATACAAGAAATATTAACAATTCTATGTCTGAGAAGAAAAAAGAAGAAAAATTAAAAGAAGCAGAAGAGAAGAAGAGAAATGTAAAACCAACCAGTATGGCTGCAAAAGCAAATATGGTGCGTGATTTCAACGAAGGAAACAAAAAATAGGGGGCAAAATTCATGGAATTTAGAGAATTTACAGGTAAGACGGAAGAAGATGCTCTTACAGAAGCAAAAATCGCTTTAGGTGCTACCACAGATGAAATCGAATATGAAGTAATTGAAAAAGGAACCACAGGTTTTTTAGGAATCGGAAGTAAGCCGGCAGTAATTAAGGCACGTAAAAAAGGTTCCATTGAAGATGTTGCAAGAACATTTTTATCTGACGTCTTTGGTGCAATGAATATGGAAGTAGAAATCATCATTAACGTAGACGAGTCAGATCGTATGATGGATATTGAATTAAAAGGCGATAATATGGGTCTTTTAATTGGTAAGAGAGGACAGACCTTAGATTCTTTACAGCAGTTGACAAATCTGGCAGTCAATAAAAAATCGGATTCTTATTACAGAGTGAAGTTAGATACTGAAAACTATCGTAAGAGAAGAAAAGATACCTTAGAGAATCTGGCAAAGAATATTGCCTATAAGGTAAAGAGGACAAAACGTCCTGTTTCTTTAGAGCCTATGAATCCTTTTGAAAGAAGAGTAATTCATTCCGCTTTACAGAATGACAGATATGTAACCACTCACAGTGAAGGTGAAGAACCATACAGACATGTTGTAGTTGCTTTGAAAAAATAATTGTTGTATATTTAGAGAGTGTTCTTTGGAACACTCTCTTTTAAAAATAAGAAATATTATAGTTTTGAGGAATAAAGAATGAAGATTGATACCATTGCGGCAATTGCCACAGCAATGACAAATTCGGGAATTGGAATTATCAGAATCAGCGGTGAAGAAGCCTTTACGGTAATTGATAAGATTTACCGTTCCAAAAATAAAAAGAAAAAATTATCAGAAGCAGAAAGTCACACTGTCCACTATGGATATATTGTGGATGGTGATACAATCATAGATGAAGTTATGGTATTGGTGTTAAAAGCTCCAAATACTTATACCAGAGAAGATACCATTGAGATAGATTGTCATGGCGGAGTTCTTGTGATGCAGAAAATATTGGAGACTGTTATTAAGAACGGAGCCAGACCGGCGGAACCGGGAGAATTTACAAAGAGGGCATTTTTAAATGGAAGAATTGATTTGACCCAGGCAGAATCTGTTATGGATATTATCAATTCCAAAAACAATTTTGCTTTGCAGAGTTCTATGTCTCAGTTGCAGGGTTCTTTGCAGGAAGAAATAAAAAATCTGAGAGAAAAGATTATATATGAAATTGCTTTTATAGAATCTGCCTTGGATGATCCGGAGCATATCAATATCGATGGATATGGAGAAAAATTAAAAATTGTTGTGGAAGAGTGTAAAGGAAAGGTTCAGCATCTTCTGGATACTTCTGACAACGGTAAGATTCTAAAAGAAGGAATTAATACAGTAATAGTAGGAAAACCCAATGCAGGTAAATCCTCTCTTATGAATCAGCTTTTGAAAAAAGAGCGGGCAATCGTCACAGATATTGCAGGAACAACCAGAGATGTTTTGGAAGAGCAGATGAATCTCAATGGGATTACTTTGAATATCATAGATACAGCGGGAATCCGTGATACCAATGATTTGGTTGAAAAAATAGGAGTGGATAAAGCAAAAAAATATTTATTAAATTCTGATTTAATTATATATGTAGTTGACTCTTCTACGGGACTTGATGAGAATGATTTTGAAATTATGGAGATGATTAAGGATCGGACAGCTCTGGTACTTTTAAATAAATCAGACCTTGAGACTGTGACAACAGAAGAAATGATAAGCTCACACTTAAACAAGAAGATTATCAAGGTTTCCATGAAGGAGAATCAGGGAGTGGATGAGTTGGAAGAAGCCATTAAAGAATTATTCTTCCATGGACAGTTGGAATTTAATAATGAAGTATATATCACAAACACGAGGCATAAAGCGGCATTAATCAACACTTTAAACAGTTTAGATATGGTGTTGAACAGTATTGAAATGGATATGCCGGAGGATTTTTACTCCATTGATTTAATGAATGCCTATGAGGAACTGGGAGCAATTTTAGGAGAATCTCTGGGAGAGGATTTGGTAAATGAGATTTTCTCAAAATTCTGTACCGGAAAATAGTAAGAGAAAGAAGGATAAAGATGTCTTTTGTAAAAGAAGAATATGATGTAGTTGTGGTAGGTGCCGGTCATGCCGGATGTGAGGCAGCTCTTGCCTGTGCCAGACTGGGATTGGAAACCATTATTTTTACAATTAGTATAGAAAGTATCGCCATGATGCCTTGTAATCCAAATATAGGTGGAAGTTCTAAGGGTCATCTGGTACGTGAGATAGATGCCTTAGGCGGAGAAATGGGAAAAAATATTGATAAAACATTTATTCAGTCTAAGATGTTAAATCGTTCCAAAGGACCTGCCGTTCATTCTCTACGTGCTCAGGCAGACAAAGCTGCCTATAGTATGGAAATGAGAAAAACACTTCAGAAGACTAGAAACCTTACTATTCGTCAGGCAGAGGTTTCTGAGATATTGGTGGAAGAGGGAAGAATTACCGGAGTGAAAACTTTCTCAGGAGCAACCTATCTTTGTAAAGCAGTTGTTCTTTGTACCGGTACTTATTTGAAAGCCAGATGTCTCTATGGAGAGGTCATCAATTATACAGGACCAAATGGTTTGCAGGCAGCAAATCACCTTACCGACTCCTTAAAGGCGAATGGTGTCGAAATGTTCCGCTTTAAAACGGGTACTCCGGCAAGAATTGATGCACGTTCCGTAGATTTTTCTAAGATGACGGAACAGGTAGGAGATGAGAGGGTGGTACCGTTTTCTTTTACCACCAATCCGGAAGATGTTCAGATTGATCAGGTTTCCTGTTGGCTGACTTATACCAATGAGAAAACCCATGAGATTATCCGGGCAAACTTAGACCGTTCACCGATTTATGCCGGGGTGATAGAAGGAACTGGACCTAGATATTGTCCTTCCATTGAGGATAAGGTAGTAAAATTTGCAGATAAGAACAGACATCAGATATTTATTGAACCGGAAGGTCTTAATACCAATGAAATGTATATTGGCGGAATGTCCAGCTCTCTGCCGGAGGATGTGCAGTATAAGATGTATCGTACTTTACCGGGACTGGAAAATGTGAAGATTGTGAGAAATGCTTATGCCATTGAATATGATTGCATTAATCCAAATCAGCTTTATCCGTCTTTGGAATTTAAGAAAATCAAAGGACTTTTCAGCGGTGGACAGTTTAATGGCAGCAGCGGCTATGAAGAGGCTGCAGCTCAAGGATTGATTGCGGGAATCAATGCAGCCATGTCTATTATAGGAAAAGAGCCATTGATTTTAGACCGTTCCGAATCTTATATTGGTGTATTGATTGATGATTTAGTTACAAAAGAAAACCATGAACCTTACCGTATGATGACTTCAAGAGCGGAATATCGCCTCCTTTTAAGACAAGACAATGCAGATTTGCGTCTTTCTAAAAAAGGATATGCGGTAGGATTGATTTCTCAGGAACGCTATGACTGGATTTTGAAAAAAGAGCAGTTGATTCAGGAAGAAATTCATAGAATTGAGAATTTAACTATTGGAGCTAACAAAGAAGTTCAGGCTTTATTGGAATCCTTCGGAAGTGTTCCATTAAATAAAGGTATTTCTCTGGCGGAATTAATCCGAAGACCGGAATTGAATTATGAGTGTCTGGCACCCATTGATAAAGAACGACCGGAACTTCCAGAGGATGTAATTGAACAGGTAAACATTAATATTAAATATGACGGTTATATCAAACGTCAGATAAAACAGGTAGAACAGTTCAAAAAATTAGAGAGCAAAAAGATACCGGAAGATTTTGACTATGATGATGTAAATAGTCTTCGCATTGAAGCAAGACAAAAATTGAAAACATATCAGCCGGTGAATATTGGACAGGCATCTAGAATTTCCGGTGTGTCACCTGCAGATATCTCCGTACTTCTGGTTTATATGGAACAGATGAAACATCAAAAATAATTGAGGTAGCTATGGAATATAATATGAATTTTTTAAAAGAGTCAGCAGAAAAATTAGGAGTTTCTCTAAGTGAAGTGCAATTGGAGCAATTTCTTACTTACTATGAAATGCTGATAGAAAAGAATAAGGTAATGAATCTCACTTCCATTACAGAATTTGATGAAGTAATGAAGAAGCATTTTTTAGACAGTATTTCTCTGATTAAATGTGTAGATTTAAATAATCCTTTTTCTTTATTGGATTTGGGAACCGGAGCAGGTTTTCCGGGTCTTCCTTTAAAAATAGCTTTTCCGAAATTGGAGGTTTGTCTGGCAGACTCTTTGAATAAAAGAATTCTTTTTTTAGATGAGGTAATACAGGAATTAGGTTTAACCGGAATTACTACTGTGCATGGAAGAGCGGAAGAGCTGGCAAAGAAAAAAGAATATAGGGAACAATTTGATTTGGTGGTTTCCAGAGCGGTTGCCAATCTTTCTACCTTAAGTGAATATTGCCTTCCTTTTGTAAAAACCGGAGGAATGTTTATTTCTTACAAAGCCAATGATGTAAAAGAGGAAACAGAAGCTGCCAAAAAAGCACTTTTTCTTTTAGGTGGAAAATGTAAGGAAATACAGGAATTTGATTTGTTGGATATGGGTCATCGTTCCTTTGTAAAAATAGAAAAGGAAAAAAAGACACCTGCCTCTTATCCAAGAAAAGCAGGTGTTCCTTCCAAAAAAACTTTATAAGAAAATTTTTAATGCTTCATTTAATTTATCCGGTGTCTCTAACTGTGGTAAATATTTTGAATTAGAAACATAAGTTGTTTCAATATCATGGTTGTAATCCAGATAAGAATCTATGATGGATACGGAATCAGGTCTTTCCCGGCTGCCGATGATGCAAAGGGAAAGATTTTTATTTTTGAGAGCATTTGTAATATCAATGTTTGTGTAATTACTGTAAATGCTTGCTGATAAGAATTTTCCGTTTCCTTCTCCTATATGGGCACTTTCAAAATAAGTATCCTCCAGTTTTGTGGAGATTAATTGTTTTTTATAGAAATATTTTTCACTGAATAATTTGTGTATATTCAGTTCATGCATCTGTATATTGTAGATGAAGGTTCCGATAACCGGAGTCTCCAAAATAATCTTTGCAATATTTTTTTCTTTTCTAGGTGCTTTACAGGAATCTTCTAATTTTTGTGGATTTAGAAGGATAACCTTTTCAAATAAATCCGGTTCCATATTGGCTGCCATGATTGCAAAAGAAGAGGAATCTCCGGTTGCAACCAGATTTGTTTTTTCACCAATCATATCCTTGATAAAATTGGTAATCAATTGTACATAGAGATAGTTGGTATAGGTAATAGCAGGTTTATCACTTCTACCGCAACCCAATAAATCTATGGTATAGACTGTGTGCCTTTTTTCTAATTTCTTCATCATTTTATGCCATTCATAAGATGAGCTTGCCGGATGAAGATCATGGATAAGTAAAAGAGGCGAACCGCTTCCTGATTTTGTATAGTAGATTTTGCCATGCTTCCAATCATAATATTCACCGATATGATAATTCAAAAGACTTTTCATACAGGCTGTGCGATTTAACATACGGTTAATTATATGAAGTCCCCCGATGGCTGTGGCACTTAAAAATATAAAATGCTTTACGTTTTTTTTCATATGATTACCTCCCTTACATTCTTGGTAGTGTCAAAAACTACCTGTTTTTTATTGTTTAAATCTATTAAAAACCTTG
>CATWDJ010000036.1:0-18160 GCA_958349535.1 uncultured Lachnospiraceae bacterium
ACTTCCTTATGAAATCCTAAATAGAATCGGAAATCTGTATGAAGTTTTGAAGGTACAAAATAATCCTCGATAGCTCAATGGTAGAGCATTCGGCTGTTAACCGAAGGGTTGTAGGTTCGAGCCCTACTCGGGGAGCTCTTTTTTTATATAGATATATATAAAAAGGAACAGAGTAGAGCGGAAGAAGTAGAAGCTTGGCACCGCGAAGTGCTCGTAAGAAGGCCCCGTGGTCAAGCGGTTAAGACATCGCCCTTTCACGGCGGTAACACGGGTTCGATTCCCGTCGGGGTCATTTTTAAATAGAAATTGCATATAATATTGTAAATATGCACACAGAGAAAACATCTTTCTTTTGTGCTTATAATAAGGCGACATGGCCAAGTGGTAAGGCACGGGTCTGCAACACCCTTATCACCAGTTCGAATCTGGTTGTCGCCTCTTTAAGTTCCATAGTATTATGGAACTTTTTCTATTCGGAAAGTTTGCTTAGAGCAGCTTCATCAGCAACGATAGTTACATCATTGTGAAGCTGAAGGATAGAAGCAGGAACAGCCGGAGTAATGGGTCCGTGAAGAACTTTATTTAATATCTCTGCTTTATCCTCTCCGCTTACGATAATCAGAATTTTTCTGGCTTGCATAATGTTTTTGATGCCCATGGTATATGCTTGTCTCGGAACATCTTTTTCAGATTTAAAGAAACGTTTATTTGCTTCAATGGTGCTTTCTGTTAAGTCAACACAGTGAGTTTCTTTTTCAAATGCAGCACCCGGTTCATTAAATCCAATGTGTCCGTTGTGACCAAGACCAAGAAGCTGCAAATCAATACCGCCTTCTCTGGCAATAATCCTATTATAGTCATCACATGCTTTTTCAGAATTTTTTTCTAATCCGTCCGGTACAAAGGTACGGCTCTTATTAATATTCACATGATCAAAAAGATTTGTATCCATGAAATAACGGTAACTTTGGTTATGATCTGGACCCAATCCTTTATATTCATCCAAATTAATACTTGTGACTTGTGAGAAATCCAAGTCACCTTTTTTATACCAATCAATCAGTTGGCGATAAGTTCCCACAGGGGAAGAACCTGTTGCCAGACCAAGCACGCAGTTTGGTTTCATAATAATCTGTGCAGAGATAATATTTGCTGCCTTGCGGCTCATATCCTGATAATCTTTTGCTTTGTAAATAATCATAATAGTGTTCCTTTCTCACAAATAATAATAAATAATAACAAAAATAAGAATAATAATTTTACAGTTTTAAAGTATAACCATAAATGGCTATTTTTCAATAAAAATAAAGTGGATTGGAGCTACTTTCAGACTTAGAAAGAAGCGACGTCGGATTGTGCAAAATAACCAAAACAGAAAAGCAAGAAACATAGGAAAAGAAGAGGTATTTTGGAAAAACATGAAAGAACTTTCAAAACAAAGTTGGAATATTGAAAATATATTTTGAAGCCATTATACTGTGCGAAGAACAAAGGAGGGCGAGGAATATGAATGAAAAAGTGGAACAACTAAAAAATAAATTAATCGTATCCTGTCAGGCATTACCTGAAGAACCATTACATTCTTCATTTATTATGGGAAGAATGGCATTGGCTGCAAAAATGGGAGGTGCATGGGGAATACGTGCCAATACAAAAGAAGATATTAAGGAAATTCAGTCTCAGGTAGATATTCCGATTATCGGAATTGTAAAAAGAGATTATGAGGACAGCAAAGTTTATATCACACCGACAATGAAAGAAATAGATGAATTGATGGAAGTAAAACCGGAAATCATTGCAATGGATGCAACGATATCTGAAAGACCGGGACATAAATCTTTGGATGAATTTTTTTATGAAGTAAAGGAAAAATATCCAAATCAGCTTTTAATGGCAGATTGTTCTACGGTGGAGGAAGCACTTCATGCAGATGAGCTGGGATTTGATTTCATTGGAACAACAATGGTGGGATATACGGAGCAGAGTAAAGGCGACAAAATAGAAGCCAATGATTTTGAAATTCTTAGAAAGATTGTTGCAAAGGCAAAACACAGAGTCATTGCAGAGGGAAACATCAATACACCGGAAAAAGCAAAACGTGTGATGGAACTGGGAGCTTTCAGTGTGGTGGTGGGATCCATTATTACGAGACCCCAGTTAATCACAAAGTCTTTTGTAGAAGCATTAGATGAATTTGCTAATCAAAACAGAGTTTAAATTTTTTAAAAGAAAAAGATATTATCAAAAATAAAAGAAAAAGGAGAAAATCATGAGAAATTTAGATAAGTATAAAGGAGTCATTCCTGCGTTTTATGCATGTTATGACAAAGAAGGAAATATTAGCCCTGAAGGAGTACAGGCATTAACAAAATACTTCGTTGAAAAAGGAGTAAAAGGTGTTTATGTGAATGGCTCTTCAGGGGAATGTATTTACCAGAGTGTAGAAGACAGAAAAATTGTTTTAGAAAATGTAATGAAAGCAGCCGAGGGAAAACTTACAGTGATTGCACATGTTGCATGTAATAACACAAAAGACAGTATGGAACTGGCAAGACATGCAGAAAGCCTCGGTGTTGACGCAATCGCAGCTATTCCTCCGATTTACTTCCGTTTGCCGGAATACGCAATTGCACAGTATTGGAATGATATCAGTTCGGCTGCTCCCAATACGGATTTTGTTATTTACAATATTCCACAGCTTGCAGGTGTTGCACTGACACAGGGATTGTTTGCAGAAATGAGAAAAAATCCAAAGGTTATTGGAGTTAAAAATTCTTCCATGCCGGTTCAGGATATTCAGATGTTCAAACAGGCGGCAGGTGAAGCTTATATTATTTTTAATGGTCCGGACGAGCAGTTTATGAGTGGATGTGTTATCGGTGCAGAGGGAGGAATCGGTGGAACATATGGAGTTATGCCGGAATTATTCCTGAAGCTGGATGAGCTTGTAAAAGCCTGTGATATGGATACAGCAAGAGAACTTCAGTATGCAATTGATGAAATTATCTACAAGATGTGTTCTGCACACGGGAATATGTACGGGGTAATCAAAGCCATTTTAAAAATAAATGAAGGATTAGACCTTGGCGGGGTAAGAGAACCGTTACCATCTTTGATAGATAGTGATAAAGCTATTGTAGAAGAGGCGGCTGAGATGATTCGTAATGCAAAAGCAAAATTTCTTTCATAAAAAGGAGAATATAAAAGAAAAGAGTTGAGTTATAAGGAGGATAAAATATGCAGGGGTTTACAGTGATAGATTTAATTATCTTGATTGTATATTTAGCGGCAGTATTGTTTGCCGGTCTTCATTTTGCGAAAAAAGAAATGAAGGGAAAAGAATATTTTAAAGGTGACGGAACCATACCGTGGTGGGTAACTTCCGTATCTATTTTTGCAACCTTATTAAGTCCGATTTCGTTCCTGTCACTGGCGGGTAATTCCTACGCAGGAACATGGATTATGTGGTTTGCACAGCTCGGTATGCTGTTGGCGATTCCGCTTACAATTAAATTTTTTCTACCAATTTACAGTAAGCTGGATATTGATACGGCATATCATTATCTGGAACTGAGATTTGGAAGCAAAGGACTTCGTATTCTTGGTGCAGTAATGTTTATTATTTATCAGATTGGACGTATGTCCATCATTATGTATCTTCCATGTATGGTGCTTGGAAGTCTCACAGGAATCAATGTCAACTTACTAATTATCATCATGGGTGTGATTGCAATTATTTATTCCTATACGGGAGGATTAAAATCTGTACTTTGGACAGACTTTATACAGGGCTCTGTATTGTTGATTGGTGTTACATTTTCTTTGATTTTCCTGCTTACGCATTTAGATGGAGGAATGGGAGCAATTTTCAATGTATTTGCAACAGAGCATAAGTTTTTGGCACCGGATCAACCGATTTTTAATCCAAATATTTTAAAAGACAGTGTGTTTATTATGATTGTAGGTGCAGGTTTTAACACAATGGGATCTTATGTATCCAGTCAGGACATCGTACAGCGTTTTACAACTACAACCGATACAAAGAAATTAAATAAAATGATGCTGACAAACGGTGCATTATCCATTTTCATAGCAACGGTATTTTACCTGATAGGGACAGGATTATATGTATTTTATCAACAAAATACACTTCCACCTGCAGCCGCACAGGATCAGATTTTTGCTTCTTATATTGCTTTTGAACTTCCGATTGGTATTACAGGTCTTCTTCTGGCAGCCATTTATGCAGCCGCACAGTCGACACTTTCAACCGGATTAAATTCTGTGGCATCAAGCTGGACATTAGATATACAGGCACGTTTGTCTAAGAAAGAGTTAAGCTTAGAAAAACAGACAAAAATAGGACAATATGTATCCTTGATTGTAGGTATCTTTTCCATCGTAGTAGCAATGGTACTGGCAAACGGCGGAGTAAAATCTGCATATGAATGGTTTAACGGATTCATGGGACTTGTACTTGGTATTCTGATAGGTTCCTTTATATTAGGAGCATTTACGAAGGTTGCAAATACATTTGGTACTATACTTGCATTTATTGCAGCATCCGTGGTAATGGTTTACATCAAATATTTTGTACCGGCTGAAAGTGTTTCTATCTGGTCTTACTCCATTATTTCTATTGCAGTATCTCTGGTAGTGGGAATTCCTGCAAGTTATATCTGGAGAAAAGTAAAAGGGGACAATGCAGTACCGGCACCAAATACAACCGTCTATAAAAATGAAGCTGTTGATTAAAAAGGAGAAAAAATATGATATTCGGAAATATTCATAATTTAAAAGAGTTTCCATTTTTAGAGGAAAAGGTAAAAGAATGTTTTGAATATGCAAAAAGTCATAATCTGGTATCCTATGAAGAGGGAAGCCATGAGATTGACGGAGAAAGGCTTTTTGTGAATATTGTGGAATATACAACAACGAAGCCGGAAGAACGTTTCTGGGAAGCACATATGAATTATTTGGATGTACACGTGATGCTTCAGGGTACAGAACAGATTGACTTGAACTTTATTCAGAATATGGATGTAAAAGAATTTGTGGAAAAGGATGACTTCCTTCCGATGGACGGAGACAAGAACAGCTCTGTAATTTTAAGGGACGGAGATTTCTTAATCTGTTATCCAAGTGATGGACATCGTACAGCAGTGGCGGTTCAGGAACCGGAAAAAATCAAAAAAGCAATTTTTAAGGTGCATATATAGTTCGAAAAGGACACATAAGAAGGCAACTGGAATACTTTGTTTCGGATTGCCTTTTTATGCATTTATAATATAATCAAAACAGAGGTACAGCGATGAAGAAATATGTAAGTATTGATATAGGAGGGACGGCAATTAAATATGGAGTAATCCGTGAAGACGGAGAAATCATATGCCGTGATGAAATGAAAACGGAGGCATATAAGGGAGGGCCCTCCATTCTTTCAAAAGCAGTAGAAATTGTAAAAGAACTGAATTGGGAACATGAAATCAGCGGAATCTGTATTTCTACGGCTGGAATAGTAAACACTAAAAAAGGTGAAATTTTTTATTCTGCACCCCTTATCCCGGATTATACAGGAACAAAGTTTAAGGAAACCATGGAAGAAAGCTTTGGAATTCCATGTGAAGTAGAAAATGATGTAAACTGTGCGGGGCTTGCAGAATATGTGTCAGGTGCAGCCAAAGGCAGCCGGGTTGTCCTAATGTTGACAATAGGTACCGGAATAGGCGGTTGCATGATTGTGGATGGGAAGGTGTTTCATGGACATAGCAACAGTGCCTGTGAGGTAGGTTACATGCATATGGAAGACAGTGATTTTCAGACACTGGGTGCAGCAAGTATCCTGACGAAAAAAGTAGCCGAAAGAAAACAGGAACCGGAAGAAAAGTGGAATGGTTATCGCATTTTTGAAGAAGCCAAAAAAGGTGATGAAATCTGTAATCAAGCCATTGATGAGATGACAGATGTTTTGGGAAAAGGAATTGCAAATATCTGTTATGTTGTGAACCCCGAGGTAGTTGTACTGGGCGGCGGAATCATGGCACAGGAAACGTTCTTGAAAAGTAAGATGGAAACAGCTCTGAAAAAATATCTGATTCCCAGTATTTTAAGGAATACAAGAATTGCATTTGCAAAACATAAAAATGATGCAGGGATGTTGGGAGCATTTTATCATTTCAGAAGATGTCATCAGGAAAGATAAGGAATGAGAATATTATGGAATATTATGTGAAATCCGTGGTACCGATTATCAAATCAAATTACAATAAATTTACCACTGTGGAAAAAAATATTGCTGATTATTTCATACAGAATCAGGAGAAAGCAGATTTTTCCGCAAAAGCAGTTGCGGAAAGGCTGTTTGTATCAGAAGCCTCGTTATCAAGGTTTGCAAAGAAATGCGGATACCGGGGATACAGAGAATTTGTCTACCAATATGAAGAGACCTTTGTTGAAAATCAGGAATTTATAACCGGAAATACCCGGATGGTGCTGAATGCATATCAGGAGATTTTGGATAAGACATATAGTCTGGTAGACGAAGCACAGATTGGAAGAATCAGCAAGTATTTGAGTCAGGCAGAAAGAGTTTTTGTGTGTGGAAAGGGAAGCTCCGGGCTGGCAGCAAGCGAGATGGAGATTCGTTTTATGAGAATCGGCGTAGACATAGATTCCATTCATGATACAGACCTTATGAGAATGCAGGCAGTATTCCAAGATAAGAGAAGTCTGGTATTCGGTATCAGTATCAGCGGTGAGAAAGAAGAAGTGCTGTTTTTTTTGAAACAGGCATATTTAAGAGGTGCCAAGACAGTATTGCTTACAGCAAGCAATCGGGAAGAGTTTCAAACGTTCTGTACGGAAGTAATACGATTGCCTTCTCTTCGTCATCTGAACCATGGAAATGTGATTTCACCGCAGTTTCCGATACAGGTGATACTTGATATTATCTATTCCTATTATGTGGAGCAGGACAAGTATGAGAAGGAGACTTTACATGACAATACATTACGTGCGTTAGAAGAAGGAAAGCAGAAGCGGCATGGCGTGATGGAATAAAAAGATATTTTGAAAGGAAAAAGCATGATTATTAAAAATATAAAAGTGTATACAGAAGATAAGACCTTTGCGGATGGTAAGATTATCATTCGAGAGGGTGTATTTGAAGAAATTATTATCGGGCAGACCACAGCAAGTGATTTGGAGTTACAGGATACGGAAATCGTGGATGGAAAAGGGTGTTATGCGATTCCCGGTTTAATTGATATGCATTTCCATGGATGTATGGGAGATGATTTTTGTGACGGAACCAAGGAAGCAATAGCAAGAATAGCAGAGTATGAAGCATCCATTGGGGTTACAGCTATGGCACCTGCCACAATGACGCTTCCGGTGGAAGAACTGGAACAAATTCTTAGAGTTGCCGCAGAATATAAAAAAGGAGCTACCAAAGGAGCCGATTTGATAGGAATTAATATGGAGGGACCGTTTATCAGTTCTGCAAAAAAAGGAGCACAGGATGAGAAAAATATGATTTTGTGCGATACAGAAGTGTGTCAGCGTTTTCTTAATGCGTCCGACGGACTGGTAAAATTCGTTGGAATTGCACCGGAAGAAAGTGAAAATTCTTTAGAATTTATTGAAAAAATGAAGGATAAGGTAAATATCTCTCTGGCACATACAAATGCTGATTATGATACAGCAAAAGCAGCATTTGATGCAGGTGCTAACCATGCAGTACATCTTTATAATGCTATGCCGGCATTTACACACAGAGAACCGGGAGTTGTGGGTGCTGTATCCGACAGCAGACACGTAACGGCTGAGATTATTTGTGACGGAGTACACATTCATCCGTCAACAGTGCGGGCAACCTTCAAAATGATGGGCGAAAACCGGATGATTTTAATTAGCGACAGCATGCGTGCCACTGGAATGCCGGAGGGACAGTATACTCTCGGTGGATTGGATGTAAATGTTGTTGGTAATCGGGCTACCTTGGTTTCTGACGGAGCCTTGGCAGGTTCTGTAACTAATCTGATGGACTGCATGAGAACCGTGGTAAAGAAAATGGGGATTCCATTGGAAACGGCGGTTGCCTGTGCCACTATGAATCCGGCAAAAAGTTTGGGGGAGTATGACAGATATGGTTCTATTTCAAAGGGCAAAAAAGCCAATGTGGTATTGCTGGACGAAGAATTGGATTTGCAGATGGTTGTAAAGGATGGAGAAATCTATAAGTGTATGGAAATTTTCAAATAAGCCTTGACGAATGAAAGTGGCTTTGTTAATATGAATAATGTACTGTAAGAAGGCGACATGGCCAAGTGGTAAGGCACGGGTCTGCAACACCCTTATCACCAGTTCGAATCTGGTTGTCGCCTTTTACCCTCATGTATTTTGCATGAGGGTTCTTTTAATTGAAGAAAAGAGGAATGATTATGAATTTACAGATTATTGCAGCACCGCTTATCGGTGGAATTATTGGTTTGATTACAAATGGGTTGGCAATTAAAATGCTGTTTCGCCCCTATAAAGAAGTTCGGATTGGCAAATTTCGTGTGCCGTTTACACCGGGATTGATTCCGAAAGAAAAAAAGAGAATTGCAGCAGCAGTGGGAAAAATCGTAGGTAATGAGCTTTTAAACGGGGAGACCTTGCAAAAAGCACTTTGCTCTGAGGATATGCAGAATTCCTATTTTAAAAAATATGACAAAATCACAGAAGGGCTTAGAACCAGCGATAAACTTTTAAAGGATTATCTTCAGGAAAAAGGATTTTACGATACCATTGACAGCGTAAAGGGTGGGGTCAGCAAAAAAGCAGGACATTTCATAGCGGACAAGCTGGTGGAGCAGAATATCAGCATGACACTGTTGGATTACGCTGCCTCAGAGGTAATGGAGAATTTAAGTCCGATGATTCGGACCATGGCAGCAGGAGCTGTTGAAGCGGCGAAAATGCCTCTTTCCGTAAAAATAGATAACATGATTCTGGAAAAATGCCCGGATTATATTGAAGGATATATCGGAACAAATTATGAGGAATGGATGGACAAGCCTATGAAAGAAATCATAGGACATCTGGAGGAAAAATTCCCAAGACTCCGCTATCAGATATGGATAGTATATGAAACCTTTATTGAGGAAAAAGCGGATACCTTTATTCGTAAGATTAACATTCCGAAGGTTGTGGAAGATAAGATTAACGAATTTGATGTTGCCGAATTAGAGAAAATGATTGTGGAAATTGCAAGAAAAGAATTGAATGCCCTTGTTTGGTTAGGCGGACTTTTGGGAATGCTTATGGGATTTGTAAATTTGCTGTTTTAAGAAGGTTTTACATGGACAAAAAGTGGTGGCATGATAAAGAAAAACATGACTGTTCCAGCGAACAGTCATGTTTTTTTAATGAAAATATTTTATACTTAAACAATACGTTTATCGTTAATTGCATCTACGGAATCCGGGTTAGCCAGTGTACCCATTACAACAGCATCTAACTCGCCGCGGTCGCCGGAAGCAATTTTACGAAGTACACGACGAAGAATCTTACCGGAGCGGTTCTTTGGCATTTCTTCTACAAACTGAATTTTGCCCGGAACAGCAATCGGTCCGATTTCAGAACGTACAATCTGTTTTAATTCGGAGCGTATGGTGTCTTCATTGTGATTGTCTTCGCGATTTAAAATAACATAAGCATATAAATCTTCACCTTTTACCGGATGAGGATAGCCTACAACAGCAGCTTCCACAACGGCTGGGTGAGAACATAAAGCTTTTTCAATTTCTACGGTACCCAGACGATGACCGGAGATATTTACAATATCGTCAATACGTCCTGTAATCCAGAAGTAACCGTCTTCATCTCTATATGCACCGTCACCGGTAAAGAAATAACCCGGCTGCTGAGTAAAGTAACCATTGATGTAGCGTTCCGGCTCTCCGTAAAGACTCCGCATCATACCCGGCCATGCAGATGCCAGACAAAGCTCACCTTTTTCATTTACATCAGCCTCTTCTGCAGGTTCATCTCCCGAATTTCTCGCACGGAGAACAACCGGTTTTACACCGAAGAACGGAAGTGCTGCACTACCCGGCTTTAAGCCCATGGCACCAGGAATAGCAGAAATCAGAACGCCGCCGGCTTCTGTCTGCCACCAAGTATCAACGATTGGGCAGCGGTCATGGCCTACATAGTGGTAAAACCATTGCCATGCTTCCGGGTTAATTGGCTCACCTACGGAACCTAAAAGTCTCAAAGAGGATAAATCATGTTTTTCAATCCATTTTGTATCCTGATTCATAAGGGCACGGATAACTGTCGGTGCCGTATAGAAAATAGTTACTTTAAATTTATCAATGATATGCCAGAAACGGTCCGGTTCCGGGTAAGTTGGAACTGATTCGTACATTACCGTAGTGGCACCGTTCAAAAGCGGTCCGTAAACAATGTAGGAATGACCGGTAATCCATCCGATATCCGCAGTACAGAAGAAAATATCATTTTCTTTATAGTCAAAAATGTATTTGAAGGTAGTAGCGGTATAAACCATATATCCCGCTGTGGTATGTAAGGTTCCCTTTGGACTTCCGGTGGAACCGGAGGTGTACATAATGAAAAGGGGATCTTCTGCATCCATCTTTTCTGCCGGACAGTAATCCGAAATATCATCAGACATCAGCTCTTTGGAAAGAGAAATGTCTCTGTATGTAATGTAAGGAACTTCAAAATCTACCATACGGTCTACTACGAAAACATCGTCGATGGTAAGACCGGCACTTGCACATAACATACAAGCTTTGTCAGCGTTTGCCTTAGCGTTGATTTTCTGTCCTGAACGCCAGTAACCGTTAGTAGTTACCAGTTTCTTTGCTCCGCAGGCAAGCATACGGTCAGCCAGTGCCTCTGCTGAGAAACCACCGAATACTACCGTATGGACTGCACCGATTCTGGCACAAGCCAGCATGATAACCGGAAGCTGCCAAATCATCGGAAGATATAATACAATACGGTCACCCTTCTTTACGCCTCTTTTCTTCAGTGCATTTGCAAAACGGCAAACGTGTTTTAAAAGATCATTGTAAGTATATCTTTTGCAATCTGCTTCTGGCTCGCCTTGAAAAATAAGTGCAAGCTTATCTCCGTTTCCCTTCTCAATCTGTGCATCGAGACAGTTATAGCAGATATTTGTCTTTCCTCCTATGAACCATTCGTTATCGCCGATTTCAGGTTCACCCCGGTAAACCTGAGTCCATGGTTTAAACCAATGAAAATCCTTCGCAATATAACCCCAGAATGTATCCGGATCTTCAATGGATTGTCTCCACATCCTTTCGTACTCAGAACGGCTTTGGATATGTGCCTGATCAACAAAATCTTTTTGCGGTAAATATAAATCGTCTTTTTGTGTGGTCATGGTAAAATCCCCCTTTTTATGTCGTATCTTTCTATAATTGTACCTCATTTTGTACAAGAAAGATACAAATTGTATTAAAAAAAATACACTTCTTAATTATATTTTACAGATTGTTAAAGATTTGTCAATAGCAAATTGTTATTTTTTTAACGACTTTCCAAAATAATTGATTTTAGGCTTCAAAAACTACTTTACAGAACTTTTTCTTACCACGTTTTACAACCTTTCCTTCTGCAAAATCAGCAGAAGTATAGGAAGTGTGGACATCTGTTATCTTTTCACCGTCTACGGTTACGCCACCCTGTTCGGTATTTCTGCGGGCTTCGGAACGGGAGGCACATAAGCCTGCGGCAACCAGTACACCCAGAATATCAATGGAGCCGTCTCTGAAATCGGAATCTTTCAGGGCAACGGTCGGCATATTATCTGCATTACCGCCGCCAGAGAAAAGTGCCCGGGAGCTTTCCTGAGCCTTATTGGCCTCTTCTTCACCGTGTACCAGCTTTGTCAGTTCGTAAGCTAAGATTTCTTTTGCCTGATTTAACTGGCTGCCTTCCCAGCTATCCATTTTGTCAATTTCCTCCAAAGGAAGGAAGGTCAGCATACGGATACATTTTAAAACATCAGCGTCTGCGACATTTCTCCAGTACTGGTAGAAATCAAATGGAGAAGTTTTGTTCGGGTCAAGCCATACGGCACCGCTCTGGGTTTTTCCCATTTTCTTTCCTTCGGAATTTAGCAGCAGGGTAATGGTCATAGCGTAAGCATCTTTACCCAGCTTACGGCGGATTAATTCTGTACCGCCTAACATATTGCTCCACTGGTCATCTCCGCCAAACTGCATATTACAGCCGTATTTCTGGTATAATGCGTAAAAGTCGTAGCTCTGCATAATCATATAGTTAAATTCTAAGAAGCTTAACCCTTTTTCCATACGCTGTTTGTAACACTCTGCTGTCAGCATACGGTTTACGGAGAAATGAGCTCCCACTTCCCGGAGAACTTCAATGTAGTTTAAGTCCATCAGCCAGTCGGCATTGTTTACCATTAAAGCTTTTCCATCAGAAAAATCAATAAATTTGCTCATCTGCTCCTTAAAGCAGTCACAGTTGTGCTGAATGGTTTCCGGTGTCATCATCTGACGCATATCGGTACGTCCGGATGGGTCACCAATCATGGCTGTACCGCCGCCGATTAAAGCGATTGGCTTGTTGCCTGCCATCTGTAAACGTTTCATCAGGCAAAGTGCCATGAAATGTCCCACATGAAGGCTGTCCGCTGTTGGGTCAAAGCCAATGTAGAAAGTAGCTTTTCCGTTGTTGATTAAGTCCTTGATTTCTTCTTCGTCGGTTACCTGGGCAATCAGACCTCTGGCAACCAGTTCGTCGTATAATGTCATAGTATTCTCTCCTTATAAAAATATAGAAATTAAAAAAGACTCCGTCCATAAAAAAGGACGAAGTCAGAATTTCGTGTTACCACCTTTGTTCACAGACAACTCACATTGTCTGCCTTAGTAAGTACAGCCGAAGCGATACTCCTGCACGTTAACGTGTGCAAATCCGTCACAGCCTACTATATAAAGATAAAATTCGGTGTGAAGCTCCAAGATGTATTCAAAATAAGTCGTACATGCACCTCTCAGCTTCCGGTTGCTCTCTGTATGCCGTTTCTTATTTTTACTTTTTCTTTTCAACGCTTTCTATGAAACTATGGACATTATAGGTGGAAAACATTAATTTGTCAACCAAAAAGCGTTGACAAATAAAAAACTCTACTATATGATAGGGAAGATAGTACCGTGAGGGAGTAGTTCGCGAGAAATCGTGATTTGTCAACAAACCCGGTTGTAAAACCTGGCAAATCTTAAAGAATGAGACTCATGTATATCAGATTTTTTCTGGTATACATGATTTTTTTTATTCTAGGAAAAATACAAAAGAGAGGAAAAAATATGGGATTTATAGAATTATTTCTGATAAGCGTGGGGCTGGCAATGGATGCTTTTGCGGTTTCCATCTGCAAAGGTCTGAAAATGAAAAAAGTAAATTTAAAGCATTGTTTTGTCATAGCCTTATTTTTTGGTGGATTTCAGGCATTGATGCCGTTTGTCGGATGGCTGTTGGGAAAACAGTTTGAGAGGTATATTACATCCATTGATCATTGGATAGCCTTTTTCCTGTTGGCGGTTATCGGCGGAAAGATGATTGTGGATGTCTTAACGGAAAAAGAGGAAGAAGAGGTCTGTCCAAGCTGCATAGAGCGGCTGGATATCAAAGAGTTATTTCTTCTCGCCATTGCTACCAGCATTGATGCTTTGGCAGTAGGAATTACCTTTGCTTTTCTTCAGGTATCCATTGTGCCGGCAATTACGATTATCGGAATCGTAACCTTTGTGATTTCGGCGGCAGGCGTATTTATTGGAAATATTTTTGGCAGCAAATATAAAAACAAGGCGGAATTGGTGGGAGGAATTATCTTAGTTCTCATAGGCGTAAAAATTCTGTTGGATCACTTAGGCATTTTATAGGAGGGAAAGCAAATGATGACGTATGTACTGTTAATAGTAGGTTTCTTGTTGTTAATAAAAGGAGCAGATTTCTTTGTAGAGGGAAGTGCCGCAGTGGCAAAAAAATTGCGAGTGCCAACCATGATTATCGGACTTACCATTGTGGCAATGGGTACCAGTGCACCGGAATGTGCGGTCAGTATTGCAGCGTCCATAAAAGGCAGTAACGCCATGGCAATCAGTAATGTGGTAGGTTCCAATATTTTTAATTTGATGGTGGTTTGTGGTTTTTGTGCATTATTTACGCCGTTGATTGTTCATGCTAAGACTTTAAAGCAGGAGTTTCCGTTTTCTATTCTGGCGGCAATTGTAATGCTGATTGCCGGATTCATTGGTATGACCTTAGGAAGAATTGATGGTGCTATTTTATTGGTGCTTTTCGTTTTCTTCTTGGCGTGGATGGTAAAATCTGCTTTAAATGCCAGAGCCAATGCAGAAGTTATAGAAGAAGAGGATGTAAAAGATTTGGGAAATCTTCAATGTCTTCTCTATATTATAGGAGGAATTATTGCGATAGTCATCGGTGGTGATTTGGTGGTAGATTCTGCTACGGAAATTGCAAGAACTTTTGGTCTGTCAGAGAATTTAATCGGACTTACCATTGTGGCATTCGGAACCTCTCTCCCGGAGCTGGTAACATCTGCGGTTGCAGCAAAAAAAGGAGAGGTGGATATGGCATTGGGAAATGTCATCGGTTCCAATATTTTTAATATTCTCTTAGTGGCGGGAGTTGCAGCAACAGTAAGTCCTATGGCATTTTTGATGGAAAATGTTATAGATTTGGTAATATTGATTGTTATGAGTATCGTAGTCTGGAGTTTTGCATCTACGAAGAAGAAAATCGGAAGAGCTGAAGGTATTTTTATGTTACTTATTTATGTAGCTTACATTGTATACATTTGCAATAGATAACAAATTTTGGTATAATAAACCCATCTTTAAACGTAGAAAGGGGAACGAATATGGATTTATTTGGAAAAATAGGTGAAACAATTGTAAATGCCGGAAAAGATGCTACACAGAAAGCAAAAGACTTGTCCGGAGTAGCGAAATTGAATTTAGATATCAGATCAAAAGAAGATTTCATAGAAAAGCAGTATGCAGAGTTAGGAAAAATTTATTATCAGGCTCATGCAGGAGAAACAGATGTAGACGGTTCAGAGCATTTTGAACTGATTAAAGAAGCATTGGATGCTATCGATAAGATGCGGATTGAGATTCAGGAGTTAAAAGGAACGAAAATCTGTCCGAAATGCGGAGCAGAGGTATCTGACGGAGCAGAATATTGCAGTGCCTGTGGAGAAAAAATTCCGGAAGTAGTAGATACGGATGCCGTAGTAGTGGAAGAAGAGAGTACCGAAGAGGTATAACCATGCAAAATGAAGACAGGATCAATCTTCTGGGAATATTGGAACAGGCGGTAAAAAACCTGATAGAACAAAACGAAATTTCAATAGAAGATGGATGTAAATTAATAAGATGGCTGGATAAGGCTGATCCGACAATTAGTATGTATACAGAGCGAATGAGAGAGGTCTTGCGGGAGTGGTGTATTGAAAAGTTAAAGGAGCAGGCGATTACTGTTTCTGATGGAGGAAAGACTTATTTCGTACTGTTAGAGAAAGATTTTTTGAAACATACAGAGAATTTTTAAAAAGAAAACTGCCGCTTAGCGATTGGAATAATCGTAGAGTGGCAGTTTCCTAATTATTGAAAGTTTATGACCATTTTTTTAAATCATCTCATATCTAATAATTTTTTGATAGGTAGTTGCATATGAGGATTCATACGATAGCGTTCTACCAGACAACGTTCCTCTTCCGAAAGATAAAAAGGAGAAGAAGAAACTTCATAACCGAAAGTTTCCAGAATGTTGTCGATTTTATAAATTTTGCATAAAACCAGAAGTGTGTCGGCATCCGGTTGTGTCTGACCGCTTTCCCATCCATAGACTGTCTTTACAGCGAAAGGAAGATTGTGGTCTTTTAGTTTAATAACAACATCTTCTACACTATAATGATTTAATTTACGATATTCTTTTAATACTTTTGCTATATTAGGATTTTTCATAAGTTCACCTCTTTGTTTATCATATATTACTTATAAAAGACATGTCAACCAAGATAACAAAATTCTTTATATTTAAGAAATATAATATTGAAATTCCTTTTTAAAAAGAATATAATAAATACAAGGAATGGGAAAAATTGGTTTCGGGAGAGAAGTTGGAGGAATATGATGAAAAATCAGGCAACGAAATGGTTGGTAAAATATATTGAAGATAATCAGGTATCGATTGTCCATCTTGAAAAGACGTTGCACATCCCTATTGAAAAATTATATCCGGATACAAAGAAGTGGCTGGATGCAGATGAATTTTTAAAATTATGTGCATATTTGAACATTGACCCAAAAGAAATACCAATGAATTAAATAAAGGGGAGAGGAAGCTATGAAAAAGATGATATTACATCACGAAAAAGAAAATATGGATTTTATCCGAAAAGAAATAGAAGAGTACTTTTCCTTATGTTATAAGGATAAAGTACCTTTTTCTGTTTTGTACCGAAAATATGAGAAACAGAGTCAAAAGAAAGAAAGAGAACATCTTCTTTTTTTCTTAGAAAAAGAATTGATGAGTATTGACAGAATGTCTTTAAAGGCTATCATCTATTTTAAAGAAAAAATATTGGAAGTAAGTTTTGAAGTATTAGAAGAAATGAATAAAAATCCATCCGAATACAGTCTTTTTCTTCGACTTAAGTAATTTAAAGTAAAAAATTTTGAAAAAATTACAAAAAATGTATAAAGTAATCAAAAGGGGTTCCGATATATAAAGTAACAAGCAAAGGAAATCATCGTCGTTAAGATTCACGGATGAAGTATTAACAGACGATACTACATTCAAGGAGGAATCACAATGGTTATTCAACACAACATGACAGCGGCGAACGCAAATAGACAGTTAGGAATCACAACAAACAGTCAGGCAAAATCAACTGAGAAATTATCATCCGGTTACAGAATCAACCGTGCAGGCGATGATGCAGCAGGATTAAAGATTTCTGAAAAGATGAGAAGCCAGATTCGTGGTTTAAATCAGGCATCCACCAATGCACAGGATGGTGTATCCTTAATTCAGACAGCTGAAGGTGCATTGAACGAAGCACACTCCATTCTTCAGAGAATGAACGAGTTAGCAGTACAGGGTGCAAACGATACAAACCAGACTATTGACCGTGATGCTATCAACGAAGAGTTAGAGGCATTGACAACAGAGCTGGACAGAATCTCCAGTACCACACAGTTCAACAAACAGAACCTGTTGGATGGAAGCTTCACAGAGAAGAAGTTACAGGTAGGAGCAAATCCAAACCAGAACATTGAGATTAACATCGGTTCTATGAATGCGAAAGCAATCGGATTAAGCACAACAACCTTACCGAAACAGAGCGGATACTTCAAAGCAAGCGGATTGGAAGGAAGCAAGTTTGCAACATCTGCAGCAATCAGAACATGCATGAAGAAAGCAGCTTCTAAAGCATTCTCAAAGATTGCATCTGATGGAAAAGGTGCTTTTAAAGTAGATGGAATGAAATCCACAGCTGCAACATCCGGAGCTGCGAGAACATGTATCATGGCTATGGCATCCAGAGACGGAAAAGTAACACTTAAGAATTCCGTAGCAAGCCAGACCTTCTCAGGAGCAAGAGTAGATACCTACTCTATTGCAAACGCAACCATCAGCAAGGTACAGGCAGCCATCAACAACGTATCCAGCCAGAGATCTGCACTTGGTGCATTACAGAACCGTCTGGAGCACACCATTGCAAACCTTGACAACGTAGCAGAGAATACTCAGGCAGCAGAATCCCGTATCCGTGACGTAGATATGGCATCTGAAATGGTTGAGTACAGCAAGAATAACATTCTTGCACAGGCAGGTCAGTCTATGTTAGCACAGGCAAATCAGGCTACACAGGGTGTTATGAACTTACTTCAGTAATAAAATAGGGTAAATAGAGTACAATCACTCTTTTACTATAAATGAAAAACAGCAGGAACCGATTCTAAGCGTACGGCAGAATTGGCGAGAGCATATTACCAATTTGAGCAAGGAAGCTCATCTTAATTCAAGGAGGAAAAGATTATGGTAGTACAACACAATATGA
>CATWDJ010000037.1:0-13630 GCA_958349535.1 uncultured Lachnospiraceae bacterium
TGGAAGTACAGCAATGTATGGAGCTGACTGTTACTAATCGGTCGAGGGCTTGACCAAAAGCGGAGAAAGACGGTATTGTCGAATCAGACAGACAGAGACGAAGTAATTCGTGGAAGTCTGGATGATGAAGACAAGGAAGTTTTGCGGAGCAAAAACATCGAGAAGAAATGAAGCGTAAGCGGAATGGATTCGAGATGACCGGCTTTCAGAAACAATCAAAGTAAACCTCGGAAATCTGTATGAAGTTTTGAAGGTATATATAGGGATATAGTTCAGTTGGTAGAACGTTGGTCTCCAAAACCAAATGTCGAGGGTTCGAGTCCTTCTGTCCCTGCTTATAAATCCTTTAAACTAATAATTAGTTTAAAGGATTTTTTGTATTTTTAGAAAAAACATGATATGATGGAAAAAAATACGGAAAGGATAAATTTATGAAATCAGAGAAACAGGAAGTATGGGAAGCGTTAGAGGCAGGAAAAAGAGCATTGAACAGTTTGTTAGAAGCCAAAAGCAGTTTGTCCACGGCGAAAGGATTTGGTATCTGGGATATGTTGGGCGGCGGTTTCGGAGCAGGGTTCTTTAAGCATGCGAAGCTGCAGGATGCCTCCCGGGAAGTAGAAAATGCAAAGATGGATATGAGAAGATTTCAAAAGGAATTGGCAGATGTAAATATGACCTGTAACTTGAACATGGATATAGGAGGTTTTCTTACCTTTGCAGACTTCTTTTTTGACGGAATTCTTGCAGATGTGTTGGTACAGTCCCGAATGAGTGATATGGGAAAACAGCTAGATGAGGCAATCGGACAGGTACGCCATGTGGTAAATGAATTAGAGCAGATTTATGCAAGTTATTAAGTAATACAACTTTTAGTGTGGTATCAACGGGTAGTTGTATCCAATAATACTTGAGAAAAATAAGGGGAAAACGCACGGCGTATTTCCTCTATTTTTTGTTCTGCAAGAGAATATTCTTCTGCGGTTACCTGAAGAAGTCCACCATAATCTCTGATGCGGACACGAAAATCGTGAAATCCCATTTGAAAAAGGAGCATTTCACAGTGTTCTACAGATTTAAGAAGCTCATCGGTAATTTTCTGACCGGTGGGAATTCTGGTGGCGAGACAGGCATATGCGGGCTTGTTCCATGTAAATAAACCGGCTTCTTTGGAAAGACGGCGTATTTCTTCTTTTGTAAGACCACATATACGAAGTGGTGAAAGGACAGAAAGTTCTGTGAGAGCTTTCATGCCGGGTCTGTCAGATACTTCATCTGAGGCATTGGTGCCGTCTAAAAGGACGGAGAAACCGGATTGCAGAGCAAAATTTGAGATTTCTCTAAAAATGCGTTTTTTACAATAATAACAGCGGTCTGTGGGATTGGAAATCACAGAGTGTTCTGTAAGAATGCTTCCCTCTATGATTTTTAACGGTATGTGATACATTTGACAGAAACGTTTTGCGTCATCTAATTCAAACTCCGGCTGAAATTCACTATGATAATAAATGGCCAGCAGATTAGCACCGGACTGCTTTGCCGCATAAGCTAAATAAGAAGAATCCACACCACCGGAAAAACCCAGAGCAACTTTGGGATATTTTGAAAAAAAATCAGTTAAATTCATAAGAGAATCCTTTCTGTACGTATAAAAAACACAAGATATGTTTATTATAGAGGGTAGCAAAATAGACGTCAAGAAGGGAAAAGAAGGAGGAAAATTGCATATTATACACAAAGGAAATTTTATGAAAAGAGCAAAAACAACAAAAAATCAAGAGCTTAATTGTGCAGTTTTTACATGAAATTACGAAAATCACGAAAAAAAACGGAAATTTTATTTCAAATGATAAGAAGTTGGTGTAATATGGGAAAAACTATTGTAAAAGGTGTGTAAAAATAAAAAGAAGTTTAGAAACAGTTAAAAGTTGACAATTAATGGAAAAGATGGGATAATTCTCTACTAGAATAAAGTGGTAGTACCAATATTAGTGAAAGGGATGAGGTGCAATGAGCGAGAAGAAGATCAGACTTCAGAGCAGAGAGGAAGTTCAGAACTTTGTAGAAGCTGCCGCAAAATGTAATTTTGATATTGATATTTCCTATGATCGTGTCTTGATTGATGCAAAATCCTTTTTAGGAGTTTTAGGCTTAGGTGTATCGAGAGTCTTGACAGTGCAGTATTCCGGTAAGGACAGTGAGTTTGAAAATGTAGTACAAAAATATGTAGTTGCCTAAGAAAAAGCGTAGTACATAAGATAAATATGCTCTATGGTCGTGATTTATGACCATAGAGTTTTTATTTTACAGAAAAGATTTTTCTTGTATAATAAAAGAACGAGGAAAATCTATGGAAGAAAAAAATCAGTCAGAAACAAAATTAAATATAAAAATATCCGTGCGGAATCTTGTGGAGTTTATTTTGCGTTCCGGTGATATAGATAACCGCAGAAGTTCAGCGGCAACGGCGGAGGCTATGCAGGAGGGTAGCAGAATCCACAGGAAAATCCAGAGGAGGATGGGAGCCTCTTATACGGCGGAGGTTCCTTTGAAGATAGAACTTGAGGAAGAAAAATATTGTATCGTCATAGAGGGAAGAGCCGATGGTATCATCCGTGAGGAGGAAGTCACCATTGATGAAATCAAAGGTGTATATATGGATTTATCCTATCTGGAGGAACCTATAGGAGTACATTTGGCACAGGCAAAATGCTATGCCTATATCTATGCCAAGCAGAACCAGCTGGAAACCATTCATGTCCAGATGACATATTGCAATCTGGACACAGAGGATATCCGGCGTTTTACAAGTACCTATACCTTTGAGGAACTTCACGTATGGTTTACGGAGGTTTTGGCGGAATACAAAAAATGGGCGGACTTTCAGTATGAGTGGCACAGAACACGACAGGAGTCCATTGCGGATTTGCCATTTCCTTTTACCTATCGGGAGGGACAGAAGGAATTGGCGGCGGATGTCTACCGTACGATTAATCGAAAAAAGAACCTTTTTATTCAGGCACCTACAGGAGTGGGGAAAACCATTTCCACAATCTATCCGGCAGTAAAAGCCGTGGGGGAGAATCTGGCAGATAAGATTTTTTATCTGACTGCAAAAACCATAACGGGAACGGTGGCGTTGGAAGCCTTTGAACAGCTGCGGCGGCAGGGACACCGTGCAAAAACCCTTACCATTACGGCAAAGGAAAAGATGTGTCTTTGTGAGGAGATGGAGTGTAATCCGGACCATTGTATCTATGCTAAGGGACATTATGACCGGGTAAACGATGCCGTGTTTGAACTGTTGCAAAATGAGGATGTTCTGGTACGGGAGGTGTTTTTGGAGCAGGCGGAAAAATGGAAGGTCTGTCCCTTTGAACTTTGTCTGGATACCGCAACATGGTCAGATCAGATTATCTGTGATTACAATTATGCATTTGACCCCAATGTTTATCTGAGACGTTTTTTTTCAGAGGGGGTAAAGGGAGACTATATTTTTCTGGTGGATGAGGCACACAATCTGGTGGAACGGGGACGCAGCATGTACAGTGCGGAACTGATAAAGGAAGATTTTCTGCGGGCAAAGAAACTGATAAAGCCCTTTAACGGAAAAGTTGCCTCAGAATTGGATAAGTGCAATAAGATTTTACTGGGTTACAAGAGGGAATGTGAAAATTATAAGCTATACGAAAATATCTCCAATTTCGTCTTTGCACTGATGCGGTTCGGAGCTGCGGCAGATACCTTTTTACAGAAAAATATAGAATTTCCGGGGAAAGAGGAGTTTATGGATTTGTACTTTGCAGTACGCCATTTTCTCAATATGTATGAGCGGGTGGATGAAAACTATGTGACCTATGGAAGACTTCAGGAGGATGGCAGCTTTCTGCTGAAGCTTTTCTGCGTAAATCCGTCCGTCAACTTGCAGGAATGCATTGACAGAGGACGCAGCACCATCTTTTTTTCAGCAACCCTGCTGCCTATCGGGTACTACAAAAAACTACTGAGTACGGCAACGGACAACTATGCCATCTATGCTCACAGTACCTTTGAAAAGGAGCAGAGCTGTCTGATTATCGGCTCCGAGGTCAGCAGCCGATACACTCGCAGGAATCCCATGGAATACGGAAAGATTGCAGAATATATCCGCCGTATTGTGTTGGCAAAAAAGGGAAATTATATGGTGTTTTTCCCTTCCTATAAATTTATGGAAGCAGTTTATGAACAGTTTCTTCCTTTGATTCTAAAGGAGGCAGACTGCATGATGCAAACCAATGGAATGAAGGAACAGGAACGGGAGGCTTTCTTGGAGAAATTCTCGGAACAGCGGGAAAAATCTCTGGTGGGATTTTGCGTGCTGGGAGGAATTTTCGGAGAAGGAATTGATTTGAAAGAGGATTTGCTCATTGGAGCCATTATCGTGGGAACCGGGCTTCCCCAAGTGGGAAATGAGAGGGAGATTCTGATGCGGTATTTTGAGGAGCAAGAGGGAGAAGGCTTCGATTATGCCTATCGCTATCCGGGAATGAATAAGGTGCTGCAGGCGGCGGGACGGGTCATCAGAACCAAGGAGGATAAAGGAGTGATTGCTCTTTTGGATGAGCGGTTTCTACAAAAAGAATACCGCAGACTCTTTCCGAGAGAATGGGAAGAATATGCGGTATGTACACGGGAAAACGTGGGAAAAGTGTTAGAAGATTTCTGGCGGGAGTAGTTTTAAAAACTCTTCCGTGGAAGGAGATACCGGCAGGTTGGGATTGATGGATGCCACCAACTGCCGAGTAGGCATGGTCTCCTTGGTGGAAAGTACAAACAAATCCCGGGATTGTCTGGTAAGACAATAATCAGGGATAAATGCGATTCCCAATCCGATTTTTGCCAAATCAATGAGCAGATCATTACTGCTGAGTTCGATTTCAGGAACCAGCTCCAACTGGTGCTGCAAAAAGAGATTGTGCAGGTATTCGCTGGTGGTACTTTTCCGGTCTAACATCAGGATGGGATATTGCTGCAAATCCGCAAGGGAAACCTCCTGCGTAGTCAAATCAAAGTAAGACGGGTTTGCAATAAACACATCCGAAAAGTTCAGGACGGTTTTCTGGATGTAGGAATGGTTCAGTCTTGAGTTAGGGAAGTTGGTAACAATCAAATCCACCTTGCCCTGTTCCAGCAAATCCACACAGCTTAAAGAAGTGGCATTGGTAACCTTGATAGGTACGTTTGGAAACTTCTTGTGGAATTGTTTGAGATAGGGAACCAGAAAATAACGGCAGATGGTATCGCTGGCTCCGATGTGAAGCTGTCCCAGACCCAGAGTGGTGGAATCCAAAAGTTGATTTTCTCCCCGTTGAATTAGGTTCATTGCCGGTTCAATATGTTTTAACAGGACTTTTCCGGCAGGTGTCAGTTGTACCTTTTTGGTGCTGCGGATAAAAAGAGGCTGTCCCAATTTTTTCTCCAGAGTCTTGATGGACTGGCTGACCGCAGACTGGGAGATAAAAAGCTGTTTGCTTGCCGCTGAGAAGCTTAGGGAAGAGGCAACATAGTAAAAAACCTTATATAATTCATAATTAATGTCCATAGGATTCTCCTTATATGAGATTGATTAATAAGTATATAAGTTTATTATAAATAGCACTTATAAATAAGTCAATGTAGGAAAAAGAAGAACAAATAATATAGGAATAATTTGACAAATGACCAATGGTCAACTATAATTAAATGACCGGCGGTCAATAAAAGAAAGGATTATTATGCCGAAAGTATTAAGTGAAAAGGAAAGGAAACAGAAGGAAGAGGTAATACTGGAAAATGCAATGGAGATGTTTGATGCATCCAGCTTTTCAGAGATAACCATGAATGTTTTAGCCAAAAAATGTGATATGGCAAAGGGAACGCTCTTTAATTATTTTCCAACGAAGGAGACCTTGTTTGCACGGCTTATGTACCGGGAATATGCAGGGTGGGCAGCCCATGAACTGGAAGAGATTGAGAAGCATGACGTATTTACAAAAGAAAGCTATAAACAGTTTATTTTTGAACAGACCAGGTATTTGTTAAGGGAACGTATGAGAATGATACGTCTGGTATCTATGAAACGTTCCATTATTAACAAGAACATTGCACCGGAGGTTTTAGCGGAAGAAATCGAAGGCTTGGATGAAAACATACATAAGCTGTCAGCCATAACCGAGAGCAAAATGGATTTTCTCACAGAGGAGAGGATTTATAACCTGTATATGGCACGACACGTTATTATTATCGGAGCATATGCACTGGCAACCAGTCCCCATAATATCCAACAGTTGGAAGAGATAGGAAAGGCGGATTTGGCTGTGATAGAGACCGAAGAAATTGTATTGAAAATGACAAAAGAGTATCTGGATTTGTATTGCCATTAGCTGTTTCCATGCAAATAATTACCTTTTAATAGATTGACCGTATGATGAGAAAAATCAAATAGGAGGATTTATTATGAGGGAGAAGATTGCAAAACTTGCACAGCATATTACGAAACGTAATAAAGAATTTACAGAAAAGGATCCGGAGTATTATGTATTTGCGGACATATTGACGGATGAGCAGGCGGATGTGCTGTTGGCAATGGAGCGACGAAAAGAAGAGAAGGTAGAGGTTGTGGCAGCCCGTATTGGAAAAAGCTATGAGGAAACCTTTGATTTGCTGATGGAACTGGCAGATATCGGTGCGGTGGAGATAAAGCCTCAAAGTGACGGAACGGACCGATTTGAACTGATTATTTATCTTCCGGGAGTATTTGAGCTGATGATGCTGAATCGGGAGCAGGCAAAGGCACACCCGGAGATTGCCAGAGCTTTTGAGGAATATTCCAGAGTATCGGTGGAACCGGTTACCCAGATGATGCCATTGGGAAATGGTGCATTGAGAGTAATTCCGGTGGAGTCTGCTATTCAATCCGTAACCAGAAAAGCACCATACGAAGAAATATCCCACTGGCTGACGAAATATCAGAATCATCTGGCGTTGGCACCGTGTCAGTGCCGTCTGGTTCGTCAACAGATGGGAGAGGGAACCGGAAATATGCCGGAGGAGCTTTGCATTATTCTGGGAGCTACTGCGGAGTCCTGTATTCGGACCGGAAAAGCCAGAAGAATTACCAAAGAGGAAGCGGAAGAAGTTTTAAAGAAGGCAGAAAAACGAGGCTACATGCATCAGGTAACCAATATGGATGGAACGGACAAAATCTGGGCATTGTGCAACTGTGAACGAAATGTCTGCTTTGCACTCCGCACTTCCCAATATTTTGGAACACCGAATATGTCCCGTTCCAACTATATTGCAGAGGTTGACCCGAAAAAGTGTGCAGCCTGTGGTCAATGTGTGGAAACCTGTCCGGCAAATGCAGTGAAGCTGGGTCAGAATCTCTGTACCAAGGAGCCGGTGGTTTATACACCGAAGCCACTGCCGGATGATCATAACTGGGGAAGAGACCGGTATAATCCAGAGTTCCGCACAAATTACGAGAACACCTATGCATCAGGTTCAGCACCGTGTAAATCTGCCTGTCCGGCACATGTTTCGGTACAGGGTTACATAAAACTGGCTTCTCAGGGAAGATTTTTGGATGCGTTGGAATTAATCAAAAAAGAAAATCCATTCCCGGCAGTCTGCGGAAGAATCTGTCCTCATAACTGTGAGAATGAGTGTACCAGAGGAAGTCTGGACGAGCCGGTAGCTATTGATGAGATTAAAAAGTTTATAGCAGAGCAGGAGCTAAAAGAGGAAACCAGATTCGTACCGGAGAAGCTTTTTGACTACAGCGATAAAAAGATTGCTATTATCGGAGGAGGACCTGCCGGACTTTCATGTGCTTTTTATCTGGCTCAGAAGGGATATACCATTACCGTATTTGAGAAGCAGGATAAGCTGGGCGGAATGCTGACTCTGGGAATTCCATCCTATCGTCTGGAAAAAGACGTGGTGGAGGCAGAAATTGATGTGCTGAGAAAACTGGGCGTAGAATTCAAGACTGGTGTGGAGGTCGGAAAAGACGTTACCATTGAAGAATTACGCAGTCAGGGTTATAAAGGATTTTATCTTGCCATCGGAGCTCAGGGTGGAAGAAAATTGAACATCGAAGGAGAAGACCATGAAGATGTGGTAGCCGGAGTGGACTTTTTAAGAGAGGTAAATCTTGGAAAACCGGTGGAAACAAAAGGCAATGTTGTGGTTATCGGCGGTGGAAATGTAGCAATCGACGTGGCACGAACCGCAGTAAGAACCGGTGCAGATACGGTAAATATGTTCTGTTTAGAGAGCGAGCAGGAGATGCCGGCACAGGAAGAAGAGGTGCTTGAGGCAAAACAGGAGAAGGTAGTCATCCAAAACGGATGGGGACCAAAACGAATCCTTGTACAGGACGGAAAGATAACAGGAGTAGAATTTAAACGTTGCCTCAGTGTTTTTGATGAAAATAAGAAATTTGCTCCTCATTTTGATGAGACGGATACAAAGATTGTACCGGCGGATAAGGTGCTGTTATCCATTGGCCAGTCCATTCTCTGGGGAGACTTGCTGAAAGGAACCAAGGTACAGATTCATCCGAACGGAACGGCAGCAGCAGATTCCTTTACCTATCAGACAGATGAGGAAGATATTTTTGTAGGCGGTGATGCATATACCGGACCGAAAATTGCCATCAATGCCATTGCAGCAGGAAAAGAGGGAGCAGATTCCCTGCACAGAGCTGTACAGGAGGGACAGACCCTGCATTTGGGACGTAACCGCAGAATCTTTGATGTGCTGGATAAGGACAACGTAGAATTTGACGGCTATGATAGAGCAAAAAGAGCAGTGGTTGCAAGAGACAGTCGGAAAGAAAATAGCTTCTCAGACCCGAGAATTACATTGACGGCAGAACAGATAAAAGAGGAAACCGCACGGTGTCTGGAGTGCGGAGCGGCACATGTGGATGAAAACCAGTGCTTAGGCTGCGGAGAATGTACGGTACGCTGTAAGTTTGATGCCATTACACTGAAAAAAGAATATGACGCATACAGCTTTGGATATGAAAACATCAAGAAGCATGCGGTAAAAGGTATTATTGAAAGTAAAATCAAAACAGCTCTTAATCCGAACAGAGATAGCAAAGAGGTATAACATATGCATGAAATAACAATTTTGGTGCAGCTGGTTCATACGGTGGAAAAGGAGGCAAGAGCGAATCATATTGCAGAAAAAATAGACACGATTGTGGTACAGGTGGGACAATTGACATCAATTGTCCCGAAATACCTGACAGAGTACTATCCCAATGTGACGGAAGGGACATTGCTGGAGGGTAGCAGGTTAGAGGTAGAGGTCATAAAGGGAAACGGTCTGTGCCATCATTGCAATAAAGTTTTTGGCATTGTACAGCACAAAGGAAAATGTCCTATCTGCCAGAGAAAAGACTGGGAGATGTTAAGTGGTCAGGAATTTATCCTAAAAGAGATACGAATCCGGGAGACACAGGAACTTTTGTTGGAAAATTAGCAATACTTATAAAAAGAATTAAATATATTAATTTTTCTAATTTTAAGTCTAATGCTATAATCAAAGAAAAAAGAGTTCAATTAGGAGGTTTTTCATGAGCAACGTAAGAAGAGTTTATGTGGAAAAGAAACCGGCTTATGCCGTGGCAGCCAAAGAACTACAGTCTGAAATCAAGAGCTATTTGGGGATAAAGACCGTAACAGGGGTGCGGGTGTTTATCCGTTATGATATAGAGAATGTCTCAGAGGAAACCTACCAAAAGGCATTGGGAACCGTATTTTCCGAGCCTCCGGTAGATGAGGTTTATGAAGAGAAGATTGAATTGGGAGATGCAAAGGTATTCAGCGTAGAGTATCTGCCGGGACAGTTCGACCAGAGAGCAGATTCCGCAGAGCAGTGTCTGAAATTATTAAAAGAGGATGAGGAACCGATTATCCGTTCTGCAACGACCTATGTAATCAGCGGCGATATTACGGAGGAGCAGTTAGAGGCAATCAAGAATCACTGCATCAATCCGGTGGATTCCCGTGAGACCGGAATGGAGAAGCCGGAGACTCTTGTGACAGAATTTGAGGAGCCGGCAGATGTAATTATTTTTGACGGCTTTGTGGATATGGAAGAGGGAAAGTTAAAAGAGTTATATGATTCTCTGGGACTTGCCATGACCTTTAAGGATTTCCTTCACATTCAGAATTATTTCAAGAAGGAAGAAAAACGCAATCCTTCTATGACAGAGATTCGCGTATTGGATACCTATTGGTCTGACCATTGTCGTCATACCACATTTTCCACAGAATTAAAAGACGTTGCATTTGATGAGGGCTATTACAAAGCTCCGATTGAGAAAACCTATCAGGATTATTTAGATACACACAAGGAAATGTACGCAGGCAGAGATGACAAGTTTGTATGCCTGATGGACATTGCCTTGATGGCGATGAAAAAGCTTCGCAAAGAAGGAAAATTAGAGGATTTGGAGGAGTCAGAGGAAATCAATGCCTGCTCCATCGTTGTGCCGGTGGAGGTTGACGGAAAGACCGAGGAGTGGCTGGTAAACTTCAAGAACGAGACCCACAACCATCCGACAGAGATTGAGCCTTTCGGTGGTGCGGCAACCTGTTTGGGAGGAGCCATCCGTGACCCGCTTTCAGGACGTACCTATGTATATCAGGCAATGCGTGTTACCGGAGCGGCAGACCCGACCGTATCCGTAAAAGATACCATGGAAGGAAAACTTCCGCAGAAGAAATTAGTACGTGGAGCAGCCCACGGTTACAGCTCCTATGGAAACCAGATTGGACTTGCCACCGGATATGTCAAAGAGATTTATCATCCGGATTATGTGGCAAAGCGTATGGAAATCGGAGCCGTTATGGGAGCAGCACCGAGACGGGCGGTACAGAGACTGACCTCTGATCCGGGAGACATTATTATTCTTCTGGGAGGAAGAACAGGACGTGACGGCTGCGGCGGTGCCACAGGTTCTTCCAAGGCACATACCACAGAATCCATTGATACCTGCGGTGCAGAAGTACAGAAGGGTAATCCACCTACAGAGCGTAAGATTCAGAGACTTTTCCGCAGGGAAGAGGTGGCACATATCATTAAGAAATGTAATGATTTCGGTGCCGGCGGTGTTTCCGTAGCCATCGGTGAGCTGGCAGACGGATTGAAAGTAGATTTGGATAAAGTACCGAAAAAATATGCAGGTCTGGACGGAACAGAACTGGCAATTTCTGAGTCCCAGGAGCGTATGGCAGTTGTCATTGCACCGGAGGATGCAGAACAGTTTTTGGCATATGCAAAAGAAGAAAACTTAGAAGCCGTAAAGGTGGCAGTAGTAACCGAGGAGCCGCGTCTGGTACTGGTTTGGAGAGGCAAAGAGATTGTAAATATTTCCCGTGCATTTCTGGATACCAACGGTGCTCATCAGGAGACCACCGTATCTGTGGATATGCCGGTAAAAGAGGAAAACTTCTTTGAGAAAAAAGAACTTCCGGCAGTAGAGGAAGCATTGAAGAATCATGATGTGAAAAAAGCATGGCTTGCAATGCTGGCAGATTTGAATGTGTGCTCCCAGAAAGGTCTGGTGGAAATGTTTGACGGCTCCATCGGAGCAGGAAGCGTATTCATGCCTTACGGCGGACGTTATCAGTTGACAGAGACCCAGACCATGGTGGCAAAGCTTCCGGTGGCAGAGGGCGTATGTGATACCGTAACTATGATGGCATATGGATTTGATCCGTATCTGTCTTCCTGGAGTCCGTATCATGGTTCTGTTTATGCAGTATTGGAATCTGTTGCAAGAATTGTTGCATCCGGCGGAGATTACAAAAAAATCCGTTTTACCTTCCAAGAGTACTTCCGCAGAATGAGTGAGGACCCGAAACGTTGGAGCCAGCCGTTTGCAGCTTTGCTGGGAGCGTACAGTGCTCAGATTGGCTTCGGACTTCCATCTATCGGAGGAAAAGACTCCATGTCCGGTACCTTCAACGAAATTGACGTACCGCCGACACTGGTATCCTTTGCGGTAGATGTGGCAAAAGAGAAAGATATTATCACACCGGAGTTGAAACAGGTAGGCAATGCTCTGATGGTTTGCAAAATAGAAAAGGATGCCTATGATTTACCGAATTACCGGCAGATTATGGATTTATATGACAAGGTACACAGTTTGATTCAGCAGGGTGTTATCGTATCTGCCTATGCTTTGGACGGAAAAGGTCTGGCGGCAGCAGTCAGCAAGATGGCATTCGGAAATAAGCTGGGTGTTTCCATTGAGAAAGAAGTATCCACCGATATGCTCTTTGCACCGGGCTTTGGTAATCTGGTATTAGAGATTGCAAAGGGAAAAGAAGCAGAGGCACAGCAGATGTTGGGTGTTTATGGACAGACCGTTGGACATGTGGAAGAAAAGGCAGAGTTTGTCTATGGCAGCATGACCATCGGTATGGAAGAAGCTGTAGAGGAATGGAGCAAGACTTTGGAAAAGGTATTCCCTACCCGTGCTACGGAGGAGAAAGAGAAATTGGATACTCCGATGTACACCGCAGGAAATGTCTATGTCTGCAAGAACAAAATTGCAAAGCCGACAGTATTTATTCCGGTATTTCCGGGTACAAACTGCGAATACGACAGTGCAAAGGCTTTTGAAGCGGCAGGAGCAAATACTATCGTAAAGGTATTTAAAAATCTGAATGCAGAGGATATCCGTGATTCTGTGGATGTGTTTGTAAAAGCCATTGAGCAGTCCCAGATGATTATGTTCCCGGGCGGCTTCAGTGCCGGAGATGAACCGGAAGGAAGTGCTAAGTTCTTTGCAACCGCATTCCGCAACGAAAAGATGAAAGAAGCGGTTATGAAGCTGTTAAATGAGCGGGATGGTCTGGCACTTGGAATCTGTAACGGTTTTCAGGCGTTGATTAAATTGGGACTGGTTCCGTATGGTGAGATTACGGAGCAGAAAGCAGACTCTCCGACCTTGACCTACAATACTATCGGACGCCATATCTCCAAGATGGTATATACCAAGGTAGTAACCAACAAATCCCCATGGCTGGCAGGAGCCGAGGTGGGCAAGGTATATTGCAATCCTGCATCCCACGGCGAGGGACGTTTTGTAGCACCGAAGGAATGGCTGGATAAGCTGTTTGCCAACGGTCAGGTGGCAACCCAGTATGTCAATGAGCAGGGAATCCCGACCATGGATGAAGAGTGGAATGTCAACGGTTCCTACATGGCAATCGAGGGTATTACCAGTCCGGACGGTCGTGTGCTGGGTAAGATGGCACATGCGGAAAGAAAGGGTACCTCTGTGGCAGTAAATATCTACGGAGAACAGGATATGAAGCTGTTTGAATCGGGAGTTGCTTATTTCAAATAAAAATGTAAAAAAAGGCTTGACTTTTTATAGGTAGAAATAGTATAATAACGAAGTCGGTCAGAACTTGACCGACTTCAGAATGGGATCTTAGCTCAGCTGGGAGAGCATCTGCCTTACAAGCAGAGGGTCACAGGTTCGAGCCCTGTAGGTCCCATTTATATCGAAATAATTGCATATGGCGAGATAGCTCAGTTGGCTAGAGCATGCGGTTCATACCCGCAGTGTCGAGGGTTCAAA
>CATWDJ010000038.1:0-11163 GCA_958349535.1 uncultured Lachnospiraceae bacterium
TTTTCTCTTTGAATCTTTCAAGGTTATTTCACTGTTTAATTATCAAGGTTCTTTTCGCGAATTCTGTCAGTTTTTATTCTGCTGTTTTCGCGTCAGCTTGATTATAATATCATAGGCAACTTTCTATGTCAATACCTTTTTTGAACTTTTTTTATTTGTTCTTTTTTATCATAATCAAGTCAGCGGAGAAGGAGGGATTTGAACCCTCGCGCCGCTATTAACGACCTACTCCCTTTCCAGGGGAGCCCCTTCGGCCAGCTTGGGTACTTCTCCGAATTCATACTACATATGAAATTATATATATAAGATTCGAAACGGTTTCACGCTCCGAGCGGAGAGGGTGGGATTCGAACCCACGCGCCCTTGCGGACAAACGGTTTTCAAGACCGCCTCGTTATGACCACTTCGATACCTCTCCATGTACGTCTTGAACGGACGCAAATATGATTCTACCATCATTGGATTATGGTGTCAATAAGATTTTTAAATTTTTTTATTGTCTCTGCTTACAGAATATTTCTGCCACCAACAAATCCTCCGGTGTTGTGATTTTTATATTCTCATAGCTTCCTTCTATCAATTTTACCTGATGTTGAGAAAAAGTCTCCAACACCATGGCATCATCCGTAACGGACATCTGCTTTCCCTGTTTCTCTTCCTCTATCATCTTGCTGTAAGCATCCAAAATCAAAGGATAGGAAAAGCATTGCGGAGTCTGTACATTCCAGACTAAATTTCTGGGAGGTGTATTTACAGCAAATCCCTGCTCATTCACAATCTTTATGGTATCCTTCACCGGCATTCCCACCACACAGGCCTGATATTTCTCCACAGCCTCTATACAACGTTCCAATATAGCATTCTCCACAAACGGGCGGGCTCCGTCATGAATCAAGACATAATCCGCACCTTCCGCCGCCTGTAAGCCGCAAAAAACAGAGTGGTATCTCTCGGCACCTCCTGCCACCACTTTTTTCACTTTCTGAAATCCGTATTTTTCTATAATTTCTTTTTGGCAATAATCGATTTCTGATTCTCCGGTTACCAAAATAATATGATCCACTCTACTGTCTTCCAATGCTTTAAGCGAATAGTATAAGACTGGTTTTCCATTTAATAGAAGATACTGCTTATGTACATCACCGCCCATACGGGTTCCTTTTCCTGCCGCCAGTACGATTGCCGTGTAGGTTTTTTTCTCCATTACCGCTCTCCTAATTTCAAATTCGGAACCGCATTCAAATCCCAACCGTCCCGTTTTCCTTCCAAATATTCATAGTATGCCGCCGCTCCAATCATAGCCGCATTGTCCGTGCAATAAATCGGTGATGGGTGATAAAATTCCACGCCATTTTCACGACATGCCTCTTCCATGGCATTCCGCAGGGTTGTATTAGAGGCAACTCCGCCGGCAATAGCAAACTTTTTGATTCCGAATTCCTGCACTGCTCCCATGGCATGCTCCACCAGCACATCTATGACAGCCTTTTGGAAGGATGCCGCAATATCGGCTTCGTTGATTTCCTGACCCTTCATTTTACAACCGTTGATATAATTTAAGACCGCAGATTTTAAACCACTGAAGCTAAAGTCATACTGTCCGTCTGCAATCTTCGCTTTCGGGAAAGGGATGGCATCCGGATTTCCTTCCAGTGCTTTTTTCTCTATCTTCGGTCCTCCCGGATACCCCAGACCAATGGCACGTGCCACTTTATCAAAAGCTTCTCCCGCCGCATCATCTCTGGTTCTGCCGATAATCTCATATTTTCCGTAATCCTCCACTTTTACCAAGTGGGTATGTCCGCCGGAAGCCACCAGACAGATGAACGGCGGCTCCAATTCTTTATTTTCAATGTAATTGGCACTGATATGCCCCTCAATATGATGGATTCCCACCAATGGCTTTTGGGAAGCATATGCAATAGCTTTTGCCTCAGCCACTCCCACCAAAAGTGCACCTACCAGTCCCGGACCGTAGGTGACAGCGATTGCATCCATATCCTCCAGCTTCATATCCGCTTCTTCCAAAGCCTGTTGAATGACCTGATTAATTTTTTCGATATGTTTTCTGGAGGCAATCTCCGGCACAACTCCTCCGTACAGGGTATGAAGGGCTATCTGAGAAGAGATGACGTTGGAACGCACATCCCTTCCGTTTACTACCACGGCTGCCGCTGTCTCATCACAGGAGCTTTCAATTGCCAGTATTTTTATTTCATGTTCTTCATTAATCATCGGAAGACTCTCCTTCCACCATCTTAAATCCTAATATCTTCCAGTTTCCATCCTCGTCTTTTCGCAATACATATTTCTGACTGGTATTACTATAGGTATTTCCTTCCCGTACAAAATATCTGGACACCACATAAGCACACTCTCTGCCGTCCACTTTTTTATATTCTACTTCTTTGCTGTCACAGACGGTGGTATCCACCAGTTTCCGCTCATTATCCTTATAATCCTTGATATCCGCTTCCAGCATAAGCATATACTGGTCTTTGGGATTCTTCTTCAGCAATTCCTCATCCATCAAAAGGCGTGCCTGATCTGCCATTTCTTCCAACTCTTCCTGCTCATATTCCTCATTGTAATAGCATTTCAGAATCTTGTCGTAGAATTTGATAACTTCCCGGGGCGTCGGCGGATAATCTTTTTCCAAATCCTTTGCCAATACCTCACCCACCTTCGTAAGCTCTGTGGAATTTTCTATATCTTTTTTATCACGATAGGTGAGATAATAATAGTATCCCACAATGATTCCAATACAGACAATGGACAGCACAATCACTTTGATGTATTTTTTCATTTGTCTTCCTCCTCAAAATCCAGCTCCACACTTCTTCCATCTTTTCCCAGAGAAGCATTGGTGAAAATACTCCGAACCTCATCCATATACCGCTCTGCTTTTACCAAAGACGGGCTGAAATGGGTCAGCCATAGTTCCTGAACCTTGGCACGTTTTGCCAGTTTTGCCGCTTCATAAAAGGTCATATGCTTATACTGTCTTGCTTTTTCCACTTTTTCCGGTTCTGCGTACATTCCCTCACAGATAAATAAATCTGATTTCTCTGCGGCAACGGCAATGGCATCCACCGGTCTTGTATCGGTACAGTAAGTTACCTTGATTCCTTTTCTAGGGGGGCCTAATACCATTTCCGGGGTGTAGACTTTTCCATCCTGTTGGATGATTTCTCCCTTTTGGAGCCTGCTCCAAAGCTTTTGCGGAATCTCCTGTTCCATTGCCCGCTCCACACTAAACCTTCCGGCACGGTCAATGGAAAGACTGTATCCATAACAAAGAATATTGTGATTTACTCGAAAGGCATGAATACGGTAACCTCCGATTTCAATTTCCTGTTCCGGCTCTGTCAATTCTATAAATTCTATGGGAAAAGGCAGTTCCGGTGCAATGATTCTCAAAGCATTTACCACCCGTTCCAACCCTTTTGGTCCTATCATGGTCAAGGGTTCGGTCCTCTCTGCATTTCCCATGGTTAAAAGCAATCCCGGCAGTCCACTGATGTGGTCTGCATGATAGTGGGTAAAACAAATGACATCAATAGGCTTAAAGCTCCAGCCCTTTTCCTTGATTGCCACCTGGGTTCCCTCTCCACAGTCAATCAGCAGATTACTTCCGTTATAACGTGTCATCAATGACGTAAGGCGTCTGTAAGGAAGGGGCATCATTCCGCCGGTTCCCAGTAAACAAACATCTAACATATATTCTCCTTTTCTAGAGGAGTTCTGTGATTTCCTCCTCCGCAAACGGCACCTTGAAATTTTCCATAATACGTTCAAAACAGTCTTCACAGATATTTCCGGTCTGCAAAACACCGTCTTTTTTGGAAAAATATCCCCACCGCTGTTCAATTCTCACATATTCTTCCTGCAATTCTATTTTCTTTCCGCAGCAATTACAGATTTGTCCCTTTCTTTCGTTCTGCATATCCGTACCTCCTAAGATTTCTGTCTTCATTATAGAATCTTATCCTTATTCCTGAATAGTGGAAATGTCTGGCGGATATACCATAACATAGGCATCTTCTCTTGGCTTTTCATAAAAGCCCTTTCGCACACCGCAAACGGAAAATCCTTGTTTTTTGTACAGGGCGATTGCCGCCGCATTACTTTTACGGACTTCTAAAAACCATGATACAATTCCTCTTTCTGCACTTATTCTGAGAGCTTCCCTCAAAAGACTTTCTCCCAAATGCTTTCTTCTTCCCGTTTCCTTTACTGCCACATTGGTAATCTCTCCCTCATCTGCTGCCAGATACATTCCGATGTAGCCTTTGATTCCTTCCTCTTCTGCCACCAGAAACAGGGTATTGTCTGCACAGATAGCATCCAAAAATCCATTTTCGCTCCATGGCATGGAAAAAATGTCTCGTTCTATGGCTGTCACTTCCGCCACATCCTTTTTTTCCATCAGACGAATACAGCTCATTTTTTTCCTTCTTTCTCCAAACGCTCCCTCTCAGCCTGAGACAGCCGCAGATATTCCGGTTTGTGTTCCTCCGCCTTCTGTATCATGCCCTTTTTATAATACTCCATGGCAAGGGTTCCCACAGCACCTGCCCGCTGTTTATTCAAATGTGCCGGAGCAAAGGAATACTCCACCTTACAGTTTTCCCGTATCTTATCCCGAAATACCGGAACACCGTCTCCCAGAAAAACCACGGAACGGTTCTGTTCATTGATTTTCTCCAGAATCTCTTCAATGCCCACTGCACATTGCTCCAACAGGACATGAAGCCCCTCCCCGTCAAATTCATACAATCCCGTATAGGTCTGGTTTCTTCTGGCATCCATCAGCGGGCACACCAGATTTTTGTTTCCATACAGGTTATATGCCAGACCGTCCACCGTGGGAATCTGTATGATTGGCTTGTCCAAAGCCAGTGCCAACCCTTTTGCGGTGGCGGAGCCGATACGAAGTCCGGTAAAAGAGCCCGGCCCTCCTGCCACGGCAATGGCATCTATGGTCTGTAAATCCAATTCTATCATTTTTACCACTTCATCCAACATAGGCAATAATGTCTGCGAATGTGTCTTTTTATAATTCATGGTGAACTCGCCCAACAGATTCTCGTCCTCCACCACAGCAACACTGGCCACCAGTCCCGAGCTGTCCAATGCCAAAATTCTCATATTCACGCCTCCTATTTGTCCTCTATGGTAATCCTGCGGTAATCGAAACCTTTTTCCAAATCTTTTTCTATACAAATTTCCCGGTAATGCTCCGGCAGCAATTCTTCTATCAGATTTGCCCACTCAATCATGGTGAGCCCCTCTCCGTAAAAGTAATCCTCGTAGCCTATCTCTTCCATCTCTTCCACATCTCCAATCCGGTAGACATCGAAATGATAGAACGGCATACGCCCTTCCTCGTAAACCTGAACAATGGTAAATGTGGGGCTGTTTATTGGTTCTGTAATCTCCAGACCCTTTGCAATTCCCTGCGTAAAGACAGTCTTTCCCACGCCCAAATCGCCGACTAAGGTATACACCTCACCCGGCTTTGCTTCTCTTCCCAGTTTTTTTCCCAACGCCTCGGTTTCCTCCGGCGAAAAAGTTTCAACTACCATAAGCACCTACTTTATTTTTAAACGATATTTTTCCAACTTCTCTCTCATCATAGCACAAATCGGTTCATAATGCTCCCCTAAATCTCTTCTGGGAAACACATAAGCATTTACTCTTGTGCTGTATACAAGAAGGTTGCTCTTTGTGGACACCACTTTATAAATCTTGTTCCATTCCAGAGTTGCCTGTTCTTCACCCTGCACAATGGTAATTCCCGTATCATCCACGATGAAATGCTGGGTGTTTCGCAACGCCTCTGATTTTTGCATCTGCATTTTGGCATGTATCCACAAATTCAACGGCATATAGAATACAAACAATAATCCCAAGATAATGTAAATTACCGTATAGGCTGTATCTACCTCTCCCCAAGTTACTGCCGCCACCACAAACACGAATATTGCCATTACAATAGAAAGAACCCCATGCATTCCGTGATATGTGTGATACATATTAAATTTGTACATGTCCTGTGGTGTCAGATTGACATCAAATTCCTCTCTCATATTATCACTCCTATTTTCCCTGTGTTCCTTTGATAATCGGCGAAATATGTTTATAAATCAAAAATGTAATAATTACATTAATCAGACCTTTCACAAAGGTAAACGGCATATTGAAGATAACCAAACATTTTAACAGCGTATCTGCACTTGGCAGAATTGCCTGATACATGGAAATAATGGTATCCATCGGCATGAATGCCGTATAAACCGGATATACAATAAAATAATTGGAAAAGACACTGACTACCGCCATAACTACCGCTCCAATCAAGGAGCCAATCAGTGCAGATTTTCTTCCCTTTTTCTTCTTATACATCAGTCCCGCAGGGATGACAAAGAGTGCTCCCAAAATAAAATTAGACAGCTCTCCCACGCCACCGGTGGTACTCATCAACAGATGTAACAGATTTTTTATCAGACAGATAATAACTCCGCTTGCCGGTCCCATGGCAAAGGCTCCGATTAATGCCGGAAGCTCAGATAAATCCATTTTTATAAAAGATGGCATAAACGGCACATTAAATTCTAAGAACATCAGCACAAATGCCACCGCTGACAGCATTGCCGTCATAGTCATGTATCTTACATTGATTGTTTTTTTCTTCGTTTCCATAATAATTAAACTCCTCTTATCTAACTGTTTATTTTCATGGTAAGCTGAATCCGCTGTTTTTTCAAGTCCACAGACATGACCTGTACCTCTACCACATCCCCTACGCTTACCACTTCTAATGGATGCTTGATGTAACGCTCGCTCATCTGGGAGATATGCACCAGTCCGTCCTGATGAACCCCGATATCCACAAAGGCGCCGAAATCAATGACGTTTCGGACTGTCCCTTTTAAAACCATGCCTTCCTTTAAATCCTTCATCTCCAGAACATCTGTCCTCAGAATCGGTTTTGGCATTTCATCTCGAGGATCTCTGGCTGGTTTCTCCAACTCCTTTAATATATCTTCCAAGGTCAATGTGCCGATTTCCAACTCGTCGGCAAGGGCATCACGGTTTCCTACCTTTTTAGAAATTCCTTTTAGATTCCCTTTTAAGATATCTTCTTTTTGATATCCCAGTTTTTCCAACAGCTTTTCTGCTGCTCCGTAGCTTTCCGGATGGACGCTGGTGGAATCCAAAGGATTTTTTCCATTTTGTATCCGCATGAATCCGGCACATTGCTCATATGCCTTCGGTCCCAGTTTCGGAACCTTTAAAAGCTGGGCTCTGGTTTCAAACCTTCCGTTTTCTTCCCGGTATGCCACAATGTTTTTGGCTATGGTCTTACTGATTCCCGAAATGTATTCCAACAGGGATGCCGATGCCGTATTCAAATCCACCCCTACTTTATTGACGCAGTCTTCCACTACTCCCCCCAGTGCCTCACTGAGCTTTTTCTGGTTCATATCATGCTGATACTGTCCCACTCCGATGGATTTGGGATCTATCTTTACCAGTTCTGCCAATGGGTCTTGCAATCTACGTGCAATGGATGCCGCACTTCGCTGTCCCACATCAAAATTCGGAAATTCCTCCGTTGCCAGTTTGCTGGCAGAGTACACCGAGGCTCCCGCCTCATTTACAATGACATATTGCACCGAAACCGGAAGCTCCTTGAGCAATTCCACAATTACCTGCTCCGATTCTCTGGAGGCGGTTCCATTGCCTACCGAAATCAATGTAATATGATATTTGGCTATCAGATGCTTTAAAATCTTTTTGGATTCCTCCACCTTATTCTGGGGTGCCGTAGGATAGATTACGGTTGTGTCCAGTACCTTTCCCGTAGCATCTACAACAGCAAGCTTACAGCCTGTACGAAATGCCGGGTCCCAGCCCAGCACAACCTGACCTGCAATGGGTGGCTGCATCAACAGCTGTTCCAGATTTTTACCAAAGACACGGATGGCTCCGTCCTCCGCCGTCTCCGTCAGCTCATTGCGGATTTCCCGCTCAATAGCTGGAGCAATCAAACGCTGGTAGCTGTCTGCAATGACTTCTTTTAATATCGGTGTAGTGTAAGGGTTGTCCTTTCGGATTACCTTCTTTTCCAGATAGGTCAAAATTCTATCCGTAGGTGCTTCCACCTTTACCGTCAATATCTTTTCTTTCTCGCCTCTGTTTAACGCCAGTATCCTATGCCCCGCCAGCTTCTGTACCGGCTCCTCAAAGTCATAGTACATTTCATATACCGACTCAGTTTCTTCATCCTTTGCCGCAGAGGTAATTTTTCCATATTTCATGGTCAGTTCCCGAATCCGCATCCGGTAATCTGCTTCATCTGAAATATATTCTGCCAGAATATCTTTTGCTCCCTCTATGGCATCCTGTGCTGTAAATACTTCTTTTTCCTCATCTATAAAAGCTGCCGCTTCCTCCTCCAGACTGCGATTGGTCTGTTGCAGCATGATAAGATTTGCCAGCGGCTCCAGTCCTTTTTCTTTGGCAATGGTTGCTCTGGTTCTACGTTTCGGACGGTAAGGACGATATAAATCCTCCACCACTACCAAGGTCTCTGCCGCCAATATCTGTTCTTTTAACTCTTTCGTCAGTTTTCCCTGTTCTTCGATACTGTTCAGCACCTGTTCTTTCTTCTCCTCCAGATTGCGAAGATAAGTCAAACGCTCATGAAGATTTCTCAGTATTTCGTCATTTAAGGCACCGGTAGCTTCCTTTCGGTAACGTGCAATAAAAGGAATGGTATTTCCCTCATCAATCAGCTGTACTGCCGCACGTACCTGTGACTCTTTTATCTGCAATTCCTGTGCCAGTTTTTTTATAATATCCAAAAACAACTTCCTCTCTTCTCTATATATGCTTTTTCATTATAGCGAAAAAGGCTGTAGGCTTCAAGAAAGAATTATTGTGTTTTATTTTTGTCAATGTTATAATATCGTTAGTTAATATACTTTATTTAATACTATTTAGGAGGTTTAGTTATGGATAATTATAATTATCAACAACCTGATGATAATTCTTATCAAAACAATACGGACAAGCGTTCCGCGGGACTTGCCACAGCAGCTCTCGTTCTGGGTATTGTTTCTTTGGTTACAATTTTTTCCATTGTAACTCCATATGTCTGTGGCTCCTTGGCAATTATTTTAGGGCTTTTGTCAAAGGGTGGCGAAACTACCGTTGACGGACGTGGAAAAGCAGGTATTATCACAGGAACCATTGCTCTTTGTATCATTACACTCATTCTTTTTATTTTTGGTGTCTTCGGTTCCGAAAATAATGCTGTGAACACTTTTGAACGGGAGTTCCGTATGGAATTTGAAAACGAATATAATAATTACAATGATTATTACAATAATGATTATGATGATTACGATTACACATTATAATTTTTATTAATCCAACAGACGGATTTGTTCAGAAAGGGGTGGATTTTATGATGATAGGTGCAATTAGTGGTTCTTCTTACAACTACTACAATGCAGGTTTTAACGGAGTTTCACAAAATCAAGATTCTTTATCTGTAAAAGGAAAAGAAGAATGTCAAACCTGTAAAAACAGAAAATATCAGGATGGCTCCGATGAAATGGTATCCTTTAAATCCGCTGCTCACATTTCCCCTGAGGCTGCTGCCGGACGGGTACGTGCCCATGAAGGTGAACACGTGGCAAACGCCTACAATAAGGCAGCTCAAAAGAACGGAGAAGTTGTATATGCCTCGGTTTCCATACACACTGCCATCTGCCCGGAATGCGGAAGAACCTATGTATCAGGAGGTACTACCAATACCGCCATTCGATATAGTAATGAATCAAATCCTTATCAGAAAAATCAAAAATCCGCAGATGCCGCCCGGTTCATTGGTATGAATCTGGATCAGGCTGTCTGATTTAGAAAGAGAGAATACAATTATGAAAAAAACTTCTAGCGAATTAAAACGATTAGCACGGGAAAAATTAAACGGAAACTGGGGTTTTGTAATTTCAACCTTTTTGGTTGCCGTATTAATCCCTGCACTATGTATGCTTCCATTTACTTTGACACTGCCGGAACATCCCAGCACTTCCCAACAGGCAATTTATAATATGGCTTCTTTTATTATTTCCTTTATTGAAATACTATTTGCCTGTGGCTTGGTAAAATTCCATCTTGCCTTAAGCCGTACCGGAGACCAGAGTTTCGGAGACATCATGTATGCATTTAGTCACAAACCGCTGCGTTTTATCGGTGCCAATATTCTTTTTGGTCTGCTGGCATCACTCCCTACCATTCCGGGAATTATTTTAGTATTATGGGCATTTGTGAATCCGATGCCGGTTCTTATTTTCTTTGCTGTGATTTTTATAGCTGCGGGAATTGTTTTGTCCATCATCATTTCACTTCAGTATTCCCTTTTATACTGTCTATTGATTGAGCGTCCTGAAGAAAAAGTATTGGATTTGTTCCGGGAAAGCAAACGGTTAATGAAAGGTAATAAAGGACGTGCATTTTATATTAATTTAAGCTTTATAGGCTTGGTTCTTTTAGCCGTTCTAAGCTTTGGAATCGGTATGCTCTGGGTGGGACCATATATGTCTCAGACACAGGTACAGTTGTATCTTTCCATTTTGGAGGAGCAACAGCCTACAACTCAGACAGAAGATAGTTTTGAGGATTATGTGATTTAATTTTGATATATTTTACAAATTCAAGATGTTGTTATGGATATTAAGACCTATATAACAGATGGGAAGTAGCTCCTTGTTGGGCTACTTCCTCATTTTTCACAACATTTGCAATATAATTCATCGTACTGATTAAATCCTGTTCAAATACTCCTTTCGCATCATTTATTCTGTCCAATTTATGGAAATATTATTATAAAAGTAATGCTTATTTTATATTTTCAATAGCTATTATTACCAAGACAATAGCTACAACTACTAAAATCCACGCCGTTTTTAAATCCATATCTATATTTTCATTTTTTATTATCCAAATAACTGCTGCTATACCACCTACAAACACCACAAAAATAAGACCTATCTCCATTATCTTTTTTATTATTTCCGTACTTTTATCAATATTTGAATATTACGTTGCGGCGGAGCCGCCTGTCCGGTGTGGCGAGAGCCACCTTTC
>CATWDJ010000039.1:0-10101 GCA_958349535.1 uncultured Lachnospiraceae bacterium
GAGCATCTGCCTTACAAGCAGAGGGTCACAGGTTCGAGCCCTGTAGGTCCCATCCGCCGGCGTGGCGGAACTGGCAGACGCGCAGGACTTAAAATCCTGTTGTGGAAACACAGTACCGGTTCGATTCCGGTCGCCGGCAGTAAAGTTAGAAGAGAAATACAAGAATTTGTATTTCTCTTATTTTTATTGTATAGAAGAAGTTATAGAGAACTTCTGTATAATAAAATACATTTTTTAGAAAGAAAAAAACAAAATGAATATTTTTTCCTTAAATGATACAAACTAGTAAAAATCTATTGACAAAATTAAAAAATATAGATATACTATAGTACGTTCGGTATGAACAATTTAGCATTATGTGTGTGTAGCTCAGCTGGATAGAGCACTTGGCTACGGACCAAGGTGTCGGGGGTTCGAATCCTCTCACGCACGTAGTAAGCTCTGTAGATAATATCTACAGAGCTTTTTTATTATTTAGGGAGTTGAAGTGGAGTTGCTCACTTTTTTATATAGCAATTATCAATGTATAAATCGTCAGAGAGGATGTTAGGAATAAAATGAGTGCATTCATTGTGTTGCAGCAGATGCTGGTACTCTTTGCCATGATGGCAATCGGTTATATTTTGTGGAAAATTCATTGGCTGGATGAGGATTCCTGTAAAGGGATATCCAAACTGGTGGTAAATGTTTTTAATCCATTGCTTTTGATTGCAAGTATTGTAAGATATGATTTTAAAAGCGGAGAAATTTTTCTGGGACAAAACATGGCATTCGTGCTGATATATTTTGTAGTTCTTTTTGTGGCAGGATATATGATTACGTTTCTGTTGAGGATAAAAAAGCCTCAAAGGAATTTTTATCAGATGATGACGATGTTCTCCAATATAGGTTTTATAGGGATTCCTTTGGTACGGGCATTGTTGGGAAGAGAATATGTAATTTATATAGCCTTTTATACACTGGTCTATAATGTGCTGATTTACACCTATGGAATTTATCTGGCAATAAAAACCAATGAGCTGCCGGGAGAGAAGATGGTATTTCCGATTCGGAAGATTTTGAATCCGGGTGTCATAGGATGTGTTGTGGCAATTCTTATCTTTGTATTGGACATTCCTGTGGCGGAGCCAATTGTCACTTTTTCCAATTATATGGGGGATACCTGCATTCCGCTGTCTATGATTTTGATTGGAACCTCTGTGGCGAAGATGGATGGAAAAAAACTTTTTTCCAATGGGAAAATGTATGTGTTTTTAGCAATAAAAATGTTGTTATTGCCTATTGCCGCAGCAATAATCTGCAAAGGGTTGCCGGTGGATGCAGGAGTCTATAAGGTATTTATTATCGAATGTTCCGTACCTATCGGTAGTATGATTACGCTGATTGCTCAGGAATACGGTAAAAAGGAGGACAGTGCGGTAATCGGTGTTGTGCTGAGCACGGTTTTGTCGGTAATTACCATACCGATTGTGGCTATTTTTATGTAAAGATACTATAAATTGTATTTGTAACAAAGTTCCCTTTCATTTATAATTAGGAATAGATGAAAGGTCTACATAGTTAGGGAGAAGAAGGGAAACAGATGGGAACGCTAAAAGTGGAAAAGGGAAAACATTTCATTCACGCTGAAGAAAAGCAAAAAGCAATTTATGTCATTTTGCAGGGCGGCGTGGACATGGTAACAAAATATGATGCAATCCATTTGGAGGCTGGAAATATTATTGGACTGATGGCTTCTTCCAAAAGAAAATTCCAATGTGATTATGTGGCTACGGAGGATACGCTTCTGATGGCATATGACTATCTGGGAGAAGAGGATTTGCAAAAGATATTTAAGACGCAGCCGAAATATGCCAACGTTTTCACAATAGGAGCAATTAAGCAGGCAAATATGGTATTGCAGGCGTACCATAAGGTTTATGTGACGGCGGATATGTTATATAAGCTGACCATTGAGCTACATAGAGATTATAAATATCTTTGCAGTAAACACAGTATACCGGAGAAAAACTTTGGCCGTATGACTCATTTTGTGCAACTGGACAAAGCGAACAGTTTGCCGAAGTGGCATGTGGAATATTATAAGAGTCTCTCAAAAAAAGACAGAAGAAGTATGGAGGCTTTTTACGGTGACGAATATACTTTGAATATTTGTGAGATTTTCCGGGCAAGCGAAGTTATGGAGCAGGCTGTGGAGAAAATGGAAGGTATCTGGGAATATCTTGAATATTGGAAAGATATTCTGATGGATGATGGAAGAAATGATTTGTTCCAGCTTTACTTTGATTTGGAGGCACGGATAGCCCGCATTAGTACAGATGTAAGTGAGATTCATCAGTATATGGACAAGCTCTTTAAATACATAGAAGATTCCGGGATTTATGAAGAAGAGCTGATGGACAGCCGCTTTAAGGAATATATGGATTTTGATTTTACTACACTTTCCGAGGAAGAGGCAGCTTCTCAGATATTGTTTGAAGAAGAAACGGAAGAAGAGGAAGAATTTCTGGAAGAGGAAGCCCTGCAAACGGATTATAGTCTGGATGCAATTTTGCATTATGCAGGATATGAAACGGAAGAAGAGGAAAATATAAAGAGACTGATAGATTCCTACCAGGGGCTTGTGGATATATATTCTACGGAGGATAATGTCAGAAAGCTCAGAAAAGAGATTTCCAGAGAATTTTATGAATTATATAAACGGGTTATGAAAAAGGCGTTGGTTGATTACGCACAGCCGGATGTCATAAAAATGTTTTTGAACTTCGGATACATGGACACGACTCTGTTAGGGGAGGAAAATACACAGGCATTGGGGGAATTGACAGATCATCTTTTTGCTTGCAATTCAGAACACGTATATACTATGTCCGAATGGCTGAAAAGTATTTTTGAAGGCAGAAATGAGCCTTCCAGAAATGAATTTGATTTGGATTATAACGGTTATCTGGCAGATTTGCGTAAGGGCGGAAAGATTACTCAGAAAGAGCAGGAAGAGTGGAAAAATGATTCGTGGAAAAAGGTAGAGTTTGAGATTGACAATATGTTTGCCTCTTCCAACCGTGCCGTATACGGACGGATTTCTATTTTTGTACCGATGCTTTGTGAACATGACATTGTGCAAAATGTTAAGCAGATGTTGGTGACCGCGGACCGTATCCAAATGAGTCTGGAACGGTTGAAGCGAATCGATTTTTCCGTTTTTTACAGGGATGTTGTTTTTTCAGATCCTCAGCATGATATTACCAGAGAATTTTTGAAAAAAGAAGTTCTGCCGGATATTATATTGATGCCGAACGCAGGAAGCAAAGCCATGATGTGGCAGGAAACCGACGGTACCAGAAGAGATACTTCAGGCAGGTTCTTATTCCCGATATTGACGGTGGCAGATTTGGATGAATTAATGGTGGAGTCTGCGGGACGTTTCCGTTGGGAAATCTGCCGAAAAGAGCAGGGTATGCGATGGAATGATATCAGAGAGCCGTCCCTTACTTCGGAATATTATGATTACGTGCAGTTTTATCGGAAGAACAGCGAATTGTCATCGGAAGCAAAGGAAAAGATGAAGAATGCGTTATGGAAGGCAAAAAATAATTATCGGGAGGTATTTGTAAAGGATTATCAAAATTGGATTAAATATGAGTCGAAGGGAAGCTTTCGTTTGAATAAAGTATCCAGAGAGATTTTGTTTAAATACTGTCCGTTTGTAAAGGGAATCAGAGAGGGATTGAAAACCAATCCGATGTATCAGGAGATGATTAACCGCTATGAGATATTAAATGGAAGAAAAAAGCGGCATGTGGAATTGTTTGAAGATAAATATACCAAAGCAGGCGGAAGCATGGATGAAGATTTGATGGAAAATAAAATGTTTTATGAATTGTAGGAGAAAAGACCGATGCAAAGCATCGGTCTTTTCTATGAGGGGAGTATAAATAATTAATAAGGGGTATAACTATAAAAGCACATACGCCTTTACAATCAAAATTGTAATATAAAATTTTTTTAATTACAATGTACATATGTGAATAAATGTAAGAATTTTAAAGATACTATTTATGCAATGAAAAGGAGGAATGTTATCATGGCAAAGAATTATGAAGATTCAACAAACAAATCTACAAACAGTACCAACAGTACAAACAGTGCAAAATCTAAAAGCACAAACAGTACCAATAGTACAAACAGCACCAACAATGCAAAATCCAAAGCCAGCAACAGCTCTAAAAACAGAAGTACCAATGCAGCTGACAGCTCCAGTGATTGTTACTAGGGCATTTTGCACAAATTAAAAAAAACAGAATAGTATAAAGTAAGAACAGATTACAAAGAGAACTTTGTAATCTGTTTTTCTATAAGAGAGGAGAGAAAAGCACATGAAAGGCGGAGAAATTCCTACTATCGGAGTAAAAGATATTCCGAGATACCAAAGCCGTAGAGATGTTCGGTTTATTGATGTGAGAGAACAGAGAGAATATGAGATTGATCATATTCCGGGAGCGATAAATCTGCCTTATGACGAAATAGAAGAGTGGGAGAGACAACTGGGGAAGGATAAAACCTATGTCCTGTATTGCGAGCGTGGAAGTACAAGTATGATAGCGGCAAAACAGCTTTTGAATCAGGGATATAAGGTCTATACTTTGGTGGGAGGAATCAAGGCATTGCAAAAGAAAAATTTGGATTAAAAATGGTGCAGAAAAAACATTGACAGTAGAAAAATGAACAGATAGTATAATAGTAGATTATTAGACCTTTTTAGAATTAGAAAGAGAAGCAATATGCGAAATTATGAGTTAGTAGTGCCGTGTCATTTCGGACTGGAAGCAGTGTGTAAACGGGAAGTCTATGACTTGGGCTATGAGATTACAAAAGTAGAGGATGGCAGAGTTACCTTTGCCGGGGATGCAGAGGCAATCTGCCGTGCAAATATATTTTTACGAACAGCAGAACGTGTGCTGTTGCAGGTAGGAAAATTCAAAGCAGAGACATTCGATGAGCTGTTTGAGGGAATTAAAGCACTTCCATGGGAGGAATATATTCCCGAGAACGGTCGTTTTTGGGTGACAAAGGCAACTTCCGTGAAAAGTAAGCTTTTTTCCCCGTCTGATATACAATCTATCGTGAAAAAAGCCATGGTAGAGAGAATGAAACAAAGCTATGAGGTAGAATGGTTTCCAGAGGACGGGGCTTCTTATCCGGTGAGAATTTTTTTGATGAAGGATGAGGTTACGGTGACATTGGATACCTCGGGAGATTCCTTACATAAAAGGGGATACCGAACCATGACCAGCAAGGCACCTATTACGGAAACCTTGGCAGCAGCCCTTATTATGTTAACCCCTTGGCACAAAGACCGGATTCTGGTGGACCCGTTCTGCGGTTCGGGAACGATTCCTATTGAGGCAGCAATGATGGCAGCGAATATTGCTCCGGGAATGAATCGGAGTTTTACCGCAGAGGAGTGGACAAACCTGATTGACCGACAGTTGTGGTATGATACGGTGGAAGAGGCACAGGAGCTTATTTGTACGGATATTACCGTGGATATTCAAGGCTATGATATGGACGGTGAGATTGTAAAGGCAGCCAGGGAAAATGCCAAAAGAGCGGGAGTGGATCATCTGATTCATTTTCAGCAGAGAGAGGTGGCAAAACTCAATCATCCTAAAAAATACGGATTTATCATATCCAATCCTCCTTATGGAGAACGCTTGGAGGAAAAAGCGAATCTTCCAAAGTTATATGGCGAGATTGGAGAAGCCTATAGGAGATTGGATTCATGGTCTATGTTTCTGATTACCAGCTATGAACGTGCACAGAATGATATTGGGAGAAAAGCGGACAAGAACAGAAAGATATATAATGGTATGTTAAAAACTTATTTCTATCAGTTTTTGGGTCCGAAACCTCCAAAACGAAAAAGCAGCGAGGAACAGCATTGAAATATTCAAAGAGATATATTTGGTTTACAGTAATTTTACTAATTGCAATGATTCTAAAATTTTATAGAGCGGGAGCCGTATATGAGCAGGTGGAAACCTTTCGGGGAGCTACCATTGAGAAAGAGGTGTGGAACCCCCTGATTGCAGACAGTGTAAATGAGAATACACTGTCGTTGGTGGTGGATAACCGAAAATACAGCAATGAGGATAGCGGGATTTATATGAATGATGATTTGGAAATTATGATACCGGTATCTATGATTCGTGATGGCTTTAATTGCAGTTCAAATCTGTATGATGAGGAAGAATTGCTGGTGGAAAAGCATGAGAGCAGTGTTACCTTTTCTGCCATCGATAAGGAATTGAAAAAACATAAGGAGGAGTATTATGTATCCGTATCGGAGTTATCCGATGCTCTGGCTTATGATTATACATGGGATATAGAAAAAAATGTGGCTACGGCAACGGATGTATCGGGAGCCACCTCCATTTATCCCAGCAAATACGATTTGAGGGAGAAAAAGAGAAACACTCCTGTAAAAAATCAGGGAAGTCTGGGTACCTGTTGGGCATCCGCATCAGTGGGAGCTTTGGAAACATCTTTGCTGCCGGAGGAATCCCTTCAATTTTCTGTTGACCACATGACTATGCGGAACAGCTTCCAGCTGACTCAGAATGACGGAGGAGAGTATACCATGGGTATGGCGTACCTTACTGCATGGCAGGGACCGGTCTATGAGGCAGATGACCCTTATGGAGACGGAGTATCGCCAAAAGGGTTAGAGGCAGAAAAACACGTGCAGGAGATTCAGGTTATCGAAGGAAAGGATTTTGAGAAGATTAAGGAGGCAATCTTTAAATACGGAGGAGTGCAGACATCTATCTACAGTGCATTGCGGAGTTCTCAGAGTACCTCTTCTTTTTATAACAGTGCCAATAATGCTTATTGTTACATCGGAACGGAAAAACCCAATCATGATGTAATGATTATCGGTTGGGACGATAATTACTCCAAAGACAATTTTTCTGTGAAACCGGAAGGAGATGGAGCATTTATCTGCCAGAACAGTTGGGGAACCGGATTCGGTGATGAAGGAATTTTCTATATTTCTTACTATGATACCAATATCGGCGTACACAATGTGGTATATACGGGAATCGAAGAAACGGATAATTATGACAGCATTTATCAGTCTGATTTGTGCGGCTGGGTAGGTCAGTTGGGCTTTAACAAAGAATCTATTTACGGAGCCAATGTGTTTGAGGCGGAAAAAGCTCAGAAGCTGAAAGCGGCAGGATTTTATGCAACAGGCAAAGATACAGAGTACGAAGTCTATGTGGTGCGGAATTTTACCGATGAGAGTTCTTTTGAGCGAAAGGAAAAAGTGGCATCGGGAAAATTAGACAATGCGGGATATTATACGATTCCGTTTTCTAAGAATATTCCGGTAAAAGAGGGAGAGCGGTTCTCCATTGTGGTTTATCTCAAAACCCCGGATGCGGTACATCCGATGGCGATTGAATATAAAGCGGATGCAACTACGGCAAAGGTGGATTTATCTGATGGTGAGGGATATATCAGCACCAACGGAAGTGTATGGGAGAATGTAGAAGATACACAGGAATGTAACCTTTGTATCAAGGCATATGCCGGAAAGTAGAAGGAGGCAGCAGTTGGAAGAAAGAATACTAAAGATAGCAGCCTGCTTCTGCGTGGTTCTTGCGGTGGTAGCCTGTGGTTCCATGTTTTTTATGCCGAAGGTTCATGCCATTACCTTGGAATGGAATTTGGACACAGAGGATGGCTTTTTTGCGTCAGGCGGCGAAAGTTTCGGTTTGAGTGCCATTAATACAGATATAGAGAATAAGGATTTTCCGCAGCAGTTGAGAATAAAGTTGCCGGAGGGCTGTGATGCTCAGAGTGTGGAAATAGAACAGAATTATGTAACCCAAACTGTGGATATTATGATTCCGGCAGAAAGTGGAGAGTTTTTGTATGACAAGCCATTAGTGGGAAGTGCGGCTAATATCAATGATGTTGTGATGGACTATGCCGGAGGAAAGGCTGTTATCGAGATTGTGCTGGATAAGGTGCTGGAGGTGGAAAAGACCTGCGAAGGAAATTATCTTTATCTGGATTTTATTTCCCCACATGAAATCTATGACAGGCTTGTGGTCATTGATGCCGGTCACGGCGGCAATATGCCGGGAGCCATCAAACAGGGCATTTATGAAAAAGATATTGATTTGGAAATTGTAAAGCAGTTGAAAGAGATTCTGGACACAGATGAGAATATAGGCGTATACTATACGAGATTAGATGACAGCAATCCTTCCTATGATGAACGAGTGGGACTTGCCAATAAAGCGGAGGCAGATTTATTTATCAGTATCCATAACAATTCCACCACAGGTTCCAGATTGTCCAAAATCAACGGTACTCAGGTTATGTACGATGAAGAAAAAGAGGATGCTGTATCCAAGGACTTTGCCAGAATCTGTCTGGAAGAGGTTACGGCAGCCTGTGGCAGTAAGGACAAGGGTCTGGTAAAAGGAAATGATATTTACATCATCCGAACTTCAGAGGTGCCGGTGGCATTGATAGAGGTTGGATTTATGACCAATGGAGAGGAGCTGGCAAAGCTGAATTCTCCAGACTATCAAAAACAGGTGGCAGAAGGTATTTATCAGGCGATTTTGCGAGCATTTGACGAAGGATATTAAAGGAGATAATATGAAAAACAGAATTATTTTTGCAACCGGAAATGCCGGTAAAATGAAAGAGATAAAGGTAATCATGCAGGATTTGGGAATGGAAATTCTGTCCATGAAGGAGGCTGGAATTACGGCGGATATCGTAGAGGATGGGAAAACCTTTGTAGAGAATGCGGTTATCAAGGCAAAAGCCATTGCAGAGTTTACGGATGATATTGTTTTGGCAGATGATTCGGGACTGGAAATAGATTATCTGAACAAAGAACCGGGGGTATATTCCGCAAGGTATATGGGGGAAGATACACCTTATGAGCTGAAGAATACAAATCTGTTAGAACGGATGGAGGGTGTGGAAAAGGAGAAGCGGACGGCACGGTTTGTATGTGCCATTGCAGCAGTTTTGCCGGATAAGACGGTAATAAGAACCCAAGGAACCATAGAAGGATATATCGGAGAAAAACCGGCAGGAGAGAACGGTTTTGGCTATGACCCGATTTTTTATGTGGAAGAATATGGTTGTTCCACGGCACAGCTTACCATGGAACAGAAAAATGAGCTGAGCCACCGGGGCAAAGCATTGCGGGCTATGAAAGAGGAATTGAAAAAAAGAGGATTTTAGTAAGTGGTAAGGATGGAAATGTATGAAGATAATGATTGTAAGTGATACCCATAAACATCATAAGAATTTGCAGCTGGCGTTAGACCGGATGGGAAAGATTGATTTGATGATCCATCTGGGAGACGCAGAGGGTTATGAGGATTACATACAGGAAATGGCAGGCTGTCCTTTGGAAATTATATCAGGAAACAATGATTTTTTTTCTAATTTGGAAAAGGAGAAGGAGATTAGAATCGGAAAGTATAAGGTGCTGATTACTCACGGACACTATTACTATGTCAGTGCGGGAATTGAGGCATTGCGAAAAGAAGCTTATGGACGGGGGATGGATATTGTGATGTTTGGGCATACCCACAGACCGCTGATTGAATATGATAAGGATATTACGGTTATCAATCCGGGAAGTATTTCTTATCCGCGACAGGCAGGGAGAAAACCATCCTTTGTGATGATGGAAATTGACCGGAATGGGGAGGCTCATTTTAATATTCATTATTTATAAAAAAAGTGAAAAAATTTGTTGACAATTCCATTTGCCTATTATATAATATGACTTGCGTCACGAGTGAATGCAAGAAAATATTGTGAATTACGGGGTGTGGCTCAGCTTGGCTAGAGCGCCTGGTTTGGGACCAGGAGGTCGCAGGTTCGAATCCTGTCACCCCGACTTTGCGGGTGTAGTTCAATGGTAGAACACCAGCCTTCCAAGCTGGATACGTGGGTTCGATTCCCATCACCCGCTTTGAATTTGTAAAATTCAAAAATACGTGTTCGTAGCTCAGCTGGATAGAGCAACGGCCTTCTAAGCCGTGGGTCGGGGGT
>CATWDJ010000040.1:0-9249 GCA_958349535.1 uncultured Lachnospiraceae bacterium
TGTGGTGATTTCTGTTAATTTGTACTTGACAAGAGGTCATTACATATCAGTTGTTGCAAAAATCCGATTGTGTTATAATGTTCAAGAATGCATTGAGCCGTGCAAAAATACGAAGAAGCAAACTGCCTGCTTGCAGGCAAATTTGATGATTCGTATTTTTATAGGGCGAAAGCCCGTGAGCGAGCAACGGAGGTTGCGAGCAAGCACGGCGAAAAAAGCAGTGAGGTAAGGAAGGGCGAAAGCCCGTGAGCGAGCAACGGAGGTTGCGAGCAAGCACGGCGAAAAAAGCAGTGAGGTAAGGAAGGGCGAAAGCCCGTGAGCGAGCAACGGAGGTTGCGAGCTTGCACGGAAATGGAGTAGAGAAGAGGGGAAAAGAAATGGTATACAACGATGTATTAGAGGCAATCGGGCACACACCCATGATTCGCCTGAATCGTATGAATAAACCGGGCAATGCCCAGGTATTGGTAAAATTTGAAGGAATGAACGTAGGCGGCTCCATTAAAACCAGAACAGCCTACAACATGATTGCAGATGCAGAAAAAAGGGGAATCATCGACAAGGATACCATTATCGTGGAGCCTACCAGTGGAAATCAGGGAATCGGTCTGGCATTGATTGGAGCGGTAAAGGGATATAAAACCATCATTATCATGCCGGATTCGGTCAGCGAGGAACGGAGAAAGCTGGTAAGACATTACGGAGCAGAGGTGATACTTATCCATGATGCGGGAAATATCGGAGACTGTATTGAGGAATGTCTGCAAACCGCATTGCGGATGAAGGCGGAAAATCCAAAGGTTTTCGTACCCCAGCAATTTGAAAATCCGGCAAATCCTATGGTACATAGACATCATACGGGACTAGAGATATTAGAACAGGTGGCAGGTCCTATCCATGGCTTTTGCTTGGGAATCGGAACCGGAGGAACCATTACCGGAATCGGCGAGGTGTTAAAGGCACAGAACCCGGAGATTGAAATTTGGGCGGTGGAGCCGGAGCATGCGGCAATTCTTGCCGGAGGAACCATCGGAACACATCTTCAGATGGGAATCGGTGACGGAGTAATCCCGGATATCCTGAATCAGGAAATTTATGATAACATCTATATTGTAACAGACGAAGAAGCAATCCAGACTGCCAAAGATTTGGCTCGTTTGGAAGGCATTATGTGCGGAATATCCAGCGGAACCAATGTTGCGGCGGCATTAAAGCTGGCAGAAAAACTGGGTGAGGGGAAAACCGTTGTCACGGTATTGCCGGATACGGCAGAGCGATATTTTTCCACACCGCTTTTTGAAAATGAATAAAAGGAGAACTACCATGAAAAAAATATTAGATTTGATTACCGAAGAAGTGACAAAAGCATTTACCGATTGTGGATATGATGAGAAATATGGAAGGGTAACCTTATCCAACCGCCCGGATTTGTGCGAATTTCAGTGCAATGGAGCCATGGCGGCAGCTAAGGAATACAAGTGTGCCCCTTTTATGATTTCTGACAAAGTGGCAGAGGCATTGCAGGACAGTTCCATGTTTACCTCGGTGGAATCCGTAAAGCCGGGATTTTTGAATTTGAAGCTGTCAGAAGAATATCTGTCACAGTATCTGGTTTCCATGCAGGAGGATGAGGGCAGATACGGCTGTGAAAAAACAAAAGAGCCAAAGAAAATTATCATTGATTACGGCGGACCGAATGTGGCAAAACCGCTTCATGTAGGTCATCTGCGTTCTGCGATTATCGGAGAGAGTATCAAGAGAATCGGAAAATATATGGGTCACGAGATGATTGGAGATGTGCATCTGGGCGACTGGGGACTTCAGATGGGACTTATCATTACCGAGTTAAAAGAGAGAAAACCGGATTTGGTATATTTCGATGAATCCTATGAGGGCGAGTATCCGATAGAACCGCCTTTTACCATTTCAGAGCTGGAAGAGATTTATCCGACTGCCAGCGGAAAATCCAAAGAGGATGAAGCCTATAAAGAGCAGGCAATGAAGGCAACCTCCGAGTTACAGGCAGGAAGAAAGGGATATCAGGCATTGCTGTCTCATATTCTGAATGTGTCTGTTACGGACCTGAAGAAAAACTATGAAAACCTGAAGGTTTCCTTTGAACTTTGGAAGGGCGAATCCGATGCCCAGCCGTATGTACCGCAGATGGTGGAGAAGATGAAAGAAGAGGGCTTTGCTTATATGAGCGAAGGTGCCTTGGTAGTGGATGTGGCAAAGGAGGATGACACCAAGGAGATACCGCCGTGTATCATCTTAAAATCCGACGGTGCTTCTCTTTACAGTACCACCGACTTGGCAACCCTGATTATGCGTCGGGAGGAAATAGATCCGGATGAGATCATCTATGTGGTGGATAAACGACAGGAAATGCATTTTATTCAGGTATTCCGCTGTGCGAAAAAGACCGGTATCGTAAAAAAAGAGACACAGTTGAAATTCCACGGTTTTGGAACCATGAACGGAAAAGACGGAAAACCGTTTAAAACTCGTGAAGGCGGCGTTATGCGGTTAGAAACCTTAATGCAGAATATCAATGAAAAGATGTTTGAAAAGATTACCGAGAATCATACGGTAGACGAGAAAGAGGCAGAGAAGACCGCAAAAATCGTAGCCCTTTCTGCTATTAAATACGGTGATTTGAGCAATCAGGCATCCAAGGATTATATCTTTGATATTGACCGCTTTACTTCCTTTGAGGGAAATACCGGACCATATATTCTGTATACCATTGTGCGAATCAAATCCATCCTTGCAAAATATAAGGAGAGCGGAAAAAATGCAGATTCCGCAAAGATTCTTCCGGCACACTCCGAAAGTGAAAAAGGATTGATGTTAGAGCTTAGTAAATTCAACGGTGTGATAGAAAATGCCTACGAAGAAACCGCACCGCACAAAATTTGCTCTTATATTTATGATTTGTCCAATGCCTTCAATCACTTTTACCATGAGACAAAAATCATGGCAGAGGAGGACGAGACGGTACAGGCAGGCTACATCAAACTGCTGGAGCTGACCAAGTCTATTTTGGAGACCTGCATCGATTTGCTGGGATTCGAGGCACCGGAGAAGATGTAGAGGAGAAAATATTTTTAAATTTGAAAAACAGGTTGATTATTTCATTTAATCTGTATATACTAAGGTTAGAAGTAAATGTTTGCCGCTTGCTGATGGTGCGGGGTATAAATGATTCAGTTCGTAAATGATGCCACTTGCTATACAGGTGGGATATAAATGGTATAGTATGTAAATCTTCCCCATCGGCTGAGGTCGGTGGGGAATTTTCATAAGAAATTGTTGGCTCAAAGGAGAATGCTGCAATATATGGAGATACAACAGGGATATTCTTATCATATCAAAGATGAATTTTTTGATATGGTTCAGGATAAATATTTAATGAGTAATAAGGAAAACGGGAACTACCGTCCACATTTTTATGCCATACAGGACAAGAAGAATCCGAATCTTTATTGGATGATTCCAATAAGCTCACAGGCAGAAAAATATAAGGGGATTATCGAAAAGAAAAAGAAAAAATATGGAAAATGCAATACGATTGTTGTTGGTAAATTTGCAGGAAAAGAAAATGCTTTTTTAATTCAAAATACGTTTCCTATTATTGAAAAATATTTTGACCATGTGCATACGATACAGGAGAGACCTGTTTCGGTACATAAAAAATTAAATAAAGTTCTTACAGAAAATCTTAGAGAGGTGCTTGCAATGTATCATCGTGGAATTAAGTTGACATTTACAGACATTGATGCGATTCAGGCAATTATGGAAAAAGAATTGGAGAAGATGTAGAGGAGAAAGTATGCGGGAACAATTAACAAAACAGGATGTCCAAAAAATTGAAGAGGAGATAGAATACCGGAAGCTGGTGCTTCGGAAGGAATTGATTGAATCGGTAAAAGAGGCGAGAGCCCAGGGAGATTTAAGCGAGAATTTCGAGTATCATGCAGCAAAAAAAGAAAAGAATAAAAATGAAAGTCGCATCCGGTATCTGGAGAGAATGTTAAAGACTGCCAGTGTGATTTCCGATGATTCCAAGGAAGATGAGGTGGGACTGAACAACAAAGTGACGGTTTATTTTGAAGAGGATGACGAGACAGAGGTTTACAAGCTGGTAACCAGCGTCCGGGGAAATTCTCTGAAAAATTATATCAGTATTGAGTCACCCATCGGAAAGGCAATCAAAGGAGCAAAGGTGGGAGAGAGGGTTTTTGTAAAAATCAATGAAAATGCCGGCTATTATCTGCAAATCAAAGATATAGAAAAATCTACGGATGAGGAAGAAGACAGTATTCGCAAATATTAAAAGTATCGTGATAGTTGATTTTGTTTCTGGAAATCAACAGTTCATCCATTGAGAGAATAAGAGGTTTCAAGTATACTTAAATTAAAGTTACTTGAGACTTTTTTGTTTAATAGGAAATTCCTTTGGATTTCCTATTAAACAAAACGCTCCGCAGGGATGTGCACTCGCGTGAAAGGAAGATGTCAGCTAAAGCTGACCACGCTCGGCACGCAAAGTGTGCGAGCCTCTCATGAGTGAGGGGTGGGGAGATGATATGGGCTTACCCACTTTGTTCTTGTGAAACAAATGAGGAAGATAGGGTGCAGGTGTCGCAGTATTTTGAGAAGGAGACAGATATGGAGAATATAAAACTGGCAAAAAACATTAGTTTTTTGCGAAAACAAAGGGGAATTACCCAGGATGTACTGGCAGATTTTCTGGGAGTTACCAAGGCATCCGTATCAAAATGGGAAACGGGACAGGGAATGCCGGATATCGTACAGCTTCCTCGGATGGCAGCCTATTTTGATGTCAGTATTGACGAGCTAATGGGATATCAGGCTCAACTGACTGAGGAGGAGATTCAAAAAGCATATCAGAGCTTTGCATTGGCTTTTGGACAGAAGTCCTTTGAGGAGGTAATGAAGGAAAGCCGCCAGTTTGTGAAAGAGTACTATTCCTGTTATCCGGCGGTGGTGCAGATGATTTTACTGTGGCTGAATCATTATAATCTGGCAAAGACAGAAACAGAACAACAGCAGATATTAAAAGACATATTGAAACTGTGTGAACATGTGGAACGCCATTGTGGTGACAGAGGATTGTGTAGTGATGCCATGATTTTAAAAAATATGACACGGCTGTTAATGGGGGAAACCAAAGAACTGATTGAGGAATTGGAACCGCTGCATCATCCACAAAGATTGGAAAAACAGGCGGAGGGACTGTTGATTCAGGCATATCAGATGCAGGGGGAACAGAGAAAAGGGAATATGTTCAACCAATATATGATTTACAGCCATCTCCTGGCATTGGTGGGAGACAGTATTGCCTATCTGATGCAGCACTTAGGAGATAAAGCCGGGGAGGAAACCATAGAACGGTTAGAAAAAGTGATAGATACCTATCAGTTGGAAAAACTTCATCCAAATACCACCTTACAGTTTAAATATACAGCGGCATTATTTTATTGTGTACAGGGACAAAAAGAGCGAGCCTTGGAAAAATTGGAGCGTTTTGTAAAAGACGGCGTGCGGGAGATAAAAGCAGGAATCACATTACATGGGGATACTTATTTTACAGACATTGAAGAATATTTCCGGGAATATGGGATAAGCAGGACGGCTCCGAGAGGGACAAAGACCATTTTGGATTCTATAGGAGAAAATCTGCAGCATCCGTTATTTGCTGTTTTGGCACAAGAGCCGGAATTTGAAGCTTTAAAACAATATCTGAAACAGGAGGGAGGAACCAAAGATGAGCTTGGATAATTTACAGGAATTTTTACCATTTTTGATACCGGTAATTCTGTTGGAAGTAATTTTGCTGATTATTACGTTGCGTCATATTTTGACCCATGAACATTACAAAAGGGGAAACCGGACGTTGTGGGTAATCGTGTCTATTGTGGGAATGCAGTTTTGGGGACCGATTCTGTATTTTGCTCTGGGAAAAGAGGATGGTTAAATGAATAGTCTGGAAGTAAAGGGGATTTCCAAATCCTTTGGAGAAAAAAGGGTGTTACAAGATTTAAGCTTTTCGGTAAAGAAACACTCCATTTATGGATTCGTAGGAAAAAACGGAGCCGGAAAAACCACCACCATGAAAATGATTTTAGGATTGTTGCAGGCGGATGCAGGGGAAATTCTGGTGGAGGGAGAACCAGTTACCTATGGAGCCAATAAAACAAACAGGTTTATTGGATATCTTCCTGACGTACCTGAATTTTATTCTTATATGACACCGGAGGAATATCTGGATTTCTGCGGGGATATTGCAGGAATTCCCTTGGCAGAAAAGAAACAGAAAATTGAAAAAATGTTGCAACTGGTGGGGTTAGAGCAAGAGAAACGGAAGATACAGGTTTTTTCCCGGGGAATGAAGCAGAGACTGGGAATTGCACAGGCATTGATTACAGAGCCAAAGTTACTCATCTGTGATGAGCCAACCTCCGCCTTGGACCCGGCAGGCAGAAAAGAAATTCTGGATATTTTACAGGCGGCAGGAAAGGAAACCACGATTCTTTTTTCCACCCATATATTGACGGATGTGGAACGGATTTGTGATGAAATTGGAATTTTGCATGATGGAAGTCTCGTCTGGCAAGGTAGTATGGAGGAGGTACGCCGTCAGGTCAAAGAGCGGGGGCTGGAACCGGTACAAGTGGTGGAGCCTGCGTTGGAGCCACTGTTTTTGGAGGTGACGGGAGCATGAGACAATTTCTGGCTTTTACAAAAAAAGAGTGGAGAGAACAGCTTCGGACGGGGAAATTCTGGGTTCTGGCAATTTTGTTTTTATTGTTTGGGGTATCTGCTCCGGCAATGGCAAAAATGACGCCGTGGCTTTATGAAACCATGCGGGATTCTCTGGCGGAGCAGGGGTTGGTGGTACAGGCAGTGACTGTGACGGCGTTTACTTCCTGGCAGCAGTTTTACAAAAATGTTTCTATTATGCTTTTGGTTTTTATAATCATGGCATCAGGAACCCTTACCGGAGAGTATCAGAGGGAAACCCTGATTCCGGTTTTGACCAAAGGTCTCCCACGGTGGAAGGTTATCGTTTCCAAAAGTTTGGTGCAGATATTGTGTTGGAGTATCTGTTATTGGATGGCGTTTGGTGTAACTCAACTTTACACCTTCTGGTTTTGGCGGGAAGACGAGGTAAAGCATTGGTTTTTGGCGGGAAGCTGTATTTATTTTATGGGAATCTGGCTGATATTGTTGATGGTGCTGATATCTACATGGTTGGAAAGTAATTTGAACGTGCTGTTGGGAGTAGGGGGAGTGACCCTTCTCTGTTATCTGGCTGGGATGTGGAAAAAGACCGCTTCATGGATGCCTACCAGATTGTTGCAGGCAGGAAAGCTGTTGGAAGGAGCCTTGAAACCAAAGGACTTCTTTGGAGCCATCGGAATGGCGTTGGCATTTGGTGTCCTGTTTGTAATGTTGGCAATAACTGTATTTAATAAGAAAAAAATATAAAAAACCTTTGACTTTTTTATAAAAATTCTGCTACAATAACTAACGTCGAGTAGCGAAAAGCGTAAGTCCAGATAGGGGCTTACGCTTTTTTTATTTAATAGGAAATTCCTTTGGATTTCCTATTAAATAAAAACGCTCCGCGAGGATGTGCACTCGCTTGAGAGGAAGATGTCAGCTAAAGCTGACCACGCTCGGCACACAAAGTGTGCGAGCCCCTCATGAGTGAGGGGTTAGGGAGCTGATGTGGGCTTGCCCACTTTGTTCTGTGAAATTCGATTTACACACAGCAGAAAAAGGAGTGTTTTTAATGAATGAAAAAGAAACAATGAATAAAATGGGAGTCATGAGAATTGACAAGTTGTTGTTGTCCATGGGAATTCCCATCATTTTATCCATGATGATGCAGGCACTTTACAATATTGTGGACAGTGCTTTTGTATCCAATATGGCAGAGAATGGGGAGGCGGCGTTAAATGCATTGACCTTAGCGTTTCCGGTGCAGATGTTGATGGTTGCCATAGGAATCGGAACCGGTGTGGGAACCAATGCACTTTTGTCCAAAAGTCTGGGACAGGGAAACAAGGAAAAAGTAAACCGGGTGGCAGGAAATTCTGTATTTTTGGGAGGAATTATCTTCCTGATTTTTTTGTTATTCGGAATTTTCGGAGTGAATGTATATGTAAGCTCTCAGACCTCCAATGAAATGATTCTGGGAATGGGAGTGGATTATCTTCAAATCTGCTGCTGTATTTCTTTTGGAATAGCTTTTTTCCCGATTTTTGAAAAGTTGTTACAGGCCACCGGACGTTCTATGTATTCTACCATTGCACAGATAGGAGGAGCAGTTACCAATATTATTCTGGATCCAATTTTAATTTATGGCTTGCTGGGAGCACCTAAAATGGGAGTAAAAGGAGCGGCATATGCAACCGTTATCGGACAAATCGTATCTTTCCTGTTAGCGTTAGTGTTCCATCTGAAACATAACAAAGAGATTCAGAATGGGTTCTGTTACATGAAACCGTCAGGCAAAATCATAAAAGAAATCTATGCCATCGGTTTTCCGGCTATGATTGCACAGGCTTTGATGTCAGTAATGACCTATGGATTAAATATTATCTTTGTAAAAATCGATGAGACGGTAGTTACAGCCTACGGACTCTATTATAAAATCCAGCAGTTCGTGCTTTTTGCAGCCTTCGGTCTGAGGGATGCCATTACACCGATTGTATCCTTCAATCACGGTATGCAGAGTAAAAAACGTGTAAAAGAGGGAATCAGATATGGAATGCTCTACACGATAATCATTATGGTTGTAGGATTGGTGATTTTGGAGATTTTTGCAAAACCTTTTGCATCCGTATTCGGCTTGTCGGGAGAGACAGAACAGTTGTGTATCGGAGCAATGCGAATCGTATCTTTGAGCTTTGTATTTGCGGGAGCAAATATTGCGTTACAGGGAATTTTCCAGGCATTGGATTCCGGTTTGGAATCTCTGGTTATTTCGGTTTGCCGACAGATACTCTTCGTACTTCCGGTGGCATGGGGATTTTCTCTGCTTGCCAGAAATAATGCACAGCTTGTATGGACAATCTGGATGACATTCCCCATTGCGGAACTGGTATCTATGCTGATAGCGTTGGTATTTATGAGAAATATTACAAAAAATAAAATTGAAGGGGTAGTGTCAAGTGAACTATGAAAAACTGAGTTAAAAGAAAAAGGCTCAGATGA
>CATWDJ010000041.1:0-9246 GCA_958349535.1 uncultured Lachnospiraceae bacterium
AACATCAGGGATACAGCGATTTTTTCTTTTTCTAACTGTCAAAGACGGGATTATATCATATTTTTTTTTCAATGCAACTATGGAAGTATTGTTATGAAGAAAAAAATATATTATAATGACTATGATTGTACATACTAATTAGACGAAATCAGAGAAGAAAGGGATGTAGTCCATGAAAAGAATAGGCATGTTAACAAGTGGCGGAGACTGTCAGGCTTTGAATGCCGCTATGCGAGGCGTGGTAAAAGGATTGAGCGAGAGTTGTAACGAGTTGGAAGTATACGGCTTTTTTGATGGATATAAAGGATTAATCTACGGAAATTACCGTCTGCTTACTGCAGCAGATTTTTCAGGAATCCTCACAAAAGGCGGAACGATACTGGGTTCTTCCAGACAGCCGTTTAAACAGATGCGGGTGCGGGACGAGAACGGTCTGGACAAAGTGGAAGCCATGAAACAGACCTATTACAAATTAAATTTGGACTGTCTTGTAATATTAGGTGGCAATGGAACACAGAAAACAGCAAATCTTCTTCGGGAAGAAGGCTTGAATGTAATCCATCTGCCAAAAACCATCGACAATGATATTTATGGAACAGATGTGACCTTTGGTTTCCAGAGTGCCATCAACATTGCAACGGATGCCATTGACTGTATTCATACCACCGCAGCTTCTCACAACCGGATTTTCATTGTAGAGGTTATGGGACATAAGGTGGGGTGGCTGACCCTTTATGCAGGAGTTGCCAGCGGTGCAGATATTATTCTGCTGCCGGAGATACCATATGATATAGATAAGATAATAGAAGCTATTGAGAAACGGAGTCGGGCAGGAAAGGGCTTTACCATTCTGGCAGTTGCAGAGGGAGCCATTTCCAAAGCAGATGCAAAGCTCAGCAAGAAAGAATACAAAGAGAAACTGAAAAATTATAAATTCCCATCTGTTTCCTATGAGATAGCAGATGAGATTGAAAAGAAAACCGGGGCAGAGGTGCGGGTAGTGGTTCCGGGTCATACCCAAAGAGGTGGAAGTCCGTGTCCGTATGACCGTGTACTTTGCAGCAGACTGGGTGCGGCAGCAGCACAGGCAATTATGGACAATGACTACGGCAATATGATTGCAATGGTTAATGGCAAGACAAAGCGTGTACCGTTGGGAGAGGTTGCAGGGAAACTGAAAGTAGTAGATCCGGATTGCCAGATGATTAAAGAAGCAAAAAGCATGGGAATCAGCTTTGGAGATTAAATAAAGGAACGGGATAAGAGATGTCTTATACGGCACTATACCGAAAGTTCCGTCCACAGGAATTTGAAGATGTCAAAGGACAGGAACATATCGTTACAACACTGAAAAATCAAATAAAAGCGGATAGAATCGGACATGCATATCTCTTTTGCGGAACCAGAGGCACCGGAAAAACCACCATTGCCAAAATTTTTGCAAAAGCAGTGAACTGTCAGCATCCGGTGGACGGAAGTCCTTGCGGAACCTGTGAAGCCTGTCGTGCTATAGCGGCAGGCAATTCTATGAATGTCATAGAAATTGATGCAGCATCCAACAATGGTGTGGAAAACATCCGTCAGATTCGGGAAGAGGTGGAATACGCTCCTACGGAAGGAAAATATAAAGTTTACATTATAGATGAAGTGCATATGCTATCCATAGGAGCATTTAATGCTTTATTAAAAACCTTGGAAGAACCGCCGTCCTATGTTATATTTATTCTGGCGACCACAGAGGTGCATAAGATACCGATTACCATTTTGTCCAGATGTCAGAGGTATGACTTTCACAGGATTTCCATAGATACCATAGCGGCACGGCTGACAGAGCTTATGGAAGAAGAGCAGGTAGAGGTGGAGGAAAAGGCAATCCGTTATATTGCCAAGGCAGCTGACGGCTCCATGCGGGATGCCTTGAGTCTGCTGGATCAATGCATTGCCTTCTATCTGGGAGAAACTCTTACCTATGACCATGTGCTGGAAGTATTAGGAGCTGTAGATACGGAAGTATTCAGCAAATTACTTCGGCAGGTATTAGACCAAAAACTTGTGGGAGCGATGGGAAGTCTGGAAGACATCATCATACAGGGCCGGGAATTGGGACAGTTTGTGACAGATTTTACATGGTATCTTCGGAATTTATTGCTGGTGCAAAGCTCTGAGGATATGGAAGATGTCTTGGATATGTCTTCGGAAAATCTGGCTTTATTAAAAGAAGAGGCACAGATGATAGCACCGGAAATACTGATGCGTTACATCCGTATCTTTTCGGAACTGTCCAATCAGGTGAAGTATGCCAGTCAAAAACGTGTGTTAATTGAAATAGCGATTATAAAATTATGTAAACCAGAAATGGAAAAGGATGAGACTTCGATTCTGGACAGACTCAGCCATCTGGAAAAAAAGCTGGAGCAGGGAATACCTATGGCGGTACCTATGCCGCAGCAGATGAATGCGGCACCGGTACAGCAAACAGAGCAGATACAGAAAAAAGAGTATCCCAAAGCCATACCGGAGGAAGTGCAGCAGGTAGTAAAGAATTGGAATAAGATTTTGATGGAACTGCCGGGGCTGACAAAGAACTATCTGAAAACCGCTCATCTGAGTTTGGGAGGAGACAATGTACTTCTGATTGTTCTGGAGGATGAGGTGGCAGCAGGCTTGTTGAATGAAGAAGAACGGAAGGCAGAACTGGAGAATGCTATCACAGAGCGGATAGGAAGCCGGGTGGAACTTCGGATACAGAAAAATGAAACCGATCGTCCATTCGAGGAAAGTTATGTGGATTTGGCAGATGTCATCCATATGGATATTACAATAGAAGATGAATAAAAACAGGAGGAAAAGGAAATGGCAAAAAAAGGCGGATTTCCGGGAGGAATGCCGGGAAACATGAATAACCTTATGAAGCAGGCACAGAAAATGCAAAGACAGATGGAGGAAGCGACCAAAGAGCTTCAGGAAAAAGAAGCAACTGCATCTGCCGGCGGCGGAGTGGTAGAGGTTACCGTATCGGGAAAACGTGAGGTTACCAAGGTGAAGATTGATCCGGAGGCAGTGGATCCGGATGATGTGGAAATGCTGGAGGATTTAATTATGGCAGCCACCAACGAAGCTTTCCGTGAAATCGAAGAAATGTCCACACAGTCCATGTCCAAAATCACCGGAGGACTGGGAGGAATGGGCGGAGGATTTCCGTTTTAAATGATTAGGGTTTGCAGAGGCAAACCCCGATTTTATGTTGTTACATACAGCGAAGATTCGCAAAACTTTTCTGAACAAAAGGAGAAGTCATGGATTATTACAGCAGTCAGATTAGTAAGTTAATAGAGCAGCTTTCCGGTCTTCCGGGAATCGGAGCAAAGTCTGCACAGAGACTGGCTTTTCACATTTTAAATATGTCGCTGGAGAATGTGGAAGAATTATCTTCTTCTATATTAGAAGCAAAAAAGAATGTCCGTTACTGTAAACAATGCTTTACGCTGACCGATCAGGAGATTTGCCCGATTTGCAGCAATCCCAAAAGGGACGATAAGCAGATTATGGTGGTGGAGAACACCAGAGATTTGGCGGCATATGAAAAAACAGGAAAATACGAGGGAGTATATCACGTACTTCACGGGGCAATTTCACCAATGCTGGGAATTGGACCGGGAGATATCCGGTTAAAGGAATTAATGCAAAGGTTGCAAGAAGAGGTAGAAGAGGTTATAATAGCAACGAATTCCAGTTTGGAAGGCGAGACAACCGCTATGTATATCAGTAAACTGATAAAACCCACAGGGATTAAGGTTTCCAGAATTGCCAGCGGTGTCCCGGTAGGAGGAGATTTAGAATATATTGATGAGGTTACTTTACTTCGAGCATTGGAGGGCAGAGTAGAGTTATAATATGATTAGACATTATACCTGCCGAATGGTATTCCCTGGAGGGAGCCTATGCAGGGAAAAGGAAGAGGAGAAAAAATGAACACACTAGAATTGCAGAAACAGGCAAACGAAATACGTAAAGGTATCATTGCTTCTGTTCACAGTGCAAAATCCGGTCATCCGGGCGGTTCACTGTCAGCGGCAGATATTTTTACTTATCTTTACTTTGAGGAAATGAACGTAGATCCAAAGAATCCGAAGATGGAAGACAGAGACCGTTTTGTATTATCTAAGGGTCATGTTGCACCGGGACTGTATGCTACATTGGCACATAGAGGATTTTTCCCGGTAGAGGATTTGACCACCCTTCGTCATGTGGGTTCTTATCTTCAGGGACATCCTGACATGAAAGGTACACCGGGCGTAGATATGTCCAGCGGTTCTTTAGGACAGGGCCTGTCGACGGCAGTGGGAATGGCAATTGCCGGAAAAATGGACAAGAAGGATTACCGTGTCTATGCTCTCTGTGGAGATGGAGAGATTCAGGAGGGACAGATTTGGGAGGCGGCCATGATGGCAGGTTTCCGCAAGTTGGACAACTTGGTGGTTATTGTGGACTTCAACGGTCTTCAGATTGACGGTCCGGTGGCAGAGGTTTGCGATCCAAATCCTATTGATAAAAAGTTTGAAGCATTTCACTTCCATACCATTACCATAGATGGAAATGATTTTGAAGAGATAGATCGGGCATTCAAGGAAGCAAGGGAAACCAAGGGCATGCCGACGGCAATTATTGCAAAAACCGTAAAAGGAAAAGGCGTATCCTTTATGGAGAATGCGGCAAATTGGCATGGTGCAGCACCTAATGACGAGCAGTTTGCAGTGGCAATGGAAGATTTGGAGAAAGCAGGTGAAGCATTATGTCAGAAGTAAAGAAAGTTGCAACCAGAGTGGGCTATGCAGATGCATTGTTAGAGCTGGGAAAAGAGCATGAAAATCTGGTGGTATTGGATGCAGATTTAGCGGCAGCCACCTACACCAAAAAATTCCGTGATGTGTACCCGGAGCGTCATATTGACTGTGGAATCGCAGAGGCGAATATGGCAGGAATCGCAGCGGGACTGGCTACCTGTGGAAAAGTGCCGTTTATGAGTTCCTTTGCAATGTTTGCGGCGGGACGTGCCTATGAGCAGGTACGTAATTCCATCGGTTATCCTCATATGAATGTAAAAATCGGAGCCAGCCACGCAGGAATTTCTGTAGGCGAGGACGGAGCGACTCATCAGTGTAATGAGGACATTGCCTTAATGCGTACCATTCCGGGAATGGTAGTTATCAATCCTTGTGACTATGTAGAGGCAAAGGCAGCAGTCAAAGCAGCATTTGAATATGAGGGACCGGTATATCTTCGTTTCGGACGTCTGGCAGTGCCTGTTTTTAACGATGAAGAAACCTATCAGTTCGAGATGGGAAAAGGCGTTGTATTAAGAGAAGGAAAAGACGTAAGTATCTTTACCACAGGACTTTGTGTATACGAAACCATAGAAGCGGCAAAAATGTTAGAGGCAGATGGAATTGATGCGGAAGTCATTAACATCCATACCATCAAACCAATCGATGAAGAACTGGTAGCTTCCTCAGCCAAGAAGACCGGAAAAGTCGTAACAGTAGAGGAACACTCTATTATCGGTGGTCTGGGAAGTGCTGTTGCAGATGTTTTGGTGGAAAAAGCACCGACACAGATGATGAAAATTGGAATTAACGATGTATTTGGCGAATCAGGTCCGGCAGTAGAGCTGATTAAGAAATACGGACTGGACGCAGAAAGCATCTACAAAAAGGTGAAAGCATTTACAAAATAACAGAAAAAAGAAAACCAGAGAAAAACCGTTCTGTCAAAGGAACGGTTTTTTTGTATGCCTGTGTCAAAAGAAAATTTGAACCCCTGACATAAGCCGTCAAAAACTGAAATAAGAATATGCTATGATAGCCTTAAAATTACTGCCACAGGCAAAGGGGGTAACTATGATAGAAATTATCCAGGAAGAAAAAAAGCAGAAGATAACCTTACCGAGAAACCTAAGACAAATCGGAAGCCCTAACGGCGACCATAGAATTTACGTGGAAGATTTTGTATACACCTTTTTGCATCCCAGCAGTCAGGAAAAAAGAAACGACGGAATGAAAGTCGGGATTCTGGTGGGCAGGCAGGAGGAATACGAAGGAGTCCGTTACTATTTTGTAAAAGGAAGCCTATGCGTAGAAAATATTTCCTTTGAAAAAGGGTTGCCGCAGTTCACAGGAGAAATATGGGGCAGTATCTACAAAGATATGAAGAACTATTTTGATGATGAAGACCCGGATAAATCTCTTCAGATTTTGGGTTGGAGTATGGAAATGGGAGGAATGCCACCGAGACTGACCACAGAAATAGAACGGCTGCATAAAAGTAATTTTCCAGAAGAACACACATTGCTTCTGTTGTTAGATGAGGTGGAGAGAGAAGAAAACTTTTATGTTTATGAAAAGGGAAACCTCAGAAGAAAAGAAGGTTACTACATATTTTATGAGCAAAATCCAAAAATGCAGGAATATATGGTGCAGTACCGCGAGAAAAAGAATCCATCGGAAGTTACAGAAGTATTTTTTGATGAAGCGGCAAAAAGCTATCGGAAAAAATTAAAAATAGAGGAAGAAGGAACAAAAAAGCATTTCAGCAAATTGGGATATGCGGCGTGTGCCCTGCTGGTGCTCAGTACATTAGTGATAGGTGTGAACAGTATTGGAAGCTACGAAAAAATGGAGCAGCTTCAGGAAGCCGTATCCTTGATAGCAGGTAACTTTACGGAGCAGGACAGTAAAAAAGATGACGAAGAGCTTGTGGTAACCACCGTAGATGGAGATGTGGAACCATTGGAAGAAAGCGTACCGACATCCTCCCAGCAGCCACAGGAGCAAAAGGAGGAAGCTTCGCAGCAGACAAATGCCCAGCCGACAGAAACACAGCAGGCGGCACCTACTGAGGCAGAGCAGATTCTGGCACAGGGCTATTATGTGGTACAGAGCGGAGATTCCTTAGAAAGCATTAGCACAAAGATATACGGAAACACATCCAGAGTAGCAAAAATCAAAGAAATAAATAACATTGAGAATGCCGATAACATTATCATCGGACAAAAATTACTTCTGCCGTAAAAGAAAATTAGTGTCATGAAAACCGATATATGATATGATTGGTAGTATAGAAAAGGGGAACGTGACAAATATGGCAGCAACAAATAGACCAAAACTTCAAACGGTATCCATGAATATGGAAGAATTGGAACAGAAAATCCGAGAGCATCGTCTTACCATTATTAAAAGAGTGGGGACGGTAGCAGGGATTGTATTTGTTTTATGGCTGATTATATATATCTGCTCTCAAGTGTGGACTTATGACAGTCATGTGGTAAAATCCAGTCTGGAACGTCCTGATACAGCGGCCACCACCTTTTTGGAGTTTAATGGGAATATTTTAAAATACAGCAACGATGGAGCTTTTTATACAGATACTTCCAATAACCTTATCTGGAACCAGACCTATGAGATGTTAAATCCCATTGTGAACACTTCGGGAAAATATGTGGTGATTGGTGATAAAAAAGGAAATTTGATTTACATATTAAATCAAAGCGGATGCTGTGGAAAAATAGAAACCACAAAGCCGATTCTTCAGGTTAAGATTGCAGATCAGGGAACGGTAGCCGTATTGATGGAAGAAGACGGAGTGGGTTATCTAAAGCTTTATGACAAAACAGGAAAAGAACTGGCAGACGGAAAAACCTATGCAGACAAAACGGGGTATCCTTTGGACATTGCTTTATCCAAAGACGGAGAAAAGCTGGCGGTATCCTTTTTGGACGTAAAAGACGGAAACGTAAAATGTACCCTGTCCTTTTATAATTTTGGTTCTTCGGGACAAAAAAAGATTAACAATGTTGTGGGTACCAGTTCCTATTCCGATATGATTATTCCGCAAATTGATTTTGTCAGCAATAATAAAATGATTGCAGCAGGGGATAAAAAGCTGATTGTTTTCAATTGTTCTCAAAAACCGGAAGTAAAAAAAGAGATAGAATATAAAAGCCAGCTCAGAACACTCTTTTATGATGATAAATATATCGGTATGATTTTAGATAATGACGGTGGAAAAGATGAAGAGAAATCAGAAGTATACAGCATGAAAATCTATGACAGCAGTGGAAATCTGGTAAAAGAAAAAGCCTTCTCTACCACATACCGGAAGGCAGAATTTCTGAGTAATCATGAAATATGTCTGTTGAATGATGATGAATGTACGATTTATACCCTGCGGGGCGTTGAGAAATATCATGAGACATGGGATAAATCCATTTATAAAATTCTCCCGGGAAGTACATCCAGCAGGTATCTGTTTATTGTAGAGGGAGAAACAGACAAAGTAAAACTAAAATAAAAGAAGGAACAGATAGATGAATTGGTTATTAATAATTGTTTTGGTTATATTGGCGGCATATACCATCCGGGGATACCAGAAAGGTTTGCTGCGGGTTTTATTCTCTCTGTTTTCTCTTATTATAACCATTGCATTCGTGACATGGGCAACACCGTATATCAGTAATGTATTAAAAGAGAACACACAGATATATCAAAAGATTCAGATAAAGTGTGAAGAAAAAGTCAAAGAGCGGATGCAGGAGAAAATTGCTCAGGAAAGTGAAGAAAAAGAAACCGTATTAGAAAATTACGGAATTACGCTGCCGGAGCATATAGAGGAAAGTTTAATCGGAAAAATCCAAAAAGGTGCAGATTACACTTTAGAAAAAAGCGGGATTTATGAAGAGATGGCAAGGGAAATGGCAGATTTCATCAATTATGGAATTGCATTCTTTGCAGCTTTGATTATATGTGCCATTCTCATGCATTTTTTACAGGATATGTTGGATATCGTATCTAAGATACCGATATTGAAAGGCGTAAATAAAACGCTGGGGGTTGCTGCAGGGCTATTGCAGGGGCTTATCATCATATGGCTTTTCTTTTATTTGCTTACCCTGTTCCAAAATGTGGGTTGGGGAGAAATGCTGTTATCTATGATACAGGAAAGCAGATTTTTAACGGTCTTATATGAAAATAATATTCTCCTATATATTATTACATTATTTTTATAGAGAAAATCGAAGATGTTGGGGTAAGTGAAAACCAAAACCTCAACATCTATTTATTTGCACAAGATCTGTGTAAAAACATGGTAAAAAATAGAATAGAAAAGGTGTTGACAGGTTATATTTTAAATGATAATATAAAAGTCCACCGCAGAAATCCAGCGGTGTAAAAAAATGAAAAAAGCAGTTGA
>CATWDJ010000042.1:0-9233 GCA_958349535.1 uncultured Lachnospiraceae bacterium
GATTTAGAGGTTCAAAGAAATCTACTCCATATGCTGCACAGATGGCAGCAGAAACTGCTACAAAAGCAGCTCTTATTCATGGTTTAAAAACAGTTGACGTAATGGTAAAAGGACCTGGTTCAGGAAGAGAAGCAGCAATCCGTGCATTACAGGCTTGCGGTCTGGAAGTTTTAAGCATCAAAGATGTAACTCCTGTACCACATAACGGATGTCGTCCACCAAAACGTAGAAGAGTTTAATTAGGAGGTAGATCTAAGATGGCAGTAAATAGAACACCAGTCTTAAAAAGATGCAGATCCCTTGGTTTGGATCCTGTATATTTAGGATATGACAAGAAATCCAATAGAGAGTTAAAAAGAGCAAACAAGAAGATGTCTGAGTACGGTCTTCAGTTAAGAGAGAAACAGAAAGCAAAATTCATTTACGGTGTATTAGAGAAACCTTTCCGTAATTACTATGAAAAAGCTGATAGAATGAAAGGACTGACAGGTCCTAACTTAATGATTATTCTGGAGAGCAGACTGGACAACGTAATCTTCAGATTAGGATTCGCCAGAACCAGAAAAGAAGCAAGACAGATTGTAGACCATAAGCATGTATTAGTAAACGGCAAAGTGGTTAACATTCCTTCCTACTTAGTAAAAGCAGGAGATACCATCGAAATCAAAGAGAAATGCAAAGGATCTCAGAGATACAAAGATATCTTGGAAGTAACAGGCGGAAGATTAGTTCCTGAATGGCTAGACGTAGATCAGGAGAACTTAACAGGAACTGTAAAAGAGTTACCTTCCAGAGAGGTAATTGACGTACCTGTAGACGAGATGCTCATTGTCGAGTTATATTCTAAATAATATGTAACGCAATGATACCCAAAAAGGAGGGACTTTGTAGTGTTTGAGTTCGAAAGACCAAAAATTGATATCGCTGAGATTTCAGAAGATAAAAAATACGGCAAATTTGTCGTAGAGCCTTTAGAGAGAGGTTATGGTACAACACTTGGAAACTCTTTAAGAAGAATTATGCTTTCTTCTTTACCGGGGGCTGCTGTAAGTCAGGTTAAGATTGACGGTGTGTTGCATGAGTTTTCTTCCATTCCGGGAGTAAAAGAAGATGTGACTGAAATCATCATGAATATCAAAAACCTTGCAATCAGAAACAACAGCTCAACCAACGAGGCAAAAGTTGCTTACATTGAATTTGAAGGCGAAGGCGTAGTAACAGCAGCAGATATCCAGAAAGATTCCGATATCGAAATCATGAATCCGGATTTAGTTATCGCACATTTAAATGGCGGACCGGACTGCAAATTGTATATGGAGTTAACCATTACAAAGGGCAGAGGATATGTAAGTGCTGACAAGAATAAAAGTGAAGATGTACCGATTGGAGTCATTGCAATCGATTCAATCTACACACCGGTAGAGCGTGTGAACTTATCCGTAGAAAATACCCGTGTAGGTCAGATTACCGATTACGATAAGCTGACATTGGACGTATATACTAACGGAACCTTAGAGCCGGATGAGGCAGTCAGCCTCGCAGCGAAGGTTTTAAGCGAGCATTTGAATTTATTCATTGATCTTTCCGAGAATGCTAAGACAGCAGAGGTTATGGTTGAGAAGGAAGATGACGAGAAGGGCAAGGTTCTGGAAATGAACATTGACGAGTTAGAGTTATCTGTTCGTTCTTATAACTGTCTGAAGAGAGCCGGAATTAATACGGTTGAAGAACTGACCAACAGAACACCGGAAGATATGATGAAGGTTCGTAACTTAGGACGTAAGTCTTTAGAAGAAGTATTAGCAAAATTAAAAGAGTTAGGCTTGCAGCTCAACCAGGGTGACGAGTAAATTTTCATAGGGCTTTAAAGTCCTATGTCACCAAGGTTTTGACTCATATATGGCTGAACCGGTAAGACCACAAGGCACGGAGCGGTCATCTCATGAGTGGCAATATAGTTAACATTCGGTAAGTAAGACCAAAGGGCGTGGCCGGATGTTCCACAAATGGAGGAGAATTAAAATGGCAAAATATCGTAAATTAGGAAGAACATCTGATCAGAGAAAAGCATTAATCAGAAACCAGGTAACAGCATTGTTATACAATGGAAAAATCGTTACCACAGAAGCAAAAGCAAAAGAAGTTCGTAAAGTAGCAGAGGGATTAATCGCTTTAGCTGTAAAAGAGAAAGACAACTTTGAAGAGGTTACTGTAACTGCAAAGGTTGCCCGCAAGGACAAAGACGGTAAGAGAGTAAAAGAAGTAGTAGACGGAAAGAAAGTTACCGTATACGATGAAGTTGAGAAGACCATCAAAAAAGATATGCCTTCCCGTTTACATGCAAGAAGACAGATGTTAAAAGTTCTTTACCCTGTAAAAGAGGTTCCTGCTGAAGGAGCTCAGAGAAAGAAAAACACAAAGAACGTAGATTTATGTGAGAAATTATTCACAGAGATTGCACCAAAATATGCAGACCGCAACGGTGGTTACACAAGAATCATCAAAATCGGACAGCGTAAAGGTGACGGAGCGTTAGAGGTTGTACTTGAGTTAGTATAATAGAACGGAAATTATAGAAAAACCGCTGTAATCAGTAGTTGGAATGTACTGGTTATAGCGGTTTTTTATGCTTGAAAATCCGTTTTAGATAAATTCCATCAGGCAAGAGACAGGGTGAAAATAAATTCCGTGCCAACCCCTTCGGTGCTGATGACATTAATATTTTCATCGTGAAGGTTTATAATTTCCTTTACAATGGCAAGACCAAGCCCGGTACCCTTGGTATCTTTTCCACGGGAGGAATCCATTTTGTAAAAACGATCCCATATCTTAGAGACCGAGTCTCTGGGAATGCCGATACCGAAATCCTTAATAGAAAAATAAACCTTACCGTTTCGGGTAGTGGTATCGATAAGGATAGAACCGTCGGTATTGGAAAATTTGATGGCATTGTCAATCAGATTATAAAGAACCTGTTGAATTTTTCCCATATCTGCATGAACCATCAGTGGTTCATCCTCAAAAAGCAATTCCACGGAAACCTGTTTTTTCTCCAAAGCACCTTCAAAGGTGGTTAAAGTCTGATGTATAATATGATGAAAATCAAAATCCGTCAGGTCTAAAATCATATTCTTGGATTCGTATTTGTTCAGCTCTAAGAGACTCTCCGTCAGTTTGGTAAGACGCTCTGTTTCAAACAGGATAATGTTGAGATATTTCTCCTGCATTTCCACTGGAATAGTTCCATCCAGCATTGCATCCACATAACCCCGGATGGAGGTCAGCGGGGAACGAAAATCATGGGAAACGTTGGATATAAAGGTTCGTTGTTTTCCCTCAATGGTTTCCAGCTTATCTGCCATATAATTCAAAGAGGCAGCAATATATTTCATTTCAATATTATTTTCGTAAAGGGGAAGCTGTTCTTGATAATTACCATTTGCATATTCCTTTGCGGCATCTGAAAGCTTCTTTAAAGGACGTTGAAAACGAAAAACCACAAATAGAATTAATGCAAGATAAAGAAGAAACAAAATCCCCCACATGAAATCACTCATTTTTTAACCTCGAATTTGTAACCGATACCCCAGACCGTAGCAATCCGCCATGAGGCATGGTCTTTAATTTTTTCACGGAGACGTTTTACATGGACGTCCACAGTACGGGTATCACCGATATATTCATAGCCCCAGATGTGGTCTAATAACTGTTCTCTGGTGAAAACCTGATTGGGAGAGGAAGCAAGGAAATAGAGAAGTTCCAGTTCCTTTGGGGGCATATCCAACTGTACATTCTGATAAAGAACAGAATAATTGGAAAGATTCACCACCAAATCGTCATAGGCAACACATTTCAAGTCCGGACGAGCGGCTGTAGGGGCAGGTGCCGGCTGATAACGCCGTAGCACAGCCTTAACCCTTGCCACCAGCTCCTTGGTGTCGAAAGGCTTTAGAAGATAATCATCTGCACCCAGTTCTAGTCCCAGAACCTTGTCAAAGACTTCCCCTTTTGCGGAAAGCATAATAATCGGGGTGTTGGATTTGCCGCGAATCTCACGGCAAACCTGATAACCGTCAATGCCCGGAAGCATTAAATCCAGAATAATCAAATTAGGCTGATAGGAGTCAAAGACTTCCAAAGCCATCTCGCCGTCATGCACCACCCGGGTGTCAAAACATTCTTTCGTAAGGTAGAGAGAAATAAGCTCTGCGATGTTCACATCATCGTCTACAACTAAAATTTTTTGCTTATTCATAAATAAACCTTCTTTCTTAGCGGAATTCAGCAATGGTAACGCCGGCGTCACCTTCTCCAAATTCAGCTAAATGATAATTTTTTACAAATTTTACCCGTTTTAAATAGCCGTGTACCGCATTGCGGAGAGCACCGGTACCCTTTCCGTGGACAATCCGCACGGAAGGCAGGTGGGCCAAGTAGGCATCATCCAAATATTTATCTAACACAGCAAGTGCCTCGTCCACGGTTTTTCCGATTAAATTAATTTCTGTGGAGATACTTGCTGTTTTACTCATCTTAATCTTTCCGGCACTGGTCTTTTGGAATTTCTTCTCATTGATATTGGTATCGTCCGGCAGTAATACCAAATCCTTGATATTCACCTGAGAACGGAGAATTCCCATCTGTACGAACAGATTTCCTTTGGCATCCGGCAGAGAATGTACCGTGCCCTTCAGATTCATGCTGAGAACCTTGACGGAATCCCCGATACGCAGCTTTTTCGGTGCGTTGACATTGGTGGACGTCTTGGATTTCATCGCCATGTTTTTCTCCACGGTGTTCATTTTATCCCGCAGACGGGCACGTTCTTTTTCCATCTGTTTGGTATCGCCCTGTACATTGCCGTATTTGTTGAGATTCCGAATAGAAGTGTCAGCCACTTCCTTGGCTTCCCGCAGAATCTTGTGGGCTTCTTCATTGGCCTCCCGCAGAATTTTTTCCCGGCTGTTGTCCAGACGCACCTGTTTTTCCTCCAGCTTTTTCTTGAGGGTTTCAATCTCTGCTTTGTAGGAGGCAATTTCCAACTGTTCTTTTTCGATGGTAACACGGCTAGTTTCCAGACTGGCAATCAAATCTTCAAAATTTTCCTGACTTTCGGAAATACGGGATTTGGCATCCTCAATGAGAGAAGAATCCAGTCCCAGCTTACCGGAAATGGCAAAAGCATTACTTTTTCCCGGAATACCGATTAAAAGACGGTAGGTAGGGCTCAAGGTAGCAACGTCAAATTCACAGCAGGCATTCTCCACCCCTTCGGTGGACAGAGCAAAAACCTTAATCTCGCTGTAATGTGTGGTAGCCATAGTGCGGATACCACGCCCATGAAGGCGGGACAGAATTGCGATTGCCAGAGCGGCACCCTCCGTAGGGTCTGTTCCGGCACAAAGCTCATCAAACAATACCAGAGAATTTTCATTTACCTGCTCCAAAATGGTTACAATATTCGTCATGTGAGAAGAGAAGGTACTTAAATTCTGTTCAATACTCTGCTCATCTCCAATATCTGCGAAAACATCGGTAAAAATGGAAAGCTGGCTGCGGTCATTTGCCGGAATATGAAGTCCTGCCTGCCCCATGAGGGAAAACAATCCCACAGTCTTTAAGGACACGGTCTTACCTCCGGTATTAGGTCCTGTTACAATCAACAGGTCAAAATCTCCGCCCAACTGTATATCAATAGGAACCACCTTTTTCTTATCTAAAAGAGGATGGCGTCCTTTCTTAATGTCAATAAAACCATCGGTGTTGAAAATCGGGGCAACACCGTTCATATCCTTTGCCAGAAGAGCCTTTGCAAAAATAAAATCCAACTGTACCAGAATGCGGTAATCCTCCAAGATATAAGGGATATATTCGGAAGCTAAGTTGCTGAGATTTGCCAGAATCACATTGATTTCTTCCTGCTCCTTTAAGGACAGCTCCTTCAGCTCATTGTTTAAGTTCACAATCGCCAAAGGCTCGATAAAGACAGTAGAACCTGTGGAAGACTGGTCGTGAACCATACCTGCCACCTGATTCTTGGAATCTGCTTTTACCGGAAGACAGTAACGTCCGTTTCGCATGGTAATGACATTGTCCTGTAAATATCCGCTGGCAGAGGCAGAATTTAGCAAGCTGTTCATCTGTGAATGAATCTTGTCCTGCATGCCCCTCATACTCCGACGGATGGATTTGAGGTTGCTGCTGGCATCGTCACTGATTTCATCCCGAGAGATGATACAGCGGCGGATTTCCTCCAAAAGGGGTGTCAGCGGTTCGATTCCGTCAAAAAAAGCATCCAGAGAATCGGAAATGGTTTCATCCCGGTCGGTTCTGGAAAAAGCTTTAGCACGTTTTGCAACCTCTAATAGGGAGGCTAATTGTAATAATTCCTCAATGCCCAAAGAAGCACCGATTTCTAAGCGTTTCATGGAAGCTGTTACGTCATGGATTCCCAGAAAAGAAAGGCTTCCGGCTTTGAAAATACGAGTCAGAGCATCGGCGGTCTGCTGCTGTGCCTGTCGGATTTCTTCAAGGTCTGTCATAGGTGTCAGTTCCCGGCAAAGCTTTTTGGCGGCTTCACAGTTGGCGTGAACCGACAGTAAATCAATAATTTTGTTATATTCTAAAGTTTTTAAAGCTTTTTGATTCATAGTTTCTCTCCAAATTTGTACTAAATTCATTTTACCCCAAAAGACTGAGAATGAAAAGAAAAATCTCTTGCAAGGACTGTCTGGGAAAAGTATAATAGGCATAGATTCGGGGAGACAGACAAAGAATTTTTAATAGAAAGGATGCACGGAATGTGCAGGTAGTTATATGAAATATATCGATATGCTCCGGGAAGGAGAAAGAATCAACGAGATTTATCTTTGTAAATTTAAGCAGACCGCTTTGACCAAGGCGGGAAAACCATACGGAAATCTGGTGTTACAGGATAAGACCGGAACCGTGGATGCAAAAATATGGGATTTGGATTCCAGCGGAATTGAGGAATTTGATTCTCTGGATTACATACAGGTAACCGCAGACGTCACCAGCTTTCAGGGGGCACTTCAGTTAAACGTAAAACGGGTGCGGAAGGCAGAGGAAGGAGAATTCGAGCCATCGGATTATCTTCCGGTCAGTGAGAAGGATATTGACCAGATGTATCAGGAATTGGCAGAATATATCCGAAGCGTGCAGAATCCATATTTAAAACAGTTGTTGTCCGGGGTATTTTTGGAGGACGAGGATTTTGAAAAGCGTTTTAAATTCCATTCTGCAGCCAAAAGCGTACACCACGGATTTGTGGGAGGTCTTTTGGAACATACGTTAAGTGTTACCAAAATCTGTGACTTTTTTGCCGGAAATTATCCTATGATAAACCGGGATTTGTTACTGACAGCAGCAATGTTCCATGATATCGGAAAATTAGAGGAGCTTTCCACTTTCCCGGAAAATGATTACACGGATGAGGGACAGCTTCTGGGTCATATTATGATGGGAGCGGAATTTGTAGGAGAACGTATCCGTCAGATACCGGATTTCCCGGTTCGTCTTGGAAATGAATTGAAGCATTGTATTTTAGCCCACCACGGAGAGCTGGAATACGGTTCACCGAAAAAGCCGGGACTGATAGAGGCACTGGCATTGAGCTTTGCAGATAATACGGATGCTAAGATGGAGACGATGAAAGAGGCACTTTCTGCCACCGCAGAGGGAAATACGGAGTGGCAGGGCTACAATCGTTTCTTGGAGTCCAACATTCGCAGAACGAGCAAGTAAAATGATGAAAAAAGATGATATTTTAACCATAAAAATTGAAGATATGGGAATTGACGGAGAGGGAATCGGCAGAGCCGAAAATATCCCTCTTTTTGTCAAGGATGCAGTCATTGGGGATTTGGTATCCGTAAAGATTATGAAAATGAAAAAGAATTACGGATACGCACGTCTGATGGAGATTCTGGAGCCATCGGAGTATCGTGTGACACCTCGCTGTGAATTTCACAGAGCCTGCGGCGGCTGTCAGATTCAGGGACTTTCCTATGAAAAACAACTGGAGTTCAAGGAGCGAAAGGTGCAAAATAATCTGATGCGGATTGGCGGTTTTTCCGAAGAATTGCTGAATGAGGTCATGGAGCCGATTATGGGCATGGAGGAGCCGTATCACTATCGCAATAAGGCACAGTTTCCGGTGGGAAAAGATAAGGAAGGAAACATTATCACAGGATTCTATGCAGGCAGAACCCACAATATTATTCCCAATCGGAATTGTCTGTTGGGAATGCCTCAAAATGAGAAAATTCTGGATGTGGTGATTTCCTTTATGGAACAATACCACATAGAGCCATACGATGAAAAGACCCATCAGGGTGTGGTGCGTCATGTGCTGACCCGATATGGATTTACCACCGGAGAATGGATGGTTTGTGTGGTCATCAATGCACCGAAGTTGCCACATGCAGAGAAATTGGTAGAAGAATTATGTAAACTAGATGGCATGACCAGCATTTCCATAAATATCAATGAGAAGAACACCAATGTGATATTGGGAGAAAAGGTAGAGACGCTTTGGGGACAGGATTATATTACAGATTACATTCACCTGAGAACCGGAGAAAATCTGGAGCAGCAGGGAGCAGGAATTGCCTATCGGATTTCTCCACAGTCTTTTTATCAGGTAAATCCGATTCAGACAGAAAAGCTTTATTCCACCGCCTTGGAGTATGCAGGGTTAAACGGTGGCGAGACGGTCTGGGATTTGTACTGCGGTATCGGAACCATTTCGCTGTTTCTGGCACAGAAGGCAAAAAAAGTGTACGGTGTGGAGATTGTGGCACCTGCCATTGAGGATGCCAGAACCAATGCCAAGATTAATCAGATTACCAATACAGAGTTTTTTGTGGGAAAGGCAGAGGAGGTCTTGCCGGACTTTTATCAAAGAGAAAGTGCAAAGGGAGCGGACACGGAAATGCTTCACCCGGATGTGATTGTGGTGGACCCACCACGGAAGGGCTGCGACATCAGGTGTCTGGAAACTATTGTGCAGATGGAACCGCAGCGTGTGGTTTATGTAAGCTGTGATTCCGCAACTCTGGCACGGGATTTAAAGTATCTGTGCGAGGAAGAGTATGAGTTGAAGAAGGTCAGGGCAGTGGATATGTTTGGGCATACGGGGCATGTCGAGACAGTTGTCAAATTATCCCTCAAAAAAGATACACCGAAAATTGAGGTGACAATGGAGCCTGATG
>CATWDJ010000043.1:0-7077 GCA_958349535.1 uncultured Lachnospiraceae bacterium
GAAAGAAAATTATTGCAGGAAACTGGAAAATGAACAAAACTCCAAGCGAGGCAGTAGCTTTAGTAAAGGAGTTAACTCCATTAGTAAAAAATGACGAAGTAGACGTAGTATTCTGTGTACCGGCTATCGACATCATTCCGGCTATGGAAGCAGCAAAAGGAACCAACATCAACATTGGTGCTGAGAATATGTATTTTGAGGAGAGCGGAGCTTACACAGGCGAAATCGCTCCAAACATGTTAGTAGATGCTGGCGTAAAATACGTAGTATTGGGACATTCTGAGAGAAGAGAATACTTCGCAGAGACAGACGAGACTGTAAACAAAAAAGTATTAAAAGCATTTGAGCATGGTATTACACCAATCATCTGCTGTGGTGAGTCTTTAACTCAGAGAAAACAGGGCATCTACATTGACTGGATTCGTATGCAGATTAAGATTGCATTCCAGGATGTAACAGCAGATCAGGCTAAGACAGCCGTTATCGCTTACGAGCCAATCTGGGCAATCGGAACAGGCGAGACAGCAACAGCAGATCAGGCAGAGGAAGTATGTGCAGCAATCCGTGCATGCATCGCTGAAGTATATGATGATGCAACAGCAGAAGCAATCCGTATCCAGTACGGCGGATCTGTAAATGCAGGAAATGCAGCAGAGTTATTCTCCAAACCGGATATCGATGGAGGATTAGTTGGTGGTGCTTCCTTAAAGGCAGATTTCGGAAAAATCGTAAACTACAAATAATCGAATTCTATTTTGGCAGATAAGCAGCGGTACCGGAATATGCCGCTGCTTATTCCAATTAGATGGACAGGAAATATGAGAAAAAAGATGCGAAAGAGAGGACTCCTTTTAGGATTACTGGCAGGAATACTGGTAATTGGCGGCTGTGGTACCGGAAATGGTTTCATGGAGGATTTGACCAAGGAGACTCAGTCAGATGCAGTGAGCGGAACTAAGTTAGAAACGGAAGACAGAGAAATCGAGCTGACAGACTTGGAGGAAGCTTACGAAACGATTTTGGAGCATTGTACAAAAGAATACATTGGAAATAAACCCATAGATGAGAACTTTTTAACATGGATGACTGCCAATTACGGAAGAGAAACCGTGATGGAGCTGGCAAGTGATGTGGAAGAGGGAGAGATGGATGTCAACCGATGGTATGAACTGACGGGAAATTCCATACAGGTTTTATGGGTGCTTTATTGCAGGGATGCAGGATATCAGAGTGATACGCTGCAAAATGTTTATTTCAAAGAATGTGCCAGTGAAGACGAGATTGTGTTGGATTTTACCGGAGATATCAATCTCTCGGAGGGGTGGGCTACCACAAAATATATGGATAGCCAGAAAAACGAAATTTTCGACTGCTTTTCTTCGGATTTGATTATGGAAATGCAGAAGGCCGATATCATGATGATTAATAATGAATACACTTACAGTACCGGAGGTACGGCAATTCCGGGAAAGGCATATACTTTCCGGGCACAGCCTTCCAGAGTGGAAGTGTTAAAGCAACTTGGCGTGGATATCGTATCTGTGGCAAACAACCATGTGTATGACTATGGGCCGGAGGCATTGGTAGATACCCTTGAGACTTTGGAAAATGCAGAGATTCCCTATGTAGGTGCCGGACGCAATCTGAAAGAAGCCAAGAAAATTGTGTATTTTATTGCAAATGGTAAAAAAATTGCAATTGTTTCTGCAACACAGATAGAACGTTCCTATAATTACACCAAGGAAGCCACCAAAGATACGCCGGGAGTTTTGAAAACGCTGAATCCGGACAAATTTGTAGAAGTTATTAAAGAGGCAAGGAAAAACAGTGACTATGTGATTGTGTATCCCCACTGGGGCACTGAGGGAACCAATGTCTATGGTTCGGATCAGGAGGCTCTGGCAAAGACTTTTGCAGAGGCAGGAGCAGATGTGATTATCGGAGGGCATACCCATTGTTTGCAGGGATTTTCCTATGTGGATGGAGTTCCGGTCTTGTATAGTTTGGGAAATTTCTGGTTTAATTCCTCACGGCTGGAAACAGGAATGGCTCAAGTAAGGATTCAAAAGGACGGAGAATTGAAATTGCGTTTTTTGCCTTGTATGCAGGAGAACACCAAGACGAGACTTTTGACAGAGGGTAGTGAACGCACAGAGGTGCTGGATTTTATGAGGCGGCTCTCTGACGGAGTGGAAATTGATGAAGACGGATATGTAACAAATTCGGCGAAGTAGTTGAAAAGGAGCCTGATTTGTTTTAATATAAAGAAGCTAAGAGTAATAAGAAAAGAGGATAAGAGTATGAGTAAAAAGACAAGAGTATTGATGATTTTAGATGGATATGGATTAAATGATACCATAAAAGGAAATGCCGTAGCTGAGGCAAGAACTCCGGTTATGGACAACCTGATGAAAGAGTATCCTTTTGTAAAGGGAAATGCCAGCGGAATGGCAGTAGGACTTCCGGATGGTCAGATGGGTAATTCCGAGGTAGGACATCTGAACATGGGTGCAGGACGTATCGTATATCAGGAGTTAACCAGAATCACAAAGGAAATCGAAGACGGAACCTTTTTTGAGAATCCGGCATTACTGGATGCGGTAAACAACTGTAAGGAAAACGACAGTGCACTTCATTTCTTCGGATTATTGTCCGACGGTGGTGTACATAGCCACAATACGCATCTCTATGGATTATTAGAGTTGGCTAAGAGAAACAGATTGTCAAATGTATATGTACATTGCTTCTTAGATGGACGTGACACACCTCCTACCAGCGGTAAAGATTTTGTAGCTGCCCTTAGCCGAGAAATGAAGAAAATCGGTATCGGTCAGGTTGCTTCTGTTATGGGCCGCTACTATGCGATGGACAGAGATAACAACTATGACCGTGTAAAATTGGCTTATGATGCCATAACAAAAGGAGAAGGTCTGACAGCCACAGATGCTGTAGAGGCAGTTCAGCAGTCTTACGACAGAGATGAAACAGATGAGTTCGTAAAACCGACCGTTATTATAGAAAACGGCGAACCCCTTGCTACTATTAAAGATAAGGATTCTGTTGTGTTCTTCAACTTCAGACCGGATCGTGCAAGAGAGATTACCAGAAGCTTCTGTGATGACGATTTTACAGGATTTGACAGAGGACAGAGAATTGATACCAAGTTCGTATGCTTCTCTGATTATGACCCTACGATTCCAAATAAAGAGGTTGCATTCCCGAAGGTTGCAGTAACTAATACCTTTGGTGAGTGGCTGGCAGCCAACAACATGACTCAGGCACGTATTGCAGAGACTGAGAAATATGCTCATGTTACCTTTTTCTTCAACGGCGGCGTAGAGGAGCCGAATGAGGGAGAGGACCGTATTTTAGTAAATTCTCCGAAGGTAGCTACCTATGATTTGAAACCGGAGATGAGTGCTTATGAGGTATGTGATAAGCTGACAGATGCCATCCGTTCCGGCAAATATGATGTAATCATCATCAACTTTGCAAACCCGGATATGGTTGGACATACCGGTGTGGAAGAGGCAGCCATCAAAGCCGTAGAAGCAGTGGATGAGTGTGTGGGAAAAGCCGTAGAGGCAATCAAAGAGGTAGATGGCGTGATGTTTATCTGTGCAGACCACGGAAATGCAGAACAGCTGATAGACTACCAGACCGAAGCACCGTTTACCGCACATACCACCAACAAAGTACCATTTATCTTGGTAAACTATGACCCGGCTTACACTCTGAGAGAGGGTGGATGTCTGGCAGATATTGTTCCGACTCTGATTGAGACTATGGGTATGGAGCAGCCGACAGAGATGACAGGAAAATCTTTGTTGATTAAGAAATAAATTTCTTCACAGAATAATTAGGTTGTTGTAAAATTTCGGGATGTATATAATTTGTATTATCAACAGTTGCATTGTTTTACCGTTTTGACAAAAGCAAATTTATAATCTGTTCGAGGGAAAATCGAGAATTTTAGAACTTGTGACGGAAAACATGTTTCGTGTCTCTTTCACCGACTGAACAGTCCGCAAGGGATGTCCGTCAAAGGAGACATGACGTGAACTTTCTGGTGGCATTAAATAGATGTCCTTACAGACGCAATAAAACCGCAGTATCAGAAACTCGAAACGTTCTATTATTAAAAACCGGATAGAACGTTTCTTAGACAATCTGATACTGCGGTTACGTTTTGTTCGGACATCTATATAAATGCCACACGAAATTTCTCGCAACATGTCGGAGCTTTGACGGACATCTCTGCGGACTGTACAGGCATTGAAAAGACAGGAATTATCACAGTTTTCCGTCACAGGTTCGTAAAAATTCCGAATTTCACGAGCAGGATTTTATAAATTTGCTTTTATCGAAAACGTGATAACATGCAACTGTTGATAATACAAATTAGGTACAACTAAAACTTTGCAATGACCAATTATTTTGTGGAGATATTGCGTTTATAAGCACAACTAATGAAAGGATGAAATATCACAAAAAAACTAATAAAAAAGGGAAAATTTTCTACATCCACGAAATCTAAAGTAGGGGCAAATCCGTTGACTTTCCAAAAGCGGCTGTATTATAATTTTTAGGTAATATGTAAAAAATAGGGGCTTTTTTGACCCTGTTCAGAAAGCATAAGATGGAGGATACAAATCATGCAGGAATTTAAACCGGTAAAAGAAGGAAAAGTACGTGAAGTATACGACAACGGAGACAGCTTAATCATCGTGGCAACAGACCGTATTTCAGCGTTTGACCATATTCTGAAAAATCAGATTACACAAAAGGGTGCTATCTTGACCCAGATGTCCAAGTTCTGGTTTGATTTTACAAAGGATATTGTACCAAACCACATGCTTTCCATAGATGTGGCAGATATGCCGGAATTTTTCCGTCAGAAGCGTTTTGACGGAAACAGTATGGAGTGTAAAAAATTAGAGATGCTTCCGATTGAGTGTATTGTAAGAGGATACATAACAGGAAGCGGCTGGGAAAGCTACAAAGAGAACGGAACCGTTTGTGGAATCCGTTTGCCGGAAGGCTTAGAAGAGTCCCAGAAGCTGCCGGAACCGATTTATACACCGAGTACCAAGGCAGAGATTGGATTACATGATGAGAACATTTCCTTTGAGAGAAGTGTTGAGATATTGGAAGAACAGTATCCGGGAAAAGGAGCAGATTACGCACAGCAGATTAAGGATTGCACCATTGCTCTTTACAAAAAATGTGCGGAATATGCATTAAGCAAGGGAATCATTATTGCGGATACCAAGTTTGAGTTCGGCTTGGATGAAAACGGAAAAGTGGTTTTGGGAGACGAAATGCTGACACCGGACAGCTCCCGTTTCTGGCCGTTGGAGGGCTATGAGGCAGGAAAATCTCAGCCATCCTTTGACAAACAGTTTGTAAGAGACTGGCTCAAAGCAAATCCGGACAGCGACTATCTTCTGCCGGAAGAAGTTGTGACGAAAACCGTAGACAAATACAAAGAAGCATTTGAAATGCTGACCGGAAAAAAATTCGTATAAAGAAAAACGGCATCATGTGCCGGCGGAAAGGTTAAGAGTGCTTTATGAAGAATCATAGATTGGAAACAAATACACCGTGGGACGGATTACATGAAGAATGTGGCGTTCTGGGAATGTATGATTTTGATGGAAATGATGTGGCATCCACCATTTATTACGGACTGTTTGCATTGCAGCACAGAGGACAGGAAAGCTGTGGTATTGCAGTCAGCGAGACAAACGGACCAAAGGGAAAGGTCACCACACATAAGGATATGGGATTGGTAAATGAAGTGTTTACCCAAGATGTACTGGAGGCAATGAAGGGGGACATCGGCGTAGGTCATGTGCGATACTCCACCGCAGGGGCATCCACCAGAGAAAACGCCCAGCCACTGGTATTAAACTATGTAAAAGGTACCTTGGGACTTGCTCACAACGGAAATCTGATTAATGCCAACGAGCTTCGCAAGGAACTGGAGTATACGGGAGCAATCTTCCAGACCACCATCGATTCGGAGGTCATTGCTTATCATATTGCCAGAGAACGTCTGAATTCCAAAACCGTTGAGGAGGCGGTCAGAAGAGCTGCTCAGAAGATAAAGGGAGCCTATGCACTGGTGGTTATGAGTCCGAGAAAGCTTATCGGAGCAAGAGACCCATACGGATTTAAACCCCTCTGTATCGGAAAAAGAGACGATGCTTACATTCTGGCATCGGAGACCTGTGCGTTGGATACTTTAGGAGCAGAGTACGTCAGAGATGTACTTCCGGGAGAAGTGGTTACCATTACACCGGAAAAAGGAATTGTATCGGATACCACCATGTGTCTTCCGAAAAAAGAAGAAGCCAGATGTATTTTTGAGTATATTTATTTTGCAAGACCGGACAGCCAGATTGACGGTGTGAGCGTTTATCAGTCCAGAATTTTGGCAGGCAGATTCTTAGCTATGGATTCTCCGGTGGAGGCAGATTTGGTAGTAGGTGTGCCGGAATCGGGAAATGCCGCAGCCCTTGGCTATGCTCTGGAGTCGGGAATCCCTTATGGAACGGCATTTGTAAAGAACGGATATGTGGGACGAACCTTTATTAAGCCAAAACAGAGCAACCGGGAGTCCAGCGTAAAGATAAAACTGAATGTGTTGAAAGAGGCAGTGGCAGGAAAGAGAGTCATTATGATTGACGATTCCATTGTTCGGGGAACCACCTCGGATCGGATTGTGCGGATGCTCAGAGATGCGGGAGCCACAGAGGTACATGTGCGGATTTCTTCGCCGCCATTCTTGTGGCCATGCTATTTCGGAACCGATATACCGGAGAGAGAGCAGTTGATTGCCTATAACCGTACCATAGAGGAAATTGGAGAAGTGATTGGAGCCGATTCTTTGGGATATTTAAAAATCGAGCGTTTGGAAGAAATGGTAGATGGACTTCCGATTTGTAAGGGATGCTTTACCGGAACTTATCCGATGGAGCCGCCAAAGGAAGATATTCGCGGTGACTTCGAGAGATAAGAACGAAAGACTAACTATTAAAAGTCAAGTCTAAAATGAAAGTTCTAAAATGAAAG
>CATWDJ010000044.1:0-7018 GCA_958349535.1 uncultured Lachnospiraceae bacterium
CTTTCATTTTAGAACTTTCATTTTAGACTTGACTTTTAATAGTTAGTCTTTCGTTTTTTCCTGATTTAGGGTAAAAAAAAGCGGAGAAGATGATTATCTTCTCCGTTGAATTACTATTTATTATACACAAATGATGTAAAAAGTCAAACTCTTCCATATCCTTTTCCAGTACATTTTTGAAATACCAGATAAAAAATGATTCCCTTCGCCACAGAGGTCAGGGTCAGTGCCCACCAGATTCCGTTCAAGCCCAAAGCACTTCTTCCCAGCACCACCGCCAAAGGAATCCGTGTGGCAGTTATCGCAATACTGATAATACTGCAGAGCTTTGTTTTTCCCAGACCGGAAAGTGCTCCGATGGTCATAATCTCCACACACATAAATGCTTCGCTGAATCCGATAATCACCAAATAGCTGACGGCTGTCTCAATCGCCTTGGTCTCGTGAAAAAACACACAGGCAATGGGATTGGGGAACAGCAAAAATGCCAGCATAATCAAACTCCCCCAAATGCCCACAGTCCAGAAGGATATCCGATATCCTTTTTTCACCCGGTCCATCTGCCCCGCTCCGTAGTTCTGTGCCACAAAAGCGTTCAACGCCGCCGCAAATCCGTCTGCCGTGTTCCATGATACGGATTCTATCTGCCCTCCTACCCTCTGGGTGGCAATGGCTTCTGCTCCGAAACCGGACACCATACGGGTCAGCACCATGGAAATCATACAGTAGACCATGCCCTGTATTGCCGACGGCCCACCGATACGGCAAATCTCTTTCAGATATTTTTTCTCTATGGGCTGAAGTAATTTTATATTTCTTAACAGGTTTTCCCCTTTGGATTTCCATATTCCCCAAAGCAGCACCGACATCACAATCATCTGTGCAGTGACGGTTGCCGTCGCAGCTCCCGCCACCTCCATTCTCGGAAACGATCCCACACCCAACAACAGCAACGGGTCCAGAATCATGTTGATTACCAAACCTATAAAATTTGCCAAAAACGGCGTTCTGGAATCTCCCTGTGCCGTGTAAAGTCCGGTTAAAGTAAGATTCAAAAAGGAAAACAAAATACATTCACAGGTGATTTTCGTATATATTTTTGCCGCCCTAAAGGTTTCGGCATCCTCCAGTTTAAAAACGCCAACCATTCCATCGGTAAAAATCAGACTGATTGCTGCAAATGCCAAGCCCAAAAGAATCGTTAGCTGCACCGCTGTCTGGGCATACCGCTGTGCCTCCTGTCTCTCTTCCCTTCCGATGGCCTGTGCCATATGCACCTGACCGCCCATCCTTGCCAGAGTAACCACCCCCTGAGACAGCCAGACATACATTCCTCCTACTCCCACACCTGCTACCGCTTTGGCTCCTAAAAGTCCTATCCACGCCATATCGGTAATACTGTAAACTGTACCCAAAAAAGACGATGCCATAATCGGCAACGCCAAACTTGTTAAAGATTTTAAAATCGGCCCCTGTGTCAACGGGATTTGCTTTTGTTTCATGTTACTTCCTACTTCTATTCTCTTTTGGATTTTCCACAATTTCCAATGAATTTTCTGTTACTTTACAAGGCAAAAACAACACCTGCACCCCTGCCGCTTTCGCTTCCTCCAAAGCTGTTCCGAACTCCGGGTGTGTCGTTACATTTGCCCGTACCTCCCGGATTCCCTCCATCTGGATCACAAAAGCGATGCCGCAGTGATATCCTTTTCCTGCCGCCTGTGTCAACTCCCGCAGATGCTTTACGCCCCGCTCTGTGGGTGCATCGGGGAAATATCCGACTCCGTCTATCTCCAGCGTGCATCCCTTTACTTCCAAGAGATATTTTTCCGCTCCCTTTTCCATATAGAAATCCACCCGGGATTCTCCATAGGTATATTCCGGTTTGATACAGGTGTAATCCTGCTGTTCCAGCCATTCCCGCACAACCTTATTGGGTGCCTGACTATCTATGTTGACCCAGCCCAGTCCTTCTTTGTATACACCTACTAAATCGTATTTTGTCTTGCGATTCGGCTGATTGGATTTTTCCAAGAGTACTTCCGCCTCCGGCAACAACAATTCCCGACAACGCCCAGTATTTTTTACATGGACGGTTTCCAGTTGTCCGTCAATCCAGACTTCTGCCAGAAAACGATTGGGTCTGCTGTGAAATTTTCCGTGGGTAATGTTATGGTAGTTCATGGGGATTCTCCGTTGTTCTATACATCATGTTTTTCTATTTTAACGCAAAAGGGGGAGTTTGTGAAGATGGGATGTATTTCAGCATGTTTCATTGTCGCAATATACCCATTCCCGAAATCCGCAGTTCTGTGCCGATTGATATACCGGGTGCAGAATCTCTGATAACTGTTTTTGAAATTCTTTTGCACTCAATCCCTGTCTGTACAAACGCTCCGATATATCTGAATTATTTATATGTGCCTCTGCACATTTTTCAAATTCTCTATGGATGGAATCATATTGCCACATCATTTGGTAAGACAGATACTCCAACTCACTCAGCGGTTGGAAATATGTCTCCCACTCTGGCAGATGATTCCCTTTTTTGCTATTAATATTTACTGTAGTGGGATGCAGATTCCAAAATTCATCATGTGCCACATAGGACCATGGCACAAAATGGTCAATGGAAATTTTGTTGTCCCACAAAGGATTATGCCCATATATTTCTCGGATAGGCTGCAATTCCACAATCATTTTCCAATATTTTTTAACCCGCTCTAAATCCCGTTCTCTTGGCGGATACAGTTTATTAGTACATTAACCGCTGTTGCTGATTGATTTTTGTCAAACGTTCTTCCAAACGTATATCATAATCTTTATTTTTAAACTCCGGCATAAAGGGTGATTGAATACGATAAGGCACATTTTTTATCAATATTTTCTTAAACCGCAGAATTTCTTTATCCTCACAATTTACCAGATATTCTATAATGCGATTCTTTTTCTCTGCTGATTTCAGATTTGCTGTTTTATACAAATAATTGACTGCTGCTTCCAGTTTGTCATTAGGTCCCAGATTCAGATGATATTCCGCCACCATATACCATGCGTCCGCTATCATTTCGTCCACCAATTCTTCAAAAGTAAACTTTGTTTTTCTGTCTTCGATTTTCGTTAAAATTGCCTGAAACCAGAAAAATTTGTAGCATTCGCTCGTATTTCGAAATAGCTGCCCCATGTATTGAATATCCAATGTTTCGGAATATGGTAATTGCATCTTACCACCTCTTTTCATCTGTTTCCTTATACCATTATACTTGATATGATATGAAAAGACCAGATAAGATAGGGATTGCAACACATATAAAAGCAACAAAAAATCCCCTTCAGCAGATTTTGTATTTATACTGTCTGCTGAAGGGGAATCATATATTAATTAACAGCTTTTTTCTATGCCGCTTAATGAAATGCGGGTATCCACATTTTGGACACGGCACCCAATAGGAAATTGTTTTCATTCGCATCACCTGTCCTTATAATATACTGTATCGTCCAGATAATCAATGAAAAAAACAATTTTTTATTATAGTGTATGTATAACAAAAATAAGCCACCACATTTCTGCGATGGCAAACAATACTACAATCCTCTTACTCCGCCAAATATACAACCTTTTGTCTTGCATTCAACAGCGATAGAATTACCTCTCTTCTCATATATAATTTTATTTCCACACCGAGGACATCTAACATCTTTTTGTGGGTTATTCATTTTCTCATCTAATGCTTCGTAATCTTTATCATTCATCGTAACCATAGATTATCCTCCTTGCTTTTTTATAATACTTTACAGTAACTCCTGCCTCTTTTGCTCTATCATATGCATCCAACATCAACATTCTTCGTTCCAATTCTGTTAATCCTGGTGCACTAATTGCTGCAGAATAACTTGCTCGAAATTCATCTCTCCAATCACCAATTCTGAATTGCGATGGGTCATGCATATAGTGACCATAATATTCATGTGCGAGAACTGCCTTCTCAGATAATAAATCTCTATTGTTCAAAGATGATTTATCTGGAAATATATCGCCCCTAATATGAATAATGTTAGTTCCATCAACGAATCCTGTTTGCGTTCCTGTATTAAAACTAAGAATTTCCTGCGGTACTTCCAATTCAGTTGCGAATTGTCGTATTTGGTTAATCTGTTCATCGTCCAACATAACAAATGGACTCTGTCTCATTCCATTTGCCATATTCCTACTATCAATTATACCACGATTCCGACTTCTTACAAGTTTATTTCCCTTTTGATATGATAATGTTTTGCTTAAATTACTGCCTCCTTTTTCAAGTCTCAATCGATTATTTTTCACTTTCACACCTGCCGCCGCACTAAATTGCCTATAATCTGCTGTCTGTTTCCGCAATTTGCTCTGTAACTCAGCAACATCGCCGCCGATGGCTCTCTGTGCCTCAATCTTACGCTTAGTTGCCCTAATATCACGCTCCATTTTCCGCTGTTGCTGTGATACTTGGTAATAGCCATAAGTTTTTCCATTTATTTTAACTGGCTTTGGCTCTTCGATGTCATCCGGTATAAAATCCACACCTTCCCAGAAAGGATAGAATTCATGTGTACAGTTCACCCCTTTTAAGCCAGTAGCTGTTCCGTAACCGGTGGATTTGAAAAAATCCGGGTACTTCTTATTCTTACTGGATAACTGGCTCAATACAGTTCTTACTGACATTTTTAGCATTATGTTGAACGGATATGCTCTACCATTTTAATTACTGGCTATACTTCCCGGTTATTTCTTGGTATGATATAATATATCAACCCTATAAGTTAAAAAGCTACCCTCCTTAAACATATCTTAAGGAAGATAGCTAAATATATTTGATGCAAGTTTTTATCCTATCAATTCTTCTACAAACGACTCATAATCCTGCATGCTGGTACATTTCGGTGCATAGTCAAGCAACAACTTTCTGGCATCCTGTGCTTCCCTTGTCTTGACACATTCACGAATTGGCGTCATAAAGACTTTCGTTCCCAATTCCTTAGCCTGCTGCTGCAATTCTTCTCTAACTCTTTTTTCCAAATTAGAGCGTCCGGAAAACTTCACTAAAAGCAGCCCCGCAATCTTCAATGCGGGATTCTGCCGTCTCTGTACTGCCTTAACGATATCGCACAACTGCTGCAATCCCTGCATAGAGTAAGCATCCGCTGCCATTGGAATGATAACCTCATCCGCTGCAATCAGACAGTTGTATAAAATAACATTTAATGATGGTGCTGTATCAATCACAATATAATCGTAACCTTCTAACATTTCAATGGCATCCTTCAATCGGTACAATCCTTCCACATCACCGTCTAACATTTTTTCTGCCTTGCTAAGCAATGGGTCAGATGCCACGATATCACCATTTGGCATGTGCTGGATTGCATCTTCAATCGGAAGCATATCCGAGTCTACCATAACATCATATAATGTTGCTTGATTTTCAATGACTGCCTGATAAGTTGCACTACTGTTTCCCTGCGGATCAGCATCAATGAGCAGTGTTTTTCCTTTTCTTGCTAATATTCCTGCCAAAGTAGTTGCTGTCGTTGTCTTTCCAATACCACCTTTTTGGTTTGCCACCACGTATGTAATTGTTTTCATAATTCATCCTTCTTCCAATATAACTTATCAACGATTCTTTTATATTCTAAAATGGGATTTGTCCCTGAATTTTATTGTTTACGACATAGAATACGGCTGATTCTTCCGGTTTAATATAAATATTTACTTCTTCTATTTCTTCATCTTTCATCCCTTGACACAGAATATCCTTACGAATCTGCTCGAACAGCCCCTGTTCCATCCGCTCTCTTCCCTGATACTGAATGACTACATTTTTCTTAGCTGTCGCAAAACCACCAGCCATTTTGCTGGCCCTTTCCATACTGCTTTTTAACGCCATAATCCATTCCTCTTTCAAATAAAAAATATTATTTTTGTTATCAATGTACTATTTTACCACATAGCAGGAAAAAACCGAAGGATATTTCTTAAAATATTTTTTCATTATAATGACATTATTGTTATTTTTCGACCAATATATCTTTATCTATTATTATGCAAATTCCCCAGAAAACAAACAGCAGGCAACCCTATAGATTACCTGCTATATAAAATACACCATATCAAATTTAAACTACTCAAACTCGCAAAGTTTGAAGTTTTAGAGATTGTTTTTCATTAGTTTTCTATACATATTTGTATTGAAAATATGCATATTTTGTTCCTGTTATTTTTCGTTCTTATCGATTGTAGTACCATTTTAGTACCAAAATTTTGGTACTATTTGAGGCAAAAATCAGATAAATTTTCCATCACTGTGGATAGTTCCTCTGGCTGGAAATGAATTTTTCGACTCGTTTTCCCCTGATTTGACTGTCCTGCCGATACTACCCGAGACAGTGAGTTCTAAGTCACTTTCCAACCATGATTTTATTATAGAATCCATTTTGGCAAATTACAAGAAAAAATTTCTGTAGCAGAAAAACTCTTATAATAGCTTTACTGAAATTGCTTTTAGTACCACCATTAGTACCGCAGGTAAATCAGGGGCTTCCAAGATTTCTGTGCTCGCTTTTATGGGCTATTTTACCGCTTTTATAGTACCGGAACTTATTTTTCTGCCAAGCCTTGTAGTACCGCAAAATACCGCAACGCCACACTCACAACCTACAGTGAAATCCTAGTGCCAAATACCCTGGTACTAAAAATAATAATGTCCATTTTATTATCCATTTCCGGTTCCACCGGCTTTCGGGTGGTGATTCTTAAAAGGTTAGTACCACGAGAAAGGATAAGTTCGGGTGGATGCTATGTGTTTTTCTCCAAAAAGGTTAAACACTGTTTAGCTTTTTCAACGCTTCTGATATCACTTATCAGTTTTCGGCGGATATTTCATAACAATGTAACTTTCCTTTTCATCTGTCTCATAATAATCATGTATCTGAGTATTCCGGCTCCCATTGAGCCACCTGTCCGGAGTTTGAGAGCCACCATTCC
>CATWDJ010000045.1:0-5905 GCA_958349535.1 uncultured Lachnospiraceae bacterium
CTTCGTTTTCCAAGCTGTTCAATCAGTTTCCGGTACATTTCAAAGGAAAGCGGTTTAACCTTGTCTCTGTCTGTGGCTGTTTCATCCGCAAACAAATCCGTTTCTTCCTTTTTATGCCTCATCACCACATACTGCATTGGATTGAAGGTAATAAACTGTTTCGGAAATACCGCAAACCGGAATGACTGTTGCAATACTGCTGAAAATGACCTTACATAATCAATGGAATATCCTTTTGATATAAAATCTCCCACAGTGCCTCCAAATGAGAGCAAATCCATAAACTCCTGCAGGTGTACCGAAGTCACCGTTTTCAGTTTCCTTTTGCTGATAGGGTGTTGTTTGATTCTCCCAATTGTCTGAAGATAATTGCCAACCGTTCCATTACTCAATGTGCCTGTCTTTAATTCTTCCTCAGCCCAAAGGTCAAGCAACTCTCCGAGTGTGATGTTTTCAGCCTTTGCAACAAACCGCTTGGCTTCATAATCCTCCATTGCCTGCCTCAACAGCTTTTCCGTCTCGCTTTTGTTTTCCGTACCTGCAAATTCCTTCTGCACCAGATTACCGCTTGCATCTTCCACATAGAAGCGGTAGTACCATTTCTTGCCTTTCTTTCTTACAGAACCTTTTGCCATAATCGTTACTCCTTTCGATATCGACAATCGGAACTGATGAAATGCTTTCTGCGTGTAAGTATATCATAACTCCGGTTGTCTAATCTATACCGGTTCGGAGTCTTTCTCTGAAAGAAGATTTGCAAGCCTTACGGCTGCCGTTTCGGGATTCTTGGAATAGAGCCTTACAATGTCGCCCATGTCGTTCAGTGCGTTTACCGTATGGGTGATTTCCCTAAGGAACATAATCTCATTATATTCCTGATTGGATTCAAACCCCATTACTTTTGCAATTGTGGCATCTTCCGTATTCCCTTTAAAATTCTTACAGGCATATTGAAAGGAATCAACGAATAATTCGTATTCCTTCAACATCAGCAGCAGTAAATCTTTGGAAAAATCCGCTTCGTCTGCCTTCATATCATAAGGCAGTTTGGAGAGAATGGAAGTCATGGTATCACGAATCTGTAATTCCCTTTTATCCGTAACATCACTTGTCATTTCTTCCGTCTCGCCCTTCAGCCACTCCACTGATACATGAAGTGCTTCCGACAGACCATCCAGAACAAGCTTCTTGGTGTTGTCAATCGTTCCTGCCTCATACCGCTGTATGGTGGAAGCGGTAACTCCCATCTTTTCTGCTATATAAGGCTGGTTGACACCTAATTCCAGTCTGCGTTGTTTTGCCCTGCTACCGATTAACTTGCGTAATTCTTTATCTTTCATTCTGATACGCCTCCTTTTTCGGTATGGCTAAAGTATAACACAGTAAAAGTAGCATTGCAATATGCAAGTTAATAATTACTTTTAAAATTTCGTAACGCTCGACAAGAAGATATAAAAGTTATATAGTAGGCATAGTTACAAAATTGCATTATGCAATTCAAGAGGAGGTGTTTTAATGACAGAAGTGAAGATTGCACTGTCCATTGAGGAAGCTGCCGACTATACGGGTATCGGCAGAAATACCCTGCGGAAACTGGTAGAATGGAAAAAGCTTCCGGTATTGAAGGTAGGACGGAAAGTCCTTATCAAAACGGATATGCTTGAAAAGTTCATGACCGCCAATGAAGGCAGGGACTTAAGGGACAAAGGAAATGTCAGAGCTGTCACAAGAAATGTGACAAATTAAATAGGGACAGTCCTAAGACCATCCCTAAGGTATGTATCTGACCGAAGCCATGATATACCTACACGCAAATAGATTATACCATGTGCTTCCTCTAAGATACAACCGGAAATTTAAGAAGTGGGGAAGAAACTTTTTTATACAAGCCCTCGGCGTTTGAGAGCGAAATACACCCCTCGCACAAATCTTACGATTTGTACTCTGTGTATTTCGCCCTGCTGGGAGCTTTTCGCCGACAGGCGGATATGTTCGTAGACAGGCTACCTATGTAGCCTACTCACTTTCACATTAGAAAGTTTCCCATCCTCATTTCTTGCAGCTTCGTACTTGGCAGATACGGAAAGGAGGAAGCACATGCCAAGAAATTCATTTATTCAGATGACGAAGCTCCACAATGTCCGGGGAAGAATTTATTATATTTCAAGCCCAAAGAAGCAGGAAAATCTGTATGCGGTATATGAAACCACAGACCGTAATTTTTGGACTGACCTTGCAAAATATAATCAGGCAGAATTTAAAAAAAACGGTACGGAGGGGAAATGTATTGAGGCAAGGGAATTGATCATAGCCCTGCCGGAATCTTTTACGGAGTATCCTCCAGACAGACTGTTGCAGATATTTACAGACCATTTCAGACAGACTTACGGAACGGACTGTATCGCAGCCCTGCATCACAATAAGCGGAAAACCAACTATCACATCCATCTCATTTTTTCGGAGCGTACACTCTTGGAACAGCCCATAGAAAAGGTTGCCACCCGCAATATGTTCTATGACGAAAAGGGAAATCATGTACGCACCAAGAAAGAGATACTTGATAAAGAAGGAAATATCCGTAAAAGGTGTAAGGTGATTCACAAAGGTGAGGTATACGAAAGACAGATTTTCTCCATTAAGGATAAACACTTCAAGGCTGAAAATTTCCTTGATACCGTCAAGCAGGATTATACCAATCTTATCAATCAGTATGTGTGGGATAAAAGCCAGCGGTTAGAAGTTTTTGAGCGTGGCGGTATGTATCTTGCCACCAAAAAGATTGGTAAGAACAATCCGAAAGCCACCGAGATTGAGGCAGACAACGGTAAACGCACCTTGTGGAATCAGACTGTTGACAGAGCGATTGTAACGGGTGTTTCCAAGTCAGAAATCATGCAGATAAAAAAGGAACGGATAACGGACAAGATTGTGGAATCCGTATGGCTTTACGGAAACAGACCGAATCTGTTATCTTCCATTATCGGTACTGCCATTGCAGTATTAGAACTGTTAATCTCCAAAGTATTTCTCAAAACTCTGGAGCTTGCAGATAAAGTAATTTCCAAAGAGCTTGAAGCAAGACCGGAGAACACAGATTTCAAAGAGCAGAAAGCTGTACCAGAAGAAAGCAGAAAGCAGACAGATACACCAAAGCCTGCCATACCGCCAAGACCACAGCCATCACCGGAAGCAGTTTCTTACAAGCACTTATGCGAAATTTATCAAAAGCTGCAAGAACAGAATAAAGCAATTTTTGCACTCGAGAAACAGCGAAGTGACCTTGAAATTGAACTGTCCGACAGCAAAGGTATCTTCAAAGCAAAAAGGCGTTCCGAACTTTCAACAGAGATAGCCGGATTGGAGGAACGTATTTCCCGAATGAAAGCCCGATTATCCCATATCGTAAAGGAATACGGGTATCAGAATGCGGAAGCCTTCTACAAAGCATTTCATAAGTCAGAGACAGCTTATGGGGATTATCAGGACAGCCTTAAGAATTGGAAACAACGGTATGGAGAAAAGCCACAGTCTCTACACGATAGGCTTATATCTAAGAAACAGGACATAAAGGAGCGAGAGTTAACAAGACCATATTCTCCACCAAACCGTGGAAGGAGTAGATAACAAACGAAGGGAGGCAATTGCCTCCCTTCGTTTGTTATCTCTCCGTAAAAGACTGGAATTTCACCCTCTCGCATAAAGATACAAATTATTTTTTTATTTCCTTATCATATATCTTTTTTGAGTATACCACAGTTACAATTGTTGCTAATAATAAATAAATCAACATAAAGATTGTGCCAGTCATCCCACTTGTAAATACGGTTGTAATGATAGTCAATAACCCCGTAATAATAATACATATTGCACCAAAGCGGTTACTCTTTCTCCATGTATTATCATTGTGCATACTCCAAACGGTTCGAACTCCCACTACTGCATTTCGTTTTGCCTTTGTCATAAAATTTCCTAATACAATAAATATAATACCACACAAAATACATGAAACTTTTGCAATGTCAATAACCGCATGTTCACCACCTGCATTTGCCTGTATCCAAGAAGAATAAAGAATAAAATAATGCATAATCCCGAACATGATTGCTTGCGAAATTCCTACAACACATAATACCTTTGCAGAAGATTTTGCTTCCATCTGTTCCTTTTCTGTATTTGCATTTTTTGATTTTTTCTCAAACACATAGATTAGCAAGTGCCAAAACAGTGTAATAAACAAAATAATTACCGGAAAAATAAAGCTTTCTGTTTTACTTCCCCATCTGTCAGTGTTTCCCTCCAAGTCATGATGCATAGGTATAATATCAGGCATAAACTGTAGTACAACACTTGTAACTACAACTGGTATCATTGCTACTATCCACATTATTTTTTTCATACTTTTTTTCCTCCAAACTGGTTAACCCATATAATTAATTCATCGAAAACCGTAGTGTTGATTTCATAATAAACAAAGTTTTTCTCTTTATATTCAGATATCAAGTCTGCGTTTTTAAGTAATTTTAAATGATAAGAAAGAGCAGCCGGTGTAATCTGTAATTTTTCAGCAATCTCTCCGGCATTTAATCGTTCATTTCTCAACATAATAAGAATGTCTCTTCGCTGGCTATCTGCCAATACTTTAAAAATGTTAGTTTCTCCCATATCTTTTACCTATTTAAAACTTTCTTTAAATAGATTTTAGCATGCTATTTGTTTTTGTGCAAGAACTATTTAAAAATAATTTTAAATAGAGGGGATACACTGAAAAATCAATGTGTCCTCTCTATTTACCTTAAGGCAAAATTCAAACATCTAGAAACTTAAGATTCCTGCCTCTTATTATGGAATAACCGTACGTTCTATATATTTTTCTGGAATTTTTAGTACTAGACCTCTATCATGATATTATATTAGCAAAATCACCACGTATCTAAACGATCCTCTGCATCAACCCATACTTGCATTTCTCCATCCAAGTATAATCTTGCATATTCTAATGGATTATCAATAGCCAAAGCATTCAACGAACACTGGGAGCCGGGAGTAGTTCTCAATCCTTCCTCTGCCTTATTGCAATCAATTCTAAGCACTACATTTTCAAACGTGGTTACATCTATGCTATTACATTGCGGATTATATCTTGCATAAATCAATCTCATATCTTATCTGTCCTTTCCTTAATTTTCTAAAAGTTTTGAAAGCATTTCAATCCGTTCTTCCTGCCATTTTCATTTCATGTTATAATTTGTTACTGGATTTTCTTTCCCTTAATTTTGCCCTTGTGAGCATTCGTAACATGAGGGAAAAGGATATAACACAAGGGAAAGCGTAAGGGCAAACTCACTCGCTACAAATTTAGCATTTTCAAGGGGTTGCGGACTTCACGAGGATAAGATATAACAGTTAATAAATGTTATGAATTAAGTCAAATCAAAACTGGAATTTATCAATGTAAACTTATCAAATCTTCTTTAAATTTACCATAATCAAAATCCACTTTAGTAATTATGCGTTTTACTGCTGTCAGTATCATTTCTTTAGTTAGTTCAATTCTTTTTATACTATCAGCATTATAGTAATCATTGAAATCCATCTTAATATTTATTGATGCAACACTTTTATTACAAAGGAATTTTACTTTCTCTTTATAATTTTCTCCCTCAACAATTTCTTGAGGTTCTACAATAGGAACTATTCCAATAATTTGCAAGGTATTGCTATATTTTTTATCTTTAAAAAACAAATATGCTCTCTGACAAAATTTATATACTTCATCATCAATTCCATAGCGGTCTTTAAAATAAACGGGTGAATTTATATTCAATTCCATAATCATTACTCCATTTCAATAAATTCTTTAGGTTACAATCGATGATGGGGTAAACGAAAAAGCAGTTTTGACATT
>CATWDJ010000046.1:0-5864 GCA_958349535.1 uncultured Lachnospiraceae bacterium
GAGTAGATTTCTTTGAACCTCTAAATCCAAGACCACCGGCACTTGCCCATGATAATGCGTTACCTTCAGCATCTGTGATTGTAACAATTGTGTTGTTAAAAGATGACTGAATATGTGCCTGTCCGCGTTCAACGTTTTTCTTTACACGCTTTTTTGTTACTTTTTTTGCAACTTTTTTAGCCATATCTAAACTAACCTACTTTCTTCAAAATAATGTCATGCCGCCAACTTATTTCTTTTTGTTAGCAACAGTTCTCTTAGGACCTTTTCTGGTTCTTGCGTTTGTCTTTGTCTTCTGTCCGCGTACCGGAAGTCCTTTTCTGTGACGGATACCACGATAGCATCCAATTTCCTGTAATCTCTTAATGTTGAGAGCGATATCTCTTCTCAAGTCACCTTCTACCATCTGTGTTGCGTCGATGACTTCACTAATTCTCTTAACTTCTTCGTCAGTTAAATCTCTGACACGTGTATCAGGATCAACCTTTGCTTCGGCAAGGATACGGTTAGAGCTTACTCTTCCAATACCGTAAATATAAGTTAAGCCGATTTCTACACGTTTTTCTCTTGGTAAATCTACACCTGCGATACGAGCCATGTGTGTTAAACCTCCATTATTTCTGTCTGTTATTTGTGTCACGAAACAAACCCATGCAGCTACGGTCTCCCGCCCTGAAATGTGTGCATACACCTGCTTCGTTGTTACCTGTAATTCCCACTTATGGGATTACATGAAAAAGTGATATATGCCTCTCGGTATTAAAGCATATATCGTTTTATTATGAATAGCATAGTACTTAGAGCAATACCATGCTACAGCCGCACATAATTCATTTTACAAACAAGCTCCGGTAATTAACCCTGTCTCTGTTTGTGTTTCGGATTCTCACAGATTACTCTGATGCTTCCTTTTCTCTTGATAACTTTGCATTTTTCGCAAATAGGTTTTACTGATGATCTTACTTTCACAGCAAACTCTCCTTTCTTCTATTGCCCCATTTCATGCGGTTTTCCGGCATTTTATGGGTATTTTCCAAAAGTGTCCGACTAACATTATAGCACGCACACTCTTAAAAATCAAGCTATTTCTTATTTATCTCTCCAGATGATTCTGCCTTTGGTCAAGTCATACGGAGACATCTCGATGGTTACCTTATCACCCGGTAAAATACGGATAAAGTTCATACGCAGCTTTCCGCTGATATGTGCTAAAATCTGATGTCCGTTTTCCAGTTCCACCTGAAACATTGCGTTCGGTAACTTTTCAACAACGGTTCCTTCTACTTCAATTACATCTGCTTTTGACATTTTCATTTCCTCCTCTTATATGAAATCCTCTGATTCCTGTCTTAACTTTTGATATATTTTGATTGCACGTTTGACATTTTCATTTGTCGTTCCCGCTTCCATGACCTCTGTCACTTCTATGGGAAGATTTTTGATAAGCTGGATATGCTTTCTGTTTTTCTTTTTGGGTTTCTCCAGCGGCTTTGTCGTTCCGTTTACCAGATATACATATTCCTCATCTTCTTTTAATAAGAAATAAATCTGATTTTTGTCATGCCCCGCTTTGGTTTTCGCAAAGAATGTGTCCATCCGTTTCCTCCTCTTACAGCTTTGCCTTTTCTTCCTCGGTAAGAGTCAGAATTTCCGGTTCTCCCTCTGTAATCAGCACTGTATTCTCATAGTGAGCGGATAAGGATCCATCCTCTGACACAACTGTCCAATCATCATCTAACCATTCCACATCCGGACGCCCTGCATTAATCATAGGCTCGATTGCTAAGGTCATTCCGCTCCGCAGCTTGATTCCTCTGCGAAGCTGTCTGAAATTTGGAATCTCAGGATCTTCATGTAAGTGTGTTCCAATTCCATGTCCCACCAAATCTCTGACCACTCCATATCCGAATCCTTCGGCATAATCACCGATTGCTCCCGATATTTCGTATAAGTGATTCCCTGCTTTGGCATATTTGATACCTTCAAAGAAGCTCTGTTTGGTTCTTTCTATTAAAAGGGCTGCTTCCTGGGAAATTTCTCCGATACCATGGGTTCTGGCGGCATCGGAATGATAACCTTTATAGATTACTCCAATGTCCAGACTCACAATATCACCTTCCTGCAAAAGATGGTGCTTATTTGGAATCCCATGTACTACCTCATCATTTACAGATACACAGACGCTTGCCGGATATCCCTGATAATTCTTAAAGGACGGCTCACATCCATAGCTTCTTATCATTTCTTCTCCGAGTCTGTCTACCTCAAAGGTAGACATTCCCGGTTTTAATTCATTTCCCAGATTTTGATGAACCTTCGCAAGAATTTCACCTGCGGCTCTCATCAATTCAATTTCTCTTGCAGATTTTATCGTTACCGACATATTCTATGCTCCTAAGATTTCAACGATAGAGGCAAAGCCTTCTTCTACACTCTTTGTTCCGTCGATTTCTTTTAAAATACCCTGTTTTGCATAGTACTCAATCAACGGCTGAGTCTGCTCATGGTATACGCCTAAACGTTTTAATACAGTCTCTGGCTGGTCATCTGCTCTGAACTGTAATTCGCCGCCGCAGTGATCGCAGATTCCCTCTGTCTTCGGAGGAATGTTTACGATATGGAACGGTGCTCCACATTTCGTACATACGCGTCTGCCGGACATTCTCTCTACGATTTTTTCATCAGCAATTTCGATGTCCAATGCATAATCCATCTTCTCGTTGATTTTCTCAAGTGCTGCTGTCAACGCTTCTGCCTGCGGAATTGTACGTGGAAATCCATCTAATACAAATCCGTTTTTGCAGTCATCCTGCTGGATTCTATCCATAACTAAGTCACAAGTCAGTTCATCCGGTACTAAAAGACCCTGATCCATGTACTCTTTTGCTTTCTTTCCTAATTCTGTTCCCTCTTTGATATTTGCACGGAAGATATCTCCTGTGGAAATATGAGGAATGCTATATTTCTCTGAAATTTTCTTTGCGTGTGTTCCTTTTCCTGCACCCGGTGCACCTAACATAATAATTTTCATGTTAAAACCTCCTTTATAAACACCATTGGAGATACGGCTTTGCCTGTATCTCCTGTGGTTCACATTATTAGTCATTTAAAAAGCCTTTATAGTAACGAACCCTCATCTGTGATTCAATTTGTTTTAATGTTTCGATAACAACACCTACGATAATGATGATAGATGTTCCACCGAAGCTGACGCTCGCACTAAATACTCCGTTGAAGAAAATCGGAATAATCGCTACGATAGTCAAACCGATAGCTCCTATAAAAATAATGTAATTCAATATATTTGTCAAATAATCACTGGTTGGTTTACCCGGTCTGATACCCGGAATAAATCCACCTGCTTTCTTCATGTTATTAGCAATTTCCATTGGATTAAAGGTAATGGATGTGTAGAAATATGCAAATAAAATCAGCAACAGAATATACACAATCATACCGATGGTATAAATCGGTTCTGACGGATTACACCAGTTAGACTGGGACAATCCTTTCAAAATCTTACTCCATACACCGGTTCCCTCATTTTTTCCTAAAATGGTTGCGATTACAACCGGAAACTGCATCAGGGACTGGGCGAAGATAACCGGGATAACTCCCGCCGTGTTGACCTTCATCGGAATGAATGTCGACTGTCCTCCCACCTGTTTTCTTCCCTGAATCTTCTTGGAATACTGTACCGGAATCTTGCGGACTGCATCCTGAAGTATAACTACGAAGACTACAGTTACTAAAATGATTGCAATGATGATTGCTGCTGCCAGCACACCTTTTGCAGGAGATTTTCCTGCTACAAACTGCTCGTACAGTGCATTTAAGTCTGCCGGAATACGGGAGATAATATTGATGACAAGGACGATGGAAATACCATTTCCCACACCCTTCTCGGTAATTCTCTCACCAATCCACATAACAACCGCAGAACCGGCTGTTAAAATAGCCACAACCATGATTACATTTTTTGCATCAAATGCATCCAGATAGCCCGCTCTTCCGAAGCCGATTGCCATGGCTGTTCCCTCGATGAGTGCCAGCACAACCGTCAGATAACGGGTAATCTTTGTAATTTTCTTTCTTCCATCTTCTCCGTCCTTTTGTAATTCCTCTAATTTCGGAATTGCAATGGTTAAAAGCTGAATAATGATGGAAGATGTGATGTACGGTGTAATGTTCAGTGCAAAGACGGACATCTGATAAAAAGAGCCGCCGGTAATTGCATCAAGGAAGCTGAATGCATCGCCTCCCTGAGTTGCAAACCAGTTTGCAAATACCTGACTGTTTACACCCGGAACAGGCAACTGTGAGCCTATTCTAATCACAATGAGCATTAAGAATGTATAAATAATACGTTTTCTAATATCCTCAATCTTAAAGGCATTGCGGAGTGTCTCCAGCATTAGATCACCTCTGCTTTTCCACCAAGAGCCTCAATTTTTTCTTTTGCACTTGCACTGAATGCATTTGCCTGAACTGTAAGCTTCTTAGTAAATTCACCGTTTCCAAGAATCTTTACGCCATCTCTTGGATTCTTAACGATTCCTTTCTCGATTAATGTGTCTACAGAAACAACTGCATCATTGTCGAAGACTTCCAATGCTGAGAGATTGATACCAACGATTTCTTTGCTGTTACGATTGGTAAATCCTCTCTTTGGTAATCTTCTGTATAATGGCATCTGACCACCTTCAAAACCTGGTCTCGGAGCTCCTGAACGAGCTTTCTGTCCTTTATGACCTTTTCCGGCTGTCTTACCATTTCCTGAACCGTGTCCACGTCCTCTTCTGAAATTATCACTATGCTTTGAACCTGCTGCAGGTGTTAAGTTTGATAAGTCCATTCTGACACCTCCTATCTGTTTTTCTAGATTTCTTCTACTTTGATTAAATGTCTAACCTGCTGAATCATACCCTGAGTAGCTTTGTTGTTTGGGAATTCTTTAGACTGTCCGATTTTCTTCAGTCCCAAAGCTTCTACTGTTTTTTTGTTTTTCGGTACTGCACCGATGGTTGATTTCACAAGTGTGATTTTTACTTTATCTGCCATTTTTTATTCCTCCCTTAACCGAGAATCTCTTCTACAGATTTTCCACGAAGTCTTGCAACTTCTTCCGGGGATTTCAACTGGCTTAAAGCATTGATTGTAGCAAGTACAACGTTCTGCTTATTGTTTGATCCCAATGATTTTGTACGGATGTTCTTGATTCCTGCCAACTCACATACAGAACGGGCAGGACCGCCAGCGATAACACCGGTACCTTCCGGAGCTTTCTTCAGTAATACGGATGCTCCGGTGTGTTTTCCGGAAATATCGTGTGTAATACTGCTATTCTCATCTAATTTAACAGAAATCAGTTTCTTCATAGCATCTTCTTTTCCTTTGCGGATAGCTTCCGGAATCTCTGCTGCTTTTCCCAAACCTGCACCTACATGTCCATTGCCGTCGCCGACAACAACTAAAGCTGTAAAACGGAAGTTACGTCCACCTTTAACAACTTTTGTAACACGTTTAATTGATACCACTTTTTCCGTTAATTCAAATTGACTAGCATCAATGATTTCACGTTTCATGTTATGTCCTCCTAGAATTCTAATCCAGCTTCTCTAGCTGCGTCTGCTAAAGCTTTCACTTTACCTTCATATATAAAACCGCCTCTATCAAAGACAACTGTCTGAATACCCTTGTCTAATGCTTTCTTTGCAACGACTGTTCCAAGATATGCTGCTGCATCAACGTTATTAGTCTTTTCCAGCTCAGCTTTTACATCTTTGTCAAGTGTAGAAGCTGCCACAAGTGTATTTCCAACTGTATCGTCAATAATTTGAGCATACATATGATTATTGCTTCTG
>CATWDJ010000047.1:0-4478 GCA_958349535.1 uncultured Lachnospiraceae bacterium
ATCGCTATGGAGCAGGGTCTTACATTCGCTATCCGTGAAGGTGGTAGAACTGTAGGTTCAGGTCGTGTTGCTACAATTATCGAGTAATTCATGACAATTGAACTGCTAATGTTCAATTGTATACGCGAAAGCAATGAGATAAGTGCCAATTAAGGCGATAAAACAGGGACTCCAAGTTTACTTGGAAGTCCCTATTTTATTGTCTTTGTGGTCATTTAACGAATGCCCGCGACCGAGGAAATGCGAAGCATTTTCGAGGGGCACTTATCGTATTCTAAGGTTTTCCTTGGGAACCTTTTTTATACGTGTAAACAATTAAAGTTGTTTGTGTTATTCCGCGGAAAACTTTTTAGCAAATTTCTGTGAACGGAAAATGTGATGTGTAATAGAGAGACGTTTCATGTGCTTTCCGATAATTTAATAGTGTTTTATATGCGAATGTGATATGATTAAGAAAGAATAAAAAGATAAAATATTCGTCAATAATGAGGAAGGGGAGTATATGAATTCGACAGAAAAAGCTAAGACAATAAACGGGTTAATGATTCATCTTAGAGATGATTGTAATATTAACATAAATGGAAGTAAGGATAAGTTACAATTAACGCAATATGGATATTACCATGGATATAAAGGATATCGATTTATTAAAAAAAGACAGAATACGATACCATATACCAATTTTTCTGAAATTGTAGCTGTTATAAACTATGATAATGCACTGAAAAAGTTGGTATATCCCGCATTGATGTTTATTGAAATGGCTGTTAAGAATTATACTTTGGAACAGATTGTTCCGGGCATGAAGGATAAATCAATTGGAAATATTTATAAAACAAAAATGAATGATGAGTTATCTAATAGAGACTTGAGATTAAAACGCTTGAGATTAAGGGATAAGATTCATGCCATGTTGTCAACTAGTTATAAACATAAAAATTCAATGGTGTCACATTTTTATAATCGCGGAGAAGAGATTCCGATTTGGGGTATTTTTGAAGTTATGATGTTAGGAGATTTTGCAGAGTTTCTTCAATGCTTGAACAAAGATGCGAGAGAGAAAGTAAGTAGTGCACTTGATATGAAGGTTAGTTATGATACAAATTATCAACTAGTAGCTAATGCATTATTTACCATAAAAGCTTTAAGAAATGCAACGGCACATAATAATATTGTATTTGACGCAAGATTTAAAGACCGAGATGCTAACAAAAATATTATTAAATGGGTAGAAATGGAAACGGGAATTATCAATGTAAAATTTGAATATTTTTCGGATTATATTGCATTAATTGTATGCTTGTTAAAACATGTTCAATATCCTAAAAAAATGCTTATAAAATTTCTTAAAGAATACGAAGAATGTATTAATGATTTGTATAAGGAGTTACCATTACCTATATATAATAAAATTGTTGCTACTGGCATCAAAGGAAAGCTGGAAAAACTGACTGCATATGTGAAAAAATAAACAGAAAGCCTTGCATATTTTGTTACAGTAAGGTATATTATATATAAGGATTGAGGTGTATGTTTTCGGACTGCACTGAGGCGAGGCAGATAGATTCTGACCTCGCCATTTATATTGTTTTTTTATTCATCTCGATTTTCTTTCCCATTGAAACATTTTAAATTCATCGTGATATAATTGTTTAAGCAAATAAACCAAACAATATTTGATGGAGGACGTAATAATGGAATTATTAGATATTATGAAACAGCGACATAGTGTCAGACAGTATCAGAATAAAAAAATTGAAGAAAATATTCGTGCAGAATTAGAGGCTTGTCTGGCAGAATGTAATGAGGAAAGTGGATTGCATATGCAGATTATCTATGATGAGCCGCAATGTTTTAGTACCATGATGGCACGTTACGGAAAATTTAGCGGCGTAACAAACTATATTGCCTTGGTGGGAAAGAATACCGAAACTTTAGAGGAAACCGTGGGATACTACGGTGGAAAAATGGTTTTGAAGGCACAGGAATTAGGATTGAATACCTGTTGGGTTGCAATGACCTATGGGAAAGGAAAATGTGCGGCAAAAATAGAGAAAGGGGAAAAATTGGTGTGTGTGATTTCCCTTGGATACGGACAGACCCAGGGAGTGCCGCACAAAAACAAAGAATTAAAACAAGTTTGTAATCAGGAGGAGAATCAACCGGACTGGTTTGTAAAAGGTGTAAAAGCGGCGTTGCTTGCTCCCACAGCCATGAACCAACAGAAATTTTATTTTAATTTTCAGGATAATCAGGTGTCTGTAAAATCAAGGACGGGATTTTATACAAAACTGGATTTGGGAATTGTGAAATATCATTTTGAAGCAATATCCGGTCATAAGATAAAGTAGGAGCAGGTAGATGACCATAGAAAAAAATATCAAACAGTTAGCAAAGGAATTTGCAAATTGCAAAAAAATTTTAAATGCCATCGGAGATGAAAACAGGCAGCATCTGATATTGGAAATGTTGCAGTTGGAAGAGTGCAGCGGTGTCCGGGTGGGAACCATCACGGAAAAGACATATGTTGCAACTGGCAAAGGATATTACGGCAATGCTGCCGGATAGGAGTGGAGAAGATGATTAAAGTACATGTATTTCATACCGGAAGTGTGAAAGTGGACCAAGCAATCCCACTCCATGAAAAAAATCCCCTTGCGGTCACAGGTTTTTTGCGGGGAAAAACGAAAAAAAGGATTCTTCCGGTATCCTGCTATCTGATAGAGCATCCCAAAGGAAAAATACCTGATTCTGGCAAATGACGGAGCATACCTTCAGGATTCTTTTGATAAAAAAATTATTCCCGGTTTTACCGTAGACAAAGAATTGGCGAAAAAATCCCTGCAGTGGCTATGCGAATGTCGAAAGGATGAAAATTGTCTCGGCGTAATAGCAAATTACGATCCTTCTGTAAAAGAGCAGGTAATTGAATTATAACAATATATTGACAAATATCTATATGATGTTATAATACCAATAGACAAAATTTTGTGAACGGAGATGGCAGGATGGATAATAAAAAAGCTGCGGCTATGTTCAAAGCCTTCGGTGATGAAAACAGATTACAAATTTTGCAGATGCTGGAGCATGAGGAGAAATGTGCCTGTAAGATATTGGAAGAGATGCAGATTAGCCAGCCTACCCTATCTCATCATATGAAAATTTTATGTGATAGCGGGATTGTTGTGGGAAGAAAAGAAGGAAAATGGATGCATTATTCTATTTCTTCAGAGGGCGTGGAAAGTTTAGCTTCTTATCTTAAAACGTTCATAAAAGCCACAGACACAAAATAAATAATAAGGAATGAAGCCGTACGGAAAAGTACGGCTTATATTACAAAATATATATTGAAATATTTCGATTTATAAATATAAGGAGAAAAAAATGAAAACAGTATGGGAATTTTTTCAGAATGAAGTTTTGGGAATGAAATGGTTAAACAGACTTATTGGAAATGCTTTGGAGGCAATGGGACTTGATACCGGCCAGAGACTGGGAGGCAGCATACAATTTTTTATTTATGATTTTATTAAAATCATGGTACTGCTGGGATGTTTGATATTGATTATCTCATATATCCAAAGTTATTTTCCGCCGGAGAGAACCAAGAAGATACTTGGAGGAATGAAAGGGATAGGGGCGAATGTGGTTGCTGCCCTTCTCGGAACGGTAACGCCTTTTTGCTCCTGTTCTTCTATTCCGCTATTTATTGGCTTTACCAGTGCCGGACTTCCATTGGGTGTAACCTTTTCATTTCTTATCTCTTCGCCCATGGTGGATTTGGGTTCATTGGTTCTGCTTATGAGCATTTTTGGATGGAAAGTAGCAGTTGTATATGTTTTGGTGGGATTACTCATAGCCGTTGTGGGAGGAACCTTAATAGAAAAAATGCACTTGGAGGATCAGGTACAGGAATTTATCCGAAACGGGAAGTCCATAGACCTTCCGGTGGAGGAAATAACCAAAACGGACCGTCTAAAATATGCATGGGAGCAGGTGGTGTCCACTGCAAAAAAAGTAGTGCCTTATGTGGTTCTGGGAATTGCTGTGGGAGCGGTAATCCATAACTGGATACCGGAGAAATGGATAGTCAGTATACTTGGCACCGGAAATCCCTTTGGCGTAGTTATTGCCACTGTTGCAGGCATACCGATGTATGCAGATATTTTCGGGTGTATTCCCATTGCCGAGGCACTGCTTGCAAAGGGAGCAAGATTAGGTGTCGTGTTGTCTTTTATGATGGGCGTTACCACTCTCTCACTGCCGTCAATCATCATGCTAAAAAAAGCTGTGAAGCCTAAATTACTGGGAATATTTGTGGCAATCTGTACCATTGGAATTGTCATTGTAGGGTACTTTTTTAATCAGATACAGTATCTGTTGATATAAAAATAGGAATATTTTGATTCACATTTAAATATAATGGTAGTGTCAAGTGAACTATGAAAAACTGAGTTAAAAGAAAAAGGCTCAGATGA
>CATWDJ010000048.1:0-3133 GCA_958349535.1 uncultured Lachnospiraceae bacterium
TCCAGCGGGCTATTTTCATATCAAGAGTTCTCCGAAGGAGAACTTTCCTATAAAGGAACAAAGTGGCAAGCCCACATCATCTCCCCACCCCCTCACTCATGAGGGGCTTGCACACTTTGTGTGCCGAGCGTGGTCAGCTTTAGCTGACATCTTCCTCTCACGCGAGTGCACATCCTCGCGGAGCGTTTTTGTTTAATAGGAAATCCAAAGGAATTTCCTATTAAACAAAAAAGACATTGAGCGTCCTCACTCAATGTCTTTTGTAATTCTACTATTCTTCCGTTTCCGTATCCGCACCCATCTGGTTCAGATATTTCTGTGCCGTGGATGCCCGCTCCGTATTCGGATAAAGGTCTACCACCTTCTGATAATAGGTTTTTGCATTTTCTTCGTCATTGTTTTTCCTATACGACTGGGCCAGATAGTAGATGGCATTTCCATCTCGGTAACTTTCATCCATCTGGACAATCTTCTCAAAATCCGGAATTGCTTGGGCATAATTGCCGTTGTTGTAATTCTTATACGCTTCCTGATAAAGAGAAGCTAAATACTCGCTGTTTACACTCTCGTTGATTTCATCATAGATTGCTTTGGTGGTCTCATCCAAATGGTCCGGATTTACATTTGCCAATGCATCTCCTGCTGTGGTCACATCACCGTCTTCAAATGCAATGTATGCCTCCAGAAGCTGCTCAAAGCTTGCAACTCTGCTGTCCGCACTGTCGGCAGAATTCTTTTGCTCATCCAACTGGCTCTCCAAATCCTTTACCTTGGATTCCAGACTCTTAACCTCCTGATTCTTAGAAGAAAGGCTGTCATTGGCTTTTAATACCTCGTCCTTGGCATTGGATTTCGCACTCTGTTTGACTCCCGGTACTACCAAAAAGCAGGTAATCAAAACTCCTAATACCAAACCTATGGCAATATTCAAAATGGTGGAGCCTGTGCTGGTCTCCTTAAAGGAGGTAGTAGGACGGATAATGGTTTCATTTCCGCTTCTATAAGATACTAAATCTTCTTCCTTTTTCTTACCGGCTCCTCCTGCTGCCTTGGTTCTCTCCTGAATCTCATTTTTATAACGGAGGGTTGTAAGATTGTTTGCATCTATTTTCTCTGCATTTTTCAAAGCCTTTGCCGCCTGCTCCAGATTGCCCTCTTCTAAGTATAAAAGGGCTAGAAGCTGATGTCCCTTTACCATCTTTGGATTGAGGGATAAAACTTTCTTCAACTGGATAACCGCCAAATCCTTGCTGTCCTGCTGACAGTATAGCAATGCCTGATTATATTTCTTGATGGTCTGGTTGATGGATTCCAAACGGGCTCTATTTTTCTGTATCTCGTCTAAATATTCTCCTGCAATATTATTCTCGCTCTGGAAATTTTTGCTGATGACCCATTCCCGCAGGGCAGATACGGTTTCTCCCATCTCGAAATAAACCAGTCCCAGCAGATTTCTCGCATTGATATTCTGTTTATTGTAACGCAGGCTTTTCCTCAGACACTCTGCAGCACCGGATAAATCCCGAACCTTTGCTCTGGATAATGCCTCATTATACCATGCATTGGATGTATGCAGAATCTTCGTATATACTCTGCTGTCTATTTCATGACTCATTTACATTGCTCCTTTCATATCTTTGAGCATTTCTTTTAAAATATCAGTCATATCCGTCAAATCCTGGCTATATATGGCATCTTCTGCTTCCTCTACTTCCAGACTCGGCTGGAATTTCTTTAATTCTTCCTCAAAATCAATCATCTTCGTTACCTCCTGTCAGACTCAATAATTCTCCTACAAAATATAATGAACCGGTACAGAACAACGTCTGTTTCTGGTTTCTTTCTTCTCGTGCCGTAAGAAAGGCTTCTTTGCAGTCCTCTATCACCACTGCCTCTTTGCCCTCTGACTGAAAAACTTCTGCCAGCTCTCTCGCAGAAACTCCCCGTTCATCTCTAACCTGCGTGACATAAATCCGTTCCCAGTCTTCCTGTGCCAACAATCGGATTGCCTCCCCATAATCCTTATCTCTTACCATGGAAAAAAGTAGCACCGGATGGTGTGGCTGTATCCATCGGACGGCTTCCAAAAAGCTCTTGACTCCATCCACATTATGGGCTCCGTCCAGATAGATGTTCTCCTCCAATTTCTGCATTCTTCCCTGCCAACGGGTATGTGCAATCCCTTTTAAAACTTCTTCTTTCGGAATCTCCGTATCTTTTTCCAACAACATCATGGTCTGATATACCAATGCCATATTCATCATCTGATATGGTGCTGCAAAGGGTATGGAAATTCTCGTATCTACATCATAGTCAGAACCATAGTAAAAATCAATGTTTTTCCCGTTAAATTTAGGAAATTTTAAGGAATTCGGAAGAATTCCATAAATTTTAGCATTTTTCTCACAGGCTCTTTCCCCGATGACCTTTGCCGCCTCCTGTGAGGAAGCATCATATACCACCGGAACGCCTTCTTTGATGATTCCTGCTTTTTCACCGGCAATCTCAGCTATGGTTGTTCCCAAATATTCCGTGTGTTCAAGGCTGATGGAGGTAATGACGGTAATCAGGGGATGCTCTACGATATTCGTACAGTCCTTTCTTCCTCCCAGTCCCGTCTCCAAAATCAGATATTCCACCTGCTCTCTGGAAAAAATCCACATTCCCATGGCAAACAGATATTCAAAAAAAGTGGGATGTGCCAACCCTTCTTCCTGCATCTGTTCCACTCTGCGGTAAACCTCCCGGAAGGCTTCCAAAAACTGCTCTCTTTTGCAGGGTCTCCCATCCACACAGAACCGCTCTTCCATATTGACCAAATGAGGAGAAATAAACATTCCTGTCCTCTTGTTCCCTCGAATCAGTACTTCATTTATTGCACTGCAGACGCTTCCCTTTCCGTTACTTCCCGCCACGTGAATGATTTTAAACTGCTTTGAATCCATACCCAGCCTTCTTACCAGCTCTTTTGTGTGTTCCAAACCATTCTTTGTAGTAAATTTTGGGGTATCGTAAAGATAAGCAATCGCTTCTTCATAGGTAAATTCCATATTTTTCCTTCTTCCTGGTTTCTGCTCCATAAAAATAGTGTCTTCGACACTTCAGCTCCCCTGCCCCTCAATCTTTGAGGGGT